>JADMJV010000002.1 GCA_018780265.1 bacterium
TTGGCCTCAGGATTTTGCACCAGTTGCTGGGAAAGAATCTTGATGGCAACGGGGCGATTGAGCAGGGGGTCATGGCCGTGATAAACCACGCCCATGCCGCCGCGGCCTAACTCTTCGATAATGTGGTAACGGCCAATGGTTGCGCTAACCATGGACAAAGCTCTATCCTCCCGGTCTACCCATTTGCTTCGACTCCGACGCACGTTTAGCCCTGCAAGCAAGTGTGTGATTGCCCAAAACCAGTTGCGGGCATTCGCGGCGCAGACGGGCCACCAACTCCACCATACCCAGTGCGGGACCACCCGGCATGGGCACGGCCTGGGCATACATGTCAGGGTCGATATTGAGGGTGCGCAACTGAATCATCTGGATGTCCAGGCGGTTGACGTAGTCCACCAGGGCTTCCACCTCCTGCTGGCGGTCATTCCAGCCCGGCATATGCAGGTAGTTGAGGGAGACCAACACCCCGTGAGAGCGAGCCCGGCGAATGGACTCCTCCAGGTCGCCGAAGCGGTAGCCCCTAGGCTGGTAGTAAGCCGTATAGGTGGCCTCCAGCACGGAGTTGAGGGAAACGCGCACCGAGTCCAGGCCAGCTTCAATGACCCGGGCGAATCCATCGGGCTTGGAAGCGTTGGTATTGAGATGAATCGTGCCTTTCCCGTTTTGGGCCCGAATGGCTCGCACGGACTCGGCGATAAGCCTGGCCTGGAGCAAGGGTTCGCCCTCGCAACCCTGGCCAAAGCTGTAGATACTCTCGTCGTCCTGGAGATGAGCCAGGCCCACCTCGACAATTTCGTGCAGGCTGGGCACAAATGCGAAGCGCTGCTGGGGAGAGGCTGGCCTGTCTTCGGGCTGCCAGGAGATGCAACCAATACATTCGGCGTTGCAAGCGGGAGAAACGGGCACCGCTCCCTCCCATCGCCCCAAGAAAATATTCTGAGCATTGTAGCAACCGTATTGGGTAGCACAGGTTTCCAACTGCTCTAAAACACGGTTCTCCGGCAATTGGGCACGCCGCTCTCGGATCCGTGCCAATAAATCGGGCGGGTCGTAGTGGCGCGGCTGCCAGTGAGGGTTGGAATCGCTTTGCAGAGCGGCCACCCAGGGCTTGCCTTCTCGAAAAGCCACGGCCGTGTAGCCAAAGAAGGGTAGATAGGGCTTGCCGTCGCTGCGCACGTATGCCGGCAGTAGAGTCCGCGTGTAGCCGGAGGGCAACTGAGCAGCCACTGCCAGCGCCCCCTGCACGGGGGTTGGTGGTTCGGGAAAAAGCGACCCCTTGGGCCATCCCAGCGGCTGTCGCCCTTCTAAAAACTGCAGACGAGTGCCTGGCGGGGCTTCTATCCAGTCCTCGCTTCGAGCCGGCCTGAGATCGGATCCACTGCGGACGGCCGGAGTCCAACCCCGCAGATCCCACATTTTTCCGGCCTCGTCTGAGGCCACCACTCGGAAAGGCGCACCACTGCTTCGCATACCCTGGATGTTTGGTGCCAGCGTTACGATTCCTGGAGTACATGAAAAGGACCCCGACCTCCCAGGGAGGACGGGGCCCTTTGGCTTACTTAGCGAGCAGTGCCGGCGTACGTGCCTTCTTTGCCCAACGAATCAAGAAACTCCTGATTGGTCTTGGAGCGGCGCATCCGCTCCAAAACGGCTTCTGTGGGGTCCTGTCCGTCCCCTAAAAGGTCGAGGGCACGGCGCATCAACCAGACTTTGCGCAGCTCTTCTTCGCTGAGCAACAGTTCCTCGTGGCGAGTGCCCGATTTTTTGATGTCGATCGCCGGGAAAACACGACGTTCGGCCAGACGACGCGACATGTCGAGTTCCATGTTGCCCGTTCCCTTGAACTCCTCGAAAATGACTTCGTCCATCTTCGAACCGGTATCCAGCAACGCCGTGGCGATAATGGTGAGACTTCCACCGTTTTCGATGTTGCGGGCGGCGCCGAAGAAGCGCTTGGGCATCCGCAGCGCCGAGGTATCAAGACCACCTGTCAGGGTGCGTCCGGAGGGAGGGGTTATCTGGTTGTAGGCACGACCCATGCGAGTCAGTGAGTCCAGCAGAATCACCACGTCTTTACCCATCTCAACCATACGCATGGCTTTGGCCAGCACCAGCTCGCTGACGTGGGCGTGTTGCTCGGGTGGCTCGTCGAAGGTCGAGGAGATGACTTCGCCCACGATGGAGCGCTCCATGTCGGTGACCTCTTCCGGGCGCTCGTCAATCAGCAGGGCCATCATCACCACTTCGGGATAATTTTGAGCAATGCCATTGGCGATTTTCTTGAGCAGGATCGTCTTGCCAGCCTTGGGCGGAGCCACCAACAGTCCACGTTGACCCTTACCAATGGGGCAGAACAGGTCGATGATACGCTTGCTGAAGTCGTTGTCATCGCCCTCCATCTTGTAGCGGTCATTGGGGAAGATGGGGGTTAGCTGCTCGAAATGTGGACGACGGCGGGCCGTGTCCGGGTCCATTCCATTGACCGAGGCGACTTGCAGCAGTCCGTAGTATTTCTCGCCGGGTTTGGGGGGGCGAACCTGGCCCAGCACCATGTCGCCCATGCGCAGTCCGAAGCGGCGCACTTGAGACATGGAGACATAAATGTCGGCCGCCCCGGGCAAATAGGACCGACCTCGCAGGAAGCCATACCCTTCCGGCAAGACTTCCAGGATGCCGCTGGCGTAAAGCAACCCCAGTTCGTCCTGGTGGGGTCTTTGGTAGTCCCCACCGTCGCGGTCACGATAGTGGCGGCGGGGACGGTCGGAGTCATCTTCCTGTCCCGAGTCCTGGACGTCATCCTCTTGGACCGGGCTGGCCTCGGCATCGTCCCTGGGCCCCTGGTAGTCACGGCGCCCGCGGCGGCCAGAGCGCTGACGAGAGCGCCGGCCGCGGAAATCGTCGTCGGCACGAGGCTCCCCGTCACTCTCTGGGCGCTCTTCTTCGCGTGGCACCTCTTCTTCGGCCACGGGTTCGGGCACACTGGCCACTTCTTCAACGGGCTCCGCATGCTCACGCCCGCGGCCACGCCGGGAACGGCTTCGGGACGGGGCCGGGGCAGGTGCCTCCTCGGCGACAGGCTCTGGCTCAGGGGCCGGCTCTGAAACATCACCCAATTCCAACAGGCGGGCGATGATTTCGTCCTTTTTCAACTTCTGGTAGCCGCTCAGGCCACGTTCACGAGCTACTTCAAACAGCTCGACGCGTGACATACGCCGCAGCTCGGCAGCGTTTTGCTCAGACATTCACGTTACTCCTTAGTGCAGTTACTGACAAACAATATTGTCAGAGAGAGAGGGACCGGTGGTCAGCGATAGTTCCTCAGGAGACGCGCCCCAACCCAGGTCAGGAGCACTCCTAGAGAGATCAGGACAGCAAAATTAACGACCTGAGAGGTCGCCGATTCCTGACCGAGCACAGTCCGTTGCAAACCATCATAGAGATAGAAGGCTGGGGAGGCCTGGGCCCATCGACTTAAAGCTTGACTCGTTTCCGAGAGGGAAGCGGGGGCGAAGAAGGCGATGAAACAAATGCCTGTCCAAGAACTGGCTGCGGCGGGGCCTTTGGCCAGCAGGCCAATGACTCCTCCTAGAGCAGCAAACACGAAGCTGGCTACTGCTGTCAACCCAAGAGCGCCCCAAAATGCGGCCAACGAGGGACCGCGCAGGGCTACCACCGACATCGCAGCAGCGGTACCCAGGGCACTGCTTACTGCGAGCTTTCCAATCCACAATTCTGTAGGACTGGCTGGCGAGAGTAACATTTGCTGTAAAGTCCCAGCCTCCTTCTCTTCCACCAGATTTGCCGCAGCAATCACCATCGCCGACATACTCGCCAGTACCACAGCCGAAGCAAACCAAAAATCCTGAGGCTGGCCGCGGCCGGCGTCAGCCACCTGAAACTGCACGGGTAGTGAGTCCGTCTGCAACTGTTGGCGCAGACAGGCGCGTAAGTATTCTCGGGCCAACAGACTCTGCGTGGGACGCGAAGAATCCGTCCAGATCTTCAATTGGGGTCTTTGCCTCTGGATGAAATGAGTATCAAAATGGGGGGGGATTTCCAGGCATAGGACTGCCCGGCGTTGTTCCAATAAGGTTTTAGCCGATGGCAAATCGGGGCAGCGCTGAACTTTGAGGCCAGGATGATCGTCAAGAACCCGCAAAAAACCGCTATCCATTGGGCCTGCAACCGCCACTGGAATGGATTTCAAATCGTTGCGGCGCGTCACCGTCTGCATCATCAAGGCCAGTAGCAGGGGACTCAGCAACACAACCAGGGCAGTCTGACTGCGCAAAGAATCGAGCAAGTCTTTCCAGATCAGCCAGCGCAGCCTGTGCAGCAACTATTTTGAAGGTTCGGACGGGCCGGAAGAGTCCGACTTGGATTCGATCTGTTCTTCTTTAACATTGAGCTTCTTAAGAATATCCTCGGCGTGAGTCAAAGCGTCGGCCTCCAAGGGTCCCACTTCAATCATAACCACTTTGGTGGTCTTTTCTACGATATTCTCTTTGACTTCAAATTCGAAGCCTTTGACTTTGGCGCCCTTTTGAGCCTTGATGGCTTCGGCCCTGGTCTTGTAGGAAACGCCCAGGCGAATGTCGTCTCCCACCAGCTTCACCGGCATCAGGCTCTTCATGCCCTGAAACAGAGCCTTGCGAGTGCTTTCTGACGGAATGGTGTTTACGACAATAAAGCCTTCCTGGACATGGTGCTTCCAAGGTTGACCCTGATGCGGCTGAAAAGGAATTCTGGCATCTTCCAGTGCCTTGGCCACCTTCTTGTGGGGATCTTTTTTCTCGAAATACACCATCAGAATCGTCTTCTGGGGGGGCGGCGGAGGCGGCGGGGTGAACTGCACCCAGGCCCAGAGCGCGCCATTAACGGCCCACAGGACAAATACTAACATTAACACTAATCGGCGCGGTGACATTTTGACTTCAGCTCCTGGGCGGCCCTTCGGCCGTAATATACAGACTCCTGCCCGTAACCGTGCGATAAACGCGTTCCAAGGAAGGCTGCGCCTGGGGGTCACCCAAACTCTGTTGCAGATATTGCTGGCACAACTGCTCCGGCGTTCCCTGGGCTACCAGCCGACCTTCATGAAGAATACCCACGAGGTCGGCCAGGTCTTGGGCCTCTCTCATGTCGTGGGTCGAAAGCAGCAGACAACGACCCCTGGCGCGAATCTCGCCCAGCAGGCCATGAACTTCTTCCTTGGCGGCGACGTCCAGTCCGTTGGTGGGCTCGTCGAGGAGCCAGAGTTCGGCCTCCACCAGCATCGCCTTTGCCCAGGCCAGCTTTTGCTGCTGGCCCCGCGAGAGCTGGCCGACATAGCGGTTTTCCAGACCCTGTAAACCCGCCTCGGCGATGACCTCTGGTTGACGTGATGCTGGAAGTCCGTACAGCCCGGCATAGAACCGTAAGGTTTCACAGACACTAAGTCGTGAATGGATGGCCGGGACGTCGTTGACCCAGGCCAGGCGCCTCCGCCAAGGGGCCGGGGCGCACCACGGGTTGACCCCGAATACGCTGACCTGGCCGCTTCGGGGCTGCAAACTACCACGCAAGATCTTCTGAAGAGTGCTCTTTCCGGCCCCGTTGGGGCCCAGCAGAGCGTAGATCTGGCCGGTTTGAATCGAGAGGGAAACTTGATGAAGTACGTTGGTGTCGCGGTAGCCGAAGGTGACTTCGTGCAGTTCTACGCAATTCACGCCCCTTACATGTAACCCCAGCCTTCTTCCAATTTGCGCTGCGTCTCGGCATTGAGGACACAGGCGTCGTTGAGTTTTTCGGCGCCCCGCAGAAACAGCTTGACGGCCGACTGAGCCAGCACGAGGTCGCCGCCCTCGATAGCGTGCCAGACCTGTTCCAAGGCTAACTTGTAGTCTTCGATGCCAGAGAAAGTGGTCTCGACCTCTTCGGTAAACTCTTCGTAGTAGTTCCAGCCGGGACCGTGAGACTGATTGATGGAGTCCAGCAAAAACTGAATTTTTCCATTAATGTCGTCAAAAAAGACCTGATACCATTCTTCGAACTGATGCCAAGAATGCTCGCCCGTCTTGACCTTCATGACAGCTTCGCGAAGCTTTTCGTACTTGCCGGTCTGGCGTGCTGTGGCCACCCCCCCAGCCGTCCGTGTGTCGAGCTTGGGCAGACGAGCACCACACTTCGTACAGTGATTGGAGTCGGTGTTTGCGGTTCCGCACATAAGACAAATGATCACTCGTGGTAGCTCCTCGCCCGCTGCTTCTCCATCGTACTACTCAGCCCTGCCTTGAATCCTGGCTTTTAACCGTCAAGTGATCCGCTCTCCAGTCGATAGACTCTTTGAGCATACGCCGCGACCTGCGGATCGTGGGTCACCAATACGGTGGTCACACTGCGACTGCGATTCACTTCGCGAATTACCTCCATCACCTGCAAAGTTGATTGACCATCGAGACTTCCGGTGGGTTCATCAGCCAGCAGCAGTCCCGGCAAATTGGCCAGGGCCCGAGCCACAGCTACTTTTTGCTGCTGTCCGCCCGACAGGTAGATGATTCGCTGGTCGGCCTGTTTTTCCAGACCAATCATGGACAGCAAGCCCTGGACCCGAGCCAGCCGCTCCATGCGCCTGACCCCGGCCAGTTGCATGGGCAGCGCAACATTTTCGCGCACGGTCAGGCCGGGCAGCAATTGATAGTTTTGAAAGACAAAACCAATGTGCTGCAGGCGAATGCGCTCGCGCACGGACTCGCTGGCTTTTGACACGTCGCGCTGGTCAAAAAAGACCTGGCCAAAGGTGGGCACATCCAGGCATCCGAGCAGGTTGAGCATACTGCTTTTACCCGAACCGGAAGGGCCGGTGATGGCCACAAAATCCCCGCTCTCAATGGTCAAGGAGACGTCATCGAGTACCTTGGTCGGTCGCGATTTGCCATACACTTTGTGGACGCCCTGTAGCGAAACCCTCATTATTCCGATCGCAATCCGTCCATGATTCTTTGTCGCCAGACCAGCACCAGTGGAATGATGGCCCCGGCGACCCCTACCAACATCGAAACCAGCATGCCCTGGACCAGGAGCAGCGGGGTGATCTGGGCCAGTGGGAAAGGCAGCCTCAACAACACCACCACAGCCTCATCCAACACCCCCGACACCAGAATGCCAAACAGGCAACCGAGCACCCCCCCTATTCCGCTCAACATGAGCGATTCCCATACCAGCATGGCACTGACGGTGGCTCGGGAAGCCCCGATGGCCCGCAAAACGGCAAATTCGCGCATCCGCTCATAGGTAGACATGAGCATGGTGTTCATGGAGGCCGTGATGGCGATGAGCACGCCGATGGAAGCGATGGAGGCCTGAAGAAGCCAGGCATACTGCACAAAAACATTGGTCCTTGCAAGGTACTCTTTGCGCGTCAGCACCTCGACATGGTCGGGTAACCAACTTCGAATCTCGGCCGCATTGCCAGTGGCCAGAGCGGGATCACGCAGCTGCACCCAGATCTCCTGGTAGCCATTGTTCTCTTGCGGCGGCTTCACGAAGGCGAAGTAATCTTGAAACCCTCCACCGCGCACCACAGCGGTCACGTTCATCTGAGCCTGTCCATGCTGAATCATTTTGCCCACGGGTCCACCAAACTCTTGACGGGCCAGTCCCTCACCCAACAGGATCTCTCCTTCGGCCAGGTCTTCAGGCAGGCCCTGTAGCTTGGGGAAATAGGTGGAAATGGAGCCCCGGTCCAGATAAATCACGGGTAAAATGGCCCTGCGACCGGTCCAGGTGTCTCGGTTGACGCCATCCGCTTTGATGACGTTGGTGACATTGCCGATTACGGCGGCCAGCGTGTCGTTGCCAATGGTATCCTGGCTGTAGCCGATGGTTCCAATGGGGCCGCTGGGCAGGGCCAGAGAGCGCTTGGGTATCAGATACAGGTCGACGGCCCGGTTGCCCAATTCGGAGGTGATGCGCTGGCTCAGCCCTTCGGCTAGAGAGACCAGGGCCACAAAGGAGCCAATGGCCAGCAGCACCCCGATGAGTGTCAACAAGCTACGTTCTCGGTTGCGCACGACGTTGCGCAGGGCCAAAAAAAAGGTCAACATCGGGCCTGCAACTGCTCCCAACGGAGTCCGTTGAGCAGGCGACTGGCGTCGATTCCGGCCCGGCGGGCCTGCAGCACTCCCAAATGAAGATTGTCAAACTCGGGTAAACTGTGGGCATCGGTTCCCAGCGACAACCAGCAACCACAATCGTGGGCGCGCCGGGCAGCCAGATCGCTCAGGTCCAAGCGATGGGTGGAACAGTTGATTTCCAGGGCCACGTTGTGCTCTCTGGCGGTTGCGTAGATGGCCTCCCAATCGGCTTGATAGCCGGCCCGCTTGCCCAAAATCCGACCGCTGGGATGGGCCAGCACGTCTACATGAGGGTGGCCCATGGCTTTACAGATCCGCTCGGTCATGGCTTCGGGAGGCATCTGGAACTGGCTGTGAACGGCCACGACTACAAAATCGAGCTGAGCCAGAATGTCTTCCGGAAAGTCCAGCGACCCGTCCCCCAAGATATCGCACTCACTGCCCCAGAGCAGACGAAACTTGCCCTCAAAGGTGTCATTGAGCCGCTCGATCTGCCTACCCTGGTCCAGCAGCCGCTCGATGGTCAATCCGTTAGCCACGACCATGGAGCGGGAATGATCGGTGACCGCAAGGTACTCGTAGCCGCGCCGCATGGCTTCGGCAGCTAACTGCTCCAGAGTGTCCTCACCGTCCGACCAGAGCGAGTGTGTGTGAAGGTTGCCGTGCAGGTGCTCTGGCTGCAACCGAATGGGTAACCTGCCCTGTTCCGCCCACTCGATTTCCTGGCCCGACTCGCGCAACTCTGGCGCAATCCAGGGTAGACCCAGACCCGCATAGATGCCTTCCTCATCGGTTCCGGCCAGGCTCTGGCCCAGACAGTCGAAGAGACCGTACTCATTTAACTTGCAACTGAGGCGCTCGGCCCGCCCCCGCAAGACCACGTTGTGGTCCTTGGATCCGGTGAAATATTGCATGGCGGCACCGAAGGATGACTCCTCCACGCAACGCAGGTCCACCTGAAAGCGGCCCTCCCAGCGCAGCGACGATTTGGTAGGACCCTTCATAAGCACGTGGGCAGGCTCTACCATGGCGGTAAAGGCGTCCATCACCGGGGCGGCATCGGCCGTGATCACCAGCAGGTCCAGGTCGCCCACCGTCTCTTTGCCCCGGCGCAACGAGCCGGCCGCTTCGGCACACTTCACTGCGGGCAGAGCCCGAAGTTGAGTTAAGAGGTGATCGGCCAACTTTTGCGCCCGTCCCAACAACCAGCGTTGTTCGCCCTGGCGTAATTGGGCAATGCCATCGAGGAGTTTCTCCTCGGTGCGCTGGCCAAAGCCCTTTAAGTCACGGACCAGTCCGGCGCGCAGGGCAGCTTCGAGGGCGTCCACACTGCCAATTTTTAATTCGCGGTAGAGCACCGAGGCCTTCTTGGCACCCAGTCCAGGAATGTCCATGAGGTGCAAGATCTCGGGCGGAAAGGATGCCTTCAGGCTCTGGTGCAGCTCGACTTGACCGGTTGCTACAAACTGGCCCACTTTCTCCACCAACGCCTTGCCGAATCCCGGCATCGACTGCAACTCGCCACTGCGATAGAGGTCGGTGACGGACCGCTCCAACCCCTCCAGTCCGCGAGCAGCCTTCTGATAGGCCTTGACTTTGAAGATGTTCTCGCCCTGCAACTCCAAGAAATCGGCGATTTCTTCGAAGATGGCCAGCAATTTTTGATTGTCCTCAAACGCCATGGACCCCGCTTTGACAAAGCCAGCTCTCAGACCCTGCATGCGGGAAAAGTTCACGGTTGGCCGCTGTCCGCGGCGGTATTCTGATTTCACTGGAGGACGCTATGAAAATTCATCTTCGCTACAACGGGAAAAGCACCACAATCGAGGGCCCCAATGGGACCGACCAGGAGGTGATCCGCCACCTGGAACAACGCGGCTATCTACCTCCGAGAACGTCCTTGATCCGGGATGCCTCCCCACTCATGATCGACCGCCACCCCGACGGGATGGTCGTTCGCCCCCCGGCCGTCTTCGGCTAAGCCGACAAGGAGGAAAGATGCTCGAAGCCTCAGCTCGCCAAAATCTCATTCAATCGTTCCTGGAAGCCAGCCACGGCAATCTGGCAGGCCTGCGCGACAAGCACGCCAAGGCTCTAGAACAAGACCCGGGGCTCTATGGCCCGCTCAGTCGCTGGTATCAGCAGCACGGCACGCTGCGCGATCACCACGAACTTTTTGCGGCTCATCTGCTCACTTCGGTTGACGAAGAGTTTCGCCAACACGCTTACGTGCTGGTCCAAACCATGCGCCCCTATCAACTGGCCCGGGTGATCCGTTACGTGAAAGAAGTGCTGCAAAAGAGCAACCGCACTTTGCGCTCGGCCGTGCAGTTCTACTTGCGCCGACGTGAAGCTGACACGCTCTGGTTTGACGAATGCGTACTCCGAGATCGGCGCTCCATGCGCTATATGTACGCCACTTTGCATATCAAGCCAGGGGTGCGAGCCCAACAGGTGCTGTTTCAGCAGGACCTCCCGCCCGATAGCCGTCTGGCGGTCGTGCGTCAGATTCACAAGCTCAAGCACGACCCTAACCGCCAGGCCGAATTGATTCGTCAGCATCGTATTCAGTTCACCACCGCGCTGGGAGCAGCCGGGCCCTTGCAGCCCTCTTTAATACTGGCTCTTGTCGAGGTAATGACTCCCCAGCAGGTCATCAACAACCTGGCTTTCTTGCAACGCCGCGGGGCATTGCAGCAAGAAATGGTGAGAAAGTTGGTGATGACCAAAATCCAAGAAGGCAAAAAAGAGAGTCGCGTTCACGATGCCAAGAGCCTGACTGCCATCAAGCATTTGCAGGACGATCCTCAACTGCGGCGGTCTTTGCTGGAAATGAGCCAGGAGAGACTGCGCCAGAGAGGGCGCCTGACTCGGCCGACACTGCTGCTGGTAGACAAATCGGGGTCCATGGAAGTGTGCGTAAACATCGGAAAGATGTTGGCATGTCTGTGCTCTACCATTGCCGAAGCTCCGCTGTGGGTAGAAGCCTTCGATGCAGACAGTTTCACGGTCACTGCTAAAGAGGCCACCTTCGACGCTTGGGAAAAGGCTTTTCGCCACATCCGGGCCGATGGCTGGACCAGTCTGGGAGCGCCCTTGCGCAAGATGCGCGACAAGCACTATGAGCAGATCCTGTTGATCTCGGACGGAGTTGAGAATACTCAACCTCTCTTCTGCGAGCAACTCATTGAGTATCAAAACAACACCGGGCGAAAAATCGACGTGCTCTGGCTCAAAGTGGGGGATGACCAGAATACGTCGCTGGAGCAAAGCGCAGCCCGTTTGAATGTGAGTATCAAAACCATTCCTTTCAAAGGCGACTACTACAATCTGCCCAATCTGGTGCCGCTGCTCTGCCAGCAACAAGAAGACCACTCGCTGGTGGAACAGGTGCTGGAGTTCGAACTGTTCCGCAAATCGGACCTCGAAAAACTGCCGCCCGGTTTCCGGGCCGACACTTTCGAGATCCTGTGAGACAGCTGGCGCCCTATTGGGGAGGGCGGGCGCAAATGCGCTCGCCCGAAGGCTGGACCTGGCACCAGCCCGCCCAGGCACCTGGGCCGGGCTGGTATTGGTGGGACGAATCCATGAACTGCCTGGATTTGGTAGACATTCACGACCTCTATCAGCTGCCACTGAAGCTGGTGCAAAAGGTAGACTCTCAAAAGGGGGCTCTGGGACGCCAAAGCGTACCCTTACGCCTGGCTGAGATGGTTGTCGAGGGCGACTGGGTGAAGGCCTGGTGGGACGGCCAGGTGGCCTGGGCTGTCACGCCCAGCAGCGGTCCCACCCCCAAGCGCCAGCATGAAACCGTTGCGGCGGGCCGGCCCGCGCTACAAACTGTTACGGTGCCCCGGCCTATCGATGGAGCAGCTATAGGCCAGGCGGTAGAACGCGGGGGCGGATCGTATATTCGCGCCGTCCCAGAACGCAACGGCTGGAGAGTCCATTGGAATCGAAGTGGTGTGAACTACGCCACCCTGGTTGACGCACATCTCAATGTGGTTACGGCCGGTTTCTGCCTGAGCGGGGGAGACCGGGCTCAGGACCTGACCTCACTGGTTTCTTTGGTGGAAGGAAGGGAGAGTCTCAATGCGGATCCTCGTGTGTGGCGTGGGGACCCTGGGTGGTAACCTGGTCGAGCATCTGGTGCGCCGGGAGGGCGACGGCTTGCAGTTGCGCGTTCTCGATTTTGACAAAGTGGAGCAGCGCAACCTGAGCAACCAGCCCTACTTCAGTCATCAGGTGGGCAAACCCAAGGTGACCTCCCTGGCCGAAAACGTCTTTCGCATCCGTGGCCAACGCCTCGAAACTCACGGCAAAACCCTGACCTCTGGCAATGCCAGGCGCTGGCTGGAGGGCTGCGACCTGGTGCTGGACTGCTTTGACAACCACCAGGCCCGGCTGGCCTTGCAAACGGCCTGCCGTCAGAGCCACGTCCCTTGTCTACATTTAGGTCTGGCCAGCGATTACGGAGAGGTGGTTTGGGACGAGCACTATCGAGTTCCCCCGGATGTGAATCGCGATCCTTGCTCCGACCCACTCAGCCGCTCGCTGGCGCTGCTGACGGTGGCCCTTTTCGAGAGCGTCTGGCGAGACTATCGAGAGACTGGAGAAAGGCGCAACCTGTGCTTTACGGCCGGGGACCTGGCCGTCAGCTCCCCAGTTCTTTGATCAAAGAATCCAGGGAAGCCCGGTCCAGAATGTGAATTTTACCCCGACTGGTACGCACCCAGCCCTGGCGTCCCATGGCGCTGAGCGCCTTGGAAACGCTTTCGCGGGTGGCGGCCACATATTCGGCCAGTTGTTGCTGGGTTATCTGAAGCACTTCCTCGCTATGGCTTAACAAAAAACGAGCCAACCGCAGTTGGACCGGGTCAAAAGAGACTTCGGCCAATCTCGCGCTTAAGCCCCGGATGCGCTGCGATTGGCGGTGGATCAACTTCTCCCATCGATCCGGGTGCTCGCGCAACCAGTGCAAGAAATGCTGTCGCTCCATGACCCTCACCTTGACAGGTCCAGCGGCCCTCAAAGTCGCTGAATGCGGCTGCCCATCCAGGCACGACATCTCGCCCGCCAATTCGCCTGGCCCCAGGCGATTGAGCACCGCGTCTTCGCCCTGCAGGCTATGCTGCACTACTTCCAGGATGCCTTCGTCAACCCAGACCACAAAGTGGCTGGGTTCTCCGGCCTCCCAGAGCACCTCCCCGGCAGATAGCCTGCGGACAGACTCGGTCACGCTTTAATGATGGCGTTCGCTGGAGCTGTTCTTGCGCCGGAAAATGGCGGGCTCAAGGTCCATATCGCGGAGTGGACTCCCAAAAGAGATCTCTTCCTTGAGCGCCCCCAGCGAGAAACCGCCTTCTTCCGACTCCAGCGAGCTGGAGGGAGTGGAGGTGAAACCGGTAGCCACCACGGTGATACGAACTTCGCCTTCCATACGCTCGTCGATAACGGAACCGAAGATAATCTGTGCGTCGGGGTCGACGGCCTCGTAGATAATCTTGGCGGCTTCGTTGAGCTCCAGCAAGGTAAGGTCGGGTCCACCGGTGATATTGAAGAGCACACCGGTGGCACCGTCGATCGAGGCCTCCAGCAAGGGGCTGGAGATAGCGGCGCGAGCCGCTTCCACGGCCCGATTTTCACCAGAAGCGATACCGATGCCCAGCAGAGCCGAACCAGCATCGGCCATAATGGCCTGCACGTCGGCGAAATCCACATTGATGCGACCGGGCACGGTAATAATTTCGGAGATACCCTGCACGCCATTGCGCAACACGTCGTCAGCCAACCGGAAGGCATCGGCGATGAACTCTTTGTCCGACACGATCTTAAGCAGGCGGTCATTGGGAATCGTGATGATTGTGTCGACCTTGGATTTGAGTTGGGCGATGCCTTCTTCGGCTATCTGCATGCGCCGACGCCCTTCAAACCCAAAGGGCTTGGTTACCACAGCCACGGTCAAGGCGCCAGCCTTGCGAGCCAGTTCGGCAACGACCGGACTGGCACCGGTGCCGGTGCCTCCACCCATGCCAGCCGTGATGAAGACCATGTCGGCCCCCTCAATGGCTCGCAATACTTCCTCGGCGTTCTCTTCCACAGCCTTGCGACCGATGTCGGGGTTGCTGCCGGCCCCCAGGCCACGAGTGGCGGCGGAACCGATGTGAATGCGCTGGTCGGCATCACACAGGAATAGCGCCTGAGCGTCGGTGTTGATGGCGATAAACTCCACCCCTCCCAGGCCCTCTTGAATCATTCGGCTGACGGCGTTGCAACCGGCACCACCTACACCTACGACCTTGATGCCAGCAAAATGCTCAAGCTGGCCTCGCCCGTCGGCACGCAGCGGATTCTTCGGCGTAGCCGGCAGGGAAGCCAGTCCCGGCACATTGGCGGCCGGAGGCACCGGCGGCCTGGCTGCCAACGGGGGGGTAATGGCCGGTCCCGCTGGCTTGGGGGCCGGTCGTGCGGCCCCCGGCGCAGCAAGAGGGGCTGCCATAGGAGAGGCGGACGGTGCCGGCGGCGGCGGCGGGGGAACGGCCGGACGCTGACCTGACGCTGAGTGAGCCATGGGCTCCAGGCTGGGCTCAATCGAGGGTTCCATAGAGTTGGTGGCCTCCGGTTTTAGATTTCTGGTGGGGTCCATAGGACGCGTCCCCTGCTTTCTTGCAATTTGTTTTCGGCAGTTACGGCGAAAAAAGCGCTACGCGCTGCATCGCACGTTGGATATGACCTAGCTTAGATGGTTTCCTTCCAAACATTCCATCGAAAACTTAGAGAAAAATTCACCGAAACATGGATTTTTCCTCGATCTCCCGCCAGGTTTTCAGGATTTGGCCGGCCACGGGTGCCGCCAGAGCCCCGCCGTAGCCTCCCGAACGCTCTAAATAGACCGCAATGGCCAGTTTGTGAGCGGTACTATAACCCACAAACCAGGTGTGGTTGTATCCTCGAGGATTGGAGGAGGAAGGCTGATTCTCCACGGTGCCGGTTTTGCCACAAAGCCCCTGAGCACCGGCACCGGCGGCGGTTCCGCGTTCCACGGTGCCTTGCAAGCCGGCATCCAGGCGCTGCCAGGCCGGGCCGCTCAGAGTCACCCGGGAAAACTCGTTCAACTTCGCCTTTCTCAACACCACCAGAGGTCGGGGCAGCTTCCCCTGGTTGGCCACGCCGGCCGCGATGCGAGCCATCTGCAGGGGGGTTACCAGCAGATCTCCCTGGCCTATACTCAGGTTGGCCTGTTGACCATCGGACGAGTTGGACATTTCCGGCACCAATCCGGGCTGTTCCCCGGGGAGATCAATTCCGGTGGTTCTTCCCAGTCCCCAACGTTGTGCCCATTGGGCCAGACGAACGCCTCCCAGTTCCAATCCCAGGTCGTAGTAAACGCAATCACACGAAAAAGAGAGCGAGTCCTCAAAACTCAGGTCACCGTGGCCGGAGCGAACAAAGCAGTGAAAGGGAACGCCGCCGATGAGGCGGACACCCGGGCAGTAAAACCGTCGTTGGGCCGCAATCAAACCTTCCTGCAGGGCAGCCGAAGCGGTAACAATCTTGAAGGTTGAGGCGGCCGGAACCTGCGCCGCGATGGCCCGATCAAGCATGGGGGCTTGATCCGACTGAAGCCAACGATGGATCTGGCGGTCGTAGCCGGAGCGCAGAAACAGATTGGGATCGTAATCGGGCAGGCTGAGCAAGGACAGCACCTGTCCCGAATCGGCCTTCATCACCACCACCGCTCCTGCCGGTTGATCATGGGCCGGACGGACGCTGCCCAACTGGGTTAGCACCGAGGTCAACGAAACATGAGCGACCTTTTGGAGGCGTAGATCCAGAGCCAATTTTACGTCCTCACCCGCCTCAGCCGGCTTCTCAAAGAGTAATCGAAGCTTTCGCCCTTGTGAGGTGACCAGCCAGCGGCGTTGACCATCGCGGCCGCGCAGGCGATTGTCCAAACTCAGCTCCAAGCCCTCACGCCCTTCCCAGCGACCCTCGTGTTTCTGGCTCACATAGCCGAGCAGGTGGGAGCAAACCGAGCCGGCAGGATAACTGCGCTGAGCCACCACCTGATAGTCGCGCCCACTTTCCGCAAGCCGGGCTTGACGCTGTGGGGTGAGCGCCTGACCGCCCACCCAAGGCTCATTGTCGGCTAACACCTGCCCGTTGCGATCGAACAGGCGACCGCGTCGGGCCGGTAGCTCCTCATCCCAAATGCGTATCTGCTCCCCTCTCGATTTCCAGTAAGCGTGGTCCCACCACTGCAACTGCAGCAAGCGCAGCCAGACCACCACTCCCGCCAGCGCCAGCAGCCATTGCAGACCGCGTATCCGCGTCACGAGCGACGCCAGCCCCAGCCACACCAACGTTCCTGGTGCTGCCCAGGACGCCACCACAGCAGAATGCCAAGCCCTTGTAGGGCTACCGCCATAGCGGACCACCCGCTCAGGGCAGGGCCCGCCATCCAATACCACAGCAATCCGCCAACCAGGGTCAGTCCCACCAGGTATTGGGGTTCCTGTAGCCGGGTGCGTTGCCAGCCCAATGTCGCCAACCAGAGCAACCAGAAGGTCCAGCGCATCGGGCACGAGGGTTGCCCCAAAGCGACGTCGACCGCCAGCAAGGCCAGGAAAGTGGGCACAACTTCATTGGCCACACTGCAGCTCAACAGCAAGACCAGGTCGAGCGGCGGAACGGGCCAGGTCAAGGGCAGACTGGGGGCCAACCAGGCATAGGGCAGGTAAACCAGCAGTGCACGACGATTCACGGGGACAATTCCACCAGGAGAACTTCCAGCACCTGATCGAGAAATACCGAGGGCTCCACCTCGTAGCGCGCAAACATCGGCTCGGAACTGGGCAGCGAACGACGCACACGTCCTACCAAAATCGAACCGGGAAAAACCTGGCCCAATCCCGAGGTGGTCACCCAAACTCCGGCGGTCACCGACGGACGCGACCGAATCTGGTCCACCTCCAGGGACCAGCCACGCCCACGAGCCACCCCTTGCAACTCCCCTAGCAGTACAGGGACCCGGCTGTTTGGATGCAGAGCCGGTCGAATACGACACTGGTGGGGGCGCACTTCCACCACCCGACCCACCAGACCGGCGCTATGCAAGGCGACCGTATTGAGCGTCACGCCGTCCAGGCGCCCTCGATTTACCCAGAGATCGGCGCTGGCATTTTCGCCGCTGCGGTACAGGCAGCGGGCCGTCAGCGAGAGCCGCCATCCCTGGCGAGGCAACTTGAGCAGCAGGCGCAATCGGTCGTTCTCCGCTTGCAAAGTGGAAACTTGAGCCTGCAGGTCATTGAGGCTGGCCGTCTGCCCCCCCCTCGTCGCCTGGTAAATCTGGCCTCGCACCTCGGCCACTCGATCATACCAGCCAAGGCCTTCCAGCCAGGAGCGGGCCAGAACTGCGATCGCCAGGGCCAAACCCAGGCGTTGCCACACCTTCATCCCAGGCGACCAGCCAGGGCCTGCGACTTGACCAACGCTTCCAACTGGGGACCGTCCCGCAACAACCGGGACAATCCCCTGGATACCGCCAATTCTGGCTCGTCCAGCAGATGCACTGGCAAGGATAGTTGTTGTTGTAAATAGCTATCCAGGCCCCGCAGCCGGCTGAGGCCGCCAGCCAAAAAGAGACCTTGCTCAAGCAGTGCCTGGAGCAATCCGGGGGGGGTCTCCTCGATCAACTGACTCAGCAGTTGCAGCACGGCCTGCACGGTAAAGTCTACCCACCGGTCCAGTTCCCAGGCGGCCACCATCAAGCTACGGGGCAAACCGGACTGCAGGTCTTTCCCCCGCACCTCCAGGTATGTTTCCTGCCCGGATCTGGCCGTGAGTTGCGGGAGCACCTGTTCTAGTTGCGACTGTCCGACGGCCAGCCAGTGCCGGCGCAAAAAATGATCCTGAAGTCGCTGCATCAAATGATGAGCGCCCCCCACCTGGTGCAAGTGATGAACCGCCGTGCCGCGGCTAAAAACCGAGGCTTGCATCAGATGATAGCCCAAATCCAGCACGGCCACAGCAGCAGCGTCCAGAGGGGATAGGCCGGCGGCCACTGCCACACAGGCCGAAGAGGGAACCAGGCAAACCGAGCCTGCCCCGGCCTCCTTGAGCATCTCGCACAGAACCTGAAGTTCGACCTCGCCTGCCAGTGCCGGCGCAGTGGCCAGCAAGTTCCATTTGCGCCTGCGGGCCCCCAAGAGACTGCGACAGAGATGCTCGGCGGCATCAAAATCGGCCAGTACTCCCTGACGAAAGGGTCGTATAAAGCTCCAGTGCGCCGGATGGCGGCCATGCAGCGCCTGAGCCCGGTCTCCAGTCTCCACGGGCCAATTGCCGCTCAAGTCCCAAAGGACAGCAGTTGAGCAACTTTGCTCCAGGCCCCGAGCACCAACCCGGCGACAACTCCAACTGCCCAGATCCAACCCGACCTCAGCCTGAGTGGCGCCCTCGCGCCGCAACCATTTCAGCATTCGTTCGGGTTCTCGCCGGTGGGGGCGGCGAAGTCGTACAGGCTGCGGCCAAACGAACGCATCAACTGCTCCAGGGTTACCAGCGGAAATCCCACCACATTGTCGTAGCGGCCCTTGATCGACTCCACCAGCAGGCCGCCCCAACCCTGAATCCCATAAGAGCCGGCTTTATCCAGCGGTTCTCCGGTGGCCACATAGCGTTCGATCTCGCGCTCGTTCAGTTTGCGAAAGCGTACTTCGGTGGTCTCCACCTCAGTTTGGGTGATTCCGGTTTGCGTGCAGGTGACCGTAACCGCCGACAAAACCCGGTGATTGCGGCCGTTTAGCTTCTCCAGGTAGCGGCGGGCCACCAATCCTCCGCCCGGTTTGCCCAGCACCTGACCCTGTGCGTAGACCACTGTGTCAGCCGCGATTACTAAAGAATATTCACTGCAGCGCCCGGCTACGTCGAGCGCTTTGCACTGGGAAATCTCGGGCAGCAGTTGCTGCAATCGCGCCAGGGGCAAATGTCGGGGCAGCGATTTTTCCGCCTCAGGATGGGGCGTCAATATCTCGAAGCGCACGCCCAGAGCGGCTAGCATTTGCTGACGGCGGGGTGAACTGCTGGCCAGAACGAGCTGCATAGTTTTCGGACCTCCAACCCGTGGCTTAGCGGGGTACCACGATTAGTCCTACCCGTTGACTTCAAACTCCAGCTTGAAACGTTCCTTGGTGGAAACGGGCACGCCTTCCTGAATGGCCGGCTCCCACTGCCAATGCGAGAGGGACTCGGTGATCTGGCGGTCCAGATCAGAACTCCCCGAAGTGGTCAGCAGGTGCACTTCGGTGCGTCCGTCGGCCTGCACCTCAATCTCTACGCGCACGAAAGTCTTGCCTCCGTTGCGCCGCAATTCTTCGGGCATTTTTACGTTGGGGGCAGGCCCCACAGGCGTGGCCGGTCGACTGGGCAGTGTTCGCGGTGGAGGGGCGCTGGCCTGACGCGGCGGTTCGACTGGCGACGGAGAGGCCGCCGGGGCCGGAGGTTCCGGCTCGGCAACCTGAGGGGGCTCCTCCGGACCGTGAACAGGCGGTCCCGGCTGAGCGGGCGGCCGGTAAGACTCACCCGGATTGGGTCGTTCGGAAGTGGACGCGCCAGGAACGGTGCCGGGTACAGACGACGGTCCTGTGGGTGGCGCGGGGGGCGCACTGCGCCCTCCGGGGCCAGTTCGAGTCATGGTTCGATACCTGGGCACGGAGGGAGGCTCAACCGGGCGCGGCCTGGCCGCTGGCGGAGCCTGGGGCAAACGAGGCTGAACAATGGGCCTGGGCCGGGCCGCCACAGGGGCCGGCTTGGGTCGAGGCTTTACTGCCACCGGACGCGGCTTGACGACCACCGGCTTAGGCTTAGGCTTCGGTTTAGGCGCAAGCGGCTTGGGGCGCTCCACCGGTTTGGGGGCTGGCTTCTTGGGCTGATATGCCAGACGCAGGCGAACTTTGGAGCGGGTGGCCTCACTCTGGCTGGCACGACTGTGCAGCAACCACCCAAAAAAAGGCCCAAACCAGGCCCAATGGAGAGCCATCGCCACCACCAGGGGCAAAGCCAACCGATGCACTTTAGTTCTTTCCCTCGGTGGCGATGACAAAGTCGTTGATGCCCAGCTTGCGCAATTCGTCAAGGGCCTCAACGACATACCGATGCTGGGCCGAAAGATCCGCATTGAGCACCACATTGGTGCGGCGGGCGGCAACCAGGCCACCAGGCAGGGCGGCCAGTGCCTCTTCCAATTCAGACAGCTTGACCGCTCGCTGATTGATGAAGTACTCACCCGTGGGCCTGACCGTCAAGATAATCTCCAGGTTTGCGGCGGCCGCTTCTGAACTGGTGGCCGCAGGCAAATTGACGGGAATTCCGCGGTGGTGGTGCATGGCCAGGCTGGACAGAATGTAGAACACCAGCAACAGGAACATGACGTCTACCATCGGGATAATCTCGATGCGCGGCATGCGTTTTTTCTGACGCGTGGGGAAAAGCCTGGCCATGCTAGGCGCTGGCCTGCTGGTCGAAAAGGTCGAGCAGTTCGTTGGCCACATCTTGCGCTTCGTCCATTTGCCTCTCGGCCAGGCGGTTAAAGAAGTTGTGCACAAAAAGACAGACCACGGCGATCAAGATGCCTGCAGCCGTCGCTACCAGGGCCTCACCAATGCCGGCCAGGATTCCCGAGGTGTCGGCCTGGGGACTCTCCGACAGTTTTAGGGACACGGCGCGGAAGACGCCCATCATGCCAGTGATCGTGCCTAACAGTCCGATCAACGGGGAAGCCGTGACGGTCGTTTCCAGGATGACCAGAAAACGCTGCAAAGAGGCCTGTTCACGATGCGACTGGGAGACCATGGCATTCTCCAGCGACTGGCGCGAGCGTCCCCAGCGTTTAACAGCCGCCAGGGCCGTGCTGGCCACCGCTCCGCGCTTGCCGCGCAGCCAGTTACCGGCCTCCTCCTGCTTGCCTTCGCCAAGCAGACTGAGCAGTCGCTGGCGAAAAGCTTCCCCACCCCAATCAAGATTGGCAAAATAGAGGGCGCGCTCCAGGGCCACGGCCATGGCCAACACCGACAAGGCAAGGAGCGGCACCATAAAAACGCCGCCTTGCTGGACAAAATGCATCAAGTTCATATTCGCTCCCTCTGAGTATTGATATATCTTTATCACCATCAGGTCAAGACACCTGCTTCACAAACCCGTTGAGATGGCGTAGGGAACCATCACCTTAAGCACACCAAATAGTGTCAACAAAAATCGTCATAATTGTAAAGCAGATGCAGGCAGCCGACCTGGAGCGACTGGACACGCTGGCCACCTGCCCGATTCAACCACAGCAAAGGTGGCCGGCATCATTTTGGCACTCAGTAGGACAAAAGTTCGCCCGGCCGGAATATAGGGGGGGGTGGTCATTTCTGGCGATCCGTTATACCCTACAGAACGGGACCAAAGCCAAGATCATTCACCCAAACTTAGGCGGTCACGTTTTACGGGAACTGGCTGGGGGAACCAGCTGGGCTCAGCTTTGCGATGAATGCCCGGAGCTGAAAACCCCCGAAGGCCTGGCCGGCCTGCGTCGCTTAGCTCAACTCCTCGAATTGCAGTCGCTGGATGAAGAGAAATGGCTGCTCAGCGAGATTGTCGAGCGCATCCCGGAGATGATCTTTGTGAAGGACGCTCACGATCATTCCTTCGTGCGTATCAACAAGGCCGCTGAGAACCTGCTGGGCATCGGGCGAGAGGAGATGCTGGGCAAGACCGATTTCGACTTCTTCCCCGATCACGAGGCCGACTTTTTTCAAGCCAAAGACCGCGAAGTGCTGACTTCAGGGCGTCTGCTTGATATACCCCAAGAAGAGATCCAAACCCGCTCTGGCATTCGCTATCTGCACACCCAGAAGATCCCCATCATGGATGCGCAAAGCGAGCCACGCTTTCTGGTGGGCATTTCGCGAGATATCACCAACTACGTGCGAGCCCAAGAGGACATCGCGTGCTCTCAAGAACAACTGAGACGCCTGGCAGCCCAACTCCAACATGCCCAGGAGGCAGAACGCCAACGACTGGCCCGCGAACTGCACGACGAACTGGGCCAGGTCCTGACCGGCGTCAAGATCGAACTGGCCTGGATGGAGGAGCGGATTCCAGACGACAGGCCCCAACTGGCCGCCCATCTAGACCAGGCCCACACTCTGGTCGATTCGGCCCTGGCCACTGTGCGCCGTGTGGCCACCGCCTTACGTCCCCAAATTCTTGATGACCTGGGCCTGCGCGCCGGTGTGGATTGGCTGATTCAAGAGATCTGTGGGCGGGCCCGCATTCAAGCCACCTTAGATTTTCAAGTGTGTGGCACGGTCAATCCCCAACTGGCCATCACAGTCTACCGAGCCTGCCAGGAAGCCCTCACCAACATTGTGCGCCACGCCAAGGCCCAAACCTCGCATGTGCGTATCTTTAAGCTAGTAGAAGCCGAAAGAGAATGGCTCATAACCGAGATTTGCGATGACGGTCTCGGCCTTGACTCCCCCAAGGAAGGCTCACTGGGATTGGTAGGTATTCGCGAGCGCGTCCAATTGCACGGCGGTATCTTGGAGTTGGGATCGGGCCAGAACGGTCGAGGCACCAGGCTGACCTTTCGGCTACCGATGTAGCCTTTATGGGGCGGGCGTAGTCACGTCGTCGGGAGAGGGCAACTCCCCCTCCTCTTCGACGACTTCCGTGCCCGGCGTAGGCGCCAGAGGCGTCTCTACCGTTTCGACCACAGGCACCCGAGTGGGCAGGCGAGGGTCGGCCTTGGGCCCACCCAGCAGAGTGAGCGATCCGGCCGACAGAGTCCATTCCTCGCCCACTTTTTCAACCAGATAAGAGCCCATGTAGGGAACTTCCTGTCCCTGCTCGCTGGCGTTCATCTTCACATCCACCTGAAAGCGATTGTCCCCCACAGGAATGACCCCCGCGATCTCGGTGCGCAGGCTGTTGGTATGCGAATACCCCTCCACAAAGCGACTGAAGTCCAGCTCCGCCTTCCAGGGGCCAGCCAGGTAAGCATAGGCAGCCGCGTAGTCCTTGCGCACCACGGCGGCGTAAAAGGCCATCACGGTGACCTCGGCCTCGTTGGGTTTGTCCAGATTTGCCGGCTTGGCAAACTGCAAAAATTTACTCTGCACCCACCCCTGGCTGCCATCCCCCAGGCGCACCTGATCCCACTGCTCCTGCTCTTGCAGCCAGGAAACCTCTTCCCATTGATTCAAATTGCGCAGCACGGGCTGATTCAGGCCCTTTTCCCCATAAAGGGGGGTGTCTTTCTGAGATACCCAACCCGTGGTGGAGGGCCGCAGGGTGGGGGTCTCACCCGTCATGGTAGGCACTTCGGTGGCGGGCGCCTCGGGGGTGATATTGATGCGCGCCACCGGCTTATGGCTACCCGCCGTGGACCAGATACCGATCCCCAGACAAAATATGCTCAACAGGGCGAACATCATCAGAGGCCGAGCTTTGGGGTTGTCGTTGAACCACTCCTGAACCTGCGACATCAGGCCCTGCCCCCCACCCATAGAGCATCCAGCTGGGCGAAGCTGTCGATCGACCGCGCGTCGGGCGTCGCCTGGCCAAATCCGTAGCTGGCAAAGACAAAATCACAGCCGGCCTGGTTGGCCGCCTCTTGATCAGAGCGAGTATCGCCCAGGTACAGGGCCCTCGTCCAACCCTGGCGATCCAACAAGCTTTTGATATTTTCGGCTTTGTTGAGGCCGGTATTGCCGTGACATTCCCAGTCCACAAAACAGCCACCCAGGCCGCTCCACTCCAGGAACAGTTCGATGTAGCCTGATTGACAGTTGCTCACGATGGCCAGCGGCAGGTGGCTTGACCACTCCCGCAAGCCCTGACTCACACCCGCATAAAGTCGTCCGCCCGACCGCCGGATGCAGGCTTCCTCCTGTTGGTAGCAGTGTTGGGAGAGAACCTCGCGCTGCCTCTCACTCAAATCGGGAAACAACTTGGAGAAGATCTGATCGTGGGTCATGCCCATGATAGAGGCGATGTCGGTCGCCGTGAGGAGAGTGCGTTCGACCTTAGCCAGCCGGAGGGCAGAGTTCCAGGCCTGAGCAACTACTTCTGTGGTATCCCAGAGAGTACCGTCTAGATCGAAAACAATAGCTTGAGGCAAACCCATTTAGTTCTGACCGAAACGAGAGCGCAACTTCCGGTAGTCTTCTTCAGACAAATGATCGCGCAGATGGTCCATGCTCTCGCGGGCCTTGGTCACGTCGCTGGTCCGAAAACCACGAGTGGCTTCCTTACTGACCTGCTTGAAGAGTGACTTCATTTCGTCACCGCTCAACTGACCCTGAGATTCGAAGTAGCGGATGGCCACCTCACCCAAGCCGTAGGTCCATCCGTAGACAAAGGGAGCACTGACCAATTTGCCAATAATGGGGATCAGGTTACTCACAAAGAGGGTGGTGATCTGTCCGAACACCGAGGCTCCGCAGGCCGCAGCGATATGAGCCAGGGTTTTCTCTGGAGGGTCTTTGACTCCGTAGGCCTTGCCGATGGAAATCACCATGGCAGTCTGGATAGGCATCAACAGCACCAGATCGGAAAATGGAATGGGAAAGAGCACAATTCCGGCAGCCCACAGGGAAAAGCTGCGAGCAATGTCACGGGCGCGGTCGCGCGGCGAATTACTGGAGGCTGGGGCATCGAAAGAGAGCGGCGGCAACGGACGACTGGCGTCGCCCCGCATCGACGGCTCATAGGTGGGTGTGGCATAGTTGGAGGCCGGAGGCGTGTAACCACCAGCGGTAGGATAGTCGTATGACTCCCAATGTTGGGGCGGCGCATACCCGGCAACACCATCGGCCTGCTCGGCGCTGCGCCAACCCTCGTCACCAGAGGACTGGGGAGAATAGCCAGGATAGGCTGGGGGCGGTGCGGGCGCGGAAACGACGGGGAACGAGCCACCACATCCGCTGCAAAACTTTGCAGTTTCTTTCGCCTGATGACCGCAGTTAGGACAGAACTTGGGCATTCCCATGTCTTCCGGCCTCGCGCCTGCGGCTCCTGCCTATACGGGACCGACTATGCCCTGCAGCCAGATCAGGGTGGGCTCGGCCCATACTGACAGGGCAAAAACCCCCACCACGCCAGCACCAATCACCGCCCAGTAGATCAAAGGTAGCTCTTCCTTAGGCTGGGGTGCCGGTCCGGGGCTGTAGGCCTGAGCCACGAATTTCAGGTAGTAGCCGGCCGACAACAGCGAGCCTACCAGACCCGCAGCCACCAGATACTTGGGCAACAGTCCCCCCGAGGCCGACAGAAGAGTCGAAAACAGCTGAACTTTGGCAATGAACCCCGCCGTGGGGGGCAGTCCCGTCAGGCTGAAGAGAAAGACAGCCAGAGCGGCGCTCAACTGAGGCTGGCGCATGCTCAAGCCAGCCAAAGAATCCAGCGACAGATCCTCACCCACCTCTTCCAAAGCGGCAACCACCAGGAAGGCGCCCACATTCATGCACAGGTATACCAACAGGTAATAATACAGAGTGACCTTGCCAGTGGCGCTGCCTACGAATACCGCGGCCAGCAAGTAGCCTGCCTGAGCAATACCGGAATAGGCCAGCATGCGTTTCAGGTTTTGCTGAGACAGCGCCATGATATTGCCGAATAACATGGACAGGATGGCCATCGACCACAAAATAATCCACCATTGGATTCGTTGTATATCCGACGGAGACGAAGCCGTACCCAGGGTCATCGGGAAATAGCGCAACATCGCCGTGAGTGCGGCTGCCTTGGTGGCCACCGACATAAAGGCCGTCACAGGCGTAGGCGCCCCCTGGTAAACATCGGGCGCCCACAGATGAAAAGGCACCGCCGAAACCTTGAAGGCCAGCCCGGCAGCCAGCAGGGCGCTGCCCACCATCAAAACCAGCCCCCCCTGGTCGACCCGGCCGGCAATTTCGTGCAACCAGGTAGAACCTGTAGAACCGTAAATCAGAGCCATTCCATAAAGGATGAGGGCCGAAGCCAGCGAGCTGAGAATAAAGTATTTCAGGCCCGATTCCTGACTGGTCTGCAGGTTGGGCAAAAAGATGCAAAGCAGATAAAGAGCCAGCGAAAAAAGCTCAAGGGCCAAAAACGAAACCATCAGATTGTTGCTGCCACAGAGCATGACCATACCCAGCGCGGCACCACTGAGCAGGGCGTAATATTCGCCCAGGTGACCTGATTTCTCGATCGATTTTGGCACGACCAACGTGACCGCGGCCAAACAGAGAAAGATCACCAGACTGGAGACCCGGGTGACTCCGTCGTAAATCCACATCTGATGAACCGCTTTGGCCACCGGCTGATCGGGACTGACCATCAGGTAGAGGGCCCCGCTGAGACTGACCAACAGGGTCCAAAAACCTCCGGTGGTGCGACTTTGTGGAGAACGCAATATCTCGAGTACAAAATGAAAGACAAACAGGGCACCGAGCAGCAAAAGGGGGACCATGCATTGGAAGTTCAGGTCGGTCGGCTTGAAAAAGAGGGGAGTCATGGCAGCCCCCTGGTCCACTCAAGAATCGTCGAGTCGGGGAACAGACCCACCGCAAAACAAAGTCCGACCAGTGGTAACAAAGCAGCCCACTCCATTTCTGTCACGTCCGAATGCTGCAGCCCCGCTTGACCAGGGCCATTCCAGGCACCTTGATAGAAGCGCAACCCGTACCACGCCGCCAGCACGACGCCCAAGGAAGCCAGCACGGCCATGGACCAGCTGGCTTGATAAACTCCCAGCAACATAGCCAGTTCGGCTGGGAACGAGCAAAGACCGGGGCAACCCAACGAAGCCATAGCCAACACCAGCGCCAAGGAGGCCAACCTGGGAAGACTCTGGGCCAGCCCGCTCAGTTGTTTCAATTCAGAGGTAAATCCGCGATTTTCAAGGGCCGCCAGTACCAAAAACAAACCTCCGGTGGCGCAACCGTGGCTGAACATCTGCAATATAGCGCCAGTCTCGCCGGCCGCACCTCCGCTCACCACGGCCAGCGTGACCAGACCCAGGTGGGAGAGACTGGAATAGGCGAGAATGCTGCGCAGGCAGGGGGCACCCAGAGCGCAGGAAGCCCCGTGCAACAGACTGACCAGAGCCAGACCACCCAGAATTGGAGCGAAGTGCCCGGTGGCCAGCGGAAAAACCCCCACCAATACGCGGATGAGTCCATAAACTCCCGCCTTGGACATAGCACCCGCCACCACCGCCACCACCGGTGCCGGCGCTGACCGGTACAGGTCGACCTGCCATCCGTGCAGCGGAAAAACCGGCAGCTTCACCAGGAAGGCCAGCGCGAACAGCCAGAACAGCGAAATTTGCACCTCGGCCGGCAAGTTGGCCAGTTGGCTGAACTGCAGACCGTTGCCCGCAGTTTGGTAGCCGAGCGCCAGCACACCCAGCAGCATGGGCAAACTGCCCACCAGGGTATACAGAAAGAACTTAAGAGCGGCGGGGCGGCCTCTCTCACCGCCCCAGCGGGAGGTCAGCAACAGAGTGGGCAGCAGCATCAACTCGAAAAACACGTAGAAAAGACCGATGTTGTCCGAGACAAATAGTCCCTGAAGCGAGGCCATCAACCACAAAAGATGTCCGCAGTATTCGCTACGCCTCTCCAGGCCGGGACGCAAAACGCAAAGAGAGCAAAGCGTAAGCAAGGGGGTCAGGGCCAGCATGGCCACTCCAGCCGGGTGCAGCGCCAGATCGAAATTGATTCCCAACTGAGGAATCCACCGATAACTGACGGGTGGGGCCGGATTGAGCAGCAAAGACAGCCCCTGCAGGAAGGACATGAAACAGACCAGTCGCGCCCAGGCGGGAGCGCCTCGGTCCCGCATCTGATAGCAGAGCAGCGCGCCGACGATGGGCAAAAGAATCAGGGCGGGTAACGTCATTGCGGGCCTCCTTGTGAGGAAAAAGCTACCAGACCGAAGACGAACAATGCCAACAAACCGGTGGAAGCCAGCACGGCCACGACATACAGACGCAGACTACCGCCCTGCAGTTGGCACAAAACCGTGGAGGTGCCCAACATACTGCGCCTTACCAGGTCAGGGGCCAATTGGGAAAAGACCGGGTCGATTTTGGCCGAAAAGGCATCGGCCAGGTTTCGAATTTGCGCAGCCAGCGCTTTGTAGAGCCCGTCGATGGTCTCGCAGGCGCGCAATAAGGTCTCTAATCCGGGCGGAACCAGCGTGGCTGCCCCTTTGCGGTGAGCTGCCCAGGCCACCGCCAGCCCCACCAGACCAACCGCAATGGCCACAGCCTGCAGGGCAACTCCCTCGTGGGCTGCCCCCGGAATCACCTGGATGTCAGCCATCAAATCGTGCCCGCCAAACCCGGCCGTGACCGTAGCCAGGCTCAGCACTGCCAGAGGCCAGGTCATCGACGAGCCGGGATGATGAAGGTCCGTCTCGCCCTGTTGAGGAGCCCAGAAGGTAAGCACGTAGGCCCTGCCCGTATAATAGGCGGTGAGCAAAGCCGTAGCGATGCCAACTCCCCAAAGCATGGCGTGGTCGGGATTGGGAGCGTCGAAGGTCGACATCAATATCGCTTCTTTAGAGAAGAAGCCTGCCAGCGGAGGAACGCCGGCCAGCGCCAGCGAGCCGATCAGAAAGGCCAGTTGAGTTCCGAACATCTTCTTGCCCAACCCACCCATGCGCCGGATGTCTTGCTCACCGTGCATGGCGTGAATCACGACGCCCGCCGTCAAAAACAGCAGGGCTTTAAAGAAGGCGTGCGTGACCAGATGGAAGATGGCCGCCCCGTAGGCTCCCACTCCCGCCGCCATAAACATGTAACCCAACTGGCTCATGGTGGAATAGGCCAGAATCCTCTTTAAATCGTTCTGGACCACAGCACACAGCGCTGCCAGTAGAGCCGTCATGGCTCCGAAGATGGCCACGATGGGCATCAGATCGGAGGCCGCCATCCCGGTATTGAAGAGTGGTGCACAGCGCACCACCAGGTAGACGCCCGCGGTCACCATGGTAGCGGCGTGAATCAGGGCCGAAACGGGTGTAGGACCTTCCATGGCGTCGGGTAACCAGGTATGGAATGGCAATTGAGCAGACTTGGCATAGGCCCCCACCAGCAGCAGTGCCCCTGCAATGAAGACGTCAGGACCCAGCAACTTCAGTTTCTCGGGTTGCAAGAAGGTGGCGAAGTCGGCCGATCCCGTGCGCGAGACGATCAGGCAGAGCGCCAACATCAACCCCACGTCGCCAACCACGTTCATCAAAAATGCTTTGCGTGCCGCAGACACTGCCGACGGTTTAGACCGGTAGAAGCCGATCAAGGAGTAAGAGGCATATCCCACGCCCCCCCAGCCCACCAGCAAAAAGCCCATGTTGTTGGCCATGACCAGGCATACCATGGTGGCCACAAAGAGGTTGAGACTGGCAAAGAATCGACCGTAGTCGTCTTCTTCGGACATATAGCCCATCGAATAACAATGAATCAAAAAGGCCACGCCGGTCACGGTACATAGCATGATGACGCTGAGGTTGTCCACTTGAGCGGCGACATCGAGACCCGAAACTCCGGGGATCACCAGCCAGTTGGCCAGTTTTGATTGAAAAGCCCCCCGCTCTTGAACCAGGTACCACTGCTGTGCGGCCGCCACGAAGGCAGCCAGGATTGCCAGGCTGCCTAAGGCACCGGTGGCCGTCTTGCCCAGATTCTTGTAGTGAGTGGCGCAGAGCAAAGAGCCCAGCAGTGGAAAGGCCAGTACCAGCCAGATTGAGTCCATAGCTACCCTTTCAACTCCGAAAGTTCATCGGCGTCGACCTGCCTGCGTGTTCGGAAAATCGCAATAATAATCGCCAATCCCACCACGGCCTCGGCGGCGGCGATGGTCATGACCAGAAAGACAAAGATGGCCCCGTCTGTTGCCGCGCCCAGGTTGGACGACGGAGCCAGTTCGGCCGAATTGGGCAAAACCTCCGGCAGAAAGGGCGAGTAGCGAGCAAAAGTGGCAAAAGCCAGATTGGCCGCATTCAGCATCAACTCGATGCACATAAACATAATCAGTGGGTTCCGCCGGATGGCCACACCGGCTGCGCCCAAACCGAATAACACGGCGCTGAGCAGAAGAGTAAGGTGGGCCTCAGTCACGCGAAGGCCCTCCCCGATCCAGGTCGCGAAGTCGCCGATGCCCCAGCAGCACGACACCGATCAATGCCACCAGTAAAACAAAAGCAGTACCTTCAAAAGCGAAGACGTACTTACCAAAGAGCTCGACGGCAAATTCTCGAAGCCCTCCCCCACAGGCTTGAGCGGAAGAGCTGGCCAGATTTGCCACTCGAGTCGTGGCCATCAGAGTCCCGCCAACCATACTGGCCACAACAACGCCGGTGAGCCGATAGGAGTCCGTCCATTTGGTTTTCATTTCATCTTCGGGGGCCAACACTGTTACGGCAAAGAGGAACACAACCATAATGGCACCGGCGTAAACCAACACCTGGGCTGCTCCCAAAAAATGGAACGACATGAGCAAATAAAGAACGGCCACGCAGAGCAAGTTGCAGGTAAGATAGAGTGCAGAGTGGACCGCCTGCGCGCTAAACACGACACCCAATCCGCTCAGGACCGCCAATAGAGCCACAATGCTCTTGGCCACCAGAATCATCAATGCGACGCCTTTCCGCTGGGACCGGCCCGGTGACCCTGACCCACGGCCGCGGCCGAGGTTGACGATCCGTCAAAGGCGCCCTCCTGAGGTGTGGGGGGTTGGGCGTCCCAGGCCACGGTAGATCCCAAAGTTGACTTGCCCGACTCCTCCAGCAACTCGTGCTTATGAATCAGCAGGGACTCACGGGTGTAGCCGGCTATGGCCGTATTGTTTTCGAGAGTAATGGCATTGGTGGGACAGGCAAATTCGCAATGGCCGCAATAGATACAGCGCAGCAGATCGACGTCAAATACTTTGGCGTGGCGTTCGCCAGCCGAAACCTTGTTGTCCGGCGTGTTCTCCTCCGGCTCGATATAGATGGCTCCGGCCGGGCACGTCCCCTGACAGAGAAGACAGCCGACGCAGCGCTCCAAGCCATCCTGATAACGATGCAAAACGTGACGGCCCCGAGTTCGGGCCGAAAACTGGCGTTTGTTTTCGGGGTAGGTGATGGTCACCGGCTTCTGCAGCATGTTGCGAAAGGTAATGCTCAGCCCTTTGCCTAGCGCAATCAAGTCACTGATCACTTCATCCACGATTGCACACCTTCTCCCCTCTCTGGTTTCCCCTGGACCCGTTCGTGAAATTTTTCACACATCCCCCGGTAATCTATTGCAGACAGTCATGCTTGTAAAGCCTGATGTACTTTGGCGACCGGTCGCCGATTGAGCAACGAGAGCACCACCAGGACAACCACCATCGAAAAGATCGCCAGTGTAAACTGGTAGGATTTCCAACGCAAGGCCACCCCCACGGCCGTCACGCCCAAATTGAGCAGGCCCATGGGCAGCAAGAATTGCCAACCGATGCGCATCAACTGGTCAAAGCGAAAGCGCGGGAAAGTAGCTCGCAGCCAGATGAAGACGAACATAAACATGTAGACTTTGAGCAAGAACCAGTGCGGTCCGTAAGCCAGCAAGCGAAAGAACAACCCCTGAGAGGCATCCACGAGAAGGCCGCCGGGACCTCCCAAAAAGACCGTCGTGGCCACCGAGCTGACCGTGAACATGTTGACGTACTCCGCCATAAAAAACATGGCGAACTTCATGCCGCTGTATTCGGTATGGTAGCCGGCTCCCAGCTCCTGCTCGGCCTCGGGCAGGTCAAAGGGCGCCCGGTTAACCTCGGCCACAGCCGCCGTCCAATAAAGAAGGAAAGCCACGGGCTGAGCCAGGACCAGCCAGCCTCCGTCCCCACCCCAGTAAGAAGCATCCAACTGCTGGTCAACCACCTGGCGAAACGAAAGACTGCCCACCATCAAGAGTGGACTGATCAGAGCCGTTCCCAGCGCAAGTTCATAGGATATCAGTTGGGCACTCGAACGAATGGCCCCCAGCAGGGCATACTTGTTGCTGCTGGCCCAGCCCCCCAAAATAATCCCATATACACCCAACGAACTGATGCCCAACAGGTAGAGCACGCCGATACTGGGGTCTGATACCCACGGCTCCAGCCAATATTCACCCACTTTGATTGGCGCCTTATCGATAGGGATCACGGCATAGGCGCTGAGCGCCACCACCAGGGAGATCATCGGAGCCAGCACAAACAGAAAAGTCTTGGCTTCCCTGGGCTGCAACTGCTCTTTGAAGAGCAGTTTGATACCATCGGCCGCCGGTTGCAGCAATCCCCACGGCCCCACCTTATTGGGACCCAGACGCCACTGCATGCGGGCTACAATGCGGCGTTCGCCATAGGTCATGTAGGCAAAGCCGGTGAGCAAGGCCACGATGAGAAGTATCGACTTGATGAAAACACCCAAAAAGAAGACAGCAGTCACGACTGGGTCACCTCCTCAGAGGCGGTCTTCTCTTCTTGTTCGGCAGGGGGTGCAGGCACGGGATGCCCACTTATCGGAACATTGCGGGCCCCACCACCGATAGGATGATAACGATTGGCCGGACTGGGGCCGGGCGCCTGAGGCCCACCACTGCCATGCACTCGGCTTCCACCGCCGTGGTCTTGTAGAACGGGGAGTTCCATGGCCAGACGCGAGGCCATTTGACGAGGGTCGTGTTGACCGGGGACAGCCGGGGGCTGATCTCCGCTATGGATGCGAGCCACTCGCTCCACTCTAGAACCGGTGTCTACCGCCCCCATCCAGGGAGTAGCATCGGCCCGGCGCACCGGAATGCCCGAGAGGTCGGCCCGGGGCGTGCCGATCTTGCCCTGTTGAGGATAAGACCAGTGAACCGCCGCATCGGACTGAAAATTCCCATAGTTACTCCCCTCGTAAAGGGGATTGAGGGCACCGATTTCAGCAAAAACCTTGGGGGCCGTGGATGCTTCCCAGACCTGCCCCATGGCTTCGGCCAACTTCCAAAAAATCTGCCAGTCGGGCAGGCTTTCACCGGGCGCAGGCAGAGCCTGGCGACACAACTGAACGGTGCCGTCCATCGAGGTCATCGTCATCACTTGCTCCACAAAACTGGCCGCGGGCAGCACCACGTCCGCCTGCTCGGTAAGCGAACTCTTGCAGATGTCGACGGCAACCAGAAACTCCGGCTTCTTCTCCAGTCGGTCCTCGGCCACCACCAGCATGGCCTGCAACGTGTGGCTGGAGCCCGTCATCGTGGCAAAGTCGGCCCCCTGGGCGGTGGCGAAACTGCCCCAGGCAGTGGCCAGTGCCTCCTGGGCGGATTCCAATTTTTGCCAGCCCGGTCCAAACACAGGCAGCACGCCCATTTCGCGCAGTCCCACCGAGTTGGCCCCGGCCACCAGCATCAACAAACCGTGGGGCGACGACTGCAGAGCGCCCACCTGTTGGGCCAATGCCTCCAATCCGGCCACTGGACGATCCTCGCTGAAGACAAAAACCACCTTCGAACTGCGCTTGAGAGCCCGGGCCGCTTTCTCCACATCGCTGCTGGTCGCACCCCCTGGTTCCCAAGGGCGCGGCCGGGGATGGTTGATGGCGGGTGCGCTTTCCTCGGCCAGGGAGGCATAAGCCTGACTGAGAGCCTCCAGGTCGCCGACCTGAAAATCGGCGTAAGACTGCAGCCCGCACTCACCCAGCACAATCAGCTCAGCCCCTTTGCGCAACGCCTTCTTGATACGCAAATCCAGGACCGGGTGGCTCTCCGTGGGGTCGCAATGGGCCACCACCACGGCCGTGGCGCTATCGAGCCCCTCGATTTTGGCGCTCAGCGGCAGCGGCTGTTGCTCGTGAAAAGCCAGCCCCCGCCGATGGTCCAGGTTGCCACTTCCCAACAAGCCGCGCATCAGGCGTGTGAGCAGCCAGCCACCCTCGTTGGAAAGACGAGGTCCGGCCACCGCTCCCACTTTGTCCGCCGGGTAACGGCGCAATCCTTCGGCGGCGACCCGGAGAGCCTCGCCCCAACTGGCCGGCTCAAGCTGTCCGTTGCGACGCACCAGGGGCGTTTTCAGTCGATCGGGACTGGCGATAAACTTGTACCCATAGCGGCCTCGATCACACAGCCAGCCGTCGTCGATGGCATCGTTGCAGCGCGAACGAAAACGAGCCACCTCATAGTAGCGAACATCTACGGTGAGGTTGCAGCCCATCGAGCAATGAGTGCACACGCTGGCATAATTTTGCAGTTCCCAGGGCCGCGACTTAAACCGATAAGAACGCGCCGTCAAAGCCCCCACAGGGCAGATCTCGATGGTGTTTCCCGAAAATTGCGAATCGAAGCTGCGTCCAGGAAAAGGGCCAATCTCCGACTTGGTGCCGCGTTCGTGGATGGTCAGGCCCTCTTCCACAGCAACCTCGTGACAAAAGCGCACACAGCGCATACACATGATGCAGCGCTCCCGATCCAACACCACCTCGCGGCCCACCTGCACAGACTTGTCAAAATGGCGCTTGGTCTCTTCAAAGCGAGACTTGCCGGGGCCGTAACGCAACGTAAAATCCTGCAAATCGCATTCGCCGCCCCGGTCGCAAACCGGGCAGTCCAGAGGATGATTGATCAGAAGCAGTTCGAGAACGCCCTCGCGGGCCCGGGTGGCGGCAGCATTGCGGGTGTGCACCACCATGCCCTCCATCACCTCCGTGGCACAGGCGGGCATAATGGGGCGCCGCTGCTGCTCCACGTCGACCAGGCAGGCACGGCAGGCCCCTACAGGTGCCAGTTTGGGGTGATAGCAGTACACAGGAATCTCTATCCCCAATTTGCGGGCGGCCTCCAGAATCAGAGTGCCCTTGGGCACCGACACCGCCTGGCCGTCGATTGTAACCGTTACGTCTGCCATTTATACCCCCGCAGCTTTCTTAGCGCCAGGTCCCACCATACAACACTTTTCCTTGATATGATGCTCATACTCTGCCTTGAAATATTTCAGGCTGCTGGACACCGGCACCGTAGCCGAGTCGCCCAGAGGGCAAAAGGTCTTTCCCAAAATGCTTTCGCACACATCTTCGAGCAGCTTCAAGTCCTCGGCACGGCCCTGGCCGTGTTCCATGCGATGCAGTATCTGCACCAGCCATTGAGTTCCTTCTCGACAGGGGGAACACTTACCGCACGACTCCTCGTGGAAGAACTCGACCAGGTTGAGGGCTGCCGCCACCGCGCAGGTGTCTTCATCCATCACTACAATGGCCCCTGAACCGGCCATGGACTTGACCGCCGCGATTGCTTCAAAATCGAGGGTGACCTCATAGTGCTGCTCAGGCACCAGCCAGGGGGCCGAAGCGCCTCCCGGAATGACGGCCTTGCACTTCTTGCCATTGCGGATGCCCCCGCCAAAGTCTTCGATCAACTGCTGAAAGTTGACTTTACCCAGTTCGATCTCGTAGTTCCCCGGCTTGTTGACATGACCCGACAGCGACACCAGGCGGGTCCCCTTGCTTTTGTCGGTCCCTAGTTTCGCGTACTCTTCGACGCCCATACGAAAGATGGCCGGCAAAGTAGCCAGCGTCTCCACATTGTTGATGACGGTGGGACAGGCGTAGAGACCGGAGACCGCCGGAAAGGGGGGCTTGAGCCGCGGGAAACCACGCTCGCCCTCCAGGCTCGACAGCAAGGCGGATTCTTCACCACAGATGTAGGCCCCGGCACCGCGGTGGATGACGATGTCCAGTTCAAATCCACTCTTCTCGATGTTCTTGCCAAAAAGCCCGGCCCCGTAGGCCTCGTCCAGCGCCCGCTTCAAGGACAGATAGCCTTCTAGCATCTCGCCCCGAATGTAAATAAACGCCTTTTGGATACCGACGGCGTAACAGGCGATGCCGATTCCCTCCAGCAACTGATGGGGCAAAGTCTCCACGATCTCCCGGTCTTTGCATGTGCCGGGCTCGGACTCGTCACAATTTACACAAAGATATTTGGGCTTACCCAGGTTATTGGGCACAAAGCTCCACTTCATTCCGGTGGGAAAGCCTGCTCCGCCGCGCCCGCGCAGGCCCGAGGTCTTGGTCAGGTCAATCACCTCGGCGGGCTGCTTTTCCTTGAGCAACTTGAGCCAGGCGCCGTAGCCGCCCTTCTGGCGATAGCCTTGGAGGGTGCCGATATCTTGGACGTCCCGCCAATCGAAAATTACACGTTTTTCCTTAGGATGCGGCATGCTTACTCCTTGGGCTGCCAGGAAACGTTGGCGGCAGGATATTGATCATCCCCGCGGCGCAAACGAGCAAGCAGGTCATCGACCCGCTCTTCACTGGCGTTTTCAAAAAATCGGTCGTTCACTTGCAAACACGGGGCTCCGGTGCAGGCTGCCAAACACTCGGCCCCCACCAGCGAGAACTGTCCGTCAGGAGTGGTTTCCCCCAACTTGATCTGGAGTTTCTCCTCGAGTTGCTGAATGAGCGGGCCACAACCGCACAAAAAACACGATATGGATCGGCAAATCTTGAGCACATAGCGACCCACCGGCTTGCGATGATACATATAGTAAAACGTGACCAGGGTGGCCACATCCTGAGCCGGCAAACCAAACAGTTCGGCCACCTGAGCCTGGGCGGGCTCGGGCACCCAACCCAACTCTTCCTGGATCCGGTGCAGGGCCATCAATATCGCCGATTGAGGCTTGGGGTAGGAGGCCATCAATTCTTTGATCTCCTGCTGCAACTGAGGGCTGAGTAACTCTTGTGTAGGCATCTGACTCCTTTACCGATCCACGTCGCCCAGCACAAAATCGAGGCTGGCCAGGATAACCACCACGTCAGCCAGCAGATACCCTTTTAAGAGCACCGGCATCACCTGAACGTGAGGGAAGCTTGGGGTCCGCACATGCATGCGATAGGGACGATTGGAACCGTCCGAAACCATATGAAAAGCCAACTCGCCGCGAGGCGATTCGACCCGCTGAAAGACCTCGCCGGGCGGAGGGGCATAGCCTTCGGTGAACAGCTTGAAATGGTGAATCAGCGACTCCATAGAACGGGCGATCTCCCACTTGGGTGGGGCCACCACCTTGCGGTCATCGGTGCGATAGGGCAATGGTTTGGAGGGCGTCGACTCTTCGATCTTGGTGAGGGCCTGACGACAAATCTTGACCGACTCGGCCAATTCGTCCATGCGCACTATGTAGCGGGCATTGCTGTCGCCCTCCTGGCGAACGGGCACCTTAAAGTCATAATCGGCGTAAGCCGCATAGGGAAAGTCGCGCCGGTTGTCCCAGTCCACTCCAGAGGCCCGGGCCACCGGGCCGGTACACAGGTAGTCGAGGGCGTCCTGGCGGCTGAGAATGCCAACTTTCTTGGTGCGACCCAGCCAGATTGAGTTGCCGGTCAAGAGGCCGTGATACATTTCCAGGTGAGGATCGAAGTAGTCAAGAAAACCTTTCACCTGCTGGAGAAATCCTGGCGTGAGGTCAGCCATCAGGCCGCCCGGTTGGATGTAGGAGGTCATCATGCGCACGCCCGCAATGGTCTCGAACAGGTCCAGAACCTTCTCGCGATCCTGAAAACAGTAGAGGAACATCGACATGGCCCCGGCGTCCAGACCGGAGGTGCCCAACCAGACCATGTGACTGGCGATGCGCTGCAGTTCGGCCAGCATCACGCGAATGTGCGAGACCCGCTCGGGCACGTCCACTCCCAGCAATTTCTCAACAGCCAGAGCGTAGCCCAGATTATTGCTGAGCGGGGCCAGGTAGTCCATACGATCGGTGAGGGTAAGGGCCTGGTTGTAAGTCTTCACTTCGGCCGTTTTCTCTATACCGGTATGCAAAAAGCCGATATCGGGCACAGTCTCCACCACCCGCTCCCCGTCAAGCGTGAGCACCAGACGCAAAACGCCATGAGTGGAAGGGTGCTGAGGCCCCATATTCATGACTGAGTAGCCGTTTTGGTCCAGCTCTTCTTGGGTGTATCGGGAGACGATGTCGCCCGTGATCAATGTTTGACTCACAATGCCTCCTTACCGATAGGCCGAAGTAGCCGGACCGGTAACCGGATAATCTTTGCGCAAGGGATGGCCTTGATAGTCGGCTGGCAGCAACAGGCGACGCAGGTCTGAGTGGCCTTCGAAGGGCACACCGAACAGATCCCACATTTCGCGCTCATACCAACCGGCGCCAGCCCAGACAGGCTCAAGCGTCAGCACCGACTGATCCTCGGCCAGCAAGGTCTTCAGGCGGGCCCAGCTATGCGTTTCCATAGACAATACGACGATGGCCAGATCGAAGCGGGGGTTGCGCTCGGGATAGTCAACCACGGTCAAGTCTTCGAGGACCTGAAAGGAGGTCTCCAGCTTTAAAAAGAGCGCGGCCTCCCGCCAGACCGACGAATCGACCCAATAAGTGAGTTCCTCGCGGTCTTCGCGCAGACCCAAGAATTTCTCGCCAAATCTTTCCGAAAGCTGGCCGGCCAGGGCGCGAGCCGGCTCCAGATTAAGCGGGGGCATAGGGTTCCCTCCTGGACATGGGCAATGGGTCAAGACGGAGCAATGGATACTCGGCAGCCACTCGCTGCGGATCCTGCCCCGGTGGTATCCCCTTGAGAATCTTGGCCTGCAACATCTCAAAACCCGCGATCAAGGCCTCAGGGGTGGGCGGACAGCCGGCCACATATACGTCCACGGGCACAATTTTGTCGACACCCTGCACGACGGCGTAGTTGTTAAAGACACCCCCGCAAGAGGCGCATGCGCCCATAGAGATGACCCATTTGGGATCCGGCATCTGGTCGTAAATCTGGCGAAGAATGGGGGCCATCTTGAGGGAGACACGACCGGCCACGATCATCAGGTCGCTTTGGCGCGGAGAGGCGCGAAAGACTTCCGAGCCGTAACGCGCCAGATCGAAGCGTGAACCCGAAGTAGCCATCATTTCGATGGCGCAGCAGGCCAGACCAAAGAGGGCGGGCCAGATCGAATTCTTGCGGGCCAGGTTAGCCACCAGAGCCAACTTGGTGGTGATGAAATCTCCGTTGGCAAGCGAAGTTGCCTGCCCCGGAAAGAGGCCATCGTGAGCGTAGACCAGTTCTTTCTTCACGAGATCCATTCAAAGGCTCCCTTCTTCCACTCATAGACAAATCCCAACAAAATGAGCGCCAGGAAGCTGCCTACCGTGGCCAAAACGTAAAAACCCTCCCCCACCGCCGAGGCAGCCTTGAGCACGGACACCGCCGGATAGAGCGCTATGGCCTCGACGTCGAAAATCAGAAAGAGCATGGCAACCTGCAAAAACTTGACCGGGAAGCGCCTGGGCAACGGAATGATATCTTCCACACCGCACTCATAGGGGGACAGCTTCCTTTGATTGGGAGCACGCGGCCCAAAGAAATAACTGATGCCCGTGATCACACAGGCAACCGTTCCCGCCGCCAGCAACATGGCCAACAAGTGGCTGTACTGTAAGAGTTCGCTACCGTTCAATTGCAACTGATCCTATACACATGTTGTAGATTGTGAATTATAGCACAATCTCGAAGTTAGTGTAAATCTGACGGTTTCCTGCGCGATCCGAGAAATCCGTGGCGGGTTGGGCGTCAAATTTTACACCGAAGACAGACTTCAGGATGGAAAAAACGGCCCGGGGTGGTATAATAGTCAGTATGCGTAGAAGTCTTCGGGCCTTCACCCTGATCGAAATTATGATCGTCATCACCATCATCGCCATCCTGGCCGCCATTATGGTTCCCAGCTTCAAGAGGGCTCGATCCAAGAGCCAACTGAGCGCCTGCGCTTCCAACTGCAAAAATACGGCTACAGCCCTGGAGATGTATGCGGTGGACAATGCCGGTCGCTTTCCCAGCCTGAGCGGACTTGCCGGTATCGACGTGCTGATTGCGGAAAACTTCCTAAAGAGACGCCCCTCTTGCCCCACTACATCCGGCTGCACCTTTGTGGACTACACCACTCAGTCGACGCCAGACAGCTACAGCTTTTCCTGTGTAGGCAACAACCATGGTGACCTGTTTCCGGGATTTACGGGAAACAATATCCCCTCTTACACCAGCGGTCTGGGTGTCATAGACCACCCGTAAAACTTTATGACGGGGGCTTGCCAGTCGCATCTGGACTGCTCAGTTGAGCCTGGGCCTCAGAAATCTTAAAACTCGCCTGGTTGGACAGGTATTCTGCCAGCCCCGCACCCAGGAGCAAGCCTGCAGGCAAACCCATAATGCCGGCCACCTTCATCGAATGATTGGCCAGGTAGTAGACGCCGGTGGCCGTGGCCAAAGCCGTAGCCCACGGCACCCCGTGAGAGAGGCGGATAATGTTCTCCTGCGTCTTGATCTGGCCCAAGAGCACCATGTCCTGAGCAACCTGGGCCGACAGCCTGGAAGCACCGGCTCGCGAAGTCGGCAGCGGGTGGGGAACTCCCGAATTTTGATATTGAATACGCATGGCACACTCCCTTAGCACAAAACATAGTGGCCAACCGTGAAAGAAAGCTGAATTCTCAGCGGCGACCGGCCATTTTCCACAACTGCGCCTCACCCGGACCTGACCCACCGGAGGCAACCGCACTCTCCCCCAAGCGCCCTTCCAGAGCTGCCAGCAGAGCGCCCTGATCGAGCTGGTCCGGGCTCACATTCTTGGTCAGCTTGGGCAGGTGCTCGGGCAAAAAGTGAGTGGTCAAATGACCGGCGATGAATTCAGGATGCTCTAACACGGCAATATGAAAGGGGATCGTGTGCGAGATGCCGGCCAACTGAAACTCGCGCAAAGCCACCAACATTCGCACCCGGGCTTCCTCGCGATCGCGACCGGTGGCGATCAGTTTGGCCACCATCGAGTCAAACGAGCCAGGAACCTCGTAACCCTGGTAGAGATGGGTGTCCACCCGAATGCCCGGACCAGCCGGCAGATGCAGCCTCTCAATCCGCCCCGGAGTGGGCAGGAAACCGCGATAGGGGTCTTCGCAGGTGATTCGGCACTCCATAGCCCACCCCCGCAACTCCACATCGGACTGTTGCAGCGGCAACTCTTCTCTCTGGGCCACGCGAATCTGCAGCTTCACCAGGTCCAGGCCGGTGATCTGCTCGGTAACGGGGTGTTCCACCTGAAGGCGAGTGTTGACTTCCAGGAAGTAAAAATTGAGCTGTGCGTCGACCAAAAACTCGAAAGTCCCCGCTCCGCAGTATTTCAGCTTCTTAGCGCCGGCTACGGCCGCCTGACCCATACGCTCGCGCAATTCCGGCGTGACCACCGGCGAGGGAGCCTCTTCGATCATTTTTTGAAAACGCCGCTGAATCGAGCACTCTCTCTCTCCCAGATAGATGGCGTTTCCGTGGGAGTCACCGATCACCTGAATCTCCACGTGGCGCGGACGCTCGACATATCGCTCTAAAAACAGATCTCCCGACCCGAAGGCAGCCTGACTCTCGGAGCGAGCCTGCGGAAAGGCCTGACGCAACTCGGCCTCGTTGGCCACTTTGCGCATGCCCCTACCCCCTCCCCCACCACTGGCCTTGATCAGAATGGGGTAGCCAATCTTTTTGGCCGCCTCCACAGCACCGTCCACGGTGGGAATCGGGTCGTCCGTGCCGGGTACCACGGGCAGACCCGCCGAAGTCATCAACTTACGGGCCTGATTTTTGTTGCCCAATCCGTAAATCACTTCGGGACTGGGACCGATGAAGGTCAGCCCGGATTCGCGGCAGCGACGGGAAAACTCGGCGTTCTCGGAAACAAAACCGTAACCGGGATGAACGGCCTGGGCCCCCACCTTGTGGGCGGCCGCCAATAGACCCTCGATGTCCAGGTAACAGGCCCGAGGGGTGTCGCCGAGCAACTCCACGGCCACATCGGCCAGCTCTACTGCCAGCGTGTCCCGGTCGATGGGGGCATAGGCAACGGCCGGTGAGATGCCCATTTCGCGGCAGGCACGCACCAGACGTACAGCGATCTCGCCGCGATTGGCGATGAGGATTCGAGAGAAAGGGTTAGTAGCCATGGGGCGGGCTTGGCCGGGCGCAGGGCAGCTCCTGCATGCCCTTAGCCGAGGTTGCCGCTCCACCAGGATTTCACCTGGCCTTTGACGCGCTTCCACACGCCTTTCTTCTGCTCGCGAATCTCCCCCAGGCGCTGTAGCACGTCGTAGGCCGACTCAGGGCGATTATCGGCCTCTTTCTGGAGCAAGTCGGAGAGCAACAGTTCCAACTTGGGGTTGGCCTCAGGGGCAAATCGTCGCAGTGGAGGAAAGTTGAAACGAAAGGGCTCCGGGTCCTGCAGAGTGAGCAATTGGTAGAGGGTCACGCCCAACGCGTAGAGGTCGGAGCGGGGACTGGTTTTGCCCAGGTACTGTTCGATGGGGGCATATCCGGGGGTGCCATAGGCGGTGGTATCCCCGGCCTGAGTGGGATTGAGCACACGAGCGATACCAAAATCGACCAACTTGAGAGGACCGCGCACACTGACCATCACGTTGGCAGGCTTGAGGTCTCGGTAAACGATAGGCGGCTCCAGAGAATGCAGATAGTGCAGCACTTCGCACAACTGCATGCCCCAGGCAACGACGTCCGGCTCACTGAGAGGAGCTTTGGCATCCTTTAAGACCGACTGTAGAGTGGGCCCCTCCACCCTCTCCATCACCAAAAAGTGGCGGCCGTGCTCTTGAAAGCGAGCCACCACCTTAGGCAGGTAAGGATGCTCCAACTGCATCAGCATGTCAGCCTCGCGGCTGAACATGACCCAGGTTTCTTGCTGTTCCTGAGGGGACAGGCTGGACACATCCAACTCTTTGAGAGCCCAGACTTTGCCCTTTTCGCGCGTGTCACGGACAAACCAGACCGTCCCGCTGGCACCTGACCCCAACAATCGCTCAATCCGGTAACGGCCTGAAACGATCCGGCCAACCCCGGTGGGACTTTGCATCAAAGGCTATTAGCCGATACGCACGCGCTCAAGAGCGCGAATGGCCGACTGACGAACATTGAGAATCATCCACACGTAGATAGGCAGCACACAAAGAGACCAACCGCACCAAAACAGCATCGTCATCCCGCCCGTTTCCAAAGCCGGTCCAGTCGGGCTACCCGCGCCATACATGGCGCACAGGTAGGCAAAGATGGGATGGAGCAGCCACAGTGGGCCCAGGAAAAACCCACCAAACAGGAAGCCGACGCAGGTGCCGGCAAGGCTGAGGAAAGTGCCCTGAGAAGCGCGCCGACCGGCCTCCTGAGTATCCTTGCTGGTGGCCGAAATCAAGATTCCGTTGTAGGTAAAATAGAGAACACAGAGCGCCGAAATGGCGCTAAGAATCAAGGTCGAATAAAGGCTTTGCCCAGACAACCAGGTGACCAGCGCGACGGCCGGCACCCAAACCGCAAATTCACGCACCAGGGTCTTGCTCTCGGAGAGGGCTACGCCGTCCGCAAAATCAGCGCTGTTGATGCGGGTCAAGGCCAGAGCCAGCAGCGTTCCTTGTTGGCGGGCCTGGACTACCGACGGCGCGGTGCTGAGAGCGGCCTTGATGGACACGTAGAGCAGTTGAACTACGCCCATCACCGCGAGCATCACCGCCAGTTGAGCGCGGTCCTCCGAGGTAGCCAATCCCCCCGCCTGCACAAAATAGTTGGTGATCAGGCCCAGCGGAAGCATCAACAAAATGGCATAGCCCGCGTAGCCCCGCCAGAGAGACTTGGCGGTGGAGGTGCGGGCGGCCCGGCTCTGGCTGGTTGCCCAGAAGGGGTTGTCATGGATACCCTTGACTCGTTGGATGTAATTGCTCAATTGACGAATCATTGCAGCCTCCTAGATGCGCACCGCGGAACGTTCGCGGCGCAAGGCATCAAGCCAGAGCAGCGCGGCCCCACAGAAGTGAAAAGCGGTGACCAGAATGACGGGCCCAAAGCCTTCTTCGAGCAAACAACTGGCATAGATCGGGTGCAGTCGCATCAGGTCCCAAAAACCACTCAACCCGGCCAGCACCGGCAGTCCGATCACCAAACTGGCGGCGATGCCGGTGGCCATACGATTGGCGTTCTGGGTGCTCTTGCTGAAGTAGGAGCTCCACAGCCCCACCATTCCATAGAAGAACACAGTGGAGTAGAGCAACGAAACGCACAGCACGGCCTTGAAGGCGAAGCCCGAAACCAGACCGAGGAACAGCACCAGCGGTGAAACGATGGTCAACTCCCGCAGCACCGGCCACAGCCCGGACATCAGCCGGCCATTTACAATTTCGGTGGCCGACAGCATTGTCGACTGCAGACTTTCGAAGGTCTTCTTTTCGCGCTCTCCGGTCACCAGGTTGCAGGTTCCGTTGAGCGCGATGCCGATGGCCACCGTCAGCACAATCAGATGGCTGTAGCCCAGAGCACCCAACCAGTTGGTGGCCAGACCGTCCAGAGCCTCCAAAAGGCGACTGGCATTGTATTTCGGCGTAAGGGAGTCCAAAATTTGGGGAAGCGTCATCATGACCACCCAGGCCAGCGGCAGCAACACGCACCAGACCAGCAGCATCTGCTTTACCCAAAAGCTTGACTTTGAGCGCCGATACTCTCGTTTCTCAAGCAGCCGATACTTGAAAAAGATCGGATTGTTCCAAAATGCCTGCATGCGATTGGCCTCCACTCCTATTCAGAAGTTCTCCCTCCCCCAAACCACTCCTCCAACTAGCGGCGATAAGGACGGGGGTTCCTGTAAAGCGGCGCGTAGCCCCGGTTGTAGTAGTAGGGCCAGTAGCCAGTGCCGTAGCCGTAGGCGGGCGGATTGTTCATCATCTGGACGATGCTGGGATAGGCCTGACTCAACTGATCCATCTCTTGTTTGTTCAGTGTGGTCCACAGTCTGCCCAACTGCTGCTCCGCTTCGTTGACAGAAATGTAATCATCGGACGAGGCGCCTCTCTGGTAGTCCTTGATGGCTCGCACCACCGCATCATAGTTAGCCGAACCCTTGAAAGCGGGCGGCGGAGTGTCGGTATTCCACTCGGCACTGGAGGCGCGCGCCTGACTGGTGCGTGACTGAGCCACCGCCACCATTTGCACGGCCAGATCATTGATGCAGCCCTCAGCCAGCGTGCTGGCCAGTTTTTGAGAAGCGGATGCATCCTTGACGTTCTTGACCTTGCCGGTTCGGACCAGCGACATGGGCTGGTCCATAACTACTTTGTGCTGTTCGGTGCTGTACACCCAAACACGAGCGGCCCCCGCCAGCGCCAGCGTCCCTCCATCGAAGGAGGGTTGGAAATGAACGTCGGCCCAACAGATGTAGTTGGCCTGATAGGCTCGACCCATGGTTTCGGCCTGCTCGGAGGTAGGCGGCGCATCGCCCGCGGCGTTATATTGATAGGCGGTCAAATCGGCCCCTCGGGCCGCCTGAAACTGAGCTTTCGGGCTCAGTTGCTGGAGACGGGCCTGAAGAGTCCTGGCCATTTTGTCGTCGTCCAGGGGGGCGTAATTGCCAGTGGTCTCAAGCGGAAGGAGCAGCACCTGCTTGGGATCCTGAGGTTGGGCTGTCGCGTTGAGGCACATTCCCAGCAGCAGTGGAACAAACAGTTTCTTGGTCATGGGGTCTCCTTTGTAGAGAAGGAAGTCAAACAACCCGGTCCTTCCCCGTCGATGCCGCCGTCCCTTGCCGAGGCAAAGTAAGGAAAACAGTGAATAGCTTGGCGCAAATTGGGGAAAGTGAGTGGCGCTGCCTCGGGACGGGTCCCGAGCAGGCAGGATTTTCAAGCCCAGAAAGGCCCCCAGCATGAGTACAGAGACCCACCAGAAAACCAACCGGTTGGCTCAGGAGACGAGTCCTTACCTCCTCCAGCACGCCCAGAATCCGGTGGACTGGTACCCCTGGGGAGCGGAAGCACTGGAAAAGGCGCGCCGCGAGCAGAAGCCGATTTTTCTGAGTATCGGCTATTCGGCCTGCCACTGGTGCCATGTGATGGAGCGGGAGAGCTTTGAGAACCCCGCCATCGCCAAGATTCTCAACGACCACTTCGTCTCCATCAAAGTTGACCGAGAAGAACGTCCCGACCTGGACGACATCTACATGGCCGCTACTATGAGCATCACCGGGCAAGGCGGCTGGCCGATGAACGTCTTTTTGACGCCTGAAATGAAGCCGTTTTTCGCAGGCACCTACTTCCCCGCCGAAGATGGCCAGGACCGCCCCGGATTTGGCAACCTGATCAGCCAGCTGAGTGAAGTTTGGGCGAAGAATCAGCAAGAACTGACGGATCAGGCCGAAAAGGTGACCCAACGGCTCAAGCGCCAGTTGCAGGGCGAGGGTCGGGTGCTGGGCCTGGAACCGGAATTGCTCGATCAGGCCATCTCCGAACTGGCCCAACGATTTGACGCCCAAAACGGCGGCTTTGGGCGTAGCCCCAAATTCCCCGCCCCCGCCAACATCCAGTTACTCTTGCGCTACCACGCCCGCAGCCAGGACCCGCGAGTACTGGAGATGGCCGTCAAGAGCCTGGACGGCATGGCCAACGGCGGTATCTTTGACCATCTAGGAGGCGGCTTCGCCCGCTACGCCATCGACGAAAGTTGGACGGTGCCCCACTTCGAGAAAATGCTCTATGACAACGCCCAGTTGGCGGCGGTCTATCTGGAGGGCTATCAGGCCACTCAGACTCCGCTCTACAAAAAGGTGGCCCGCCAAACTCTGGACTACGTTTTGCGCGATATGACCACCCCCGAAGGTGGCTTCTGTTCGGCCAGCGATGCCGATTCGGAGGGCGAAGAGGGCAAATTCTACTGCTGGTCCGTCGAAGAGATCCAGACCGTTCTGGGCGAGGTAGCCGGTCGCAATTTCTGCGCCTATTACGGCGCCATCAGCCAGGGCAACTGGGAAGGCAAGAACGTGCTTCACACGGCTCGCCCCCTCAACCAGGTAGCCGCTCAACTGGGGCTGGATGCCGAAGAATACGAGAAAGAACTGGAGCAGTCGCGCCAAAAGCTGTTTGAAGCCCGCTTGCAGCGCGTCGCACCCGCCGTGGACGACAAGGTCGTCACTTCCTGGAACGGCATGATGATTCACGCTCTGGCTGAAGGCTATCGCGTTCTGGGCGAGGGGCGCTACCTGGAGGCAGCCGAAAAGGCAGCTGGCTTCATCAAAGCCAATCTCAGCAAAGCGGACGGCCGCTTGCTGCGCAGCTATCGACAGGGCAAGGCCCACCTCAACGGCTACCTGGAAGACTATGCCTTCCTGGCCGAGGGCGTGCTGAGTCTCTACGAAGCCTGCGGAAAAATCGAGTATTTCCAGTGGGCCCAGCAGTTGTGCGAGGCCATGCGCACTCACTTTGCCCATCCTCAGGGCGGCTTTTTCGACACCAGTGACGACCACGAGGCGCTCTTGCTGCGGCATCGTTCTGGCAGCGACGGGGCCGTGCCGTCGGCTCAGGGCGTAGCCGCCCTGGTGCTGGCCCGGCTGGCCTATCACCTGGAAAGACCCGAATATCGCGAAGAGTCACTCCGAGTGTTGACCTCTATGGGCAAGGAACTGCGCGGATTTGCCGCCGGCTTCTGCCGCCACCTGCTGGTGCTGGACTACTGCCTGGCCGGCCCCATGCAAATCTGCTGGTGCCTGCCCGGCGCCGGGCGCAACCCGCTGATGGATGCGCTGGGACGACATTTTCTTCCCAATCGCGCCATTGCCTGGCTGGTGGCCGGTCAAGAGGCTGTTCAGCACGCCTTGCTCCAGGGCAAGCAGGTAGGCAGCGAGGCGGCCTTGCATCTGTGCCAGTCAGGCGCCTGCGCGGCTCCCGTAACCCAGGTGGAGGACGTGGTCAAGGCGGTCAATACCCTCAAGCCACTCGCTCGCTTTGAGTTGCATCCGCGTCTGCCAGGAGGAGCCACCGTGGAGGCCACCTCCAAACTGGCCCAATCCCGTCCGGCGGCCTATCGCAGCCTGGGCAACACCGGGCTGATGGTCAGCCGACTGGGATTTGGCGGCTACCGCGTCGACGACGAATCCCCTGATCACGAGCAGGCTTTGCTGGCCGCCCTCGAGGGCGGTATCAATCTGATCGACACTTCCTCGAACTACACCGAAGGTGGCAGCGAGCGACTGGTGGGTGGCGTCTTGCGCCAGATTCCCCAGCGCAGGGCCGAACTGGTGGTGGTCACCAAAGTGGGCTACGTACAGGGCTCCAACCTGGAAGTGGCCCGCGCTCGCGAGCAGATGGGCAGACCCTACCCCGAACTGGTGCAATATCAGGAAGGCTGCTGGCACTGCCTGCATCCCGAATTTCTATCCGACCAGTTGGAGCGCTGCCTGATGCGTTTGTCGCTGGAGAAAATCGATGTGATGCTGCTCCACAACCCCGAGTATTTTCTCCTGGACGCCAAACAGAAGGGTCAAACCGACCTGGTCGGCCTGCGTCAAGAGTTTGACCGGCGGGTGGAAGAGGGATTCCGCTTTCTGGAGCAGATGGTCAGCCAAGGCAAAATCAGCTTCTACGGGGTTTCCTCCAACACGTTCGCCGGCTCCCCCGAGGCCATCACCTCCGTCTCCCTGGCACGCCTGCTGGAGCTGGCCCAAAAAGCGGGCGGCGAAGACCATCATTGTCGGGTGGTCCAGGTACCTCTCAACCTGTTAGAATCGGAAGCCGCCGGCGGCTTTGCGGCCCAGGCCGAAGCAGCCGGGGTGGGCGTACTGGTCAATCGGCCCCTCAATGCCTTCGTCCAGCAAACCCTGGTGCGCCTGGCCGACTTCGAGGCCGATGACGAAGAGAGCAACCTGGACGCCAGCCTGGAGCAGATGAGCGCAGTCGAAAACGAATACCGGCAGACCTTTGGCCCTCATGTGCAGGGTCCGGGGGCAGACCAGTTGTTCCGCTTCGCCGAAAACCTGCGCGGCTTGGAGTTGCACCTGCAAAATCTGGAGCACTGGGGGCAACTGGAAAGCATGCGCATCCGTCCGCATCTGATGGACCAGATCCAGGCGCTGGACCAGGCCATGCAGGGTCCCATGATCGAACCGTGGGTTTTGTGGCGGGAGCGCTATATGACGACCTTCAGGGACGTCAGCAATGACCTGGAAGAGATCGCCTTGCGCCGCAGTCAGCGGCTGGCCGACTCGGTGCGCGAACTGATGCCCGCCCAAGAGCAGCTATCCGATGACCCCAGCCTTTCGCAACTGGCCTGCTGGGTGATCGACGGAGTCCCCGGAATTAGCTCAGTGCTGGTGGGCATGCGCCAGTTGGACTATGTGGAAGACTTGCTACCGGTGCTCGAATGGCCTCGCTGCAATTCCAGTCAGCAAGTGTTTGACGCCCTCAAACAGTGGAGCAACCCTCACGGATTACTGGTATAAACGTCCGAGAGTTGTTCTACCGGGTGGAATCCATGCAGGATTTCCTGGTTGACATCCTCAAACTTTCATTCCGAATGTTGTGGGGGATCCAATGAGCGAGCATCAAGACACAGGGGCGGCCGTTTCTGTTTCTCAGCGCTCTGTGGGCGACCTCACCGGCCTCAACCTGGGTAGCAACCTGGAGATCCAGGAACGTATCGGGCGCGGTGGCATGGGCTCGGTTTATCTGGCCCGCCACCGCGACTGGAATTTAAGCCTGGCCGTCAAGTCGCCCCGGCCCGATCTGCTCAGCAACGATACCGACAAAGAACGTTGGCTGTTGGAGGCCCAAACCTGGCTCGACCTGGGCGTTCATCCTAACATTGTTCGTTGCTGGTTCATCCGTGAGCACGAGGGAATTCCTCTGCTTTTCCTGGACTACATTGCTGGCGGAAGTCTGAAGGAAGCCATCGAGCAGGGCCGATTTGGCCTGGCCAACTGGCCCAAAGTGCTGGATCTGGCCATCCAGGCCTGCGATGGCCTGCACCACTCCCATGTTTGTGGCATTGTCCATCGCGACGTCAAGCCAGCCAATTTGCTGCTCGATGACGAAGGTCGCCTTTTCGTGACCGACTTCGGATTGGTCAAAATGGCGGGCAGCTCGGAGGACCGTCAACGGGGCAAGCACATTGACCTCAGCAAGTCCGACGCCAGTCTCACCAGCACCGGCACAGTGTTAGGTACGCCCAATTATTGCGCTCCTGAGCAGTGGATGCAAGATGACGTAGGAGTTCCCGCCGATCTCTATGCCCTGGGAGTGGTTCTTTACGAAATGGCCGTGGGTCAACTGCCTTTCGAGGCCGGGCCGGGCCCTCTAGGTCTTGGGCAACTGCTCAGCCGAGTGCTCAGTGAAGAACCGCAACCTCCCAGTCAGTTGCAGCCCTCTATCCCGCCCGAACTCGAAGCCGCCATTCTCAAACTTTTGTCCAAGGATCCGCGCTCTCGTCACGCCTCCGCCTCCGAACTGCGCGATGAACTGGTGCGCATTTATCAAGACATCACCCATTCCACCTACCCTCGGCCGGTGCCCAAACCGGTGGAAGCGGTGGTGGATGTGCTCAACAACAAAGCGGTCAGCCTCTATTCGCTGGGCCGAAAAAAGCCCGCCGAAGAGACCTGGCAGCAAGCTTTGCGACTCGACTCGTTGCACCCGGAAGTCGTCTACAATCGCGGTTGGCTGCTTTGGCGCCAGGGTCGCCACACAGCGGGCGATCTTACGGCCATGCTGCGCCAAGTCAAAGTAACCTACCCCCGCGGTGCTGTTCACTGTGGTCTGGCCCACCTGCTGGGAGGCGAGGCCGAACTGGCAGAGCAGAACTTAGATGCGGCCCTGGGCGAAGTGGAGGCGGCTTCGGACAGTTCGGTGTGGCGCCATTTAGGCGACGCACGCATGTGCCTGGACAACTTCCCCGACGCGGTTCGAGCTTACCAGCAAAGCCTGCGCATCAATCCGCTCGACGAAGCCGCCCGTCAGTATCTGGAGATGGCCCAGCAAAAGACCCGCCGCTTCAAAGGTCGCTGCTATTTCCCCAGGCAACAGGCTCTCTTGCACATGAAACGACAACATCGCCTGACGGCCGTGCAAAAAGCAGGCGGCGGCTGGCTGTGGCTGGGTCCCGAACATATGGAACTTCTGCCAGCGGACAAAGGCCGACGCTCCTGGAGCGTATGTCACGATGTGGGGCTGCGCAAAGTGGTAGTGTCCGCGGCCGCCGACAAAGTGATCGCCATTGAAGATCTACCCGCCGGGGTCTGGGCGCTGGACAGCGGACTGCTGGAGAGCACCCTGAGTCATGGCGAACGCCATTTCTGCCTGACCCCGGACGGCCTGCATTGCGTGGTGGGCCTGGTCGATGTGCGCCTGCAAAACCTGAAAGACGGTTCCTCGGGTCGACCTCTGCGAGGTCATCAGACGCAGGTGATGAGCGCCACCTTTTGCGGCCCTGATCGTCTGCTGACCGGTTCGCGTGACCGAACCGCCCGCTGCTGGGATGTGGAAAAATCCAAGTGCCTGCAGGTTCTTCAGGGGCACCGGGATATTGTGACCTGTGTCGCCTATAGCCCTGAGACCGGCCTGGCTTTGACCGGCAGCAATGATTGCAGCGCCCGCACCTGGCGCCTGGACACCGGGGAGTGTTTTCGTGTTTTGGAAGAGGGCCACGTAGTGAAATCGGTGGCCTTCGCCCGCCAGGGGCGTTATGCCGTGGTCCAGTCCACAGTGGACCAGGAGCCAACCACCTCTGTCTGGGATCTGCGCTCGGGAGAATTGGGGCGTCGACTGCATGGCTTCTCCCGCGTTTCTCCGGATGAGGACTTCTTGGTCACGGCCCGAGCTCATGATGGCCGACATCTCCTGGAAATTCGCGAAATAGAAAGCGGCTGCTTACGGCGCACCCTGGCGGTGGAAGACGGGCCCATCTCGGACTGTTGCTTTTCAGATGACGGACGCTTTCTGGCCGTGGTTACGCTGAGCGGAAGTTTTTATCTTTTCGAGTTCGATGAAGCGTATCGAATCGTACCCCGCGAACTCATGTTGACCTACACTCGTGGCGGCCAGGACCTCGAAGAGAGCCGTGAGCGCTTCTTGGGGCTGCTGCGCCAGGCCGAAACCGCCTGTAGCCAGGGCGACTTCCTGACCTCAAGAAAGCACCTGACTCAGGCTCGCGACGTACCGGGCTACCGGCGCGATCCCCAGGCCCGGGCATTGACCCGCCGACTGGGTCAGTACCTCAATCGGGGGGGCCTTCTGTCTTGCTGGGAAGTTCGCCTGCTAAGTTCGGCGGGCGGATCAGGACCCTCCCCTATTGTTTTGCTTCCCGGCGGCACCCGGCTGCTGACCGCCAACGACAAAATCATGCGACTCTGGGACAGTCACCTGGGCAACTGCATACGGGGGTTTCCCGGGCACACCGAGAGCATTCGGGCCCTCAGCATCAATTCCGAGGGGACCCAGGCGGTGTCGGGTTCGCTGGATCGGGGAGTGCGCTGCTGGGATCTGGAATCCGGAAAGTGCTTGAAACGTGTGGCTGTCTCTCGCGGCGGAGTCACGGCCCTGCACTGGATGGCCACGCCCTCGCGGGTGGTGGCCTTGACCAATCAGTATTTGCTCTGCGGAATCGACTTTGACTCGGTCCAGGAGGTCTTTCAGATGCCCGCGACCGGCTTGACCTGGATGGTTGGCATACGCGACCAGTTGTGGCTGGGTGGCGCCATTACCCCGGGTCGACTGCAGATCGTAGACGGAATGACCGGCAAAGTGGTGCGTAAATTCACCTCCTCCGACGCCTCCGAATCCACCTTGCTGTCCACCGCCGGGGCCACCTATGGCGACGGTCACTATGGCGTGAGCGCTGGCCCGGACGGCCGGGTTCACCTGTGGGATTTGTCCGAAGGGCGGCACCTGGGGCAACTGCTCGACATTCAGGCGCGCGCCTCATGCCTGGCGATCAGTCCTGACGGCCTGTGTCTGGCCATCGGGTTGGAGAACGGATGGGTGCAGATATGGGACCTGGAAAAGCGCCACCTGTGCCAGGTGCTGGAAGGCCCCTGGGGCAAACTGTCTGGGCTTGGCCTGTCGCCAGACAGTTGCGAACTTTACATTCTCGGTAGCGACCAGGTGTTGCGAATCTGGGAAATGGAGTGGGAGTTGCTGGAGCAATCGACCCGCCGACAACTTACGGATACCCTGCCTAAAGGCGGCCTGCTCAGCCGCCTGTGGCGCGGCTTGCGTGGCTAGCGGCCTGGCCTTCGGTTATCAGGCGAAGGAGTTCGGTTGAATTGAGTCTGGCCGCGCCGTCCGCCCCCTCGAGGAGGGAGTTTGCCAGTTCTCGTTTACGCCCATGTAGAGCCACGATCTTGTCTTCAACGGTGTCCCTGGCGACCAGACGGTAGACCGTCACGGGTCGGAGCTGGCCGATGCGGTGGGTGCGGTCGGAGGCTTGATCTTCCACGGCCGGGTTCCACGGGTCCATGTGAATGACATAGTCGGCTCCGGTAAGGTTGAGCCCCACGCCGCCAGCCTTGAGACTGATCGGCTTTGAGGCCCGGCATGTCTTCGAGCATTCCAGCGGCCAGCGGGTGCAAGCGCATCTTTTTGCCCCGACCGGTCTCCAACACATCGGCCATTTGCTGCAACCTGTGGCGAAATTCTTCCGATAGAGCCAGAAACTCACCATCGCCCAGGGCGATGAACCGGCCCGACGAGTTGCGCAGTTTTTCGATGAGTTCCTCGATTTTGAGAATCTCACCGTGGTCGAGTTGCAGTTGTCCAGACACCTCAAACCAGTCTGACTGGGACTCCACGACCATCGAGAAATTGCTGGAAGACACTCGCTTTTTGATCTTAAAGGGCTGACCCTGAGGCCACTCCAATTGAAAGCCTTGTCCGTCAAGTTGTTGCAGTCTTTCCAGCAACTCAAGACAGGAAAATGGATCGGGAAAAATCCATGGGCCCGAGCCGGTCAGATTGACCTCATTCAAGGCCATTCTCTCTTGAGCCAGGTTGCGCACGGTTTGCAGAGTTCGGCCTTGAAGGCGAATCACCAGAGTGGCTGCGCCTTCCCCAGCCGGACAGGCGGGGCCATCCTCGCCAAATGGTCGGGTCATGGCCTGTACTTGCAGACCTGCCTGGTGGGGGGACAGGCGCACATACAGGCGTGGGTCGGCCTCGCGCTCTTCGATGCTGGAGTCCAGAGAAATGTCTGAGGATATACTCAATTGGGTAGAGAGGCCCGTTAGCATGCGCTGGACTTTCTCTTCGGCTCGCTGGGGCACAGCCAGGCCTGCGGGGCCCAAGACCGCAGCCATTCTCTCCAAGTGAGCATTGAGGCGTATCACCTTGAAGCGGTTGGGACCGTCTGTCTCAACCGCCAGGCCGCCGCGATAATGAGCCGGACAAAGTGTGACGTGGAAACTCTGACCGACTCTCTGTACTTTCAGTTCGGGTTGGCCGACCACGATTTCTACGTTTTGCCCCCGGTAGTAAACGTGCGGGTGGCCCACCAGAGCGGCAAACGCTTCCAAATTTTCTTGCGAACGCACCCGAGCCAGGGCCACGCTGTCTTGCTTGCCCAATCGGAAGGGGGCTGACCCCGTCATGCCAAGGCTGCGGCCGGGACTCCAGCCATTCTTTCCACGCTTCTGGACTTTGGCCTCAATTCGCAGAGTGTGACCGGCAGATTCCACGATCCAGGCCATCCTCTCGAGCCGGGTTTCATCCTCCTGATCGCCACAGAGTTCTGTGATGGCGTCCAGCGTACGCTGCCAACCCTCAACCGGGGACAACAGGTTGGCCAGCGGTCCTTGACCTGCGCTCATTGACTCAAAGAGGCCTGCCAGCACCTGGTAGCCAGCCTGCCTGGCCTGGATTGCACCTTGGGCCAAAGGCTCCAGCAGTTGCTGCTGCAGAAGTTCGTCATTCTCCCAAAGACTGGCTGCGCCAACCAGGAGCAGCCCCAGTGTGCCTCTCAAGGACGACCAGTCTTCCGGTCTCACGGCGAAGATACCGCTGCGAACCTCGATTAACCAACCCAGCCAGAGTCTCGAATCACCGGTAAGGCCGCCACGAAGGGTGGTGTCTATAGGCACGTTCAGACGCAAGTGGGTAAGGCAAAAAAGTAGTCTGGACAACCGGGAATGCGACCTGGTTGCCACTCGGCCCAGTAGCCTGTGAGCCTCTTGATACTCCTGCGCATAAAAATGCTGATAGGCGCTGCAAATCAACCCATCATGAGACAACGACTCCACTTCTTTGCAGCGGCCTTGCAGCAGCCACACTTCGGCCAGCACGGCCAGCGCCTCGGGACCCAAAGAACCTTTGGCGTGAAGGGACTCCAGATAAGCCAGCCTGGCCCCCGCTGGGGACAATGTCCAGACCAGATCGGGCAGGTCCACCAACAGTGCCTGTGTCCTGTGGGATTCGGGCAAAGCAGCCAATGAGGCGGGAGACCTCATGGTGTCCACCAGTTGTCTGGTCTTCTCTAGCTTCAATGCGCCTGTGAAAAGGGAAAGCAACTCCTGCTGGTCAGCGAAGGGAGAGTAGTAGAAATGGTAAGAGGGTTGCCTTTGGCGGGCCGTAATGTACTGCAGACGGCCCTGCAAGCAAGCATGGGCTGCCACATCGGCGGCGATGGCGGAAGAACATACCCAGCGCAGGTTGCTTGACTGCAGATAGCCTACCCCGACCAATCGGCTGATTCGTTTTGCCAACTCGCCTGCAGAAAGGGGCTGTTGGTATCGCTTGCAGTAGTCCAGGGTAAATTTCAGGTAAGATTCCTGATCTGTGCTCCAGTGATTGAGGGCAGCTACCTCTAAAATCAACAGGTCGGGGAGATCCAGGCAGAGGTATTTTTGGATTCCTGCGTGGGCGGTTTTCATCTGCGAGCCTTGTGGAGAGGCTGCAAGAAACCTGTAAAACACACGTTCGTAGTCTCGCCCTCAGTCACCGGTGCCTTGCAATGCAAGGTACTCGATGGAATCCAATCTGGTATTAAAGCTCGTGATTTTGGGAGCCGGTCCTTTAGGTGGGCTGGTAGGGGTCAGGGAAGTTCGCGGACTTCGCGGAGTCGATGGTAGGGTTTAAGGCCAAGCTTTTCATAGAGGGGGAGTGCGGCCGGGTGGTCGAGGTCACAGGTATGTAGCCAGACGCGTGAGGGTTTTTTACTCCAGGCTTGATGGAGAGTCCAACCCAACCAGAGGCGACCGAGTCCCTTACCCACAAACTCGGGCATGAGCCCAAAGTAGCCGACGTTGACTTCGTTGTCCACGGAAACCAGTTCGCAGTAACCGGCTGGCGTGCCCGCGTGGTAGAGCACCCACAGTTGTATCTCGGGACGATGTAGTTGCGTGCACAACTGTTGGTCGCTCCAGGAGCGGCGGTCCAGCCAGTGCCAGCCCAGCCCCACCGTAGAGTACAAATAGCGATAAAAGGAGGGGGTGGGCTCAAAACTGCGCATTGCCACCAGGGGCTCGGGCAGCGGCAGGTGGGGCTGAGTCGGACTTTCAAACATTTGCAGGTAGGTGATGGTAACCACTTTAGAAGGCATCGCCCAGGATTTGTCCCCAGGCCGGCCGGCCCCTTGTGGCCGGGTGGGTATTGTGGGGCTGGGATTTGCCGGGGGCGCGCCCTGGCCCAACTGCGGACCCGGCGGGGCTGGCCCAGGCGGCCTTTGCTCATTTTCAGAAGGCTGGTCAGCGACCGGTGGCGCTGATGTCGATGTTGAGTTTCGCGCTGACTCCGTTCTTTCAGTCCCGTCCCGATGTGGGTTAGAGCCTGGCCAGCAACCTGGGGCTGGCCTATTTTGGCGCTGGCCCTGGATGCGCCAGCAGATGGAATGGACGGTTTTGGGCCTGAAGGATTCTTGGCGTGGATCCAGACCATTGGGTTCGTTCAACTATTTTTTAGAGCCTGGCTCTAGTCTGGACTTATGGAACTGAAAGATAGCTACCGCTTTCAAGCCAAACAGGCCGATCGCCGCAGCGCCGGGCAGGCCGCCAGTGAAAGCGCTTCTCAACTGCTGGGACCCTTGCCTACCACGGGCAAGGGCGTGGGCGTGGCCATCATCGATTCGGGCGTGGCCCTTCATCCTGATCTGACCGACAGCCTGGCCGCCTCGGTGGTTTGCACCCCCAACGGAGTTTACGACCAAGATTTGCTGGGTCACGGCACTCACGTGGCCGGCATTATAGCCGGCCGCGGCCAGCAGGTGCGGGGCGTGGCACCCGATGCCAAAATCATCAGCCTGCAGGTGGTTCGGGGCGATGAAGGGGCCGCCAAGACGCCGGAAGAGAATCAGCAACAACAGGTCGATTCGATCGGTTCGTTGTTGGGCGCGCTGGACTGGATCGTTAAGAACAAGGACGAATACAACATCAAGGTTGCCAATCTTTCGGTGTCGCTGTTTCCCATCATCAAAAAGGATGAATCGGGCGCGGAGTATTTTCTCAATCCCATTGGGGAAGCCGTCAAGCGCTGTGTTGAGGCCGGCATAACGCTGGTGACCGCAGCCGGAAATTTGGGAGATCGGGATAACTCGGTGATCACGTATCCGGCGGCATGCCCCGAGGTAATCACGGTGGGCGCCTTCGATACCCACGGAACGGTGGCTACCAGCGACGACGACCTGGCCCCTTTCTCCAGTCGTGGACCCACTTTTGAAGGCGAGATCAAACCTGACCTCATCGCACCGGGAGTAAGCATACTCAGCACCAATGCGTCGGGTTCGCAGTACGATCAAGGATCCCAGATACGCCAGCGGATTTTGGCCCAGGCCATGGCCGGCGGTATCGAAGCCGCTCAGGCCGTGATGACGGCCGTGCATTCGGGTTTTATCGAGAAGGAAGCCTTTAAGCAAGCCAAGGCACAGGGACTGCCGCTGGCTCAGGCCGTGCAGGCCAGCCTGAAAATCTATCCCACCGAAGGCACTCAGCCGGGAGGTTCGCCCGCTTATATTGCTCTGGACGGAACCTCGCAGGCCAGCCCTCTGGTGACCGGCGTGGTGGCCAACATGGTTGAAGCCAACCCCGACCTGACTCCCCAGCAGGTGAAAGACATCCTGCGGGCCACCGCTCAACCCTTGCCCGAGTTGGCCGCCCACCAGCAGGGTGCCGGGGTATTGCAGGCAGGCGCCGCCGTGGAGGCCGCGCGCCGCTTAGGGCGCGTCCTGAAATAAGCTGGGTCGAAATGGAGTCTGAAGTCATATTGGTTGGGCCCAAAATTCGCCATCCATTGATCCTGAAAGAGTTATCGACGCTAAGGAATTACTCGTGTGCCACTGGCAGGCCTTCTTAAGGGAGAGGGGGGAAGGTCGAAGTTGAACGATTCGATTTTACCAGGGCTTGATCCATAATGTGCCTGAGTTATTTGGCGACGGGCCCTTAGGCGCAAGCTAGCGGAATTGCCAGGAGGCCAGGACGGCTTCGGCGCGCATGAGGGAATTTTGGGATTCGTTTTTGGCCAGGAGTTGGGTTTCGTAGGTGCGAGTGGGGATGCCCATGGTGCCGCCCCAGTTTTCGCGGACTCCAAGAGCCACGCCCTGAAGGCCGATCAGGCTCGCCGAGACTTCAAAGCCGGACATGTTGGGGATGCCGTTGCCCTTTTGGGGGATCTCCAGCCAGGAGGTGAGCACTTCACCCGAGTTCTTAGTGAGTCGTTGGACGACGGTCTGCGACTTGTCGGGGTTGGAGAGGACCACGGCGTCGAGTTGACCCTGCGAGGTCTTCATGGAGATGGCTCCGGGATTGGGGTTCTTGTCGCCCGGGGTACCGTCGATCTGGCGCAAGGTGCGCAAGCCCTGCGTGGCCTGATCGTAGGGGGCACTGACGGACTGGTTATGAAAACTGGAAAAACTGGCGATCACAATGAGACTTCCTTCGACTGATTGTCTTTACTGTAGATGATTCAGGATGTTTTAAGGGTTAGAGGAGTGTTAACGTCCCGTCACGGTCGCGGCTCTCCCAGATGGCGCTTGAAGAAGTCGATGCTGCGGCTCCACAGGCGTTCGGTAATGGTGACATCGGCTCGAAAGGAGTGGGTGATGCCCGGTAGGGTCAGCAGTTCGTAGGGTTGGCCAGCGCGAAAGAGCGCTTCGCTCAGTTTGAGGCTGTGCCGGTAGTAGACGTTGTCGTCCGCGCTGCCGTGGACCAGCAGCAAGGGGCGCTTCAGGCTGGTGGCCATGGGGATGAGCGACGACTTACGGTAGACGTCGGGCCTGCTTTTGGGAGTGCCCAGATAGCGCTCGGTGTAATGGGTGTCGTAGTCTTCCCAGTCAGTGACGGGGGCGCCAGCGATGGCGGCTTTGAAGAAATCTGGGCGCTGCAAGACGGCCTGCGCCGAGAGATAGCCTCCGAAAGACCAGCCCCAGACCCCCACGCGCTCCAGGTCGATTTCGGGATATTTGGCAGCCAGGGCGGTAAGTGCGCTGACCTGATCCTGGAGGGGAATGCTGTCGAACTTGCCATAAACGGCCGTTTCCCAGGCTCGTCCCCGGCCGGGGGTGCCGCGGTTGTCGATGGCCGCCACGATGAAGCCCTGGTCGGCCAGCCATTGGTCCATCAGCCAGTTGCGTTGGCTGTGGGCTACTTGAACCTTGGTGGGGCCACCGTAGACGTCTACGATCACGGGGTATCTGAGTCCGGCGCTAAGTGGTTGAGGGCGTAGCAGGGCGGCACGAAATTCGAGCCCGTCGGCGCTGACGGTATCGAACTGAACCTGGAGGGGCATTTGGGGCCGGACCCCCTGGCCTTCCAATTCTTCGAGGGGCTCGCCCAGTCTGACCAGGCGCGGCAGTTCTTGCATAGATTGCTGGGCCACCACAGTCACCCCTCCCCCACTGGCCACCTCCTGGACTCCTTCCAGGGTAGGGTCAGCAGGAGCCGTGCCGTCGACGGCAACCCAGTGGAGCAGGGGATTGCCCGGTTGGCGGTCGATGCGGACAAGGATGGCCTTGTGCCCGGCATCGTAGCGGACCACTTCGAGGATGTCGTAGTCCTGAGCGGGATCCAAGAAGCGAGGGGGCGAGTTTTGCAGGTCGCACAGGCACAGAGCCATGCGGTCTCCCCGCTGCTTTATGGTGATATACCGGTGGGCGTCCAGCCAGAGGGGCACTTCCTGGTGGAGAGGGACCCAGCTGGAGGCGGTCTCTTGTTGAAGGCTACGCAGTTTGCCGGTGATGGGATCGACCTGTATCAGTTTGAGATTTTGTTGCAGGCGGTCCTGAACCTGAATCGTCAAAGGTCCATGCTTGGACCAGCGCAGCGAACTGAGATACTCGGCCGGGACGGCAACCCAGAGCGGCGGCTGGTTGGGACGAGCCAGGGTGGCGATGCCCAGGCGAACTTTGACATTGGCCTTGCCGGGTCGAGGATAGTACTGGCTGACGGGAGCCACCTCGGGGTGGAGGGGATCGCTGATGTGCCATACCTCGACCGGGCGTTGGTCGGCCTCCTCGAAAGCCAACTGGCGTGAGTCGGGGCTCCAACAATAGCCCGAAAGGCGGTGCATCTCTTCCTGGGCCACAAATTCGGCGATGCCGTGGGTGACCTGCAGGGTTCCCCCGCGGGTGACCGGCTGCTCGCGGTTGTTTTGCAGGTTGTAAGCCCACAGATCATAGCCTTTGACATAGGCCACCCAGTTGCCGTTTGGCGACCATTGGGGGTCGAGCACCGAGCCTTTGATGTTAAGCTGGCGATGGCGGCCACTGTCGAGATCGAGGACGACTAGTTTGCCGGCCAGAGGCAGCAGCAGCTGGGGCTCTTGGGGAGAGAGCAGCAGCTCGGTGAAGCCAGTGCCCAGTTGGCGCTTGCGCTCGTTGCGGGCTTTTTCCTCCTTAGTCAGCTTTTCGTCCTGATTTTTCAGGATGGTTTCCGGACTGAGCAGCAGTTGGGCTTTGCCCCGGCGCCACTCATATAGGGACTGGGTGCGTGAGGTGGCCGGGGAGCGCAGAAAAAGGATGCGTC
>JADMJV010000023.1:0-58153 GCA_018780265.1 bacterium
GCGCATACGGCCACGGTGGAACGAGCCGGTGGCTGGCTGGGGAAGTGGCGCGCATAGACTTCGTTCATGGCGGCGAAGTGGTCCATGGTGGTGAGAAAAACGGTGGATTTGACCACCTTGCTCAGGTCGCTGCCAGCCGCTTGCAGCACTGCCTGCAGATTCCTAAACACCTGCTCGGTCTGGGCGGCCACATCGTCTCCTCCCTGAAGCACGCCGGTGGTAGGGTCCAGAGCCACCTGCCCGGCCGTAAACACCAGATTGCCCAGGCCGATGGCCTGACTGTAGGGGCCCACGGCGGCGGGCGCCTGAGCGCTATGAATGACTTTGTGGGGCATAGGGGTCACCAACTTCCTCAAAAATACGCTGGGCCTCGATCATGTCCTGAGGCTTATCCACATTGAAGCCGAGTTCGGCATAGGGAGTCTCGATGCCGGCGCAAGGCACGCCGAAAATCTGCTCACCGGCCTTCTCCGCACGGCCCACGGTCAACCTGCCCAGCGCATAGTTGAGCAGATTTCCCCAGCCCAGGCAGCCGGCCAGTTTCAGCATGTTCTTGCGGGCATGGGTGAGTCGATCCATGGCCTGGCGCATCTCGTTCATCACCTCGGGACGCAGCATCATGACACCGCTTCCGCAGTAGGTTCCGTCCTGAAATCGGGCCCAGGTGTGGGGCAAATTCGGATATTTTCGTTGCGAATTTTCCTTGCGCAGATAGCCATACCACAGACCCGCCTCAGGGCGAAGCTGGCACCGACGCACAAAATCGTCGATAGCCTCAGCGGTGGCGAAGGGCAGGTCTCCGCAACAAACCAGCACCGGTTCACGCACGGTATCACAGGCGGTCACGCCAGCTTCGAAGGACCTCATCAAGGTGGGCTGGCCGGCCACCCAGCGGTCCACTCCCGACCAATCGGCCTGACCGCCCACCAACACCCGACAATCCACCAGTCGGGCCGCGGCCAGCGCCTGCAGTGTGCGCCAGGCCATGGGACGGCCGGCAATCTTGACCAGACCTTTGCTGGCGGGATGGTCGCCCACCTCAATGGGCAGGTTGCCTACCGGGCCACCGGCCAACACCACCGCCTTCAAGGCCGACACTCCCCGGTCAGGCAGGCCTCAACCACCCGACAGCCCCAGCCAGAGACAACTTCCGTCACCAAGGCCTCGTCCAGCTGCCCCCAGCAGCTCAGCGTAGAGCCGCTGCCACACAAGAGCACCGGACCCCAACCGCGCTCCAGCAAGGCCTGCCGAATCTCGGCCAACTGGGGCTGCACCAGGGCGGCCGCCGGTTCCAGGTCGTTGCCCAACCACTGCTCCCAGCCCCCCTCTGGCAAAGCTGCGCTAAGGCGCTCAGAAAAACCGGCCGCGGTGCGCGGTCGGTGCGCGTCCCAGGCCTTGTAGACCTGTCCCGTGGGGCAGAAAAACGGAGGCAGAATCAGCAGCAGCTTCCGCGATGGTGGCACGGGCAGTGCCTGCAATTGGTCGCCCTTGCCGGTCCCTCTGGCTACCCCCCCCAGCACTCCAAAAGCCACATCGGCGCCCAGCGGCGCCGCCAGTTGTTGCAACTGACCGGCGCTAAGACCCAGCCCGTGGGAACGGTTGACTCCATACAAAAGAGCCGCTGCATCTGCCGACCCCCCTCCCAGCCCTCCGCCGGCAGGGATGCGCTTGACAAGTTCGATGTCCAGGGGCAGTGTGCGGGCACAGGCAGATTCCAAAGCGCGCAGCGCGCGCAGCACCAGATTGTCCTCACCTGCCGAGATCTCCAATCCAGCGGGTTGGCCGCTGAGCCGCAGGCAAGTCTGAGCAGAATCGCGCCAATGCAGCTCATCGGCCAGGTCAAGAGTGGCAAAGACACTGTCGATTTCGTGGTAGCCGCCGGGCAGGTCGCCAAGGACTTCCAGGGCCAGGTTGATCTTGGCCGGTGCTCTGAGATGGTTCACAAAAACTAGTGGGTGGTGGCGGTCTTGGTTTGCTGAGTAAACAGCACCTTGCCCCGAGCCTTCACCACCTCGCGGGCAAATTTGGCCAGTTCGGCAGCCTTATCCTGAGGCACCCAGGCTTCATTCATCACCAGTCGACTATAGTAGTAGACTTCTTTGCCCTGGCTGCGGGCGGTGGCGAAAAAGCTGCCAAAGGGGCTGTTGATCTGCACCGTGGGCGGCAACTCATGCACCTCTGCGTTGGCCGGTAAGAGCAAGCGCAGGCGACACTCCTCACGCCAGGGATGCTCAAGACGGACCGGTTGGGTGCGCGGTTGTTGACCTTCGGCCAGGCCCACCATTTGGGGATTGAGCCGGACGGGCATGACCATGGCCATCTTGTTGCCCATACGCACTGTGTAGTCGGGGACGGCCACCGTGGCCGCAAAATCGATAGGTTGACCCTGGCGAGCATTGAGGTTGAAATAGCGGTCCAGCACTCGAGCCCGGGAACCGTAACCACTGGCGATACGTTCGAAGAGCCGAGCCAACTGCTGGTCGCGCAGGTCCTTGCCGCTGTCCATTAATTCGCGACTGGCCTCTCGGTAGGCAGTGGCAGAAGCCCCGTGCTCCACCGTGTTGAAGCGCAATTCGAGTTTTCCCTTGTCGTCCAGCCGTGCCTCTACCTGGGTTACCACACGGTTGCTGTCAGCCGCACTGGTGCCCAATTTTTCAAAGGGCTGCTCTTCCTTGGCCATCAATGCAGAACCGCCCTGATAGCCGGACGGCGGGCTGGCGTCAAACTCCAGAGGATGGCGAGGGTCTACCCACCAGGTCTGATTTCCGTGCTTCACCACCAGCAACAGGTTATCGACCCGATTGAGGCGGGGTAATTCCAAAGACATGCTCTCGGGGGGCAATTCGAAGGCCAACACGGGGGTGGCCGTGAAGCCGGCCGCCCGGTACAGACCGGCAAGCAAGATGGCGCTGTCAAGCGGGTTCATCACTGGCTCCTCGACCAGCACTCCGGCTTTGTTGGGCCGGAAATCGTCGAGAGGACCAGACAGGAAGCGTTTCTTGTTGGCCCAAGTTCCGATATCTTGGAGCAAGTCGGTGGGTGACGAGCCGGCTTTCACCAGTTTCTTGACCTGGGCCAGCACCGCTCCATCCACCTCGCAGTTGGCTTCAAATCCCCGTTCGAACCAGCCGCGTAACTGGCTCCAGTTCTCGAAATTGCTCACTTCGAGGCGTTTCATCTGAACCAATACGCCCGGACCTACGGCTTCCTGGGCGAGCGGAGGGCTTTGAGTAATTTTCCAGGTAGCTCGCTCAAAACCGTCCACAACGGTCTTCTCTGGAACCAGGCCGGTATAACCGGGGGTGGCGTAGCGCCACGAAGTGCCGCTGGGAACCTCCAGGGTGAAATGGCTTTCCACCATGGGTTCGGGATTTTGCACATAGCTCACGGCCCACCATTTATTGCCCGCATAGGGCTTCTTTTTGGTGCGCACCTGAAATTCCACAATGCTGTTGGGAGTGACACCCGGATAGCGAACCACCAGGCGGCGCATATTCTGGTTGACTTTGGTTTCGCTGGCTTCGAAAACCGCCTCATCGACAATGGCCTGCTTGGGCACTTCCAACACGCGCCCGTCGGGCAAAATGGTGCGCGCCACCTGGACCTCGACCTGTTCCAAATCAGAACGGTAGATGCGCATCAGATCTTTGTGCTCCTCCACGCCGGCCGGAGTAAAGACTTTGATCACGTCGTGTTCTTGATACTCAGTCGCGCCATCGGAGCCGACCTTGAAGACCACGTCGTCGTACAGGAAAAGGGCGTTGGATTCGGGATATTGACTGGCGCTGGGACTGGTGAGATAGCGGTTTTCGGTGGGCAGTTTCACGTCCTTGGGGATATCCTGGGCCAACGCCAGGGTGCCCAAGCACCAACTGGCCAGAGCCACTGAGACGAGTCTTCTCATACCGACGTTACCTCTTCCAACGAAACTGCGTGATGACATGCAACTTCGTGAGATTGTTCCATCTCCTTCATTGGGGGCCTTTCTTGCCAGCACACTCCGTCGGCTTTCCAACAACGCGGGGCGAAAACACACCCGTGCGAATTCTTGGGGCTAAACGGCACCGGCGGCACCTGGCGACTGCTGCCGGGAATGGATGACACCAGATTGACCGTATAGGGATGTCGCGGCCTTTGACAAACTTCTTCCGCCGGCCCCAATTCGACCATTTGGCCTAAGTACATCACAGCCACCCGAGAGCAAACCTGGCGAATCACGGCCAGGTCGTGGCTGATAAACAGTACGGCCAGTCCCAAATCTTTCTGCAGTTCGGCCAGCAGATTGAGCACCTGAGCTTGAATCGAGACGTCCAGAGCGGACACCGCTTCGTCGGCCACAATCAAGTCAGGCTCACTGGCCAGAGCGCGAGCAATAGCGATGCGTTGGCGTTGTCCGCCCGAAAATTGATGGGGAAAGCGTACCGCGTGCTCGGCCAACAAACCCACTCTCTGCAGAAGTTTCTCGGTCCAGCCCTGAGTCTCCAGGCCGTGCACGTGACGCGGCTCAAGGATGGCCTGAACCACGGTGCGGCGGGGATTGAGGCTGGAGTAGGGGTCTTGAAAGATCATCTGGGCCCGTTTGCGGAACTTTTTCAGGTCGGTGCCCACCAGCGGGAGCACCGACTGGCCGTCAAACCAAATTTCGCCGGCTGAAGGCTCAACCAGACGCAGCACGGCCCTGGCAATGGTGCTTTTCCCCGAGCCCGACTCGCCCACCATGCCCAGCGTTTCGGCCGAGGCGACGCTGAAGGTGACCTGGTCCACAGCCCGAAATCTACGGTAATCGACGGAAAGATCCTTAACCCGCAGGAGACTCAACTTTTTCCTCCTTCTCCAGCAGCCAGCAGCGCGCGGCGCCGATCATGGGCGGAGCCTCCCGCTCGCAACAGTCCAACTTGTGTCGGCAGCGGGGCGCAAAGGAGCAACCTGGTAGCGGCTCATGCAGACTGGGGGGGGAGCCCGGAATCGAGGAAAGGACTCCAATCGGGCGGTCGAGGCGCGGGATCGAATCCAACAACCCACGGGTGTAGGGATGTTGAGGGTTAGCGAAGAGTTTTTCGGAGGTGGCCGTTTCGACCACTTGACCCGAATAACACACGGCCACCCGATGGGCCACTTCCTCTACCACCCCCAGGTCGTGGGTGATCAGCAAAACTGCCATGCCCACCTCGTCTTGCAGACTGCGCAGCAGTTGCAAAATCTGGGCCTGCACGGTCACATCCAGAGCTGTGGTGGGCTCGTCGGCGATCACCAGAGCCGGCCGACAGCAAAGGGCCATGGAGATCACCACTCGTTGGCGCATCCCCCCGGAGAGTTGGTGAGGGTAACTGTCAAACACCCGATCGGGCTGATTGAGGCCTACCTTAGATAACCAGGCCAGCGCTTCCAGTTTGGCCGAATTGCGGTCCTTACCTCCGTGCAACTGAAGCGGCTCCAGCACTTGCTCGCCAATGCGCAGCACAGGATTTAGAGCCGTCATCGGATCTTGAAAGATCATGGCTATTCGATTGCCGCGCAACTTGCGCCACTCATTCTCGGATTGGCCTAAAAGCGTGCGACCCTCGAACATGAGACGATCGGCCTTGACTCGAGCTGGCGGATCGACAAGCCCCATCAGCGCCAGCGAAGTGACACTCTTGCCTGAGCCGGATTCACCCACCAGCGCCAGGGTTTCGCCGGGAGCGAGAGTAAAACTGGCACCGCGCACAGCCTCCAGCCAGCGCCCTCGATAGGGGAACGCGACGGTCAGATTGTCCACCGCCAAAACAGGTTCCACGCTCGTGGCTTCGAACTCGGCCGGGCAATGTCCCTTACGCTGGAGCAACTTTCCCAAAGTCTGCAACTGCCCTTCGTGGGCGACCCCCACCGCCGGGTTACCAAGGCGTGCCCTCTAGAGTCACCCCAGATCGATGGGCTCAGCTTCTGTGAAAAAAGCCAGCAGGTTAAGCTGGTCGGTGACCAGTTGGGCATTCTGATCGCCCCCCAAGAGCCATCGGGCGAAAGCTGGAATGCGCTGATCTCCCCCCACCCGCGGGTGAGTTTTGCGCAAGCCCTGGGCCTGCTTTATCCAGAGCCGACCCGGGCTGGTGGTGTCCATCCCACGGCCTGGGTCGATGCCACCGCCCAGGTCCACCCCAATGCCTGGGTGGGACCCCTGTGTAGCCTGGGTCCAGGTACCTTGTTGGCGGATGGTTGCCGATTGGTGGCCCAGGTTGAGCTTGGCGCCCATTGTAGCCTGGGTGCACGCACTGTGGTGCAGCCAGGGGTATCCCTGGGCGACGGGTGCAAAGTTGGAGACGATTGTGTGTTGGAACCAGGCGTTCGACTGCTCCAACGGACTCACGTCGGCGATAGAGTCTGGCTGGGGGCCCGTAACGTCCTGGACGGTTGCCAGTTGGGGTCGGGCATCAAAACCGACAACATGGTCTACATTGGTCCAGGCTCTGAAATCGGCGACCACGCTCTGCTGATCGCCCAATCGTGTGCGGGGCCCAACACCCGGATGGGCGCCTACTCCCTGCTGGCTGCCCAGGGCGTGGTGGTGGGTAACGTGGAGCTAGCGCCCCAGGTGCAGGTGGCCGGTCGCGGGGTGGTCTACGAGTCGGTGCTCACGTCGGGAACGGCCGTGGCAGGTGACCCGGCTGTAGCCTACAAACTGGAACTGAGAGCCCGTGCTCTGCGCGCCCAGGCCCTGTCCCTCTACCAGCAGGCGTTGAAGAAGTAGACGGAGGAACCCATGGATCGACGAACTTTTCTGTCCACTCTATCGCTGGGCGCCCTGGCCGTGGGCCTAAATGGATGCGGCTCGCAGGACGTACAAAGGACCCTGAGCGGATCCGGTCAAGATGTGACCGCCCCCAATTTTCTGCTTTCGGCCACTGTGGCGGCTGCCCTGGCGAGGTCAGGGGCATTGCTGCTGGCCGCCGAATCCCAGGTAGAGCCCCATCCCGCTCCTCTGTTGGGGGGAGCCATCCGAGTCGATGTTGACGCTTTGACACTGTTGACCGAACAAGCCAACGGCCTCACTGACCTCTCGGCTTTGCAGGCCTTCTTTCAAGCCGTGGGGGTCCAAGACCAGAAGCCGGTCATCGTTTACGACGACGGCGAAATGAAATTTGCCGCCAGAGTCCGATTTTTACTGGGCTACTGCGGTGCCGCCCCAACCTGGATGGTCAACGGCGGCTCGAACGCCCTGCAGCCTCAACTACCGGCGGGTGGCGGCATCGCAACTCCTTCCGGCTTTCAAGCCCGCCCTACCAACACTCCCATCGCCCTGGTTTTCCAGAGCGAAGTGGCGGCGGCCCTCAAGGGCACGGCCAAAATTGTAGACGTGCGCACCCCGGCCGAATTCACCGGCCAGTTCTTGCTGCCTGGCGACGCCCGGCCCGGCCACATTCCCGGCGCCCTCAACCTGCCGGTGGAGAGCCTCTTTGCGCAGGGGCTTATCGCTTCCGACCAGCAGTTGCTGGCCACCTTTAGCGCGGCCGGCCTGAACCTGGCTGATCGGATGATCGTGTACTGCCACGACGGCGCAAAATCGTCTCTGGCCGCTACCTTGCTGGTCCAGGCCGGCTTTGCCAACGTGAATCTTTATTACCTCAGCTATCGAGACTGGTCGCAAAACCCGGCCTTGCCGGTGGAGATTTAGGGCCCGTCGCGGAATAAGTTGGGCATTCCGGCCTCGGAGGCGCCCCTCCAGCAAGGAGCGCCGAGGGCGAATATCGGGCCATATTTAACCGAGGCGCGACGCGGCTGGTGGGGATGGATCTGTGGCCCGAGTGTCTATGTTATTTCGGGACGGGCCCTTAGTAGGGGATCGTCTCCCACCCGCGCATGGGCGGATATTCCTTACGAAACTCGTGAACGACTCGATCCACGTCTTTGTAACCGACGGTCCTCTGAAGTTCTTTCAGGTAAAGACAGCGCTTGGCCACGGCGTCCACGTCAAACGACCAGTACATGGACATCAAGGGGCTGATGAACAACTTGCTGCCGCTGGTCCGCCAAGTGCGGTGGTGATTGCCAAAATGCCCTTCCACAGCCGAGGCGATCGAATTGGCAACCACGCTGGGGGCACCGGGCATCTCTTTGACACAATGGTCCACGGCCTCCAAGAAAAGTCTGGATTCTTCCATCCCGGGCAGCAACGACAACACCCCCAGAAAGGCTCCCTTCCGTTGGAGAGCCGCCACCGCATCGAGAAACTGGGCGTGGCAGACCTGGTCGAAGGTGTCGACGCCAAAGCCCAGGCAGCTCAGGATTTTGATGGGAACATCCAGGGCGTGGACGGCGGCGATGCTGGCCAGGTCTTCTTGAGGCGTTCCCAAACCGACTTCATCGCCCCGCATCAGGCTGTCGGTGCCGCCATCGGCCAGCACGATGGCATCCAGTTGCAATTCGTCCACCACCGCCTGCCAGGCCTGGGTTAGAGTGACCACTCCGGTGCGCTGAAAGCAGAAAACCGGCACCTCCATGTCGCGGGAGCGAAACCATCGGCTTAGCACCCGCTCTGGAAAAAAGTCGTCGGAGCCGGGCGTATCTGCATTGATTAAAGTGACGGCCGGAGCCAGTCTCCGACCCGTCTTGGGCCCCAACTCGGCGAAGGTCATGTTGCCCATGTAGACCTTCTCGACCCGTTTCTTCAAATACAGGTAAAGAGGAATGCCGGTATAGAGATCGTGACCGCCTCCGCAACCGGAGACCATCACCCGGCGGGCTCCAGCCAGCCGCTGAAATAGGGGAGCAGTTGCCAGATCCATGGCGTCAGCTTCGCGTAATCCGGGCAGACTCCGCTCCGCAGCGCCGGATTCGGGCGATCTTATCAGCGGCCACTTCGCAACGAGCATCCACAAACATCCAATACTCGGGGCCCATAAGCACAACTTCACCAGGCCCCGGCCATCGGCCCTGCCCATAAAAAAGACCCCCGAGCGTGCACTCGGGGGCCTTTTTGGGGTTGCCAGGGCAACAGACGTGAACTAGAAGTCCATGTCCATTCCGCCCATGCCACCCATGCCACCCATACCGCCCATGCCGCCCATGCCTGGCATGCCGCCACCGGCAGGTCCGCCTTCGTCCTTGGCGGGACGCTCGGTGACCATCACTTCGGTGGTGAGTACCATGCTCGCGATCGAAACTGCATTTTGCAGCGCCGAGCGGGTTACTTTGAGAGGGTCGACGATACCGGCCTTGACCATGTCGACGTATTTGCCATTGAGTGCATCATAGCCCTCGCCTGCTGGCAAGGTCTTGATCTTCTCCACCACCACACCCCCTTCAACGCCTGCGTTGAAAGCGATCTGACGAGCGGGCTCTACCATGGCCACGCGGAGAATATCCACGCCGACCATTTCATCGTGATCGAGGCCCTTCAGGCCGTCTAGCGCCGAGACGGCGTTGATCAGCGAAGTGCCACCGCCAGCTACGATGCCTTCTTCGATGGCAGCTCGAGTGGCCGAGAGAGCATCTTCGATGCGGTGCTTCTTCTCTTTCAACTCGGTCTCGGTGGCAGCGCCAACTCGAATCACGGCCACGCCGCCAACCAGTTTGGCCAGACGCTCTTGCAGCTTCTCGCGGTCATAGTCGGAGTCGGTATTTTCGATCTGATGACGGATCTGATCGATGCGGCCCTTGATTTCGGCCTCGCCGCCCTTGCCCTCAACGATGGTGGTGTTTTCCTTGGTGATGTGCACCTTGGTGGCACGGCCAAGCATGTCGATGGACATTTTGTCCAACTTGATGCCCAGTTCTTCGGAAACAACCTGACCACCGGTCAGAACGGCGATGTCTTTGAGCATCTCCTTGCGGCGGTCGCCAAAGCCCGGGGCTTTGACGGCGCACACGTGGAGAGAGCCACGCAGGCGGTTGACGACCAGGGTGGCCAGCGCTTCGCCTTCCACGTCTTCAGCGATGATCAACAGCGGGCGCTGCATCTGCAGCACGCGCTCGAGCAGGGGAAGCATCTCCTGCAGGTTGCCGATCTTCTTTTCAGAGATGAGAATGAAGGGGTCCTGAAGGACCGCTTCCATGCGCTCGGAGTCGGTCACGAAGTAAGGCGAGATGTAGCCCTTGTCGAACTGCATGCCTTCGACGAGTTCGATCTCGGTCTTCATGGTCTTGGACTCTTCCACCGTGATCACACCGTCCTTGCCCACCTTGGAGATGGACTCAGCGATGATGTCACCGATGGCCGTGTCGTTGTTGGCCGAGATGCTGGCAACCTGCGCGATGGCTTCATTGCCTTCCACCTTGACGGCGGCTTTCTTCATGGCCGCAACCACTACTTCCAGACCCTTATCCATACCGCGCTTCATGAAGATAGGGTTGACGCCGGCCGAGACGTTCTTCAGTCCAGCCTTGATGATGGCCTGGGCCAACACGGTGGCGGTGGTGGTGCCGTCGCCAGCGATGTCGTTGGTCTTCGAGGCCACTTCCCGCACCAGTTGAGCGCCCATGTTCTCAAAGGGATCGGAAACCTCGATCTCCTTGGCCACGGTGACGCCGTCCTTGGTGATGGTGGGAGAACCGAACTTCTTCTCCAGCACCACATTCCGACCACGCGGTCCCAGCGTTACCTTGACGGCATTGGCCAGGATGTCCGTGCCACGCTCTAACGCCTTGCGGGCGTTCATATCATACTTCAGCATTTTTGCAGACATATTGGTTCTCCTAAATTAGTTATAGACGCCCAGAACTTCGCTCTCTTTGAGGATGAGATAACTCTCCCCGTCGAGCTTGATTTCCGTGCCTGAGTATTTGCCGAAAAGGATTTTGTCTCCGGTCTTTACTTCCATAGTTTGCACTGTGCCGTTGTCGAGAACTCGTCCCGGTCCAGCCGCCAGCACCGTTCCGCGCAGGGGCTTCTCCTGGGCCGTGTCGGGAAGAAAAATACCGCTAGCGGTTTTCTCTTCCTTCTCATCGGCTTGTACCACCAGGCGATCGCCCAGCGGTTTCAGTTGCAGTTTAGTGGTCGTCATGCGTCCTCCAAGATCCATGCGTTAAGCAGCATGTCAGGGCCATGAGATACCACAGTCTAGCGGGCTTTCAAACGGGTTGTGCCGAGAAAATCCCTCCGATGTTACGGCCCGGGTCTTTTAGCGGGCCCGCCAGTCTACCTCAGCCCGCAAATCCCGAGACCAGGCCCCTTGACCCATGCACAAAGCCGTGGGAGAAGATTGTCATGGATAGCTTTGCAACTGGTGATGCTTTGGGGGCTGCTAACGCAGCCAAACTTGCCTACCAATCCAGCCGGGCCGCTCGCGGGCTGGGGGTTACCACGCGACTGACTGCGGCTCTCGACCTGGGTCTGGGGGCGACCGGGGTGGGGTCCGCCGGCAGCGCCGGGGGCGCGTTGATGAGCGGCGCGGCCGCCGCCAACGGCGCTACCTCGATCGCTCGACTCAGCCAGGGCGCGCAGATCGTCAATTTTGCCAGCAAGGCCGCGCCCATCGTGGGTCGGGCCAGCGGGGTGTTGGGTCTGGCCCTGGGTGGTTTTGAAATGGGCCACGGCGCGTATCAGATGAGTCAGGGGCGGACGACCCAGGGCCGCGACGAAATGATTTCGGGCGGTCTCAATTTGCTCACTTCGGGGGCCATCTCGGTGGCCGTCGGGGCGGGGGCTACCGGTGTGGGCGCGCCGGTGGCGGCCGTGGCGCTGGGTGTGGCAGCCAGCGCTCAAGCCATTCGCCTTGGCTACCAGCATCATCACGAGATTGGCCAGCTGGCGCATCAAGCGGGCGGCGCCTTGAGCGCCGGCTATCATCGACTGGAGAACCTGTTCAAATAGTCAACCCCAGAAATTCGCGAAAGCGCACCAAAGAAATGGCCACTCGCCTTTGGGCCTCTTCGGGATCGGTGGCTAACATGTCGAGGCCGCGACAAAAGTCGCGCAAGGTGCCTTCCAACTGGGCTTCCATGGCTGACTCGGCCCAGGCCAGCGCTTCGCCCAGCTCGTCGTTCTGGTCTTGATTGCCAGCGATCTCAAGCAACTGGCCCCACAGATTCACGGTGCGTTCGCCGGGGGCTGCGGCCCGTTCCACGCGTCGCAGGTGGCGCTGTAGCTCCAGATACTCCTGCTCGCCCTTTTCCAACAGCAGGCGCCCCAGCCGCAGTCGTGGCGATTCGTGGCTTTCCAGATAACCCTGCAGCTCGTCCAGGCCGTAGCTTAGCAGCGTAAAGGCGTCGGCCAGCGTGTCCAGGATTTGGTCGCGAAACCCCTCGACCCCCTGACCTTCTTGCCACAGTTCTTCGGCCAGGCTCTGGTGAAGCTGTTCCAGCTGCCCTCGGACCCGAGCCAGATCGGCACCTGTTAATTGTCCGGCTCGCGCTTTTTCCAGCAGAGGACCGCCTATTCCCGTGCGTTTATCCATGCGGAGAGGTTCGCCCCCAGGTGAGTATTCCTGGTCGATCGTCGACATGGCAACCACGGGCCGAGACTTGAGTTAGATCAATGTGCACGCCCGGGGGATTGCCTAGAGTTGGGCAGAGGGGGGCTGTGTTTGGTTACCCGACAACCGGGTAACAGTAGGCGAGGAGCGATGAGTAATACAAAGTGCTTAAGGGCCAAGAACCGGCTCGGTCCATTACTGCTGCTGACGGCGTTGGCCCTGTGCGGACCCGGATGCGCGCAGAGGGAAGCGGAGGGACCCAAGCCTGTTTCTCAAGGGACCGCAGCCCCCATCTCGGCCCCCGGCCGCGGCCAGGCTTCCGTGGTAGACGAGACCTCGGACCCGAACGCTCTCCAAGTGGCCATGTCGTCCGAAGATTTCTCCACTTTGGTGGCGGCGGTGAAAGCCGCGGAACTGGAAGACGCCCTGGTGAATGCCGGTCCACTGACCGTGTTTGCCCCTCTCAATTCGGGCTTCGCAAAATTACCCCCGGGCACCGTGGAGACCCTGGTGAAGCCCGAAAACAAAGCAAAGCTGGGCTTTATCCTGCAAAATCACGTGGCCCCGGCCAACTATCCCGAGGAACAACTGAAGAAAGAGGCCCGCAAAAAACGCAAGCTGTACATGGCCTCTGGCAGGTATCTTGTGGTGGAGCAGAAGAAGGACGGGGTTTACGTGGGGGGCACCAAAATCCTCAAAAGTCTCAAGGTCTCCAATGGTTGGATCCACGTGATCGATAGCATTTTGGTGCCCGCCGAGGACGCGGCGAAGGACGGGAAGTGATGAGATTCAAAGTTCTGGTGTTATGGACATGGTTGCCTTTGCTGATGCTGGGCTGCAGCGGGGGGACCAACAACCCGGCAAGCACCACCCAGCCGACGCCGACCCAGAGCGAGTCCCCCGCCAGCAGCCCGGTGTCGGACGATCCCATGCAAAACAAGGGCATCGGACCGGTGACGAGCCTGGCGCTCAAGCCCATCGACAGCAAACTCGTCAAGGAAGGCGAGAAAGCCTTTGAGCAAAAATGCACGGCCTGTCACAAGCTTGACAAACGTAGAGTCGGTCCGCCCCTGAGCGGGGTCACGGCACGCCGAACCCCCGAGTGGATCATGAATATGATCCTGAATCCCACCGAGATGCTGGAGAAAGACCCCATCGCCAAAGAGCTTCTGGCCGAATACTCCACCCAAATGGCCAACATGAGCCTCACCGAAGCCGAAGCCCGGGCGATACTTGAGTATTTGAGAACGAAGGAAGAATCCCATGCGAAAAAATGAGTTTCCCAAGAAGTCCGGGGGCCTGCTGCGCACCGCTCCCTTACTGCTGTGGGGCGCCTTGCTGTCGACCCTCCCGATGGGCTGTACCCAAGAAAAGGGCAGCGATACCAAGGGCGCTTTGAGCAGCAATGTGGCCGAAAAAGTTTATGTGCCCCCGGGCAAATATGACGAGTTTTATGCCTTTATCTCGGGAGGGTTTAGCGGCCAGTTGTCCGTTTATGGTCTGCCTTCGGGGCGCCTGTTTAAGGTGATTCCCGTTTTCTCGCAAGACGCGGAGAAAGCCTACGGTTACAACGAAGAGACCAAAGCCATGCTGCAGACGTCCTTTGGCTTTGTCCCGTGGGGTGACGCGCACCATCCAGATCTTTCGCAGACCAAGGGAGAACTGGACGGCAGATGGTGCTTTATCAATGAAAACAACACCCCGCGCGTGGCTCGGGTAGACCTGTCAACCTTCGAAACAGCCGAAATCATGGAGATTCCCAACGCGGGCGGAAATCACAGTTCGGCTTTCGTCACTGAGAACACCGAATATGTCGTGGCCGGCACTCGCTTCAGTGTGCCCATTCCGCAGAAAGATATACCCATTGCGGACTATAAGGGCAAATTCAAGGGCTCGCTCTCCTTTCTGAGCGTCCATCCCAAGAGCGGTGAAATGGATATCGCCTTCCAGATCCGGATGCCCGGCTTTGACTACGATCTGGCCCACCCCGGCCGGGGTGCCTCCAACGGTTGGTTCTTCTTTACCACCTACAATACCGAAGAGGCGAGTTCTCTCATGGAAGTCAATTCTTCCCAGAAGGACAAGGACTTCATCGCGGCCGTAAACTGGAAGAAAGCGGAGGAATATCTCAAGGCGGGCAAAGGCAAAAAAGAACGGGCCCATTACGCCCACAATGTTTATGACGAGCGCACCCATACCGCCAAAACCACGTGGAAAGAGGAAGTCACGGTGCTGGATAGCGCCGAGCTTCCTGGCCTGGTTTACTTTATTCCCACGCCCAAGTCTCCCCACGGCTGTGATGTAACTCCCGACGGTGAATACATCATCGGCAGTGGAAAACTGGCCGCAACCATCACCGCCCACTCATTCAGCAAGATGCTGAAAGCCATCGAAGAGAAGAAGTTCGATGGCGATTCCTATGGGATCCCCATCTTGAAATACCAGGACGTGAATGCCGGCAGCGTCGATAAGGCGGGCCTGGGGCCGCTGCATACGGAGTTTGACGGAAAAGGGAACGGCTACACGACCTTCTTCATTTCGTCCGAGGTTGTCAAGTGGAAGATTGGTACATGGGAAGTGCTGGACAGGCAGCCGGTGTTCTACTCGGTCGGCCATCTGATGATTCCGGGTGGCAATTCGGCCAAGCCGTTCGGCAAATATTTGGTGGCCATGAACAAGATCACCAAAGACCGTTATTTACCCACCGGACCGGAAGTCACCCAGTCGGCGCAACTGTTTGACATTAGCGGCGAAAAGATGCAGTTGTTGCTGGACTTTCCCACCATCGGGGAGCCTCACTACGCGGCCGGCATCCCGGCCGACAAGCTCACCAAGAACTCGCGCAAAATCTACAAACTGGAAGAGAATCGGCATCCCTACGCGGTGAAGTCGGAGGCGGCCGCCAAGGTGGTTCGCAAGGGCAATGAGGTTCATGTCTCCATGACCATGATTCGCAGTCACTTTGCCCCTGACAACATTGAAGGGATCCAGGTTGGCGACAAGGTGTTCTTCCATGTGACCAACCTGGAACAGGACTACGATGTGCCTCACGGCATTTCCATGATGGGAGCCAACACCTCCGAACTGCTGATTATGCCGGGACAGACCGAAACCTTTACCTGGGAGCCCAAGCAAGTTGGGGTGTGGCCATTCTATTGCACAGATTTCTGCTCGGCGCTCCACCAGGAAATGCAAGGCTACGTTCGGGTGTCGGCCAAGGGGTCGAGTGTTCCTATCAGCTTCACCCTCGACGGTGAGGCCGTGGATACCAAATAAGTCGAGGCTAACAGACCCAAAAAGAGGCTGTGCCTGGAAGGATCGAGTGGATGGGGGGCCTGTCCAGCAACCCTCCAAGTGCAGTCTCTTTTGATTGGGTCACCTGGGAGAAGATCAACGTGAAAAAAGCAAGAATCCTGATGCTGGTAGCGGCTCTCTTCGTCCTGGCCCCGTTCTTCCTCCCTCTCTGGAGGATCGTTCTGGAAGCCCCCCAATACCCGATTCCGCTGGGTATGGATATCCACATCAATAAGATTGTTGGCATGAACGAGCACGATGTGCAGAATATCAACCTCATGAATCATTACGTGGGAATGAAAAACATCCCTGACCACCTGGCCGAACTGGACATTTTCCCAGCCGTCATAGGCTTTATGGGGGGTCTGGGTCTGTTGATCGCACTGAAAGGCAATTGCCGTTGGTTTTTTGCCTGGTTCCTGGCCATGGCTGTGCTCGGCGTGGCCGGACTCTACGACTTTTATCTCTGGGAATACGACTACGGGCATACCCTGAGCCCCAAGGCCATTATCAAGTTTGTCAACGACGATGGGACTCCCATGGCCTACCAGCCTCCCATCCTGGGCAGCAAGAAAATATTGAACTTTACCATCCACTCCTACCCTCAGTCAGGCGGAAGCCTGCTGGTCCTGGGCGTGATCATGAGCTTAGTTGCCGCCGTAGTCTGCCGCAAGAGCCAGGGGTCCGCATGAGGCCAGAAAATCTGCCGCAAGCCCGAAAGGCGTCCATGATGAGAACCGTTTTGCTAGGATTGCTGTCGATTCTGTTCGCGTGCGCCGTGGAGGCTCAGCCTTTCAATTTTGGTCAGGATCAGTGTCACTTCTGTAAAATGACTATTGTCGACAAGCAGTTTGCGGCTCAATGCGTTACCAAAAAGGGAAAGCAGTTCAAGTATGATGCCGCCGAGTGCATGGTCAATGAGTTGCAGAAGACCGGCAGCGAATCCGACATGCAAATTCTGCTGGTCAGCGACTACCGAGGGGGACCGATGCTGGCCGCCGCCAACGCGACCTACCTGATCTGTCCCAAAATCAAGAGCCCCATGGGCGCCTTCTTGTCGGCATTTGCGACCCAAGAAGAGGGTTTCAAGTCGCGCAAGGAGCACGGGGGGGAGGTGTATACCTGGCAAACCCTGAAAGAAAAGTTTTCGACCAACCATCCGTGAGGGGTGCGTTGCTGCTGGCCTGCCTGCTGCTCCCTGCCCTGTCTGCGGGAGCGAAAACGATCCATGTCGGCCCGGACGAGCCCGTGCGCTCCATCAAGGCAGCCCTGGAGCAGGCCAAAGACGGCGATGAAGTCCAGGTTCATGCCGGTGTTTACAAAGAACATGACCTCACGATTAGCCGCTCAATTACCCTGAAGGGGATGGGAAATCCCGTGATTGACGGTGAGCTGCAGGGCAATATCCTGAGCATTCAGTCCAATGGTGTGCGAGTGGACGGGTTTACTCTCATGAACGTGGGACGGAGTTTCACCAACGATTTTGCAGGAATCGTTATCACCCGAAGCCGCGACTTTACGATTCAGCATAACGTACTCAAGAACGTCTTCTTTGGCATCGTGGTTAAGAAGTCCAAATCAGGAACCATCGCCTTCAATGATATCGCTGGCGAGGCCGTCGAGGAGGCCAGTTCTGGGAACGGGATCCACGCCTGGCATAGCTCCTCGCTGTCGATTCACGACAATCAGCTCCACCAGGTTCGGGACGGTATTTATCTTGAGTTTGTGGATCGGAGCCAGATTTTCAACAATAGCAGCTACTCGAATCTGCGCTACGGACTGCATTTCATGTTCTCCAACCAGGATGACTACCACCACAACCTGTTCACCAACAATGGAGCCGGAGTGGCCGTAATGTTTTCCAAGAAGATTACCATGGACCACAACGCCTTCGCGAAAAATTGGGGAGCCTCGGCCTACGGCTTGCTGCTGAAGGAGATCTACGATGCCGAAATCAGGAACAACACGTTTGAGCAGAACACGGTTGGGATCAACGCCGAAGGAGCCACCCGGATTGAATACCACGGGAATCGGTTCCTCAGAAATGGGTGGGCCGTCAAAATTACCGGTGCCTGCTACGGCAACGTCTTTGAGGGAAATGACTTCGCCAACAATACTTTTGATCTGTCCTACAACAGCCAGTTGAACGATAACTCTTTTGACGGCAACTACTGGACCGACTACACAGGGTATGATCTGGACCGGGATGGCATTGGGGATATCCCTTATCGCCCGGTCAAGTTATTTTGTTACGTGGTCAACCGCTCCCCCGAAGCCATCGTACTGCTGCGCAGCCTGTTCATCGACATCATTAATTTCTCGGAAAAGGTGTCCCCGGCGTTCACTCCTGACGGCCTGCTGGATCACCATCCCGTGATGAAAGCGCGTGCCGAATAGATGGCCAGCGTAACGATCAAGAACCTGCATAAGCGTTTTGGCGAGTTGACCGTGCTCAACGGCCTGGATCTGGAAATTTCGTCTGGGGGAATTTTTGCGGTACTGGGCCCCAACGGCTCCGGCAAAACCACCCTGATCAAATGTATCCTCGGAATGGTGATACCGGATCGAGGCGAAATTTTGATCAACCAGCAGAGCGTCCTGGGTCAGTGGCGGTATCGAAACCAATTGAACTATCTGCCTCAAATCGCCAACTTTCCGCCCAACCTGTCCGTCCGTGAGTTGCTGGGGATGGTGCGGGACATGAGGCCCAAGGACTGTCACATGACGGACCTGGTGGCACTCTTTGGACTGGAAGAGTTTTTGCCCAAAAAACTGGGCAAACTCTCGGGAGGCACGAAGCAGAAGGTGAATCTGGTTCTGACCTTCATGTTCGACAGCGAGTTGATTATTCTAGACGAGCCCACCAATGGACTCGACCCTATTGCCATGATTCATTTAAAAGAACTGATCCAAACCGAGAAAAGCCGAGGCAAGACGATTCTCATTACCACTCACATCATGAGCCTGGTCGAGGAAATGGCCGAGGATATTGTCTTTCTACTGGACGGTAAGACGCATTTTCGGGGGAGTGTGGCAACTCTGCTGGCCCAGACAGACCAGTTGAACCTGGAGCGTGCCATCGCCCACCTTATGACCAAGAACCGTGCTTAAGATCCTTAAATATAGCATTTTCGACCTGATCCGAGGGCGTTGGAGTTATGCCTATTTTGGGTTTTACCTGGTGCTGGGCTTTGCCTTGCTATTTCTCAATCACGACCTCGCCAAGGCCGTGATCACACTGATGAATATCATCCTCATTCTCACTCCCTTGATCGGGACCATCTTCGGAGTTCTTTACTACTACAGTTCAGAAGAATTCACGGCCTTGCTTTTAGCTCAACCAATCACGCGCAACAAAATCTTCATGGGACAATATCTGGGATTATCCATCTCCTTAACCTTGAGCCTGGTGCTCGGTTTGGGCATCCCGTTTCTTTGCTACGGCCTGCTACGGTCGGCGGCGATTTTCGACTTCCTTTTGTTGCTGGTGGTGGGCACCTACCTCAATTTTATCTTTGTGGCGCTGGCTTTTAACATCGCTCTCTCGACCGACAATAAGATCAGAGGCTTGGGCTACGCAATCGTAACCTGGTTGTTTTTAGCTGTGATTTATGATGGGTTGTTCTTGATCTCTTTAGTGATATTTGAAGAATACCCGTTGGACAAATTTTCTCTGATAGCCACACTGCTGAACCCCATCGACCTGTCGCGAATTCTGATCCTACTAAAACTCGACATTTCAGCGCTGCTTGGATATACGGGCGCTGTCTTTCACAAATTCTTCGGCTCCACCAACGGCTTTCTCCTGTCCCTGCTAACACTCACTGGCTGGGTCGTAATCCCCCTGGTGAGAATGAATCGCAAACTCAGGACCAAGGATTTCTGACCTGACCTGGTTATTGTAGCCAGCCTGGCTGGGGGAAAGGCTGGTGATGGTCGGGGGCGAAGCGGCACTTCTATGAGCGAACTGCAACGTCCGCCTGCCGAAGTGCTGTATGCCGAAGAACTGGCCATGCTGGCCAGCCAGGACCTGAGTCCGCGCCCGCCCGGTTGGCGACTCTCCCCTCCAGCCGTACGGGCCTTCTTGCTGGGAGACCCTGAGCGGAATGTCCGCCCCAAGTTTGTAGGCAACCCTTCCCTGGTGGACCGCGCCATGGTGGCCCTGGCCACGCAGCGGGGACTGCTGTTGGTGGGCGAGCCGGGCACGGCCAAGTCGCTGCTCTCCGAATTGCTGGCGGCGGCCGTCTCCGGCCAGTCCACCCTGACCATTCAGGGCAGCGCGGCCACCACCGAGGATCAGCTGAAGTACGGATGGAATTATGCCCTGTTGCTGGCTGAAGGACCCAGTCGCAAGGCCCTGGTGCCCGCTCCTCTCTTTCTGGGAATGGAGCAGGGCAAGCTGGTGCGCTTCGAAGAGATCACCCGCTGTCCCCTGGAGATCCAGGATGGTCTCCTCTCCATTCTCTCGGACCGAGTCCTCTTCATTCCGGAGCTGAAAGGTGACGAAAACGGTCTCTATGCCCGGCAGGGCTTCAATGTGCTGGCCACGGCCAACACCCGCGATCGGGGCACCCACGAGATGAGCTCCGCCTTGAAACGGCGCTTCAACTTCGAAACCGTCTACCCCATCGCCGATCCCCAAGAAGAGTTGGCCCTGGTGGAAAGCGAGACCCGGCGTCAGTTGCAGGCCAGTGGAGTGGGCGTGCAGCCGCCTCGAGAGCTGCTGGAAGTGCTGGTCACGACCTTTCGCGAACTACGCAGTGGTGTGACCACCGAGGGCCAGGCCCTGGAGCGCCTGAGCACCAGCATGTCCACCGCCGAAGCCGTCTCGGTGGCGCAGGCCATGGGCATTCGGGCCCACTACCTGGCTGGCCGCGAAGCCGGGGCTGAGGACCTGATGGAATGCATACTGGGCACGGCGCTCAAGGACAATCAGGAAGACACCCAGCGGCTGCGACGCTACCTGGAACAGCGCGTCCGACGCCACCGCGGCCAGGCCTGGAAGGCCTTTTACGAGGCCCGTCACCGCCTGCCGTGAGCTGGCCCAAAGTCATTGGAGTTCGCCACCACAGCCCGGCTTGCGCCCGTCTGGTAGAGCAGGTCATTTCCGAGGAGACACCCGATTGGGTTTTGATCGAGGGACCCAGCGACTACAATGACCAAATCTCCGAGCTGGCCCTGAAGCACTACTTGCCGGTGGCCCTCTTTTCCAGTCGCGCAGGGGTAAATCGCTGCTATACCCCTTTTTGTGACTACTCTCCGGAGTGGGTGGCACTGACTCAAGCCCTGACGGCTGGTGCTCAAGTCCGCTTCATGGACCTGCCAGCCTGGCACGACGCCATGCACGACCTGCCCAACCGTTACCGCGACCACCCCGGTATCAGCCAGGAGAGGCTGGCACGCCGTCTGGGCTATGATGGGAGCGACGCCCTTTGGGACGCGCTCTTCGAGCAGAAGGTCTGTGCCCGGGAGTTGCGCAGATATTTCCAGGAGCTGCGGGGTGGGTTTGAGGTCACCGCCCAGGATCAGAAGCGCGAGGCATTTATGGCTCAATGCATCGCCTGGGCTCACGGCCAGGGCAAAGTGCTGGCCATCTGCGGAGGCTTCCACGCTCCCTTGTTGGAAGAAGCCTGGCACGATTACCCGGCCGACTGGCCCACCTTGGAGGCGGCGTCCGAGGCCAGCACATGTCTGGTCCCGTTCAGCTTCGGTCGATTGGACAGCTTTCGCGGTTACGCCGCTGGGATGCCCTCGCCCCTGTACTATCAGCGAGTGTGGGAGAGCGGTCTGGAGCAGGCGGCCCGGCATGGCCTGAAGGACGTGGCTGTCCGGTTGCGCCAGCGCCGCCAATCGGTCTCCTCGGCTGATTTAGTCGCCGCCTGGAGCAATGCCATGGTCTTGCAGCGCCTGCGCGGCCACCACCAGGTCTTGCGAACGGACCTGTTGGACGGACTGGTGGGAGCGCTGGTGAAGGAGGCACTGGAGGCTCCTTTGCCCTGGAGTTATCGGGGCACGCTGGCGGTCGACACCGACCCCGTCGTGGCGGCCATGGTGGCCGCCCTGTCGGGCGACAGGCGGGGAAAACTTCATCCCGACACGCGCCGGCCTCCCCTCTTGCAAGATGTGAGTCAGCAGTTGACCCAACTGGACCTGCTCCCCAGCCATCCGGCTCGACAAGTCACTTGCGCCGAAGGGACCCCCCGCAGCTACCTGCTCCACCGGCTGAGGATTTTGGCCGTACCGGGCTTCCGTCAGATGGAGGAGACGGTTTGGGGTCTGGCCGAGGACCAGGAATTCGAGGCTGCACTCATCGAGGCGTCTGCCTACGGATCCACCCTGGAAGAAGCTACTCTGGCAGTCCTGGAACACAAGTTGGAACCCGATAGCGGAGCCGCTAAGGTCGCCTTCGTCCTCAGTGAAGCGAGTCTGGCCGGGTTCCTCGCCTTTCGGCCAGTCTGGCTGGCCCGGTTGGCAACTGCCCTCGCGGTCGAGAGCCAGCTCAGCGAACTCTGCCCCGCGCTGAGCTTTCTGACCAAGGCGCACGGACTGAATGACCTCCTTCAGGTAGCCGTGGAGCGGGCCCTCTGCCTGCTCGAGAGGGCGCAGAGCGACCTGCCGGAGGGAGTGCCCATTTTGCAAACCTTGCGCCAACTGGTGTTGCGCCAGCGCACGGAGCGCGGCCCGGTGGTGGAGGTGCTCCACCGTCTGGCCCATTCGGTCGCCTGGGAGTTGCGAGGCGCCGCTGTGGGATTGCTCTGGGCGCTCCATGAGGGAGACTGCCCTGCTTTGCAGGTGACTCCAGACAAGCTGGGAGACTACTTGTCGGGACTGTTCGCCCTGGCTCGCGAGCAGGTGGTAGGGCGCTCTGAACTACTCGATGAAATTCACCGCTACATCCAGGACCTGGATCGGTCCACCTTTCTGGGGGCACTACCCTCGCTGCGCATGGCTTTCCAGCGACTGTCCCCACAGGAACGACAGCAGGTGGCCCTGCATCTGCTACCTGTGCTGGGTCTGCAGGCCCCCCGAGAACTGCTACGCACGAACATCGACGGTCACTGGGTAATTTTGGCGCTACAACTGGGAGAGATGATCGAAGCGGAGGTTGCGCGCTATGGCCTCTGACGGCCCTCCTTTACGCTGGAGATTGATCCTGGGCCAAAGCGCCCAGGCTGCCCTGGGACAAAATTTGCAGGGAGAGGGCGCGGCCTGCGATGCTTGCCTGAGCTGGCTGTACGACCGGGACCCCGGCCTGCAACAGCGAGGCATACGCGGTCAAAGGCAGGGGGGTAGTGAAAACCCGAGCCTGTCCACCGTAGAGTGGATCGAAAAGATTCACGAACTATTTCCCAAGGAGACCATCGAGCGCCTGGAGCGGGACGCGGTGGAGAAGTACCAGATCGAAGAAATCGTGACCAACGCCGAAGTCATCCGCAAAGTTCAGCCGAGCATGAGCCTTCTGCAAGCTGTCATGCGTACACGTCACCTGATGAATCAGGAAGTCCTGGCGCTGGCCCGCCAGTTGGTGCGCCGCGTCGTGGAGGAGTTGTTGGAGAAACTGGCTCGCGAAGTGCAGCGGAGCTTCGGCGGGCCACGCCGCCACTCGCGCAGCACCCCCTACAAACTTTCGCGCGAACTGGACGCACCAACCACCCTGCGTGCCAATCTTCGTCACTGGGACCCGGAGGAACGTCGCCTCTACGTGGCGCGGCCCTACTTCTATCAGCGTAATCGTCGCCATCGAGTCCCCTGGCAACTGGTACTGCTGGTCGACCAGAGCGGCAGCATGCTGGAATCGGTGATCCACTCGGCGGTTACCGCCTCGTGTTTGTGGGGCGTCCCCAGTCTCAAAACCCACCTGGTGATTTTCTCCACCGAGGTGGTCGACCTGACGCCCGAGGTCACCGATCCGGTGGAGACCCTGATGAAATTTCAATTAGGTGGAGGAACCGACATCACGCGAGCCGTCCAATACTCGGCCACCTTGTTGGAGAATCCGGGGCGCAGCATTGTGGTCGTCATCACCGACTTCTTTGAAGGGGCCGACCCCCGCCAACTGGTCAAAGAGGTGCGCGACCTGGTCGCTCAAGGCACGATCGTGCTGGGATTGGCCAGTCTCAACCCGGAGGCCGTCCCCGAATACGATCGCGAACTGGCCCAAAGACTGGTCCAGGTGGGGGCCCATGTGGCCGCCATGACGCCAGGCGAACTGGCCCGTTGGATCGCAGAAAAGGTGGCCATGTGAGAGACGATCTTCGTCACCTCACCCCGGAAGCACTGGCCGCACTGTCCAATTGGGGGCTGGTCAAACGGGCCCAGAAGGATATCGGCGCAGGGCAGGGACCGGTGGTGTCGGCCCTGAATCAGAGCATGCTGCTGGCCCGTTTTCCTGACGGTGTGGAATGTCGATTGCCCGCCGACCAGCCCTGGACGGCCGCCCACTGCAGTTGCGGGGCCGCCAGTTGCCGTCATCGAGTTGCACTGGTGCTGGCCCTGCCCCGGTGCGAAGCCCCCGCCGAGGCCGACGCTTTGCACCTGGACCTGGAGGACCTGCACAGGTGTCTGGGGCCCCGCCTGTTGGGACAGGCTCGGCGCCTTCGCTCCCAAGGCATGCAGGCCGAACTGATGGGGCCGCCCTGGCAGGTGCGTCTACCTACCAACACGGTGCGCTTTCTGTCCGGTGGCGATTTGAACTACGCGCGCTGCGATTGCGAATTGGCCTGGCCCTGCGAGCATCTGGCCCTGGCTGCCTGGGTCGTGGAGGACCTGGCCGGCACGGTAGGGCGTGTCGACTGGACCCGGGCCGTGGCCGAAATTGATTTGGACCTGGACGAGGTGTGGCAGGAAGGCTGTCTGGGGGCCCTGCCCAAAACCCCTTCGGGTTGCACCTGGATTCAATTGCTGCTGGAGGAGATGGCTGAACTCCGTCAGGCCTACCAGGACGGGTCGGCGCACTACGATTCCTCGCGCTGGCTCTTTTGCGCTCTGAGCCTGTGGTGTCGGACCCACGCCCGCCAGGAGGTGAGTTCGGAATACCGACTGGGCCGCGACCAACCCTTGGAACAGGAATTGGAACAGATCCGGCTGGTCTCTTTGGGGGCCACGCGCGGGCACAAGGGGACCAACCTGTACTTCTGCGACCCTTCGGGAGTGGTGATGCGCCTGGATATCCCTCCTGAAAAGTCCCCGGGAAGCGGGCTGCGAATGCCGGACCTTGCCTACGGACAACTGGTCTCGAGGGGGGTCGTGAGGCGAGCCAATCGCACCTTCCGTCTGCGTAGAGAGCGTCAGCGACATTCTTTGTCACCGCTGGGCAACGCCTGGGAAAGCCTTCCCCCCTCGCTGCTGTGGCCCGGTTGGGAAGCCTGGAAACAGCGCAAGATCAGCCAGGTGACGCGACTGCTGCGGCCACGCCTGGAATGCGAAGACTTCGTAGTCATGGAACTCCAGGATGTGACCGCCATAGCCTACCTGCCCGGCCCGCAAAAACTGATGGCCCACGTCATTGATGCCCATGGGACCTTTGTGACCCTGGAGCGCACCCACCGGGCCCAGGCCCCCCACGCCCTGGATGTGCTGGCTCAACACCTCCCCGAGACGCGTTGGGTGAGTGGGCGCATCGAGTGTAGCTCTGGATGTCCCGTGCTGGAGCCGGTTGCTTTCTGGGGCGAAGGAGGCCTGCGGATCCCCGACCTGGAGGAAGCCTCGCCGGAATGGGACCTGCCCTGGATCGTGGGGACCCCCTGCGAGTCGCCTTTACAACAGATCCTGGGCGACACCCTGGATTTATGCGCCGAGACCCTGCACTCGGGTCGTTCCCAACTGCTACCCTCCTTCGACGGCCGCCGCGCCCAGTTGGCCGAACGCCTGGATGAAGCCGGTCTAACGCGGATGGCCGACCTGCTGCGCGGACCCTGGAGCCAGCAGGATTTTTGGGCCTGCGCGTTGCGCGGTTACCTGGGCCTGGAGAGCTTGGCCTACCTTACTTGACCCCTGTCACGGCCCGTCGGGGTCGATGCCCAGGGTCAAGAGCTTTTCTCGTAACCGGTCCGCTCGGGCTCGTTCTTGGTCTGCGCGGGCAGTTTCTCGCTGTGCCCGCTCGTCGCCGGTGGGAAGCAGAATGCCATGCTCGTCGCACAGGCGCAAATAACAGCCCACCAGACCCCCGAAAACCCCTTCCCAGGTGGTAAACCCCAGGTTCAGCATGGGAACCCATAGAGATTTTCGGCGCCGGTAGCGACGGGCCGGGCCGAGTTCAAAGAGGCGAATGTTCTCTTGCGACAAAAATCCATGCCGGTCATAGATAAGATAGTAGGGAATGCCTAACCGAGCATAGTCTCTAAGCTTGGTCGTCTCCTCTTCGCCCTCGGTGTTAGAGACCACTTCCACCACTAGGTCGGGGGCTTTGCCATACTCCCAAATGTAGTAAGCTCGGTCTTCTTTGATGCCGCGATCCGGCGGAAGTTCAACATCCAGGCTCAAGAGGAAGTCGGGCACGATGGCCGTCTGGCGAATTCCACCAAACAGGCCTACGTTGGTCAATGCCACATGTTTCCCCGCTGCGGAGGGCGCACGCCATTCTGACAAACCCGCCCGCAAAAGGTCCTGTTGCAAATCCTGAAAAGGGTTGTCCACGGGAGTGTCGTCCTCCGTCACCAGATGGCCGAGGTCAGGCCGCGGCACGTCAAATTCTGGTTGGTTCGATACTCGAGATTCCGGCGGAACCGAAATTTTGCGCCCGCGCCGGATGGCAGGTCGCGCGTGGGGTAGAGTCGGAACGTCCTTTCCAGGCATACTGGCTCAGTATATGCGCCTCTCCGGGTGTTGCGCAACCCTATTGGGGCTTAGTGGTCGAGCACCAGGTATTCGTCGATGGATTCTGCCAGGGCTTTGAGTTGGCTGGGACAAGGGTTGGCTACCCAGCCACGTCGCAGGATTTCGGACCGATGAGCCGTGAGCAGTTCGCCAAATTCCAGCTCGGGCCGCGACTGCTTGAACAGCATCTGCGCGGGGACTTCCTTGGCAAAGGGCAGCGAGGTGGTCGTCAGCCGGATGCCGCCCTGACAATGGCTGAAAAATTCCCGAATAAAGAGATGATTGACCCCGGCGTTGACCAACGCCCAGCAATCGCCTTCCAGGCAACCGTAAGCGCGCAGGACCACGCCGGCTAACGAATCGGCCATCAGGTCTCCGAGGGGCAGAAAGCCTAGCGCTTCCAATTCCTGGTCGGTGGAGTCGACTTCCTCACTCCGTAGCCACCTGCTTTGGCGAATATCAGAGCGGTGGAACCTGGCCTTTTTTCCGATGTGGATAAGCTCGCCCATTGTCAAGCCGTAATGGGCGTTGATTCCCAAGGCAAACTGCAAGCCCAGGCCGGAGAGCTGCTGGGCCGTGGATTGAAGTTCCGCCAACCTGTCGTCCAATTTGGACTGCAAGCCCCACACCGAGCAGAACTCCGGGTCGTGAACCAACAGACTGCCACCGAACATCAGCATCCAACTCCGGATATCGCCACCCTTCTCGGTGACGCGCAGAACCTTGCCGGAGCGCTCCAAGCCGGGGTTGCCTGACAGGTCGAGGGACCATTCGGCGCGCAGGGTGGCCTCGGCGGCCTCGGCCGAGTCCTCGCTGGCAGCCACCAATACATCGTCTTCTTCGGCCTGGCGCGCCAATTCCAGTGCCCGCTGCAGCACCTTTTTGTCCATGGGGGGGTAGACCTGGTCAATGGACCACGCCTGGTTCCTCAGCACGCCCAGTGCGCGCATGGGACCAGGACCCCCCACTGCCAGCTCCAGGCGGGCGCCCTCCGGCAAGACGAATTTGAGGGTTGCCGCCACCCTCTCTATGCGGCTGACTTGCTCCCAGCGGGCCTCGCTATCTTCACAGCCGATCGTCAGCAGGACGCCCTCCTGGATTCCAAACATCATGGTCCGTTCCCAGTCAATGTCCAGGGGGACGGGAGAGGGCAGCTCGGCCCGTAGCGCTGGCAGAGCCCCGTCGTCGGCCCACCAGGCCAATCGAAAGACTCGGATCAGGCCTTCGTCCAACGGCAAGTCGATGGGGGATTCCAGCTTGCGAGGGGCCAATCCATCCGTGACTCGGAATACGTCTTGCGCCCAGCCTTTCATTGCAGCCCCTCCAGATCGCGTAATAATTCGCTCATCATGATCTCGTCCAGGCTGCCCAGCCGGAGCGCTTCATGGGCTCCCGTCTTGATCTGGACATCCCCCAGCTTTTGGTCGCCAGATTCGTGAATCGCACCCAGATAGAGTCCGTCATATATTGCCAGATAGGCCGTTTGGCCCGGTCCCATGGGACGCAGCATCTCGCAGCATACCCCGCCGTCCCACGCTTCGCCGCGTAGCCAACCCCGCGCTTCCAGGCCCACCACCTTACCGGGGTGCACTTTGCGGCCCTCCTGACGGGTCAATGTAGTGCCTTCCTTTTCAACTTCGGTGAGACGGAAGACGGGCCGGCCTAACTGCGGGAAAGGCTGCAGAATGGCGTAGTCGGCGAAGAGCTGGCCCCAGCTTTGGAGGGCTTGCGGCCCCATCTCCAGGGGATGGGGCAGGCCCACCAGAGCGTCCGACGGCAGTTTATACGCGTCATCCTGGGAGTCCGCCAGCGAGGAGTCCTCCGCGACCCGAAAGAGCGATACCAACCCCTTCTCGTCGTCGTACACGCCCCAAAGCAGCCGCCGCACCAGATGAACCAGCAGCGGGTGGCGCAGCAAGAACAGTTCCCAGGCTGGGCCCGACCAGCGTCGGCGCAACCCCATGGCCAGCTCCAGGCGGGTGATTTGGGCCTGGCCGAGGGTCTTTACATCCTTCTTCAGAGCCTTCCAACGTTGAATGGCCTTCTCTACCAGGTCCGACGGATCGGCCGCGCCTCCCTTGGGCAAGTCCTTGAGCGGCTTGCCGTCCGGCCCCAGAAGTTGGGGTTTAAGCTGTTCATCGAACACCACGCGAAAAGTGCGCGTCCCATAGTCCAGCGGACAACCACCATCTGTCTCCAGGTCGAGATCGGGCACCAACCGATCGGCCAGTTCGTCTCGGGTCAGTCCTCGCCGCGTGGCGATCTCATCCATCTTGGCGCGGGCTTTTTCCTGCAGTGCCTTGGACTTTAGCTTCTCGGACATCTGGTAGATATGCATCAGAGCCACGTCGGTGCCGATTACGGCCAACACGTCGAGCCCTTGTTCAGCCCTGGCAAAGAGGCTCTCCTGAGGCCAGACCCGGATCAGGGGAGCCAGGCGGCGGGCCGACTCATCTCCACCCAGATGGGCCAGAGCCTGAAAAGCCCACTTGTCTCTAGCCGGCCCTCCAGCCGCGTGCCACAGGGAATACGTCTCCCAGGCGAACTCTTCCAGGCTTTCGGGGGTGCAGGCGGCTTTGACCACCTCCAATCCGGCATAGGGGGGATCCATGGGAGAAAAGGAGAGCATGGTTAGCAAGTGACGAGTTGCTGCCAGTGGCAGGGCTAGATGGTTTACCAAGACGGGACGCGGCAGGGCAGTGGCATCCAGGTAGCCGGGCAATTTGGGTAATTTGGCCGGTACGAGCTGGACGGGATCGAAGTCGAGAACTTCCTGCAAGGCCGCCGACACCGCCAACTCATCGCCAATTATCTCGATCTCTGCGCGTGGGAGCCAGGTCCCCATCCAGCGCAACGCGTCCTCGGCCAAATCACGGCCCTTGCCAACCGTCCCGACTGCTGCCGGGATCAGGCCCAGCAGAGCCGCGCGGGGGAAGCGCTGCAGCCACGACCGCGCCAGTTTGCGGCTCTTCTGCCCGGCCAGCCCCAGAGCCATCACGGGAGCAACTCGAGGCGCCTCGACGCGCGTCAATTCGACGATCGCCGAGTGCAGGCGTTCCGAGTAGCGCAGGAAGCCGACTACAGCATCCAGGCCAAACCGCGCCAGTAGGGGTGTAAGCCCGCCCCACGGCTCGCGCCAGACGCGCGACGGCGCTTCGTTCCACAACTGCAACGCGCGGTCGTCCCCCAGCCGGTCCAGGTCTGAGGGCGAGGCCACGCCCCTGGAGATCTCGGCCTTCATTTCAGCATAGCGTGTGTTGTCGGACATCCCTTTGGGGGGCGGTACAGTGTAGAAATACGGCTTGGGCTTGGCGCCACCCCAATGAATCCGCTCCGCAAAAGGCACTTCCCGGGCCTTGGCGACCAGCGGCTCACGCCCCTTCCGCTTGCCAATCCAGGGCGGCTGCATCAGCACGGCCGGCAATTGATCGGGTGCGGCTTCCTGAAGGTTCTTTGGAAAGCGGTTCAAGATCTGTTGACATACGGCCAATTCGCGGTTGTCCAAGGCGGGCCAGGTCGGATTTTGGCGCAAAATTTGGGCCAACAACGTTCGCGCCGTCTCCTTGCCCTTTCCCCCATGTACCACGACGTTGGCCAGCGCCGGGATGCTGAGGTCGGGAAATTTTTGGAAATACTCGCTGAGACGCTGCCGCAGCGACCGTTCTTCCAGGATGGTCTTGAATTGGGCTGCCAGGGCAGGGTCGGGAATATCCCACAGGCATTCGGTCCACTGCTCCCGCTGAGTTCCGTTGAGATACTTGAAAATCAGAGGGTAGGCCTGGCTGCCCAGATTGGCTAGCAAACTGGGTGCCAAGTCCGGCTGCGGGGCAGAATAAGGGGTTGCCTCGCACAGTTGCTTGACGAGGTCGGCGCGACGCAGGCTGGGCACCAGAGCGAAAGCGAAATGCGGCAGCATCGACATGCCCCAGTTCTGAATCCTATTTTGCAGGCACCGGGCGACCAGTGCCTCGGCCCAGCCCTGGTCTGGGAGAAGAAAGGCAAGCATTACCTGGGTCTCCAGATCGCCCTGGTGGCGTTCCCGATCGGCCCAGTCTACCACCTGGGAATACTCGGGCTCTGGAGCGCGCGCCAACAAATACCGCAACTTGCCCCAACTGGTCAGGTCCAGATTCTGAATGAATGGATGGGGTTCTTGTCCGCGGTAGACGACCCATCGATAGCGCGGTGGATGCTGGTCCGCTTCTTGCGCGACCTCCAGCCCATTCCTCCGCAGCATGGCCTGGGCGACACTGCTCAACCCTCCGCCCAGCACCCGATCGATGCCCTCCTTTGCGATGATCAGGGCTACCGCATTCACCAAGGGATCGTCGCTCGTCGTCTCATCCTGCAGAACGGCCAGGGCCTCACGCTGGGCTGCCCGCAGGCTGGGCACCGCCACCCCCAGACCGGCCTGCCACGTCTCCAAGTCGCGCACCCACTTGCCGGCCACTGCCGGCTCAAGTTCGTCGGCCCATTCCCTCCACGCGTACGCCTTCTGACGGATTTTGCGCAGCCACTCCGGTGTCGACTGGATCCCGGATTGGGTAGCCGGCGGAACTGCTGCAGTTACTGGCTGATAGCCCACCTTGATTTTGCTCGCGAATTGCGATTCCGCATCCTTCAGGGCAGCCTCGTCGTTTGGGTAAGTTTTGCACTTGCTCTGCCCGGCCGTCCCGATGCGCCCCCATGTGGTCGTCACTTCAATGCCAGAAACTTCGACCTCCCAGAACTTGTTGGATGTTCCCTCGTGGAACTCCACCCGCTTATGCATTTGGCAGCCCCCTTACTCACCCGCTGAAAGGTTAGAATGGCGTGTTCGCCAACTTCGACCCATCCCTGCTTTGGGCACGTCTCGGCGTGCTTATCCCTGGCCGGAACCACTTCACGTAAGCCTTCGTCCAAGGTGTAACATCGCGCTAACTCTGCGCTCACAAATGGACTCTATGTTGGGCAAAAATATAAGCCTTCGGAGTCTCAAAATGGTCGAAATTCCCACCAAGAATGCTGCCGCCTACACTGGCCTATTTCAACAATTATCCCAATTCGCTGCCAAGCACAACGACCAGCCCGGCGTGGATGCCAACGCCCACACCGATAGGGTCGAACTGAACACCCAGTCGCCGGCCCTCTACGCCAACGGCGACACCGTAAGTCTGCAAGCTCAGCTGAGCCAGGGACAGGTCCTGTCAGTGCAGGTCGAGATCAACGCCAGCGAACGCGACCCCTACCGTGCCAGCCTGTCTCTGGAGCAGACCGCTGACGGTCTGACCGGCCGCGAACTCCTGCACGACGAGCGAGGCTTGTGCCAACGCCAATTCTCGATTCACGGAGGGCAAGTGGTGGTCGAGTCCGAGACCCAGAACTCCCAACCCTACCGACTGGAGAACGACCAAGAGAAGCGAAAGATGGGAGAGAAGCTCGGCGACCTCACCGACGGCCTCCAATACCTGCTGGGACCGAGTTTTCCCAAGGCTTAGTAGAATATCGAACCCCCCCGGCTTTGCCGGGCGACCCCAGAAGTTCGACGCAAGGCACTGTTCGGCGAGCTGCGAATTGAGATTGGAAAGGTGCTGAAGGTTCTCGCCTCGCAGCGGGATTCGTACATCATCGAGGGACATTTACAGCCAGATCACGTACACATGCTAATTTCGATTCCACCGAAATGGTCGGTTGCACAGGTCGTCGGCTACATCAAAGGGAAGAGTGCGATTCACATCGCGCGGACGTTCGCTGGAAAGAAACGCAATTTCACCGGAGAGCACTTTTGGGCCCGCGGCTACTTTGTGTCGACCGTTGGACGTGACGGACAGACCATCCGTGAGTACATTCGGAATCAGGAGGCTGAGGACAAGCGCACGGACCTACTGCAGTTGTGGTGAGGCGCCACCTTTAGGTGGCTAAACATCGCCGGGCGATTTAAAGGCCTGGCCTGCCGATCAGTTGTCCCGTCAATTTGTCACCATTCTTCATGTCCACTATGTTTCAAGTCGTCTTTCAACAGCCGGTCAACCTCAGTCCCAACCAACTGCAGCGCAGCGTCGATCTCTTTCTCGAGGGGGCTTCCCCATGAAGTAGTTGTGGGCGGTATTGGTCTGCAGCGCCGTTCAGGCCGAGCCGCTGCCGATGAGGTTAGATCTGGCCCTGGTTTGCCGCCTGGCGCTGGCCCAAAGTCCGGTAGAAATCAATTTCAGGCCCGCCTGAGTGAGGCTTACTTCAAAGTTGACGAAACCTACCCTCAGGCCAGGCCGCCCCCACTCTCAAGATTGTGGCCGGGGCCTCGCCCGTAGAGCCGGCCGTGGCCGGTCGATTGCTCAACATCACCCCCGAATACAACTACTTCTCGACGCTCAGCCTGCGCCAGAGTCTGCTCACTTTCGGTCGACTGGAGTGGTCCACCGCCGCAGCGGAACTGGCCGCAAAAGCCCAGCAGGCAGACTGGAGGAGCGAACTGCGGGAGTGCTATGTGGCCCTTTCCAAGAGACTCCTGGAGGACTTGCGCAGATATTGGAGGGGATGTCGGCCGTCGACGTGGCTGTTTCCCAATGCGGATGGCACCGGGCCTATGTCGGCTGCTGAGGTGCGTAGGATTAGCCGCCGAGCGGCTGAGGCGGCGGGGCTGACCAAAAGGTCACTCTCAGAACCCTGCGGCACTGCTTTGCGACTCACCAACTGGATTAGACCGGCAGTTCAGCCCCGAGTACAAGGCCAAGGCCGCTCTCGAGGCCATCAACGGTCAAAGGACACTCAACGAAATAGCTGGTGACCTCGAGGTCCATCCCATCCAACTGGGGACTTGGAAGAAGACGGCCGTGGACAGTTTCCACACCGTCTTCGCCGGCACTCACGCGAAGTCTACTGGGGAGAGCGAAGCTCTTGTTTCGGCCCTCTATCAGGAAATTGGTCAACTCAAAATGGAGCTGGACTGGTTGAAAAAAAAATCTGGGCACCTTTCAGGAAGACCTGCGCTGTCTCGTTGATCCAGAGCACGCTATCACCCGGCAGTGCGAATTGCTAGGTGTGGCTCGGTCCAGCTACTACTATGAGGCTGTGCCCGAGTCTCCAGAGAACCTGAAATTGATGAAGCTGATCGACCAGCAATATACGGCCACGCCCTTCCTGGGTCGCCGCCAATTTGGGCCTGGTTGAGTAAGGATTTCGCTGAAATTGAGGGGCGGGCCACCACCTGAAAGGTGGTGGATCCGGATTGCGACTAAATGCGTACGGGAGGCGGACGCCGACCTGGCCCTATCGCGTGGCCTCTCGCCAAATAGCCAGGTAGCCAGTCTGGCGAGCAATTATTGACCAGAGCCTATAATTTTGATTTAATGAGTCTGGCCAATATTATCAAATTATTGAGTATAGTCTATAAGGGGTTGCATGGAATTCTTCGTTGCAAACGCAAGCCAATTGGGACCGGTTCTGCAGGGCTGGCGGAAAAAGAAGAAGCTTACTCAAACTGAATTGGGAGCGAGGGTGGGTCTATCTCAGTTTGCGGTATCCGCGCTAGAGAATGCGCCCGAGAAAGCGGCTGTGGAGCGCCTGTTCAGACTATTGTCCGCGTTGGAGGTCGAAGTGGTTCTGCGGGAGCGCCAAACGGCACCCTTACGCGAAGAAGAGTGGTAGGATTTGGGGAGACAACCACGCCCTGGCCCTCTCAAGTGCTGGATGAACGGGGAGATGGTCGGTGAATGGTGGGTGGACGCCCGTGGTCAGCACGTTTTCCGTTATGACTGGAGCTGGCTAAATCGACTCAACGCTCGTCCTCTCTCACTCTCTATGCCACTTCGCCTGCCCGAAGTCTACCGGGGTGATGTTGTAGCCAACTATTTTGAGAATCTGCTCCCCGACAACCGATCGATTCGCCAGAGAATCCAAGCCCGGTTCGGGGCCAACTCAACGCGAGCGTTTGACCTCCTGTCGGAGATCGGCAGGGACTGCGTCGGTGCCGTGCAGCTCCTCCCTGAATTTGCAAAGCCCGGCGATGTTGGCCTCATTGAGGGAGAACCGCTCGACGCGCTGGAGATCGAAGAAGTATTGAACCAACAGGGAGGGCAATGGGGGCCCTCCGCTTTGAGCGAATTTCGCATTTCCTTGGCGGGGACCCAGGAAAAAACCGCCCTACTGCGTCACGATGGGGTGTGGAAGCGCCCGATCGGAAGCACCCCAACAACGCACATTTTGAAACTTCCACTGGGGCGCCTGCATGCCATTGACCTCTCGACTTCGGTGGAGAATGAATGGCTGTGCCACCGGATCCTGTGCGAATTAGGCATCCCGGTAGCGCCGTGCCAAATCGAGAGATTTGGAAAAACCAGAGTTTTGGTCGTCGAAAGGTTTGACCGTCATTGGGCCGGCCAGCGCCTTCTTCGTCTCCCCCAGGAAGACATGTGCCAGGCAACTGGCACATCGCCAGCGCTCAAATACGAGAATGAAGGCGGCCCCGGAGTGGAAAAAATCTTCAAACTTTTGCTAGGCTCCAGCCAGGCTCTCAGTGACCGCCGCGATCTTCTCAAGACTTTGCTCGCCTTCTGGCTTCTGGCCGCCATGGATGGTCACGCCAAGAACTTCAGCATCTTCCTGCGCTCTCAAGGACGTTATTCTCTCACGCCCCGCTATGACGTGCTGTCCGCCCACCCTGTCATAGGACACGGGGCGGGAAAAATACCACGGCAGCAAGTGAAGATGGCCATGAGAATCTGGGGCAAGCAAACCCACTATCATTGGGACCATATGAAGCGCAGCCATTGGCGCATCACGGCCGCAGATTGCGGAATGGCGGGGCAATTTGAGGAAGTCATGGACGAGATCCTTGCCTGCACTCCCGCCGCTCTAGATCGCGTAAGAACCAGCCTACCGGCCGATTTCCCTGTCTGGCTTGGCGAGAGCATCTTGGGCGGGACACAGGCAAGCCTGGAACGCCTTATGCGCGACTCCTCCTAAAACCCTCCGACCTACGGCCCTTTGGCAGGTCAAGGTACAGTTGCCCCTTGCAAAAATTCGTCAGATTTGATATTGATTGATTGGTCAATCAATATTGGTCGAAAGGGGAGCCGTCGCCTTGTCACAGCACCGTGCCGAACGTGCCCGCCAGAAGCGCGAAGAGATACTTGACGCTGCCTTGCAAGTATTCAGCGCCAAGGGCTTTCACCGGGCTACCAATCAAGACATTGCCAGAGCGGCTGGCATCGCCTCGGCCGGCCTGATCTATCACTATTTCCAGGACAAGCAAGACCTCCTCAAACATCTGCTGGAGCGCCTCAACCCGGCCCTGGACGAACTGGTATCCTCCTCCGAATTTCAAAATCAACCCCTGCGTAGCGGTCTGCTACGTCTGGCCGCCGGGTTTGCCAGCCTGGCCGATGACCCCAAAAGGGCGGCCACCCTGCGCCTCTTTCTCGGTGAAGCACTGCTTGAACGGGAAACGGCCAACGCTCTGTTCGCCGCCGGACCCCAAAGATTTCTCAGCGCGCTTACCCCCTGGCTGCAAAGTCACATCGACAAGGGCAAGTTAAAGGACTGGCCGGCTGACCAGTTAGCCCGTCACTTCCTGTCTCCATTTTTCATGTCCACCATGTTTCAGGTCGTCTTTCAGCAGCCGATCAACCTCAGTCCCGACCAACTGCAACGCAGCGTCGATCTCTTTCTCGAGGGGGCTTCTCCATGAAGTGGCTGTGGGCGGTATTGGTCGTCAGCGCCGTTCAGGCCGAACCGCTGCCGATGAGATTCGATCTGGCCCAGGCTCGCCGCCAGGCGCTGGCCCAAAGTCCGGCTTTGCGACAGTACCAGGCTCGCCTGAAGGAGGCTCGCTTCAAAGTGGACGAAACCTACTCTCAGGCCGCCCCCACTCTCAAGATTGTGGCCGGGGCCTCGCGCATCACGCCGCCCGTGGAGCCGGTCGTGGCCGGTCGATTGCTCAACATTACCCCCGAATACAACTACTTCTCGACCCTCAGCCTGCGCCAGAGCCTGCTCACCTTTGGTCGACTGGAATGGTCCACTGCCGCTGCCGAACTGGCCGAAAAAGCCCAGCAGGCAGAACTGGAGGAGCGAGCCGCGGGAGTGCTGGAAGAGGCCGGGCTGGCCTACCTGGAAACTTTACTCAGCAGCGAACAGGTGAGCATCTCGCAGGACCTGCTCAAAGCCCGACAGGCCCATCTGCAAGAGGCGCGAAGCCTGGTTGAGGCCGGCACGGCCGCCCCCTTTGAAGTCAAACGCAACCAGGCCGCCCTGGCCCAGAGTCAACAAGTCCATCTGGAAAACCTGAACACCGCCCGCCTGGCCCGCCTGCGCCTCTTCTCCATCCTGCAAAGCCCGGACCAGGGCCAGGTATTGGAGCCCGTGACCGAGCTTCCGCCAGCTCCGAAGGAAGACTTGAAACAAGCTCTGGAACGGCGCCTCGATCTAGCTGCCCAGCGCTGGGCAGTGGAGGCGGCCCGGGCAAGGGTTCAGCGCACTCAGGCACAGCACAATCCGAGCCTGTTTCTGCAAAGCGACTATACGCTTCGCAATGCCACCAGTTTTCTTCCCGCCCAGCAATGGTCTATAGGGCTACAACTAGAGATTCCGCTCTTTGACGGGGGACTCCATCAGGCCCAGAGCGATCAGGCCAGTCAAATCGTCGAACAGTTGCTGGCCGTATATGACCAATCCGAGCGTCAGGCCCGGCTCGAACTGGAAGGACTGCTGCTTGAGATTCAAAGCCGCCGGGAGCGCCTGGATGTGCTTCTCGACGGCCTGGAATCGGCTCAGGAGGCAGTGCGCATCGCCCGACTCCGATACCGAAACGGATTGGGCACCAATGTTGAGTTGCTGGATAGCGAAGCCGCCTTTACCTCGGCTCGGCAGGAGCATGTGGTGGCTCGCTATCGTTACCTGCAATCCATCACTCGCTATCACCGGGCTGCTGCCCTGAATACCCCGGGCACGGAGGGAAATCGGCCATGAAACTGTCCCCAAAACTGTTGATTCCACCGTTACTGATCGCCCTATTGATGGGGTCCGGCATGCTGGTGGAGCAATCCCGGGCACGCCAGCGCAGTCGCCTCAGCGGGACTTTCGAGCATCAGCCCACCCTGGTTTCGTCGCGCACCTCCGGAAGAGTCCAACGCATCCTCATTCAGGAGGGGACCCGGGTCGAGCGCAGCCAACTGTTGCTCACCCTCGAAACCGATACGGTGACGGCTGAAGTGGAGGCGCTCGAGCGGCGTGCCAGTCAGGCGCGCGCCCAGTATGATCTGGTCAAAGCCGGTCCCCGCATAGAAGACTTGCTGCGCCAGCAAGCTTCGGTAGCGGAGCTTCAATCCCAGTTGGAAAGACTTCAAAACGGGCCTCGCCCCAGTGAAGTAAACGCGGTCAGGGCCCAGTATCAGAAGGCGTCGGCTCTCTATGAGCGCAGTCAGAGCGGCCCACGCACGGAAGAGATCGCCAGACTGCAGGCCGCTGCCGAGCGTGAGCGACAGCGGGCTCGTTTTGCCAAAGCCGAACTGGCGCGCTATCGCGTCCTCTTTGCCGAGGGAGCCATGAGTCGCCAGACCTTCGAGAATGTGGAAACCCAGTCCATCGTGGCTGCCACCGGCCAGACGGCGGCCGAACAGGCCCTGCAGGAGGCTTTACGGGGCAACCGCTCCGAGGACCTGGCCGCGGCACGCGCCGACAAGGAGTCAGCCTGGCAGCAGTTACAGCACATCACAGAGGGGAGCCGCGCCGAAGACATTCGCTCGGCACAGGCCCGACTGGCCCAGGGCCAGGCGCTGCTGAGCAGCCTGCAACGTGGCAGTCGAAATGAGGAAGTGGCCCAGGCCCGAGCCAACTACGAAGCGGCGCGGCTACTGGCCTTGAGCGCTCGCAAGAAGCTGAGCGAAAACCAGGTCAAAGCCCCACTGCCCGGCATAGTCGAGCGGCTGCTGGTATCGGTGGGCGATCTTGTCCCTGCTCAGGCGCCCCTGCTGCGGCTGGCCAATCCTGAGGACATCTGGTTGAGAGTGTATTTGCCCCAGGACCAGCTGGCCAAGGTCAAGTTGGGCGACAGCGCCCAAATCGAGGTGGATGGCCTCAATCTGAAGTTGGCCTGCATCGTGGAGGCCATCGCCACTCAGGGCGAATTTACCCCGGCCAATCTGCAAACGCCTGAAGAGAGGGGGCAACAGGTCTTCGCCATCCGCCTGCGCCTGGCCCAACCCCATCCTCAGGTCAAAGCCGGCATGGTGGCTACCGTACGCCAACTGGGTTTGTGGCCATGAAAGCCATCGAAGTGGACAATCTTACGCGCCGCTTTGGCGATTTTACGGCCGTGGACCGTATGACCTTCGAAGTCTCTCAGGGTCAGATTTTTGGATTTCTCGGTCCCAACGGAAGCGGAAAAAGCACATGCATCCGCATGCTCTGCGGGCTCCTCTCGCCTACCCAGGGGACGGCCCGCGTGATGGGCTATGACGTGGCCGTCGACCCCGAGTCGGTGAAGCGTTCCATCGGTTATATGAATCAGGCCTTCAGTCTCTATCGAGACCTCTCGGTACGGGAAAATCTTAGATTCTTCGGAGGCATTTACGGACTTCGCGGCGACAACCTGCGCAAGCGGCAGGATCAGGTGGTGGAGGTCGTCGGCATCGGTTCTTATCTGGACCGACCCGCCGGCCAACTTTCGGGAGGCTGGAAGCAGCGTCTGGCCCTGGCGGCAGCTCTCATCCACGACCCGGCTCTTATCTTTCTGGACGAGCCCACCGCCGGCATCGATCCCGTGGCTCGCCGAGACTTGTGGGATCTGCTCTTTGAACTCTCGGGCCAGGGAAAGACACTCTTTGTTACCACCCACTACATGGATGAAGCCGAGCGATGCAACGAGATCGCCTACATTTACCATTCCAGATTGCTGGTTCAGGGCACGCCCAGGCATTTGAAGAGTCTGGCGGAAGTGAGTCCACGCGGAAGTCGGCGCCTCTCGGTTCCGGCCCATCCTCCCTCGGCGGCCCTGATGGCCCTGAAAAAGATGCCCGGAATTCTCGACGCAACCCTGGTGGAAGCGGAGATTCATCTGTTGCTTTCTGAGCAAATTCAGGATCAGGCCGTCCTCGACCGGTTGATCCAGAATTCGATTCAGGTGGGGGAGCCAAGACCTATCGAACCCTCCCTGGAAGACGTGTTCGTAACTCTGACTCGAGCGAGAAAATTGGCATGACCAACTCGACTTGGTGGGATGGTTTCTGGAGCGTGGCCCTTAAAGAGGTCACCCACATTCGGCGTGATACGGCCAGCCTGGTTTTCGCCATGCTCATACCGGCACTGCAGATCGTCATTTTTGGCTTCGCCATCGATTTCGACGTGCGCCATATCAATACGGTGGTCGTGGACCAGGACCGCTCGCGGGAAAGCCGCGCCTATCAGGACAGCCTGCAAAACACTCAGTACCTGCATATCACACAGGTGACGGCCGATTCCGAGTCGGCCCTGGCCCAGGTACGCAAAGGAAAGGCTCGGGTGGTGGTCATCATCCCTCCTGACTTCTCCCGCGCCGGTCAAAACCGGCAGAACCCTTCGGTGCAGGTACTCATCGACGGTTCCGATAGCCAGGTAGCGGCCCGTATCGTGGCCGCTTTCCGCCCCCCTTCCCCGCCCCCGGCCGGGAGCGTGGAGCCCCACTTGCAGCTGCTGTACAACCCGGAGGCTCGCACCTCGACCTTCACCATCCCTGGTCTGATCGGAATCATTCTTCAGTTGGTTACGGTATCGCTGACCAGCCTCAGTATGGTCAAAGAGCGGGAACAGGGAACCCTGGAGCAGGTCATGGTCAGTCCTGTCAGTCGACTCGGCCTGATGCTGGGCAAGATCGTGCCCTATGCCTTCCTGGGGATGGCCGAGATGGTGGCCGTACTCTGGATCGGATGGCTGGTCTTTGATGTGCGGCCGGTTGGGAGCCTGCTGCAACTTTTTTTGATGACAGTGCCTTTTCTGCTCTCTTCGCTGGGACTGGGCCTGGTCATCAGTACCCTCTCCCAAAACCAAGGACAGGCCGTCCAGTTGATGCTCTTCACGCTGCTGCCCTCGGTCTTACTCTCCGGATTTGTCTTCCCGCGCGAGAGCATGCCGGGACCGCTCTTTGCTCTCAGCCACCTTCTGCCCGTCACCTACTATGTAGAGATCCTGCGTGGGGTTATCATCCGCGGGGCCAGTTTCACCGACTTATGGGTACCCACGGCCATCCTCTGGATCATGGCCACCGCCCTGGTGCTGATCGCCACCAATCGCTTCCACAAGAGCCTGGCCTAAAAACGCCCGGTGCAAAGCCGACGAAGAAGCCGCTCAAGGCTGGAGCGGAATCACCCTGATGAGGCGCACGGCTTCCTTGGGGGGTCAGCACATCTTTCTGGTAGGAGGCCGAGTTCTTTAGAAGGCGGGAGGTGGGCACAAACGCCCAATTTCTGTGAGCGAGAAGTCCGGCCTCCTCAAGAACCGATTAAGGGTGAAACCAGAATACGCAGGCAAAGAAGACATAGGTGGCCAGGAACAGGGCGCCTTCCAGCCAGTTGCTCTCGCCATCTTGCAAAGAGGTGGTGGCGATCTGTGTGGCCGCCAGCAAAGCCACCATTTCAAAGGGATTGAGAGCCAGGCTCATGGGTTTGCCCATAAAATGCGAGACCAGCACCAGCACGGGGGCCACCATCATGGCGATCTGCAGGCAAGACCCCATGGCGATCTGATACGACAGCTCCATCTTGTTTTGACGGGCCACCCATACCGCCACCGAGCCCTCGGAGGCGTTGCCCACGACAGCGACGATAACCACGCCCACAAACATTTCACTGATGCCGATGCCCTGCACATGAAGCATGTGATTCATCGAATCCACGAAGACCTCGCTCAGAAAGGCTGCCACCAGAGTGCCTCCTAAGAGCATACCCACGGCCGTCTTGAGGCTCCATTCAGGCTCTTCGTGCTCTCCTTCGTTGGGCATGAGCAAAAAGCGGTGCGTGCGCAGGGAAAAGATCAGACTCAAAACATACAGGCTGAGCAGAACGATTGCGGCCGTCAAAGAAACTTGATGCTCCAACCTGGAGAAATTACTGGCGCCTAGCTTGGGGTCCAGGGCATAAGCGAGATGAACAAAGGTGGGCACCAACAGGCAGATCATGGCCACCCAGAGCATACCGATATTGACGTTGGCGCCAGTGCGTGTGAACTTTTGCACGGGGTATTTGAGCCCTCCATAGACCATGGCTGCCCCCAATACCAGCAGCAGGTTGCCCAGGATCGAGCCAGTGATGGAGGATCGCACCACGTCGTGCAGTTCGACCTTGGTAAGCGCAGTAATGGCGATCATCAACTCGGTGACATTGCCAAAGGTCGCATTGATCAATCCACCCCAAAGCGGGCCGGCGTATATGGAAACCTCTTCGGTGGAGCGGCCCATCAGCGTGACCGTGCCCAAAATTCCCAGCGCCGATAAGACGAACAGCACCACCCCTTCACCCATATGCTGAGAATGCATGACGAGAGCCGGGATCAGGGCCAGGCTGAGGACAGAAATTTTGGGTAGAGAAGTGATGACTTTTCGCATGGTTGGAGAGCCCCCGTTGGCCAAGCAACCTGGTTTTCCTGTGCCGTCCCGGGGACTGCTTCACAGCTCGTCGAAATGGCCCTCAGTATCTGGTCAAAAGTGGCATCGGCTATCGACTGGTGGACCAAACCCTCCACGAGACGAAAGCGTGATGGTTCAGGGGGGAGCATCTTCGCCTTCGCTCGGGGGAGGAAATAACGGCCTCTCGACCCGTTCCAGCTCGGGGGACTCTGCGGACTCTGGGGGCGGGACGGCCACCGGGCTGGCCGCGGGCGCATCCTTGCGACCCAGCAGCGAGTAGAGGGCGGGCAAGGCCAGCAGAGTTAAGAACAAAGTCGAGATCAAACCGCCCACCACCACCGTGGCCAGGGGCCTTTGCACGTCCGAGCCCACCCCGGTGGCCATGGCGGCCGGCATCATGCCCAGCGTGGCAACCGTGATCAGCACCAGCTGGGGCCGCATTTGAACCTTGGCGCCGGCGATGACCGCTTCTTCCATCGGGGTGCCTTCCAGGGTGCGCCGCCGACCGATTTCTTCAATGTAGAGCAAACCGCACATAACGGCCACGCCAAAGACCGAGATAAAGCCAACCGCCGCCGACACCGATAAGGGTATGCCGCGCAGCAACAGGGCCAATATGCCGCCCACCAACGAGAACGGCACCGTGACCAGGACCAGCCCGGCGTCGCGCGGGTTGCCCAGCGAACTCCAAAGCAGACCAAAAATGAGCAGGATGGTCAGGGGCAAAATGAATCCCAGCCGCTTGCTGGCCCGTTCCAGGTTCTCAAACTGACCGCCCCAGCCTATCGTATAACCCTGGGGAAGCTTGACAACGCCCTCCAGCTTTCCCTGAGCCTCTTTGACAAAACCGCCCTGATCGCGTGCGCGAATGTTGGTGCGCACGCTGATCTGGCGCTTATTCTCACGGCGCGCAATGATGCTCGACCCGTCAGCGACCTGAATACTGGCCAGTTGATTCAAGGGTACGCGGCCGCCGTCTTTGGTCGCCACCAGAATGTTGCCGATAGCGGCCGCATCCACCCGGGCCTCGGGGCTGTAGCGCACGGTTACATCAAAGCGCTTCTCGCCTTCGAAGACAGTGGTCACACCGCGCCCGCCGATGGCCATCTCGATCACGTCTTGCACATTGCTTACATTGATGCCGTAGCGGGCCACTTCGCTGCGCTTCACCGACAGTCTCAACTGGGGCTGGTCGGACTCTTGCTCGATCGAAGTGTCGGCCGCGCCCGGCACGGTTTTGACGATGGCCAGCACCTCCTCGGCCAGGCGGCGCAGCTCCTTGAGATCGCTACCACTGATAATCACGGCCAGATCGGCCGAAGAACCGGTGGCGATCTCGGTAGAAGTGTCGATGATCGGTTGCGTGAAGTTAAAGCTCACCCCGGGCACCGAATCGTTGAGCTTCTTGGACATGGCCGCCACCAGTTGCCCCTTGCTCCAGCCACTGGCCCAGCTCTTATAGGGATGCAGATCCAACAAAAACTCATTGCGGTTGGGACCAAAGGGGTCCGTGCCGCTATCGTTGCGCCCGCTCTGGGACATCACCGCCTGGACCTCGGGGAAATCGATCAAGAGCTTGCGAATCTTGGCCGCGGTCTGGGATGACTTCTCCAGCGCCACACCCGGTGGAAGATTGGCGCGAACCCAGATGACGCCCTCGTCCAGCTGGGGTAAAAACTCGGTGCCCAGCGTGGTGCCCAGCCCAAAGATGCCCAACACCAGCAAGCTGATCAGACTGACGGTCAGCAGAGAACGGCGCACCGTAACCCCCACCACCCAGCCATAAGCGCTGCAGAGCCAACCGATAACGGGGTTTTCCCAATGCTTGTGGTTGCTCCGAAAGAGAAAGGCGGACAGAATCGGGATCAGGGTCAAAGTGAGCAACATGGAGCCGATCAGGGCCAGACAGATGGTCGACGCCATCGGGGTAAAGATGCGCCGCTCCACCCGCTCCAGCGTAAACAGTGGCAGATAAGCGGCCGTGATAATCAGTAGCGAGACAAAGATGGGGTGGGCCACCTCGCGGGCCGCTCTCAATACGGCTGCGGGCGCCCCCCCTTCCTCGTTCTCGCGACGGGCCAGATCGACTCGATAGACGATTCGTTCGATCATCACCACCGTGCCGTCCACAATGATGCCGAAGTCGAAGGCCCCCAGTGAGAGAAGGTTGGCGGGCACGCCTAACACCTTCATACAACTGAAAGCGAACAGCAGCGAAAGAGGAATGGTGATGGCCGTAAGGATGGCCGCGCGCAGGTCGCCCAGCATGACCAAAAGGACCGCTGTGACCACCACAAAGCCCTCCAGCAGGGTATGCGAAACGGTCTCGAGCGTGTTGGTTACCAGCGAGGAGCGGTCATAAACCGGCTCCAACTTCACACCTTTGGGCAGGCGCGAGTGGTTGAGTTCATCCATGGCTGTGCTGACGTGGGCCAGCACCTCGCTGGGATTCTCCCAGCGGCGCATCAAACAGATGCCTTCGACCTGGTCGGGGTGATCGCCGTCTTTGTCGGAGTAACTAAAGATTCCGGTGGGCGGGGCCGCTCCGATGCGCACTTTGGCCACGTCGTGGACAAATACGGGCACGCCATCGGTCTCCGAGAGGACGATGTTTTCGATGTCCTTGGTGCTTTGAATCAGGCCCATGCCGCGCACCGCCAGCGACTGCTGCCCATTGCTCAGCATGGCGCCGCCCGCATTGCGATTGTTGGAGGCGATGGCCTCACCCACCTCGGCCACAGTCAAATTGCGTCCCTCCAGAGCCAGCGGATCGATCTCGACTTGAAACTGCTTGACCAATCCGCCAAAGGTGGTCACTTCAGCCATGCCCGGCTCTTGCAAGAGACGGGGCGCCACCAACCAGTCCTGCAGTTCACGCAACTGCATGGTATCCAGACCACCGCCCCGCAGGGTATATCGATAAAATTCGCTGATGCCCGAAGAGAGGGGGCCCAACGAAGGAGTTACCCCTTCGGGCAGCTCGGCGTCGCGCAGTTTCTCCAGGGCCAGTTGGCGAGCGAAGTAGTCATCGGTGCCGTCCTGAAAGGTCAACTCCACTACCGAAAGGCCAAAAATGGTGCGCGAGCGCCGAGAAATCACGCGCGGCACGCTGTTGAGGGCGCGCTCGATGGGGATGGTGACCTGCTGCTCCATCTCCTCGGCCGCCTGTCCCGGAAAGGTGGTGATCACCACCACTGAAGGGTCTGAAATGTCGGGGTAGGCTTCGATCTTCAACGACTTGAAAGCGGCCACACCGGTGACCATCAGCATCGACGTAAGGACCACGATCAACAGCTTGTTGCGAAAGGCGAAATCGACCAGCATCAGCGTTTCAATAGCATGGCGCCGTCCACCACCACCCGTTCGCCCGGACTCAGCCCGTGCACCACCGACACATCGCTGCCCTCTCGCTCACCTGTCTGCACCTTGCGCGGAGTGAAAGAACCCGGCGAGTTTTGCACGTAAACCACGTTCTCGCCGTTACCGTTTTGGAGCACGGCCGTGGCCGGTATGACGGCCATCTGGTGCATGGCGTGGACGTGATGGATGCGCCCGAACATTTCCGGCCGAAACTTACCCAGAGGATTGGCCAGCGCTGTCATCACCTTGATGGTGCGAGTCTTAGGGTCGAGCACATCGGCCACGCGGGCCACCCGGCCTTCAAACTTCTCGCCCGGAAAGGCGTCCAGCGAGATATGCACCGGTTCGCCCACCTCCACCCAGCGAATGTCGCTCTCGGGAACGCTGGAAGTGACCCAGACCGAACTGAGATCGACCACGGTCATCACCGAGGCGCCCAGGTCGGAGTGATACTCGCCGGCCACCACGCTGAGTTCCAAGACCTTACCGGTGAGTGGAGAATGGACCACGATCTCCGGATTCAGGTCATTGGCTCCCACGCCCAAAATCCGCAGTCGACTGACCGCCTGCTCGCGCGCCGCCAGCGCGCTGTCCACTCCGGCCTGAGCCTGGTCCACCAGGGCCAACGAGGATTGCAGGTCGGCTCGGGCCTGACTGAGATCGGTCTCGGCCACCAGCACCTCCTTCTTGGCGATGGCGTCGTGCTTATACAGGTCGCGCACGCGCTGGCAGTCCAATTCGGCTTTGCGCAAAGAGGTGCGGGCCTTGGTCACGCCCACTTTGGCCTCGATGGCGGTGGCTCGCTCCTGACGCACATTGGCGTCGCCTTCGCGCAGAGCCGCCTGGGCTTCGGTGGCTTCGGGGCTGAGCACCGTCAAAAGAGCCTGGCCCGCCTGAACGGGATCGCCTTGACGCACCAAAACCTTTAAAATTCGACCACTGACCGGCAAATTGACGTGAGAAATCAGGTTGGGGTTGGCTTCCACGCTGCCCGGGGCGGTCACTTCGGCACCTGGCATCGACCGGCTGCGCACCATTTGAACCTTGATGTGTTCCAGCTTGGGCGAACCGATGGGTATGGAAACCGGCGTGGCACTGGCGAGCGGCGCGGGAGTGGGAGACGCCGAGGCCACCAGGTCAGCACCGGGCAGAGCCGTGGGCGAAGGAGCCGATTGGGCCGGCCTCGCACATCCCGCCAGAGAAGTGACTGCAACCAGGGCCATCACCCATCTATGAGAATAACGATCACGCTTCACGGTTGACCTCCCTGGCCCATGATGGACAGCAATAAGTAACGACTGCGGGCAAACTCGGCCAGAGCCTCGTTGTAGCTCAGCATAATGTCGTTGTAGGATCGTTGGGCATCTAACAGTTCGACAAGGGTGGCGTGTCCACCCCGGTAGGAGTATTCCATGGTGTCGAGCACCTGGCGCGCCTGGGTCAACATGTTGGTCTCAATCTGGCGCACCGTCTTCTCGGCCGCCTCATACATCTGCCAGGCCGAGGCCAGTTCCTGTCGAATCTGGGCCTCCAGAGCCTTGCCTTTGGCCACAATCTGATCGGTCTCGTGGCGAGCGCGTTGAATTTCGCCCTCATTGGTATCAAATAGGGGAATGGGCAGACTGAAGAAAACTCCGATCGAATTACCGCGTCCGGCCAGTCCCTGTTGACGCCGGTATTCCATGCCCACCACGTAATCCGGCTTGCCCTTGGCTTCTTCCAGGCGGATACTGGCCTCGGACCGGCCCTGATCGCGCACCAGCGCCAGGTAGTCGGGACGTTGCTTCAAAGCAATTCCCTCCATTTCGGGCACGGCCGTAGAGATGGGAGGGCGAGGCAAGCTGCCCTCTACCTCAAAATCCACTTCCGATCCACGTGGCCGGCCCATCAACAACAGCAACTTCTGCTTAGAACTGCGCAGGTGAGCCTGATTCAAAATGACTGCGTTGTCATATTGCAGCTCGGCCAGTTGGGTGCGCATCAGTTCGACCCGCGACAGGTCCCCGGCCCGCACCCTTTCTTTGCTGATGCGCACAATGCGGCTAAAAGCGCTGCGATTCTCTTGAGCCACAGCCAGGTTGCCACGAGCCAGCAACACTTCCACAAAGGCGTTGTCCACCTCCAAAATCAGTTGGCGAGCGGCGTCTTTCACCTCAAGGTCGGTGACCTGTCGGGCCAGTTCGGCCACCTCGATGCGCGCCCCGCGCTTGCCGCCACCCTCCAAAATCCAGTCACTGCGCAGGGAATATTCACTGGGACCGGCGGCGTTGTTGGCGTCGTAGCCAGTGCCCAACCAATCCAGATGGTCGGCCCCCAGACTGAGGATGGGATTGGGATGCATCTGGGCCGTCAAAATCTTGGCCTCGGCGATGCTGATATCAAAGCGCCTGGCCAGCAGTTGCAAATTTTGCTGCAGCGATTCCTCGACCGCCTGTTGCAAGGTGACCGGCTGTTGGGCCTGCAAACCGGCCTCCGCCGAGGGCTGTGCCCACACCCATGAGGTCAGCAGCAGGCCAAAAATCCAGCGAGGCATGCTCAGTAGCTTAGAGACGGATTGCCCGGAACAGCCCGCCATATCCCCCCCAGATCGTCATCGTCGGTGACGTAGGCAGGGCCATAGCCCGGGCGCCCGCAGCCCGTCAATCCCTCGATCTTGCAGCCATCCACCCACCACACCGCCTGACCCTCCACGTTGCGCCGGAAAGGTTGCTTCAGATCGTCGTGGACGGTGCCGGCTTGAAAAATCAGCGATCGATTGGGTCCGGCCTGGCCCGGTGAACTGCACGACGAGATCCACAGGTGGTGCTTGTCGTCGATAAACATATCCGAAAGAGAGCGGGCGTAAGGCCCCAACCGTCGCGGCAGGTGAATCTCTATGCCCTTCAGGCCGGCGGCAGGCCACTCCAGGTTAGCGCTGGCTTGATCGAGCACGCCCCAAAACAGGCGGCCCGGCTCCTCGGCCTTGCCGCCTCGACCTCCCAACAAGACCAACCAACGGTTGGAATCGAGTCGATAGGTGGCCAACCCCTCGATTTCCTGATGGAGATTGGTGGGGAGTGCATACTTGCGCAGAGCCTTGAGGCGAGGGGTAGCGCCCTCCTCCCCCTGCAACCAGAAGAAACGTCCATACTGGCCTCGAAAATAGCCCGATTCGGCGGCCAAAAACTGTCCTGGCAGTCCTTCTATCGGGGCCACCGATTCGAGGTCGTTGGCGGCCACGCCCACGGCGCTCCAATCGCAGTCCAGAGGTTGATAGTCGAAGTGAGCGTGAGTGTGCACCAAGCCAAAACGAGCTCCACTCTCAGCCGCCTTCAAGTCGTGGCTGACCACGTATCGATCCGTGCCCCAGCCTACCAGACCACTGCAGCCAGGCAATCCATCCGGGGCCGACTTGTTGTCGGCCAGCGCCAACATAACACCGGCCATCAGCAAGCCGGCCAGGACCCATTTTACGCGCATGCTCTCAGCGAATCCCTCCCAGCGTTGAGGCCTGCGATTCAAGGCGATCGGACACGTTCCTGGACGAAGGTGTCAAGGAATCATCAATTTTACAGACGCCTCTTGCGCCAATCCTTGTACAGGCTTTGCACAAATTTACCGGCCGCCGTCTCACGCCATTTCTTGACATGGTCGCGAATTTCTTCGGGCGCCTCCTGAAAATTCACACTGGCCCCCCCGTACTCAGGCAGGCACAGGCAGGCCCCCGCGATCGAACAAAAAGTGATATCGGCGGCCGTCATGCGCTCCCCGTAGAGGTAGTTTTTGCCGCCATCGAGCAGATGATCGACCGACTCGAAAAACTGGCTGATGCGTTTCACGCTCATCTTGAAATTGGCCGGATTGATCTTCAACTTCGACTTGAACATGAAGAAGATGAAGGGCGACATCCAACGGAATTTCTTGGCCTGATCGTCAGGGACGCCCTTGGTGCATAGTTCCACCCACTGGCGGCGGGGCAGAAAGGTGTGCAGAAAAGCGATCACTTCGGGAGCGAACTTGCTATCACAACGCTTGCAGAAATCCTTGATAATGGGGCCCTGAACGGCATCGGTGGGAAACAATTTCTGGTGGGCGGGCAATTGCGAATCCACCCAGCCAAGAATGTCCTGGGAGTCTGAGAAAGTGTCCCGCTTGTTGACCATCAGGGCGGGGACGGTATTCTTGGCATGAATCCGCTTCAACGCGGTGCGGTGGAAAGGCGGGGCGCATCGATCTTCGATGTAGCTTTTCCCCAACAGGTCAAGCCCCCAGCGAGCCTTCTCGGCATAGGGACTGGGGGCCATTGTAACCAGATATAAATTTGACACGGCTGCGGGTATTTCCCAACCGGTTCTGCGTTTCCTCCCCTGGTTGCGCGGGGTAGACTGGCCCTATGAAAAAGTCGGCCTTGTTGTTTATTCTGCTCAGTTGCCTGGCGCCCGCCGAGGATGTGCGTCAATCGATCTTGAGCGACCCCAAGAGTCCTTACTATGTAGATTTTTCCCGATACCCCAGGGGCGACCGGTCGCTACCCGTGGGCGTTTTCGACTCGGGCACAGGTGGACTCACTGTCCTAAACGCGATCGTGCAGTACGACGAGCACAATAACCGCAGCGGGCTTGACGGCGCCGATGGGGAAGCCGACTTTTGCCACGAGGATATGATTTATCTGGCCGACCAGGCCAATATGCCCTACGGAAACTACGCCAGCGAAGGCAAAACCGACCTGCTGATCGAGCACATCCTGAAGTGCGCCCAGTTTTTGCTAGGCAATCGATACTATGGTGACGGCCCTAAGCTGGATAAAAAGCCCGTCAAAGTGGTCGTCATCGCCTGCAACACGGCCACGGCCTATGGCAAGACTTCGGTCGAAGAGTTGCTCAAGCAAGCCCCCTCCGACCTGAAAGTCATTGGAGTGATCGATGCCGGTGCGCGTGGCGCCCTGTCGGTCTTCGGGCCCCAGGAAAGCGGCAGCGTGGGCATCTTTGCCACCACCGGCACGGTCGCCTCGGGGGGCTATGTGAGGGCTATCCGTCGTCTGCAATCAGAACTGGGCCTGGCCGGGGACGTTCAGACCTTCAGCCAGGGTGGACTTGGCCTGGCCGAAGCCATCGACGAAGAGCCCGACTTTATCGATCGCAAAGCCACCACGGTGCGTCCTAACTATCGGGGGCCTAAGGTCGACGTAGGATTGCTGCCCTTTTATCATTTCAACCAGGACCCCTCCAGTCTGCTGTGCGACGGACCTTCTCCCGAAGAGTGCTCCTGTGTTCAGATCAACTCCCCCGAGAACTACGCCCGCTTTCACATTGTCTCTCTGCTGGAAAGTATGCGCAAGGAGCCCTCAGCCCGTCCCCTCAAAGCTATCATCCTGGGTTGCACCCACTACCCCTACGTGCAGGAGCACATTGATCGAGTACTGGGCGAACTCCGCCAGCAGGATCGCTACCAGGCTCTGATCGGCGACCAGGTGGTGCTGGTCGATCCGGCCGTCAACACGGCGCGCGAATTGTATACCCATCTGCACCAACAAAAGTTGGAAAACTCGGCCGGTTCTTTGGAAAACTCCGAATTCTACATCAGTGTGCCCAACCCGGAAGTGCCTGGCGCTCAACTGGAAGCGGCCGGCAGTCGCTTTAGCTACGCCTACAAGTATGGACGCACGGCCGGACAAGGCCTGGCCTACGTGCGCAACGTGCCCTTCAGTCGCCAGAACATCCCCGCTGAAGTGGCTTCCCGCCTGCGTCAGCAGATACCGGCTGTCTACCGGCTCATTCAGCGCTTTGAAGAAACCAACGCCAAAACTCGCTTCCTGGCGCCCGATCAGCGCCTTTAGTCGGGTTTAAGCAAAGGGCCCAGGGCCGCTGTCAAGGTGGCCAGGGTGGCCGGCAGCCTGGACTCCTGGCGCAATCGGGAGTCCAGTTCCAGGTGCACGAATTGAGCCCCGTTCAAGCAGCTCCGTTGGGCGTTGGTGGTGGCCATCAACCAGGGGGCATCGGGTCCTGCCAGTCGACCCGGCCAGTCTGCCTGACAAAGCTTCCCGTAAAGCCTGTAGGCAGGCCCATGATCCGGGGCCTGCCCGCTGCCGTCGGCCAGCACAAAGAGCAGTTCGGGGGGCATTGTCCTGGCTCGCTCTTTGCCCGCGTCAAAGCCGTGCAGCTGAATCACTACCGTGTCGGGTCCAGCCAGCGCTTGATGCCAGGCCATAAAGGCGGACTCCTGAGTGTGGGCCAGATCAGAACTTCCATCGGCTCGATTGAGACGATGGCACCCCCCCAAAATCAGCGCGTCAAACGGTAGGCTTTGAAATAGTTGCCAGGCCAGGGTAGACGTGTGCCGATCGGCCACAGGATGGGGCACTTCTAAAATCCAACCGCTGCGACGCGGTCGCCTCAACAACAATCCCCAACCCAGGTCGGGTGACGGCTGCACCAGGTAAGTAGGGGTATCATCCCACAGGCTCGCGCCAATAGGAGGAAACGCCGCCGCCTGCACACGCAATTCGTCCATTTGCACGGCACTGGCCGGCCGATAGCTCTCTTGCCCGCGACCAAACCTGGCGTTCACCGCACTTTCCCAGTTGCTCGGATCAAATCCCGCTGGCAACCAGGCTAGCAAAAGCGCCAGCAGGGCTTTCAAGGCGCCTGCATCATGCCCGTCACTTGCTTGTAAGCCGGTGCGCCTTCGCTGACCAACTCACCGCGAATGCTGTAAATCTTGAAGTAAGGCACCGATGTGATGGCATATTTCTTGGAGGTTGCCGACTGCACGGTGCCAACGTCAATGGCATGAAACTCCAGGTTAGGCCTGGCTCCCAGCTTCTGAAACTCAGGATAAAGAGAGCGGCAGATGCTGTTGTTCATCGCGTAGAAGCAGACAATGTTCTGGCGCTCCGGCACCAGCAGTCCATCGATGTCGACCGCTTTTTTTTGGGCCGGCACGGCGTGGAATTCGGCTCTGGCGGGTAGGAGGACAAGGCAACCGATGGCGAGGGCGCGAACCAGGTTCATAGGGAAAGAGGTTCGACCCGAGTCAGCGACCTCCTTGGGGGGAGCTTGCGCAAGGCGCGATGAAAGGCTGGCAGTGACTCTAGAATCGATCCAAAATTTGCCTGAGCGGCGACGCGAAAGGCGCCGCAAGATTAAAGTCCAGCGAATTTTCGCCGCGGAGATTCTGGGTGAGCTACCCCAGAACTGTTTTCTGCACATCTATGACCTCAGCGAGTCCGGCATGCGGGTGCATACCGATCTCTACTTCCCTCGTGATCAGAGTCTTCCCCTGAGGCTATTGTTGGACAGGCCCATCGACCTGAGTGTGGAGGCCATCTGGCAAAAGGAACTTATCGGCGGGATGCATGTGGCCGGACTCAAGTTTTTGGACATCACGGGTGAATCGCAACAAGAAATTCGCGCCTTTCTGGACCGCCATTCTCCCGAGAACAAGCGAACTTCAGTACGACTGCAACGCATTTTGGTGGTGGAGATGGTGGTTGGCTCTACCTCGCAAAAGTTTGGGGTCTTCACGCTGGATATCTCGACCACGGGCATGAAGATCAGCCACGACTACCCGCTGCCCGAAGAGGTGGATATCCCTTTTCGAATTTTGTTGGAATACGACAAGCCGCCCATCGAAGTAGTGGCCCGGGTCACCTGGCAAGAAGCCAACACGCTGGGGCAATACGTGATCGGGCTCCATTTCGCGCCACTCGACGCTGGCGTGACCGCTCGGCTCGAGGACTTTATCGATCATCAGTTGACGGGTACTCGCTCAGCCCCTCGACGCATGGCTACGATGGCGGATTTTGAAGAGATTTCATAAGCTCTTCCAGCCTTAGCTGCAAGGATTTCTCTTGCTCCGGCGAGCTTCCACCATATCGGTACTGGCTGTATTGCTCCAACCAATCGGCCACTTCCGCCAGTGAGTTTTCGCGCAGTCGCTCCCCCCAGTGCAGTATGGTTTCCCAACTGGCCCTGTCCAGTTGGCGTTGCTCCAGGGCGGTGGAGAGGCGCCGTATCCAACCGTGCTGATCGCTAACCCCTTGGGCCGCCTGGGACGGGTTGAACCAGCGCCTTTTGCGCATTTTCCAAAGGGCCAGCAACACCAACATGGCCCCCAGCCCTCGACGCCATTCCCAGAGCATGGCCAACCAACCGCGCCAGTCCAGACTCCCCAAGCGCCGAGTGTAATAGTTGAAGGCCTCGCGCATCGAGTCGAACCAACTGCCCCACGACGCGGGCGGCTGGATTGCCGAGGGAGGGGTGGGGTCAAGCGTGCGCCAGGCCTGGCCGTCCCAAATTTCCACCCAGGCGTGGGCATCTCGCACCCGGACCACGTAGTAGTCACCTGAAAAGCTCCGCTCCACGCAGACAAAACCGTTGAGATAGCGAGCCGGAATCCCCTGACTGCGCATCATCAAAGTCATGGCCGCAGCAAAGACTTCGCAGTGAGCGGGGGGCTTCTCCATCAGGAAATCGGCGATGGGATCCTTTTTGCTGGCGAAGTCATAGCCAAAACCATAACTGAAGTTATTGTGGAACCAGTCAGCACAACGCAGTCCCTTTTGCCAGGCGGAACCCTGGCCAGTCACCTCGTTGGCCCGCTTCTTGACAATCGGATGAAGTTCGGGCGGTAGAGCCAGACAGCTTTGCACATACTCGGGGCTCTCGGGGGGGGCCAGGTCCTTCTCGGGAAGGCGAGCAATCGTATAGGGGAGCAGCTCGTTGCCTCCACCTCTCTGCTCCAAAAGGTGACCGCTCAACTGAGCCAACTGGGCCTGATTCACTTCCATCCAGGCGGCGTCGCGCGGTGCAAAAAGAACGATGGGTGAGGCGTGCACCTCAAAACGCTCCAAAACTAACGGCGCATTCGCGGCAATCGGGGTCTGAGTCAATGGGTAGCGATATCCGCCCGGGGCAACTCCCCCCGAGAGATTGGTGGACGGGCCAAACTCGCTCCACTCCCCATCCTTATAATGGGTGTACACGCGGGCGGGCAGATAGGTGTTGGGATGCTTGGCAAAACAACGCACCACAACGGCCGGGTTGGTCTCGGACGACAACAACGTATTCAGGCGGCTGTGAGCGGGAAAGGCCAGGCTCACATCGCCTCCGGCCGAGAGCATACGGAGCAAAAAATTGACTTGCTGTTCGCTATATGCAAAGGCAGCCGCGGCCAGTGCCAGCAGGATGAGACTGGGAATTATGGTCAGCCCGGCCGTGAGGCTCGGGCCGGTGCCGGTCAGAAAGCGGCGTGAAGAGAAACAAAAGCCGATCATCCATAAAGCGGCCAGCACGGCAGACTCCTTCATGATCGGCTCCAGGTTCAGGCCGCAGACCAGAAAGAAGACGCCACTGATAGTCAGTGTGGTCCAGTATTCGCGCCTGGTGTGGCGACGCAACAGAGCCGGCAACATGGCAAAACCCAGACTGAGCACCACCGGATAGAGGTTGGCGTAGATCAGGCCCGAGGCCAGGGCCCGCTTGGACTCGGGCTTAAAAAAGCCCATGGACATGACCAGGCCCAACAGACAGCAGATCAGCCATTGAGTCCGGCTGATATTGATGCGCCCCCGCAGCAACGAGCAGAAGAGGGCCAGAACAAATAATGAGATAGCCACCACGTCGGGGTGAATGAGCATCAGGGCCAGCCAGGAGACCAACAGCGTGGCTACGGCCATCCAATCCAGCGGCTTACTTTCGTAGGGGTTCACAACTGGTCTACCCCGCTGCGAACCTGGGCGGCCGTCAGAGTCTGGTGTCCTGGCGCAAAGTCATCCACGCCGCTCAAATCCCCATAGTTTTCGCCCACAAAAATCACCTTCAGGGCACAACCTCGCTCGCGCACTGCCCGCAACAGGCGAATGCGGGCCTCGTCCCAATCCAGCAAGATCACCACCGTGGTGGTTACGTTTTCCAGGCCGTCGAGCAGAACGGGCTCTAATTTTTCAAAAGCTGGCTCGGTGCAGGGCTCCACGCAGGCCAGAATGTCCAGCACATTCTCCAGGTAAGCCAGACTGCGCCCGGCCTGCAGTTGATACAGCTCGGGACCGGCCGCAAAGAGGTCGATGACATACTCATCGCGGCTGATCTGGTCGGCCACGGCCGCCGCCAGTGAAATGGCCGCTTCAAAATCCTCCCGCCGCTTCTTGACGTCGGTCGCGCTCAGAAAAGTGTCCATGACCAGTGCGATACGGCAAAAGAACTCTTCCTGAAACTCTTTGACCACCGGTTTGCCGCGTCTGGCCCAGGAGCGCCAGTGGATCATGCGCAGGCTGTCGCCCGCCCGAAATTCCCGAGTGCCCAGGAATTCGGTGGAGTCGCCCACGCTCGAGGTCAAGGCCATGCCGCCCGGCTGATATTTGCGGCCCACCGGCATGTCCAGGCTGAGCAGCGGCTGAAACTTGGGGTAGACCAGCAGGCTACATTCCACCTTGTTCGTGTACCAGTCGCGCCACAGGCCGAAAGGAAAGAGAGTGGCCTGATGGATGGATTCGATCACGTAGCGACCCCGTCGGCCCAGTTCTACCGTCCAGATACCCTCGGTCAACTGTCCAGGCTGCACGTCACCCAGGAAAGGTCCAAGTTCGGGCTTCACTTTGGCGCGCAAAGGGAGCCCGATCAGGCGCAAATTCACGTCCGAGGCGGTCGACTTTCCCGTGTTTTCCACCCGGCAGCGGACTTCAAAGGCCACCCCCTGGGTGACGCGCTGCGGGATGACGGGGGTCAGCATCAACCGCCTGCGAGCCAGGCGGGCAGCCAGCATGGATACTACCAGCACTGCCGCCAGGGCGCAGCCCAACAGGTGTCCCTTGAACATGGCCGAGCCACCGCTCAGCATATTGCTACCCAGACCCATGTAAAACAGCACCGTGCCGCTGCTGGTCAGGCGCTCCCTGAGGAAGGAGCGGAAGGCCAGATAGGTCCAGGACCTCTCGATCACCTAGATGGGCACCGCCACTTGTTTCAAAAGCTCGCTCACAATCTGCTCCTTGCTGATCCCAGAATACTTGGTTTTGGTATCCAGAACCAGCCGATGAGCCAGCACCGGCTCGGCCAGGCGCTGCAGATCGTCGGGAATGACGTAGTCGCGCCCCTGACAGAAGGCCCATGCCTGACAGACTCGATATAGAGCCAGCGAGCCACGCGGACTGGAGCCCAGCCGCAAGCGAGAATCGTTGCGAGTGGCTTCGATCAGAGCCAGCAAATAGTCTAATACGGGCGCCTCGACCTTGATCAGCCCCACCTGTTTGTGCACCTCCAGCAATTCATCCCCATGGATAGCGCCCTCCAGGCGATCGAGAGGGTGCGACTGGCGTTGCCCTTCCAGAATGTTGGCTTCGTCGGCGCGGGCCGGGTAGCCCATGGACAACTTGACCGAAAAGCGGTCCAGTTGAGCTTCGGGCAACGGGTAGGTGCCATGAAACTCGACCGGATTCTGAGTGGCCAGCACCAGAAAAGGCCTGGGCAGGGCATAGGTGACGCCTTCTACGGTGGCCTGTCCTTCTGACATCGCCTCCAACAAACTGGACTGAGTGCGCGGACTGGCCCGATTGATTTCGTCGGCCAACACAACGTTGGCAAAGACCGGACCCTGACGAAATTCAAAACTTCCGTCGCGCGGGTTGTAGATAGATGACCCCAAAATGTCCGTGGGCAACAAATCGGGCGTGAACTGAACGCGCCGAAAATCTCCCCCGATGGTTTTGGCCAGGGCCTTGGAGAGCGTAGTTTTGCCGACGCCGGGCACATCTTCCATCAGCACATGGCCGCCCGCAAAGATCGTGGCCACCAGCAGTTGGAGAGGCCCGGTCTTGCCTCGAACCACGCTTTCCAAGTTCGTCATTATGCGTTGAAATACGCTCACTGAGCCCTCCGGTTCAAAGTGCGACCTGCGCAATATCGAAAACGTGTTCTATGTTACGCTCGGGGAGGGATCCCTTTTGACAACTTTTCAATTTTCTTGTAAATTGCGCAGGGTCGTCCAGAAACTTGAAGAATATTCATCATTAACTGGAAGAAATTTCTATTCAAATCGCGCTAAGAAGGAAGGTGGGGTCGTGTTCAATTCCCCTCAACAAACGGAGCAGCCTGCCAAGATCCTGGTAATGGGTCTTGGAGGAGCTGGTTGTAACCTGGTCAACCGCCTGGCGGAGCGCCCCCCCATTGGCGTGGACCTGGTGCTGGCCAACACCGACGCTCAGGCGTTATTGTCCAGCCGCAAGGGTCCCAAGGTGATCTTTTTAGGAGAAGGGGCGACTCGCGGTCTGGGGGCTGGCGCCGACCACCGCCTGGGCGGCAAGGCTGCCGAACAAAGCTCCAGTCGCCTGGAAGAACTCTTTGAAGGCGTCGACATGGTGTTTTTGACCGCAGGCATGGGAGGTGGCACCGGCACCGGCGCCGCTCCCGTGGCAGCTCGTGCGGCCCGCAAGGCGGGCGCACTGGTGGTAGCTGTGGTCACCCTGCCCTTCGAGTTTGAAGGTCATCGGCGGGTGCGTGTCGCTCGCGAGGGCGTGGCCGCCCTCCAGGACGAGGTAGACACCCTGTTGGTGTTGCCCAACCAAAAGCTACTGGCCATGGAATCTGGCAACTGCCCACTGGACGAGAGCTTCAATGTGGTGGACCAGGTGCTTTGCGATGCCGTGCGCGGAATGACCGAAATTGTCACCTCTCCAGGGGTCATCAATCTCGATTTCGCCGACGTGCGTGCGGTCCTGGAAGGCTCGGGTCGGGCCATCTTCGGGATGGCCACC
>JADMJV010000023.1:58163-58885 GCA_018780265.1 bacterium
CCGCCCAACGCGCCGTTGAACTGGCACTGAGCAACCCGCTGGTGGGCGGCTCTCCCGACGGAGCGGCCGGCTGTTTGCTCAATATCACGGCCGGTCCGGATATGACCCTGCAAGACTACTCGGCTGCCTGCGCCCTGCTTCAGGAGTCGGCTTCCCCCGAAGCCATGGTTTTGTGCGGATATGTGCAGGATGACTCCATGATGGGCCGAGCCCGGGCCACCGTGGTGGCCACTCGGGTTATTCCCGCCGACACGATGCACAAGCCGCACCTTGGCTCTCACCAACACCACGACGAGCCTATCGTGCGCGACAACGAACTGCTACCGCTCTCGAGCGCAGCCCTGCCTCACCAGGAACTGACGGCTTACGAGCGGCGTCAACGCCAGGAGTCGGACGAAATTTCGTTCGCTCCCTCTCAACGTCCCAATCCGGCCGCCCTCAAGGCCAAACAGCCCGTGGCGGCCGCTCCCGCCCCGGCTGCTGCTCAGGGGGCTCGAGCTGGTCTGGTTCGCAAAGGGATGTCCAGTGGCGAAACCGAGAAAAAAAGCAAGTGGATGGATCTGCCGGCCATCTGGCGACGCGCTCGTCGCGGAGAAAGCGCTACGGACAAAGCCAACGAAGGATAGACCGCTGTCCAGTCTGAAAAGCCCTCGCAATGCGCAGGGCTTTTTTTCTTTGGTGCGCCAGGCATGGCGCGAAGCGACAGGCATGATGCACGCATC
>JADMJV010000079.1:0-54719 GCA_018780265.1 bacterium
GTGAAATTATGTCCCCCGGCCAGGTCAGGCTCACCGCGCTTTCGTAAACTCACGATGTATCTGGAGACGTGCGTGGGCAGACTGAGCAGTGCATATGAGCAGTATCATCCGCTGCTGCACTGGGACGGAAAGGTGCTGGACCGGGGCGGGCTGACTCAGGCCAAGATCAGTGTTGGCGAGGCCATGGGGATGATTGGGGCCACCGTGCGTCCCCAGGACCGGTTGGTGTTGCGGGTGTTGTATGACAGCGCTGCGCGAGGCCGAATTGCTGGCCTTGCGCTATGCCGACCTGGAGGTAGGCGAGCGGCGCCTGTTTGTGCGCAGCGGCAAGGGGCCTCGCGACCGCTATACTTTAATCGATGGGGAAACGGTGCGTCTCTTGCAAGAGTGGCGGGGTAGCAAGGGCCTGGGGGCGCGGATCTTTGACATTAAATCGCATATGACGTTGGATAACATCGTCAAGCGAATGGCCATCAAGACCGGGATTTGGGAGAAGTATAAGGCGGCCCGAAGGTCGCTGTCTCCGCACACCTTTCGCCATGCTTACGCCAGTCACTGCTACCAGCAGGGGATGGACCTGAATCGGTTGGGCCGGCTGATGGGCCATTCTTTTGTGCAAAACACGCTGACCTATGCCCACTGTCCGCCCGAGATGCAAGAACAGAGCTATGAGCGCTGCCATCCCCTGGCTACGAGTGACGGGGCAGGCTAAGCAAGAAACAGCTTCCCTGGGGGGAGGTTTTTTCGAGTTGCAGGCGGCCGCCCACCTTTTCTACCAGACCCTGGCACAGGGCCAGCCCCAGACCGGTGCCCTCGCCCACCTGCTTGGTGGTGAAGAAGGGTTCGAAGATGCGCTCGGCGGCGCTTTTGTCGATGCCCTGGCCGTTGTCGATGCAGCGCAATTCTACGCGGTTGCCGTTGAGTTTGTGCTCCAGGCGAATTTCGGCAGCGCCGGCGTCGGCGGCGTTGCTGAGCAGGTTGGAGATCACCTGGACCAGGGCTCCCGGACTTAAGGCCACAGGCGGGGCCTGATTGAGGGAGGTAAAGTCGAGCAGGTGGGCTTTCTTGAGACGCTCGTGCAAAAAGAGCAGGGCGTCCTCGACGGTAGAGTGGAGCAGGGCGGGACCACCGGCTTCCAGGTCGGTGCGGGCGTAGGTGAGCATGCGCCGGGTGATGGATTGGCAGCGTTCGACGGCTTTAAGGATGAGATCTACGCATGGGCCGGCCTTGGGCGGCATCGGTAGTCGTTGCAGCATTTGGGCGCTGGTGGACACGGCCGCCAGGGGATTGTTGATCTCGTGGGCCACCCCGGCGGCCATCAGACCCATGGCCACCTGGCGCCCCTGGGCTTGAATTTGAGCCTGGGCTTGAAGTAATTGCTGATGCAACTGTTCTACTCTTATGTAGGCGGCCAGCATTTCGACCGGGAAAAGCACCATGAGAATGGCCCAGGGAGCCAGCCCCAGCAGGCTTTGGCTGAGCAGTGCCAGCAGGGCGGCGCTGGGCACGCTGAGTTTGAGCAGGCGCAGTTGATGACGCAGGGTCTCCGACCAGCTCATGTTTTCCATGTGGGTCTGACAGCCGGCCTGCAGGCCTCCGGCGCAGGCGCCGTAGGCCAGGGCGGCGGCCGCCAGCCAGGCCAGATTGACGGGTTCGAGGGGAGTCTCGGGGTTGAAATGGGAGCCTACCCAACCGGCCAGACTGAAAGTGGACAGGGCCCAGCCCACGTTGAAAAGGGTCACTCGGGAGTCTTTGCGCCGTTGCAGGTCGCAGGCCAGGCCCACCAGGGCGGCTACCGGGCCGGCCAGGGGGCCGCCGTAGCGGAGGCTGGCACCCAGGTAGAGGCCTTCGCCGAAATTGATCACGCCAAACCCGGGCAGATAGCTGCTGCGCATTTCGGCCCAAAAAGCGCTCAGGCAGAGCCAGAGTAGAGCCTGGCTGCTGGGCCAGGCGTGCTTGCCAAAGCACAACGAGCCCAGCCAGCAGATCGCACCCAGCAGCAGCACCCGCCGCGCGAATGCGCCTAAGCCGGCAGACACAACGCTAGGACCCGCCCAGTTCCAGGTAGGCGCGTACCAGCTCGGGGCCGGGCGGCAGGTTGAGTTCGCGTTCGAGGCGATGGCCGAAGTCGCGGTAGAAACGCACAGCTTCGTCTCGGCGGCCCTGGCTCCAGAGGGCGCGCAGCAGTATTTCGGCTGCGCCTTCGGCGGTAGGCTCCAGGCGCAGAGCCTTGCGGGCCCGCGCTTCGGAGGCGGCAGGGTCTTCCTCGAGGAGCAGGCGGGCCAGTTGTTCGAGCCCTTCCAGGGCCATGCGTTGGGACTGGTACCGCAGAGGTTCGGCCCATTCGTAAGGACAATCGGGACAAAATTCGCCTTGGTAGAGGGCTTCCAGTTGGCGCAGGGCGGGCTCGGGGTCGCTGCCCTGGGCCTGACGGTGGCAGCGCTCTAGTTGGTCGAGATCCCACCACAGGGTGGCGCTTTGCTCGACCGCGTAGCCGCGTTCGCTGCGCTGCAGCAGAGTGCTCTCGCCCAGGGCTTTGCGGCAGCGGTGGATGGTGCTGACCAGGGAACGTTGAGCCTTGTCGGCGTCGGCTTCGGGCCAGAACATGTCGCGCAGTCTTTCGGTAGCCACCCATTGGCCACGGCGGCTGACGAGATAGATAAAGAGCCAGCGAGCACGGTGTGACTCCCACTGGGAGGGGCTGATCTCTTGCTCGCCCCAGGCTACTCGGGTTTGGCCCAGGGTATGGACGCGCAGCAGGCTGCCGGGAGTGCTGTCGGGGCCGGGTTGGGCGGCCCCCAACTCTTGCCAGATGCGTCCGTCCACCGGGGGTGGGGGATCTTGGGGGCGGCGCTGGTGCATGGCTGCCAGTAGCAGTTGCACCGCCAGGTCCGGGCTGTAAGGACGGGCCCCGGACAGGATGAGCAGGCGGGCGGCCTGCTCGGCAACCGAGTCGCCGGCCTCCAGGGGTTCGTCGGCAAACTGGGGCAGGTCGGCCACCAGATCTTGAAAGCGCACGGCCAGTCGCAGGGCCTGCTGGGCCTGGGCATCCAGGCCCAGGCGTTGACCGGCCCGGCCAATGCGCTCTTCGAGGGGGTCGGTTCTGTCGGAGAAGCCAGGACGTCGACGCAGCCAGGCGGTAAAGCTTTCCAGGGCCTGTTCGGCGGACAGGCCTTTGCGCTGTTTGCGGCTGCGCCGAAATTGGCGGATGCGTTCCAGGAAGAAATTGAGGTCGAAAGGCTTGCGAAAGTAGTCGTCCAGTTTGAGGCGCAGCGCCTGGACGGGGGCATCTTCGCTGGCGTAACCGGTAATCAAGACAAAGTGGGCGTCGCTTTGCAGGTCGCGCAGCTGGCGCACCACTTCGAAACCGTCCATGTCGGGCATGCGAATGTCGCTGATGACCAGGTCGAAACCCTGTTGGCGGGCCATTTCCAAGGCTTCGCACCCGCCCCGGGCAGCTGAAACGCGAAAGCCTTCATGGCTCAGCAGCATAGACAGGCTTTGACGCACCAGTTCGTCATCGTCAACCAGGAGAATCTCAAGCATAGGGGTGAGTGTAGCCGATTTTGGTGTGAAGGTGAACAGGGGGGTGTTACACAGGCGTCAATTTCAGGGATTTTCCAGGGCGCTGGAGTATGCCTGCACTATGGGAGATCTGACTTTGAGTGGCAACGACGCGACCGTGGTGCAGGCCGAGGAGCACCAGGCGCAGGCGCAAGTCCTGTCTTTGGGCGGGCGGGCGCCCGAGTTGCCGGGCTACGAATTGAAGGAGCGGCTGGGTCAGGGCAGTTTTGGCGAAGTGTGGTCGGGGACTCAGTTGCGCACCGGCCAGACGGTGGCCATCAAGATTATTACTGCAGCCGGGTCGATGAATTGGCAGTATCTGGAGCACGAGGTGGCTCGCTTGCGCCAGGTGGCCGAGCACCCCCACGTGGTTACGCTGCTGGACGCGGATTTGCAGCACTCCCCCCCCTATTTTGTTATGAGCCTGTATTCGCGCACATTAGCGGGCTGGAAAGGGGGCATCAAGCCGGTGGTGGCCTGGCTGGGTCAGATGGCCCGGGCTTTGCAGTTTACCCACGCGCGCGGTTTGCTGCATTGCGATTTGAAGCCTTCCAATGTGCTGATCGACGACGAGGGACTGGCCCGGTTGAGCGACTTTGGCCAGTCGGTAGGACGCGGTCAACTTTCCCATTCTTTGGGGAGTCTGGGCTTTATGGGACCGGAGCAGGCCTCTCGAGAGACTGTGCCAGAGGTTTCCTGGGATATTTACGGACTGGGGGCCACCGTCTACGCCCTGTTGACCGGCCAGACCCCGCGCCTGGATGAGACATCGCGACAAGAACTGGCCACGCTTACGGACTCGAACAGCAAGTTGCAGCGCTATCTGGAGTTGCTGGGCAGCCGCGCTTTGGTGCCGGTGAGAGAGTTGAGTCCCGAAGTAGACGAGGACCTGGCCTCCATTCTCGAGGGGTGTCTGAGTTTGGACCCGACCCGACGGACAGGCCACATGGGTCAGATTATCGAGGACTTGGAACGCCGCGAGGTGGGCCTGCCACTGCTGTGCCGGCGCCCCTGGAGCGGTGCCTATCGAATGCGGCGCTTGTGGCGGCGACATCACCGAGCTGCCGCGGTGGGGGCGGTGGCGCTGTTGTGTCTGGGCTATCTGGGGGTGGGAAAATTGCGCAGCGACCGGGCTGCGCGTGCCCTGTTGGCCCGTCAGGAATGGGAGCAGGGTTGGACCTTGCAGCGGGCCGGCCGGGAGGCCCAGGCGCTGCTGTGGTGGGCCCGCGAAGGGGCCGGCGATGCTGACCATGCGTTGGCTTTGGGGCAGGCTTCCACTCATTTGCTGAGCCTGGAACAGTGGGTGGAGCCACCCACCAGCCTGTTGTTTGACAAGGATGGAAGCCTGCTGGTGGCCAGTGAGTCCAAGATCCGCCTGGGAGATCAGTCCTGGGAGTCGGCCCAACCTGTGGTGGGCTGCCATGATCTGGGCCCCTATCGAATTCCCCGGGCCACGGCGGGTTTTTTGGGGCCCGGACAGCTGGTGGGCAAGATTGATGACCAGTTGCAGTTGTTGTCTCCCCAGCGCAAAGTTCTGGGGGATTGCAGCGGGGCCGTGGTGGTGCATGACGGCATGGCCCTGTATTCGGATGGTCGGCAGCTTTTGGTCTACTCGCCATCGGGTGGCTCGATGGCTTTGCAGGATTCGCCGGGTGAAATGCTGGTGGGGGCTGTGGGGTCGGGTTGGGCGGCTCGGGCCCGGGGGGGCGAGATCGACCTGTGGGAAGTGAAAACGGGCCGGAAGCTGCCCCTCAAGTTGTCGCACGAACAGGATCTGAATGCCCTCTGCCTCAGCCCTGATGGCACGCGACTGGCTTCGGCCGGCAATGACAATCGTCTGTGTATGTGGGAGTTACCCTCGGGCCGGCTGGTGGACCAGATGCAAGGCAGGATGATGATGGTTTCGGCCAAGTTCCGTCCCGATGGTTCGCAACTGGCCACCTGTAACTACGACGGCACGGTAGAGTTGCGCGACGGGCACGATTTGAGGCGGCTGGAGCTGCCCGCGCTGAAGCATCGCTGGATGGTGTACGGAGCCAGTTTTTCACCTTCGGGGAAGTTGCTGGTGACCCGTTCCATTGACGGCACAGCCCGGGTGTGGGACACGCATACGGGGCTGCCGGTAACCCCCTTCCTGGAGCACACCAGTCCGGTGCGTCAGGCAGCCTTTTCGCCCGACGAAAAGGAGCTGGCTACGGCCGCCCTGGACGGAACGGTGCGCCGCTTTTCTCTGCATCCCGAGCCGCGCATTCGCACCTTGCAGCAGGCCGAGGAGAAGGCCAATTGGGGAGAGTTTTCGCCCGATGGAAAGCGGGCCGTGCTGGCCCTGGGCTCCCAGGTGCAGTTGTGGGATGTGGATCAGGGCAAACTGCTCAAGACGCTCAGCCTGGAGGGCGTGGTCAACGTAGTGCTGTGGACGCCGGATGGAGGGACGGTGGTGACGGCGGGTAGCGAACTTTGCCGCTGGAAGGCCAGTGACCTGACGGCGGCGGGGGAGCCGGTGTGTTTGCCCTCGGAGGTGTTTTCGGCCCGGCTGTCGCCGGATGGCGCCTGGCTGGCCACCGGCACCCGAGCGGGCCAGGTAGGTCTGTGGGAGCTGGCCACCGGCAACCAGGGCCCACCCCTGGAGGGTCATTCGGCTCGGGTTGCCAGCATTGAGTTTGGCCCGGACGGGCGTAACTGGGTGACTTGCAGTGCCGATGGCGTGCAGGGGGCCGACGCCTGTTTGCGCGAGTTTCCCTCGGGGCGGGTGGTGGCCCGCTTGAAGCACGCTACGCTGGGCGTTCCCAAGGCGATCTTTAGTCCTGATGGGTCCCGTTTGTTGACCTGTGGTGAGGATGCCCAGGCGCGCTGGTGGAATGGGCGCAGCGGCAAACCCCTAAACATTGTGCCGTTGCAGCACAGTCTGGGCGTGTGGGATGCAGACTGGTCCCCGGATGGGCGTTTTGTGGTGACGGCCTCAGGCGACTCGACCTTGCAGATTTGGGATACTCAGGGCCAGCCTCTGACCCCGGCGCTGCAGCACGACGGCCCGGTGGTCAGAGTGGAGATCAGTCGAGACAGCCAGCGCATTGCCTCGTCTTCCAAGGATGGCACGGCGCGCCTGTGGGATGCTCAGAGCGGTCAACAGTTGCTGACTCCGGTGCGCCATTCGGAGATGGTCTTTGTGTGTCGGTTCTCGCCCGACAATCAGCAGTTGCTGACGGCCGCCAACGACGGCTCGATCAAGTTGCTTGATCTGCGTTCGGATGGGTTGTCGCCAGAGCAATTGCGCCGCCGGGTAGAGCGCTGGACGGGGCTGCGCCTGAGCGTTCGTGAGGGGGTGCCTCGAGTGCGCGCTTTGAAGCCCCTGGAGTGGTCCTTTTTGCAGTAGTGGGAGGGAGGCGGCGGTCGTCATCGAGAAGGCTCCCTCAAGATTTGTAAAGGACGTGCTCTCATGGTTCGTGATTGGTCTCTGACAACATCCGGGCTCCTCTTGGTGGGAGCCTGCCTGATCGGTACCCCAGGCTGCGGCAAGAAGGAGTCGGCTACACCGAGTCCCTCTCCGGCGGTGGCGGCTTCGGCCTCACCGTCGGCCTCCGCTTCGGCCTCGGCCAGTCCGGTGGCTTCGACTACTGGCGTGCCGGGCGAGTCTCCCACACTGACGCCGGAGGAAGAGAAGACGCGACTGAAACTGAAGGGCCTGGTGAAGGAAGGGATGAACCAGATTTTGCTGGGTCATCACCAGGAGAGTCTGCCCTTTTTGCAGGAGGCTTATCAGGTTGACCCTACCGACGCCGAGACGCACTACTGGTTGTTTAAGGCCTATGAGAAGTTGGAGCCCAATCCGGCTGGTACTGATGCTCCGGGCCCTCACGCAGCCGAGCAGGTGATTTACTATACCGATATGGTATCCTGGCGCACCGAAGCGGAGGCCTATCTGGAGACGATCCCTACGGCGACCAAGTTTGGCATCGCTTCGGTCGAGATCATTCTGGAGGAAGGGGCCAAGGAACCGGCGCCTCCCCCCCCGCCACCGCCGGGGTCACCCGCGGCGACGCCCAAGATAGAACTGCCCAAGCAGCCCTGAAGTGAGATGTCGGATGGTTAACATCAGTTAACACGATCGGGTGAAATTGTTAACAGTTTTCAAGGATTTTTCACGACTGCCCCGCTGACTTGTCTCCTCCCATCCGGCATATTGAGTGCAAGGAAGTTCAGAGAGGAAACGAACGAAAATGGCGTTTATGAATCCGATGCAGCAATTTGGCGGTGGCAATTTTGGTGGAGGTTGCCCGGGTGGCGGTGGTGGCGGTCTGATGGGCCAACTGGGCCGCGGACTGCAAGATGGCAGCTTGGTGGGCAAAGAGCGTGGCATCGCCGGTCGGGCCGTGATGGACGAGAAGATGACAGAAATGCTGGCCAAGTCGGATGGCGTCATCACCCCCCAAGAGCGGATGGCCATTATGGCCAAGAAATGCAAAGCCAAGTGCATCCTGAACAAGCTTCGCACCAACGGAATGGGCAATGTTTCTCAAGAGGCCCTGGCCCGTCAGCAACACGGTGGGCACGGCGGCTGTGGTGGCCCCGGTGGCGGCCAGCAGTTTGCCTGGGGTGGACCTCAGGCCGGTGGGGTGCAGGCGGTGGGCGGAGTTGGCAATGTTTCGATGTCGACCGCCTTTAGCAGTGGCGGAAACGCCCAGGCTTTCGCAGGACCGCGTGGAGCCTTTGCTTCGGCCGGCTTCTAAAATATACTCTGGCACAACTTCCAAAAAGCTCGCTTCGGCGGGCTTTTTGGGTTGGTAGGGTTTCCCCGCCGGGGCGGGAATTGCTTGGCCCGTGCTTGAGCAGTTTTTCGCCCAAAAGTCAGACTCGTCCCGGTCGCTCCTGGCCAAGAAGATCCAGGATACGCTGGATGCGCATTTTGATGGGCCCCTTTCGCTGGAGGAGTTGCTGCATCTGCTGCACGGGGAGTGCTGCCTGGTTCAGGAGTCGTTTGGCGAAGCCCCCGAGGGCAAGGCCGGCGAGTGTTTTACTCAAGGCTTGAATCTCTATTTGGAATCACTCTACCTGCTGGGCCGCGAACTGGAAGCGACCGGTGAATTGACCGAGGAAACCGAGACCCAGGCCCGCGACCTGGCGGCCCGGGCCGATCAGCTCTTTTCGGACTTTGAATTTGAAGCTTCTCAGATCGAAGAGGCCGAGACCGAGGCTTAGGGCCCGTCCCAAAATAACATACATAGACACTCGGGCCATCGATCCATCCCCGCCAGCAGCGTCACGTCTCCGTTAAATATGACCCGATATTCGCCCTCGCCGCTCCTTGCTGGAGGGGCGCCTCGACGACCGGAGTGACCAACTTATTCCGGGACGGGCCCTTAGAACATCGACGTTTGGAGGGATTTCCAATCGACTTCAAGCGGAAGGGTGGGAAAGTTGGGGTCTACCTGGCTCAGGTCGAGTTGGACTCCGCCGGGGCGCGAGGCGCCGGGCAAGGGTTGTTCCAGAATCTGGCCAACTTTTTGATAGACTTCGGCTTCGCTGACGATTTGTAAGTGGTTGTAGCGAAACATTTGAAAGTCGCGGTAGTCGGGGTGGCCGGCCGGGAGCCCGTTGTCACCGGCCACAAACATGGGTGTCTCGGGCAGGCCGGCGCGGCCCACGGCCACCATGCCGTCACCGCTGGTGGCCCCTTTCCAGTTTTTGTCGGGGGTGGGTAGACCGATGCCGGTGATGATGGTGGCCGAATGGAGGCGCTGCTTGTCTTGGGACCAGCTTTGATTGAGGCCCTCGACGTAGTCGCCCCCCAGTCGCAAAGCTTGCAGTGCGTCGTCCTGGGGATATCGGTCCACGCCGACTTTGCCCAGATGGACCAGCAGATTGGCCCCAAAGGCGCCCTGGTTGGGCGGCGCGATCATAATCAGGTTGGCCATGGTGTCTTCACCGTCTTGCAGGGCCTGGCGGGCCTGAAAGGCACCCATGCTGTGGGTTACCACGTCGATTTTTGTCTGGCCGGTGGCTCCACGGATTTTGGAAAGAGCCTCCTGCACTTCCTGGCCGGTTTGGGCAGGTGAGGCCAGATTGTTGGAGAGGTTGAGCACATAAACTTTGCCTTCGTAAGGCTGGTCCATCTGGCGCGCGTAGAAGTCGATGTCCTGACCGGGCCGGTAGACGCCGCCATAGTGATTTTCGGGGTTGGAGCAGAGGTAGTTCTTCATGTTGACCCAGGTGTCGGCCTGTTGGGCCAATCCGTGTACTAAGAGGACCGGGCGCTGAAGGGTGGGGGCTTTGAGGTCAAGAGCTTGCTCGGGCTTGAGGAGGTGGGGGAGGGGTTCGACGCTTGGACCGAGCTGGTCGCACAACTCTTGAACGTCCTGGCGAGGGTTGAGGGCGGCCCCGACAGGAGCGGGGGTGAACATGGCGGGAATACCGATCTTCATGACTCTATTTGGCCATGGCGCGATGAAAAAGCTCTGAATGGACTTTGCCGAGCGGGTTTATGGGATTGTGCGGGCGGTACCGGCCGGTTTTGTAGTGACCTACGGGCAGGTGGCGGCGCTGGCAGGTTTTCCGCGGCGGGCCCGCCACGTGGGTCAGGCGCTGGGAAAGTGCCCCGCCGATGTGCCCTGGCAGCGAGTGGTGGGAGCGGGCGGCAGTGTGCGGGTGCAGCCGGCTGAGCGGCAGCTGGAGTTGCTGCGGGCCGAGGGGGTGGTTATCCTGAGCACGCGGGTGGATTTGCGTCGTTTTCAGTGGCGGCCGGGTCCGCTGGCCTTTGCTTGAGGTGAACACTTGTGGGCGCCATTAAAGGAGGTTGGATTTGGGCTGGAGAATTTTGGGAGATGAACTATCGTGATAAACTATCCCAGATGAAGCGAGAGTATCGTCGTGAACTTTCACGACTCGACGAACAGATGGCCGGGCGCGATGTGGTTGTACAGCAACTCTATGCTGATGTTCAACACCGGTTTGACGTCATCCAACTGCAATTGCGGTCGATCAATGATGAGTTGTCGGCCAATACCGAGGGGATGGGGCGCCTGCACCACGAGCATATGGAGACGCGGCGAACGTTGCAGGGGCGGGCCCGGCTGATGGAAGAGCGCTTTTCGGGGATGCTCGAATTGGTCGAGGGCGGGTTGGACGAAGAGCTGGCTCAAATTTACCAACGCCTGGAAAAGTTGGAGCAGCGCGACTCTCCGGCGGCCTGACGGGACTTTAGGCGCTAGCCAAAGTGATGGAAACTTGTTACACTGTGGATTGTCAGGGGGGTGACCGGTTTCGACGGGGAGTGATCGGGCCGGGGAGGCGAGCCGAGTCGGCGAAAACTCGTTAAAAAGTCGCAACTTGTTATAAACGCCAAGAGACAGCCTCAGCTGGCTCTCGCGGCCTAGCGCCGCGCGTCTTAATTCGCTTCGCCGATAGGGCAAGTTAAGGCGCCAATTATATCGGCTGCCTATGGAGTGATCGGTCTTCGTTGCTCCGGGGAGAAGTTAGAAGACATGGAAATGACGAATCTCGCCCCAAAGAGGCGCCACTTCCGAGATTAAAGTTGGGGCTACGCTCGTAGAATCTTCGGTAGGGTCTTTTCCGGACGCGGGTTCAACTCCCGCCACCTCCACCAAATGTAGAGCCAGTCGGCAACGACTGGCTCTGTTGCTTTTCTTCGCGGCGCTGGTACCAGAGACCCAGATCGGTGCGGTCCATGAGAGCCCGTGGTCCTTTGCGCAGGATGGTGAAGACCATGCGCAGCAGTTCGCGACCGCTGTAGAGACGGACTTTGCGAGCCGAGGTGAGGACGGTGTGGGGGACCACCCGAAACCGCCCGTGAGCCTTGACGGCGTGGGCAAAGGCCAGCTCTTCACCGGCGTAGAGGCGGCTATCGAAGCCGCCGATTTTCTCGAAAATGTGGCGCTGGCAGTGCAAGAAGCAGCCTCCCGACATGTGGGTAAGCAGGCAGAATATCCAGGCCGCCCGCTCCACCACCAGGCCGTAGAACGGCACCGGCTTGTCGAAGCGGAAGAGGCCACCCCCGCCGGCGTTGCCTTTGAGCAGGTTGCGGCAGGCGGCGGCCACGGCGGCCGGGCTGACCTGGGTGTCGGCATCCACAAAAAAGAGCCACTGGCCCTGGCTGGCGGCCGCTCCGCTATTGCGCGTGGCCGCGATGTGACGATGTTCGACGGGGATGACCCGGGCGCCGCCTTGTTGGGCCAGGGTGGCGGTGAGGTCGGTGCAGGCGTCGGCCGCCACCAGGATTTCATAACTGTAGCCCAGCGGTTGGCAGGCCTGGTGAATGGCCGCCAGGCAGGCGCCGATGTGGGCCTGTTCGTTATGGGCGGGGACGATGAAGCTAAGTTGCATCCAGTTTGAAATGCGGATTTTGAATGACGCCCAGGTTATTGCCAAAGGGGTCGGTGACGGTGGCTACCCAGATGCCGCCTCCCACGTCCTTGGGCTCGTCATGGGCCTGGGCGCCCACTTGCAGCAGCTGCCTCCAGGCCGCCTGGATGTCGGGCACGCCCCAGTAAGTGGAAGCGCCCTGGCCGTCGGGGATGAGCCCCAGTTCGTAGCCGCCCACGTTAAAGCCCACGTAGAAAGGCTGGTCGAAGTAGGGCGGATAGCCCAGCAGCTGACTAAACCAGGCCTTGGCCGGGTCGAGTTGGGTGCCGACGTGATAAATGGTGGTGCGCAGTCCTTGTAGCATGGTGTGTGCTTCGCCGGCGCCGCCAAGGTCCTACCAGAGGGGCAGCGAAATCTGGAGGTTATGAGAAAAAGCTTGTTTTGCCTGGTGTTGTTGAGCCGGCTGGTGTTTTGTGATCCAGTTTTGGATGAAATGGTCGGGCTGGCCGACGTGGTGTTCTCGGGGAATGGGACGGTGGAGATGGTGGAGTGGGAGAATTTCACCATGCAGTTGACTCCCGATATGGAGCCGATTGACCTGGCCAGGCTGTTTCAGCCTGAGTCCAACATGAACGAGGAGCAGCGACAGGGCGCCAAGTTGCTGTTTTTGAAAAGCCAGGCGCTGGCCAATCTGGAACGCGGGGGCAAGACCATGACCCAATTTTTGGCGTCGAAGGGTTTTACGGTCTCGATTTATGACCACCAGTTCAATCCTGCCTTGATGTATTCGAAGTCCGGTGAGCCCAGTCGACGCTTTGATTTTGTCCGCCGCGAGGGCCAGCTCAAGTTGGCGCGGGTCAGCTTGCAGCCGGCCGGCAGCGGTTTGGCGCCTTGAATTCTTCTCCGTAATCATAAGGGATCGCTGGGGAGGGGACGAAAACAGACCGATCATGGACTATCCTGATTTGCCAGGTTATGAGATTACCAGCGTGCTGGGCCAGGGGGCCATGGGCTGCGTCTATCGCGGACGCCATCGCGAGGATGGCCAGGAAGTGGCCATCAAGACTCTGTTGGTGGACGACCCGTCCATGCAGCGCGCGCTGGCCAACGAGTGGGAAGTGCTGTGCCGGGTAGAGCATGAGTACCTGGTCAATGAGCGCGAAATCATTGAAAGCAACGACCACGTCTATCTGGTGATGGAGTTTGTCGACAGTGTGCCGCTGTCCACCTGGATTGATACCCATTCGCGCCAGCAGCGCATGGAATTGGGCGGCCCCATCCTGGACAAGATGTGTCAGGTGCTGCAATACCTGCATAGCCAGGACCCCCAGGTGATTGTGCGCGATTTGAAGCCCGACAATGTGTTGGTGCTGCCCAATGGGGATATCAAGTTGATCGACTTTGGGATTGCCCGGGCGCTGGTGGGCGATTCTAAGACCGAAGTGGCCTTGAAAGGCTTTGCCAGTGCGGCCTACGCTCCGTTGGAGCAGTATTCGGCGCAGTCTACCACTTCGGCGGCTTCTGACGTGTATTCTCTGGGGGCTACCGCCTATCATTTGATCAGTGGTAACCTCCCGGAGCCGGCCATTGATATGCTGACGCACGGGCATCAGCCCGAGAAGATGCTGCTGGATATGGGCGTCGAGCCGGTCTGGGCGGCGCTGGTGGGCGCCGCCATGAGGCCCAAAGCGCCGCAGCGAATCAGCCTGGACGATTTTCGCCAACGCATTCCGGGAATGCGCAAGTCGGAGAAGTTGGCCACGCCCACGCCGCCCCAGGCCGACAGCAGCAACACAAAATGGTTGGTGGCGCTGGTGATTGTGTGCATACTGCTGGCCATTGTGATGTTGATCCCTGGCCAATAGTAAGCAGGTTGGATATACTTGGATATAGTTATGTCGGATGAGTCTATGTCCACCCAGGAAGCCGCCGAAGCGCTGGGAGTGAGCCGCAGTACGCTGTTGCGCTGGTTTCGCCAGGGTCGTATCACGGGCGTAGGGAGGGACCGCAACGGCTGGCGTCAGATCAGTCGTGGCGACGTGGAACGCATTCGGCGTCAACTGGGCGAGCCGCGCACGGCCCCCACCGGTCACGCCAATCTGAAGCTGCGATCGTATCTGCGCAGTGTGCCTACCTTTCGTGCCCTGCCCGATCAGGTGCTCGACCAGCTGGCCGAGGAGGCCCGTTTTCAGGGGTTTTTGCGGGGGCAACACATTTTTGTGCCCGGCGATCAGAGCCGGGGGCTGTATATTGTGGTTAAGGGTCGGGTGCGAGTTCACCGCATTTCGCTGGAGGGACGCGAGCAGACGTTGCGGGTGGCTGTGCCTTTTCAGACGCTGGGCGAGTCGTTGCTGTTTCAGTCCGGTCAGCGCCACTCCAACCACGCGCTGTGTATGGAGAGTTCAACCACTTTGATTTTGCCTTTGGGACGATTGTTGGCGCTGACGGACGCTTTTCCGGTGCTGGCCCAGGCCTTTTTGCGGGAGTTTTCGCAACGCATTCACGACCTGGAGGAGCGTCTGGAGGAGACGGCTTTGCTGAGTTTGGAGCAGCGCGTGGCCCGACTGTTGCTGGAGGCCGATTCGATGGGCTTGACCTCAAGTCCGCGCGAGATGGCTGCCTATCTGGGGGCGGCTCGCGAGAGTGTGAGTCGGGTGCTGTTGCGCTTTGCCAAGGACGGTTTGCTGATCAAGGAGGGGCGTACTTTTGAGATTCTTGATCGGGCCGGTCTGAATTTGGTGTGAGCGATCTCCGCCTTGAGGTCACGGAATTGCTTTCAACTTGGGGTTAAACTGTGCCCAGTATCATTCCTAGGAGACATCAGTAAATGACTCATATTATTGCCGAGCCTTGTGTGGGCGTGAAGGACGCTTCTTGCGTAGAAGTCTGTCCGGTAGACTGTATTCACACGGCCGAAGGCGCCGACAGCTACTATATCAACCCGGACGAGTGCATCGATTGCGGCGCCTGCGTGCCGGTCTGCCCGGTGGAGGCGATTTTTGCCGAAGAAGACATGCCCGACAAGTGGGCCAAATACAAAGAGAGCAACGCTAAGTTCTTTCAATAAAGTCGCAAGCGTAGACTCTTTCATCGGGGCCGCTCCACAAGGAGACGGCCTCTTTCTTTTGGGGGTCCACCAGCCAGAGGTGGTTGATGGCGCTATCTTCTTGCGTGACCAGGATGCCCTGAGGGGTCCAGCAGGGGTAGACCAGGTCGCCCTCCTGACAGGCGAAGAGGCGCTCGGCCGGTCCACCGGCCAGGGGTTGGCGCAGTAACTGGTGTCTGCGCGTGTAGTAGAGGTGCTCGGGTCCGGGGGAGAAGCGCCGGGCCGGGGTAGGCCCCTGGCTGATCAGTTTGTCCAGGGGGCCCAGATACAGGTTTTCCAGCGAACTGACGACCCATTGGTCGCTGCCAGGGACGGGCGCCAGGTGGGTGAGCGAGCTGTCTAGCAGGGTGAGTTGGTCCCCTCGGGCCAGGGCATACGGGCTGTCGTCATCCTGGGATTGCAGCGAGATCAGTTCTTGGGGAGCGAAGTCAAACTTGAAGGTGGGTCGCCGGGTGAGGGGTGCGCCGTTGCGATAAACTTTGCTGCCTCCGTCGCGGTCGGAGATCCAGTAGGGCTCGCCTGCAGGCGAGTAGCGCGGTTCGAAATAGCTGTGCTGATGGTCGCGAGCCACAATCAGGAAGGCGTGCAGGTGGGTGCCGTCCAGGTGAGAGTTTTCCACCCAGAAGGGCCCCTCCAGCTGCGGGCTGAGAGTGCGCTGGAGGAGCAGTTTCACAGAGGGATATTTCCGTGCTTGCGGTTGGGGCGCTGGACCCGTTTGCCGTCCAATGTCTCGAGGGCGTCGATCAGGTACTGGCGGGTGGAGCGAGGCTCGATGATGTCCTGCACGTAGCCGCGGGAGGCGGCTACATAGGGGGATGCAAAGTGTTCGCTGTAGTGCTGGACCAGTTCGGCGCGGCGGGCTTCGGGATTGTCGGACTGGGCCAACTCTTCGCGGAAGATGATGTTGATGGCACCTTGGGGGCCCATCACGGCCACTTCGGCGGTTGGCCAGGCAAAGTTGTAGTCGGCCCGGATATGCGAGCTGCACATCACGTCGTAGGCGCCGCCGTAGGCTTTGCGCAAAATCACCGTGACTTTGGGCACGGTGGCTTCGCAGAACGCGTAGAGCAGTTTGGCACCGTGTTTGATGATGCCGCCATACTCTTGCTGGGTGCCGGGCAAGAAACCGGGCACGTCCACCAGGGTGATCAGAGGGATGTTGAAGGCGTCACAAAAGCGCACGAAGCGAGCGCCTTTGACGGAGGCGTCGATGTCCAACACGCCGGCCAGCGAGCAGGGGTTGTTGGCCACCACGCCCACGCTGCGGCCGTCGAGGCGGGCGAAGCCGATGACGATGTTGGTGGCCCAGGCCTGGTGGATTTCTAAGAACTCGCCCTGGTCAACGATGGGACGGATAATGTCGCGCACATCGTAGGGCTTGTTGGGGTTGGCGGGCAGCAGGGTTTCCAGTTCGGGGGCCTGGCGGTGGCGGTCGTCGTTGGGAGAACGGCGCGGCGGGTCGGCGAGATTGTGACTGGGCAGGTAGCTCATCAGGTCACGCAGCAACTGCAGGGCAGCCGCTTCGTCGGGGGCGGTGAGATGGGCCACGCCGCTGACGCTGGCGTGGGTGTGGGCCCCACCTAATTCTTCGAAAGTGACTTCTTCATTGGTCACGGTCTTGATCACGTCGGGGCCGGTGATAAACATGTGAGACGTATGTTCGACCATGACGATGAAGTCGGTGATGGCCGGGCTGTACACGGCCCCTCCGGCGCAGGGGCCTAAAATCAGCGAGATCTGGGGGACGACCCCGGAGGCCTGAGTGTTGCGGTAAAAGATTTCCGCATAGCCGCCCAGCGACACCACCCCTTCCTGGATGCGGGCCCCGCCCGAGTCGTTGAGGCCCAGCACGGGCGCGCCGTTTTGCACCGCCAGGTCCATGACTTTGCAGATTTTGGATGCGTGCATTTCGCCCAACGAGCCGCCGAAGACGGTGAAGTCCTGAGCGAACAGATAGACCAGGCGTCCGCCGATCTTTCCGTAGCCGGTGACCACTCCGTCGCCCAGAAACTTCTTGTCTTGCATGCCAAAGTCATGGCAGGTGTGGGTGACATAGCGGTCGAGTTCGCGGAAGGTGCCGGGGTCAAGCAGTTGCTCGATGCGCTCGCGGGCGGTGAGCTTGCCCTTTTTGTGCTGTGCCTCGATGCGCTTGTCGCCGCCGCCCAGCAAGGCTTCCTGGTGACGCTGGTGCATCTGGCTCAATTTGTCTTCCATAGTCGGTAGGGTTGTGCTGCTGCTCACCGGCGCCTCCAGTTTGAATTTGCACAGCCTTTCCCACAGCCGGCTCCGGCAAAACGTCGAGGAGTTCCGCCGCTCGGGTCGAACCTCTGCAGGCTATGAATATCAACACGCGTTTTACGGGCGTGACAGCGCCCGCCCTGACCAAAGGAATTCAGGGCAAGAACATTGCCCCGCTGAGCGAGCACCTGGCCTCGAACAGCGCCGACACCGTGGAGGTGCTGGGCAGCGGCCTGAAGAGCCAGATTATGCAGGACCTGAAGGCGCTTCATCAGGCGGTGGACTCTGGGGGAGCTCAGAGCATCTCGTTCCATACCGCCTCGATGGCCGCCGGGGCGTTGCTGGGAGTGAGTGGTCTGGTGCTCCATGATATGGCCGGAAAGCTGCATCAGGCCGTCAAGAACCCCGAGAAGCTGGAAGAGTTGGCCGGTCAGGTTCGCGATTTGCCGCAGCAACGCACCAAGGAACAACCCCTGGCTGGGGATGTTTTTACCAGTCTTTCCAATCGCACGCTGGGGTCGGCCGTGGAGCATGGCGTAAAGGGCCAGGATGTGCCGGTCGCGATGTTTTTGGGCGGTGGCTTTTTGAGCAACGAGCAGCAACAGGGAACGTTGTTGGACTATCAGTTTGCCGATGACACTCGCCGCCGATCCGGGTGAGGCGGCTTTTCCTGGCCGTATCTTTGACGGCAGCGGCCTGGGGACAGCCCAACTGCACTTCGATGAGCGAGGTGGTCAGTCACGACGGCCAACGCGTGGTGGTATTGGGGCGCTATCGGGCCCTCAAAGAGGCGCCACCCACCGGACCCACCGGGGTGGAAGGCTTTAAGCCGGGACCTCGTCCCTATGGACGGGCGGTGATTGAGATTGCGGGGGGGCAGCTGATTGTCAACCCGCCCATGAGTAAGACCTCGATGCGCAGTCCCGATGAATTGGAAGACTATTCGGGTCAACTGGTCCGGGTCGTGGGCACGGTGCACACAGGTCGCGATGCCCACCTAGAGTTGGAGAAGCTAGAGTTGGACCTGCGCGAGAGCAAGGAATACCAACCACGGTCTGTGTTTGACGAGTTGTCCGGGCTGGAGAGCTGGAAGTTTGTCCAGCAAGAAGAGATTCCCGGCGCCAGACCCTGGGATCTGGCCCGAGACTATGCCGTTCGGGTCAATGGGGGAGTCTATACCCTTCGCCTTTTTCGTTACCCCTCCGCGGAGCGCACCGAGCCGCCGCCGCCTGAAGATGGACTACAATATGCTCACGCTACAGGTCCAAGGCCGGCTTACGTGGGCATGGTCAGCCTGAGCTACAGCGGGGCGCCGGCCCATTGGGCCAATCTGGTGGCTCGGTTGGCCGAACTGGCTTTTGAGGCGACGCCGGCTCAGTTGAAGTGGCTGGGGGATTTGGACCCGGACCGCAAGGGCGAGTGGGAGAAGGAGGGTCTCTTTGTGCAGGTAAAATCCGGCTGTGTGACGCTTTGGGGAGGGGAACCTTTGGGTTCCCGTCGTGGCTACCTGGAACTTGAACCGAGAGGGCGTCGCAAGCCTTGAAGCGACTGGCCTTTGCTTTGCTGCTGGCGGGTTGGGCAGGCGCCGACACAACCGAGGAAATTTTGGCGAGGGTGGCTCAGATCCACGGCAATGCGGGGGTTTTTGCCGTGGCCGGCTACCGCATGGGCGAACGGGCCTTGACCGATCTGGGTTTGACTCGGGGCACCTTTAGCCTGCGCGTGACCCATCGCACTCCGTTGCAGGTGCAGTATAGCTGCGTGGCCGATGGTTGGCAGGCGGCCACCGGGGTGAGCGCGGGCAAGTTGAACCTGCGGGTGGTGGAGGCTGACCGGGTGGAGACCGAGGCCGAGAACACCAAGACCGAGACGCGGCTGGTGTTTCGCTTGCGGCCGGACTTTGTGGAACGGTACCTCAATACGCCCTTTCCCGATCAGGCCCGGATGTCGCGCCAGGTGTTGGAGTTGAAGGACGAGGAGATTTTTGAGGTGACTTCCAGCCCTTGAGCGTCTTTGGATGGTTTTGGGCTGTCCTGGCTCCGCGGGGGGACAAATTCCTGGTTCTGGACAGGACACGCCTTACGCCGACTCGATTGGGTTACTCAGTGGCTTTTGGCGATGAGGTACTCTTGGGCTGCCTGGAGGTCGAGCACGGGGGCGGGTTGGTGTCCCTGGTAGTCGGCCAAATGTTTGCCAAACGAGCCGCTCAGGATATTGCGCAACTGGGCGCTGGAGGCCTGAGGATGTTCCACACGCAACTGGGCCATAAGGGCGGCCACGCGGGGGGCTGCAAAGGAGGTGCCCTCTTGGGCATCGGGAGTCTCACCCAGGGCGTAAAAGTTGACGCCGGCGTAGTCACTGCTGTAGTCGGCCACTTTTTCTTGGGCGCCCGAACCGGTGGTGGCCCCCACTACGGTGGCCAGGGGATGGGCCAGGATGTTGGCGGCATAGCCGGCGGGAATCTGAGGGGGGGTCTGGCCCTGGGTGCGCAGAGCCAGGTAGTCTTTGAAGTCTCCTTCGTTGGAGGCAGATACGACCAACGAGTTTTGGTTTTGCTCGAAGCCGGTCACGGCCCGGTCGTAGCGGGATTGGCAGGCTACAAACTCGGGAGCCTGCGAGGTGGACTCGACCAGGGCCATTACATGGGCGACCAGTTTGGACGTCTCGTCCCCGGCGATGGCCGGGTCGGGCGAGCGAAAACGCTCGACATCCAGCCCGAATGCCTGGCAAAAGCGGCTGCTTTGATAACCCTGTCCCATAAATTTGGCCTCGGGGCCCATGCGACTCTCGAGCAGGGTTTGGACAGTGCCAGCCAGGCTGCTTCCCAGAGAGGCATTGAGGACGCAATTCTTGACGCCATTTTGGGTGAAGTCTTCGAGTTCGTGGGAGAGGTAGTCCATCGTGAGCAGGCGGTGGCTGAGCGCATCGAGATAGAGGGCCTGGCGCAAATCCTGGGGGGAGGCTGCTTTGTCCCAGAGTTCCCCGACCTTTTCCATGGTCGGGAAGTGATGCTGGAATACCTTGGGTGAAGTGTTGAACTCAAGCAGGCGACTGGAGAACCCTTGGGCGCGGGCGGTGGCGCTGACCATATCGCCATGGGCGGCTTGCTGGGTGGCGGCGTGCTCGATCACGGCAAAGGGGCCCGGGACGGACAGACTGGGCGGGGCTGAATGGCTGTCCAGGATGAGCAGGGTGGGCAGCATGGATTTGACGGGGGCGGGGGGGCTGGCCACAAAGGTTTCTTGAGGACCGGGGATTGGCTGGTCGGGCTGGGCAGGGCTGTAGGCCCGGGGGCCTTGATAGGCGGGAATGGGCTGCCAGCTTGAAATGGGGATCACAAGGTCGATTTTCTCGGGATGGGTGATTTGTCCTGTTCAGGCGATGGCCAGCAGGCTACGACCCCAATCTGCCAGGGGGTCGAGGCTGGTGGCGGGCAGGTGGATGGAGAGTTGGCCGGCCGGGCCGTGGGCGCGGGAGATGAAGGCAACCTGGCCGTCGGGAAGGCGGACCTGGCCGCTGTCTTGAGAGAAAGCTTGGGGTTGATCGTTGTCAAACTGCTGAACAATGGTGGCCACGCCGTTTTTGACACCGAAGTAGGCAAAGCTGGAGTCGCTGGAGGGGACGGTGGCCAGGGCGACCTGGCTGGCCGGGGCGTGCAGGATGGAAGGCTCGAGAGCGGCCAGGGCCAGGCTGGCCGAGCGCATGGGGGCGAAGTCCTGGGTGTTTTCGAAGACGAAATCTACACTTTTGAAGGCGGCCGGACGGCTGTCCAGGGACTGGACTTCCATCATGGGGTCTTCCATGAGCAGGGGGCCGTGCAGGCTGCCGCTGCAGCTGCGACCGGTGAAGTCGGTGGTGGAAACTTGCGATTCGCGACGAGCAGGCGGGGTCTTGCGCGTGCTTTCGGGGGGAGGCGGAGGGGGCAGCACCTGAGCTTTTTGAGAGAGGTCCAGGCGGGTCTCCAGCGAGAGCGAGGCCACATCGGTGGAGATGCGGGCCGGTTGGCCGCTGCCGTAGCTCTGTTCGACAGTGCTGGCGACGGGCTGGCGGATAGCCGCCCGGTAGGGAGCAAGGGAGCGGCCGATGGGGGACAAGTTCATAGCTGGAGAATACCTGGAGATGAGTAAAAATTGCTGAAATTTGTGGGGCCAGGAGGGTTGTGAGTTGTCCAGAAACATGGCGAATGAGACATTTTCACACTCTTTTCGCTCTGGTCTATTGTGTTGTGGTCAGTCTGGCCGTGGTGGTGATGGTTTTATTGCAGGTAGGCCAACCGCCGGCGGCACTGACGGTGCTGTTTTTTGTGTCTTCAGCTGGCGTATTTATTCCCATGAAAATGGTCTTTACGGATCGGGAGTTCTACAGTCTGGGGCTGTCCATGCTGTACTACGTGGCGGCGGCGGCCAGCGCCGGAGGGCTGTATTATTTGGTCTGTCCTCAAAAGTCCACCGATTTGCCGTTGGTTGCCGTGATTTTGGCGTTCTTTCTCTACTATCTGCCGGCTCGGGCCATCATGCGACGGGACGGTGGTTGACGCAGGTTTTCCTCCGGTTGGCGTGCGGCAGCTTCCGCGCCCAAGCTGAATTTGAAAGGCCCTCAACAGGAGGTGCAGGCGCGCTTGTGCATTTTATCTAGTTGGGGCGATTTCTTCTAACTTAGGGATGTAGATGTCCTGGGGTCCGTGCACCGAGCGATCGACCACCCGGGCCAGATAGTTGCCGAGCCCGTCCTGGACTTGGGGCAGGTGATGAGGGGCGTTGACCTGGCCAAAAAGGTGAACCGTGTCGGAGAGGCCGGAGATGACTCCCACACCCGTGGCCATGGGGACCACGTCCATGAAATTGACCACATGGCAGTATTTGGGCCCCTCCGGAAAGGTCCAGGAGGCGCCGCCCAGGGTGGTAACCTGGAGCTTTTCCAGCCGCCGGGCGGCCTCTTCGGGAGTCACGCCGCATTCGATCAGCCCGTCTTGGACCCGACCCAGGGCGTTGCTGACCACCAGGGCTCCCTGGCTGTGGCCTACCAAGAGTGGGGTTTCATCGGCCTGCAGAAGGTCGGCCACCACCTGCGCGGTGGTTGCGGTAGCGTGATTGTTGGCCATGTCAAGTTCAAGTTTGTCGCCTACGCATTGAGCCAGATCGACCAACATGCCCTGGGTGTCGTTGTGGATACCTACCACTTTGTAGCCGGAGTTGGCCATGCGCTGCATGTCGCTGGCCTGCAGCGCCACATCGGTCATGATTCCATTGACCATGATGACGGTGCGCCAGGCTGCCTTGCCGTTGTTGGGGAGCACCGGTGGCACCTGGTGCCAGGGGGTGCTGGCCGGAAACGTTTGCCCTCCGGCGCCCACGAAACAGCCATCCTTGCCCCAGTCGTTCTCGGTGTCCAAAACCATACCGGGTGCCGCTTTGCCTAACTCCGTCAGAGTTGGCATGGCGGGTCCGGGCGGGTTGGCTGGCCCGATTTGACTGGGCGGGCGCCTTTGCGGGGTCCATGGATTGGAGGCGTGTATAACCATTGGGGCATTGTGGCGCAGCGTTATTGCCCAAAGATGGACTGGAAGTTACCAGTTGGTCAACCAGAGGAAGCCCGCCTGGGCAAAGGCCTTCGGCCCTCACAGCGAGAGGGTGCCGAGGAAGCGGCTGACGTCGCCGCGGAAGCCCGTGATCGAGAGGTTGACAAGCAGGCCCGAGGGTAGGGGCGTGGCGCGAAATTGAGAGAGGCGGTCCAGGCTTTTGAGTTCGTGTTGGGCGGTCAGCCAGACCATTTTGAGGTCGTCAATCTGGGAGGGAGTGGCGGTACTGAAGCGCAGTTCTAGGTCGATCTGGTCGTCGGAGATGACCTCGGCTTCGAGAGTGGCCACGCGGACCGTGGCTACGATTCGATCGAAGTTTTGGGCTCCTACTTCGCGGCGGATGCGCGCCGTGATGCTGCGCCCGGCCCAACTGATCAACCTGAGCAAGGAACCATTGCGATTGACGGCGGCTCCATAGATGTCTCGGGTTTTGCAGAGACCGGCGTAGGCATCCCAGAGGGGGCCATGGCCAGGGGGGGAGGGCCGGTCGAGGAGGCGGTCAATGGTCTGGCGAGCCAATTCGGGGGTGGCGCAGTTGACAAAACTGCCCTGGCTACGGGCCATCACCATGAGATCCTCGGGATTTTGCCAGCCGGGCCGGAGCACAATGACTTCGCCCCGGTGGCGACGGGTTTCGAGCACCTTGCCGGCCAGCATTCCCTGGTAGAACAGAGCTTGCATCCCCTGCCAACCGGAGACGCTGAGAACGGTAAGGGTGCGCAGGCGTCCCTGGCTGTCGGGCTGATCGACTCGAACCCATTGCAGCGGTAGAGCGGCCATGATAAGGTTTTGCTGGTTTTGCCGGCTGATCACGTCAGACATCAGGGAGCCCATCGAGGCCGGGCCACCCTGCGAGTCAGTGCCGTTCAGGGCGGTCTTAAAGAGCTGGCGCAGGCCGGCCTTTTCGGGCCGGGCGCTCACCACAAATAGGCTCAGGCTGTTGCTGGAGGCCAGCGAGGTGGGGTCGGGGATGGGACGTCGGGAGGGGTTGTCCTCGCCGGGCAGAGGGCTTACCAGCACCAATGTCATGAACAGCCAGAGCACGATACGCATCTGAGATGATTTGGTGACAACTCCGTCAGTCCTGGGGGCGGCCGCGTTTTGGCCGAAACCGGGAGCCATCCAGAGCATGCCGCGAAACCGTCGCTGGCGTCTATCATCTCGCGAATGCCAAGGCTTGCAACTTGTCGGCCCCGAATTCCAGACCCACGAACTTGAATCTGCTTCAGTAGGAATCGGCGGGGTGGTGAACTTGAACGCTGAAACGCTTCTGGCTACATCGGATCAAGTCTTTCGTGAAGTGGCGACGCCCGCCCCCAACCGACCGTCCTGGGGCAGTTCCGCGAGGGTGAAACCACTCTCAGTCGTCGCCCGGTGCCACGAGGTGCAAGAATTGTTACAACTAGCCCTCGCGCAGCTTCTGACTGGCCGCCTCAAGCAATTTTTCGGCCGCCTCTTTGCGGGTCTTCATCGTCATTTCTTCTTTGCTGGCGGGGGTCTGGGGATCCATGTCGGCCAAAACGCCGTCGGTGATCTGGGCCATTTTTTGCCAGCCGGTGACTTTCGTATCGTTGGGCAGGTAATAGGTGGGGGCCCAAGGGGTGCTGGCCGCGGCCATGGCGTTGGCAAAGTCGGTTTGAATGGTGTCGTGTTGAGCGTGCCCATCCAGGTCGGCCTGGGTAATCTTATACAGCTTGCTATCATCCAGCAGACGCTCGGCCAGGCGAACCCCCTGCTCCTCCTTGGAAACACCCAGCAAAACCTTGATGAAGCGCATCGGGGGCCGCTGAATCGAGGCGGGATCCACATTGCCTTTCTTATCGGGAAGAGCGATGTGGCCCTCGGGAGTCATGGGCAGACCCATGGTTAATCCGTATTCTAACTCTTTGATGTCGGCCAGACGCTGGGCCTTTTGCTCCGGGCTCTTGGCCGCAAAGACCACATCACCGTAATGGCTGCGATTGTGGAACATAATCTGTCCCGGCCCGGCCAGGTTCTTCATGATACGCCAGTTGGGCTCGTGCTCACGTTCTTCGGCACTGGCCCCCTTAAAAGCGACCTGGCCGTTGGTGGTCATAGGATTGAGGGTGAATACGTGCTTGATCATGCCGTCTTTGCCAGCCGCGTTGTCCCCCTCCATCAGCACCATGAGACTCTCTTTGCGCTGAGCGTACAGGGAGTCCATCTGATCGTGAATCGACTCGGCCCTGGCCTCCAGATCCTTGACGGTCTCCTTTTCGCTTAGCTTACTGTCGTGCGTGATCGAGCCACGATAACGGGACTTCTCTCCGTCGGGCACGATTTCGGTAGGCAGTTCCCGACTATCAATGGGGCTTTCAGGCTGCTTCAAGATGTACTTTTGGCAGGGGAAATTTCCCAACGTGAGCTGCTCAGAACGAATCTTTGCACTGATCTCTGGATTGTAGCGAACTTTGCCCGACTGCAGTTGGGAAATCAACTTGTCGACGCGGGCCACAGGATCGGCCACGTTGCCTAGCGAGCAACTCTCTTTGGGCGCGACATCGCCCTTGCCTGTGCGTTTGGGGGCACTTCTGACCTGGTCACGCCCCCCACTGCCAATCTTGGATATCGACATTTTCTTTGACCTCGTCCGCCAGTCTAAGCCCAAACTATTCTACGAGGTAGCTAGGAAAGCCTTCGAGTCAACTGCCTGACCAGGGTTCCTGTAGAGCCCGCGGTCGAGCCGTGTAGGACACCCTGACTTTGCGGTTCACCCACTGGTGAACTCCCAGCGTGGTCAAATGGTGATTCTGGCGCCAGGGCAAATCAGGGATGTCCACCCCTACTTCCGCAAAGTGCTCCAGCGAAAGTTTGCGCAGCTCCCGAAAGGCCAGCCCCTGTCCATAGTAGGCGGGGCTGTATTGGGCCGGCCGAATCCACTGGCCCTGATGGCGAAAGAAGGCGCCGCCGCAGCGACCGCTCTGGTTGCTCAGCGAGTGATAGAGACGCTGCTCGTTGATGGGATGGGCCAACCAATCCCCCGTCAACAGGTCAGGGCTGGAATAGATTTCCAAATGCCGCTGCCCTACCCCCGGCGGGCGCACCGAAGTAAACAGCCACCAGCGCTCATTCTCCCACAACAGAGTAGCGTCGACCGCATCCATGGCCTGCAGCAAGCTGCGAACCAGCCGCCAACCGTGAGGAAAAGTGACACTTTCATAGAGGTCCACGGTGCCGTTCTGGCACGATTCCGGCACCATCCACAGACGATCTTGATAGAGCAGCGGGAAAGGGTAGGACATGTGATAGGGCCGGTCCATCACCACCGTGTAAGCGCTACCGTCCAGTCGACAGGCGGCCAGGCGGCCCTTGTTGCGCAAGTATTCGAACTCCTCAAAGAAAAGCCAGAACTGGCCCTGCCATTCCAGCAAAAAGGGATCGGCCCGGTAGCTGCTCCAGGGCTGTGCCAGTCGCCGCCACCCCAAGTCGGGTTGGTCCAGGCGCCGGCCAAAAAGGGCAAAGCAGTCCTTGGGCATGCGATGGAGTCCGCTCAGTGTAGTGGCGTGAAAATGCCGCAAAGCGCGCAACAGGCACATGGGTCGGGCCTTCCCCGCCCCCCGGCAGGACCCTGGTGGCACCAGAAGAAGCGCGCACCATGTCGCGGAAGGCCCTGCTGGGACTGGTATTGCTGGGCTGGGCCCTGCGTGCCGCGCCTTTGCTCAGCTATCCCCTCGACTACGACGAGGGCGTCTACTATTCCGCCGCAGCCCTCTGGCTCAAGGGCTGCTGGCCGTACCGCGATTTTGTGTTTGTGCATCCGCCGGGCATTCTCTACGCCCTGCTCCCGTTCGGCCTGTGCCAACCCAGCCTGGGATTGCTGCTGGCTCGGCTGGCCATGACCTTGGTGGCGGCCGCCAGTATTGCGATGGCGGCCACCCTGAGCAGTCGCTCCTTTGGTCCTGGGGCCGGCTACCTGACCGCCTTCTGCTATGCCATCTATCCCGAGGCCGCGGCCTCCGAGCGGCGCCTGCTGCTGGAGCCCCTGCTCAACGCCCTGATTCTGGGCATGCTGCTGAGCACCCGTGGGCGTGCCGCCCTCTGGTTGGGCTGTGCACTGACCGTCAAAGCCTGGGCAGCCCTGTGGCTTCTCGCCGGGTGGCCACGATTGCGTTTTTACAGCCTGGCGGCGCTGGGAGTGGCTGCGCTGGCCTGTGCACCTCCCTGGCTGGAGGCTCCCCAGGCCTTCTGGCAACAAGTGGTCTCTTTTCAATTGCATCGGCCCGCCCACGATAGCGACGGCCTGGGGCTGCGCCTGCTCGACATCTTTGATGCTCGCCACCTGGTCATCACCGGGCTGGCCGTCTTGGGCTGGTGGCGCTGGCGTGGCAAAACATTGTCCGAAGTATCTACCCAAATCGCACGCGCCTGGATGCTACTCATCCTGGCCATGACTCTGGCGCCGGCCCATTTCTTTCAATACAACACGCATCTGGCGGTACCCGAATGTTTTTGGGCTGGCGCCGCCTGGCCGGCCGTCACCCTCCGTCCCCGCCTGACCGCCCTATTGCTGAGTGTGCCCTTTGCCTTTGTGCTGGCCGGTTGGCTCAAAAGCGACGCGGCCATGGCTGAGCGGGCCTCGCTGATTCGCTCTCTGGTTGGAACTGAATCTCTCTACTGCTTCGAACCTGGCCACGCTCTCTGGGCCGACCGCCTGCCCGACCGAGGCGGCGGGGCTCCCGTCATCGTGGATAGTTACGCCACCATGTTGATCGACGCAGGCCCGGGTTTCGCCACCGTCCCCCAGGCCATGTCCAGCCATTCAGCCCAAACTCGGCTGCGCCAACGCTTACAGGTGAGCCAGTGGCTGGTGGTTGAGGAGCGAGCCCACGACCAGATCGACGAGTCCTGGCTGAACCAGCACTTCAAACCTCGATCGGGGGACCTGTGGCACGCTCGCTAGCCCTGGCCATGCTGGTTTACGCCCTGATCTTCAGCGCCTGGTCTCTGGCTCTGCACGCCCGCCTGGACACGGGCATCTTTGACCTGGGCATTCACACCCAGGCCATGTGGCTGCTCTGGCAGGGTCTCCCCGACTTCTTGACCACCCGAGGCACCACTATCTTCGGGGATCATTTCACCCCCATTCTCTATCTGCTCTGTCCCTTACACCAACCGCAGTTCATTCTGGTCTTTCAAGCGCTGCTGCTGGCCTCAGGGGCCTATCCCATGTATCGCCTGGCTCTGCACGAACTGAAACAACCACGACCCGCTTTAGGATTTGCGCTGGCCTATCTGCTGCAGCCCGGGCTGTGGTCGGCCAACCTTTTCGATTTTCACACCTCCACACTGGCCGCCCCCTTGTTGCTGTGGGCCCTGTGGGGACTGCATGGAGGCAAACTCTGGCTCTACGGCGGCTGCCTGTTGCTTAGCCTGACCCTGGGTGAGGCCCTGGGCGTGACGGTCGCCCTGGTGGGCCTGGAAGCCTGGCGCCTGGGCCGACCTCGAGTGGCCCTGGCCACCCTGACATTGGGGGTGGCCGGTTGCGCGCTGGCTCTGGGCGCAATGCGCTGGGCCAATCAGGGCCAGCCCTCCCAGTATCAGGCACTCTACTCGGGCCTGCATTTCGACCCCCTGGCCTGGCTGCTCTACCTGACCTTGCTGCTGCTACCGCTGGGGTTCCTGCCCCTGGCGGGCTGGCCTCGGCTGGCACCGGTCGTGCCGGTCATTGTGGGCAATCTGCTCAGCTGGCGCGAGGGTCAACGGACACTCGATCACCACTACCTGGCCACCATTCTGCCCTTCTTGATGTGGGCGGCGGTAGCTGGCTGGCGCCGCTGGCGCCCGAGCTGGCCGGCCCTACTGCTGCTGACCCTGCTCAGTGTGGGCCTGCACCTTTCTCAGCTTGAGCGCGCCCTTGGGCCTGCCCCAAACCTGAGCCCACTGGCTCAGATTCCGCGGGAGGCCTCGGTAAGCGCCGACAACGCCCCCGGCGCTCACCTGACTCAGCGCCAAAACCTCTTTCTCTTCCCCAATCCCTTTCAGCCGCTATGTTGGGGCAATCGGGCCCAGGCTCTGGTCGAAACGGTGGGAGAGGCGGGTCACCCGCCCCTCCCCGGACAACTGCAGCGCCGCTTGCGCCAATGCGCCGTCGACTACCTGGTCTTCAGTCCGGTCCAGGACAGTTGGCCCCTGCGACCGGCCGACAAAGCCTACTGGCTGAGGGAACTGCGACGTAGCGGCCGGTATATTGAACAAGCGGGTGGCGTGTGGCAACGGCGCCACAAGGGGCCGCTGACCATTCCCCCCCAGGAACTCCAGCCGCGCCTGTCTGCGGACGGTCGGCACTGGGTCTACTCCGACTCGCGAGGGGTGGTCCTGGCCAGCCAGGATTCCGAGACGGTCGTGGCCCCCGGCTCTCAACCGGACATCTCGGCCGATGCGACCCAGGTCGCTTTTGTCAGCGAATCCGACCGCCTGGTCCCTGGAGACAACAACGCCTCGGCCGACTGTTTTGTCTGGTACGATCAACTGCTACGCCGTCTGGCCCCGGACGGCCAGATTGGCCATGGGACGGCCTGGTGGCCAAGGTTTTCCAGCCACCAGGTGGTGGCCCTGGGGTACGGGGCGCAACGACAACCCCAGCCTGGCCCGGGCACTGGTCTGTGGCTGGGGCCCATCGACCACGACTGGGGAACCGTGATCGCCGAAGACGGACATTTGCTGTGCCGAAATAGCAAAACGGGCCGGCAATTTCCGGGCTGCACTCCCGTGGTGGGCGGCTCTCGATTAGTTTATGCGCGCCTGCTCAACGGCCACTATCAGATCTTTGACCAACAACGAGCGCTGACCCAGGGACCGGAGGACTGTCTGGAGCCTGGTCTGTCCGGCGATGGTCGCTGGCTGGTGTACACCCGCCAACCCCAGGACGGCCCGTCCGCCGTGGTGCTGCAAAATCTCAGCACCGGTGGCCAACAGATCCTGGGCCAGGGCTACAACCCATGTATCTCTGGCGATGGCAGCCGCGTAGTGTGGGCTAATGACCAGCAGTTGGGCCACTGGCCGCCCTAAGCCTGGGCGGCCTCCCACAAAGCCCGCCAGGCCAGTCCCAGATTGGGGTAGCGCCGATCTGGCTCAGGGGCCATCATCCTGCGCAAAATAGGTGCAAGTTTTTCGGCATCATGCAATTCGGGCTCGCGAAGAAGAGCCCGAGCCTGCAAAATCTCGGCCAGATCCTGCGGACCCGATCCGGTCAAAAGTTGGTAGACCATAACTCCCAACGAATACTGGTCGGCCGGAGGGCCGGCCGATTGTTGCAGCACCTCGGGCGCCACGTAAAAAATCTGAAATCCCCCCATGGCTTTACCGCGCTCAACAAACAATCGCCAGGGCAGGTAGGTGGAAAAGTCCTCGACTACCGGGCCGCGGGCAGTCAGCTGGACTCGGCTCAAATTGAGCCCGCCATCAAAGAGACCGTTGCTATTAGCTTGATAGACGGCTTCAAAAAGGGGGCGCAAACCCGCTACCAACTCGCTGGCATCACAGCCGCCCGGTCGCAACCAGGCATTTAAGGTCTGCTCCCTTTTGTCCCAGTCGCGCAACACCCAGAAGTGATTGTCGCGCCGCTCGCCGTGGCGCAAAGTTTGCCTGGACTTTTCCCGAGCCAGAGCAGCGCTGGACTCGGCCGTCACCGGAATCACTTCCAAAAGCACAGGGTGGCTGCCCGAGGGCTGGATTACCCGGTAGCGTTGCACATCACCCACGGGCTCCAGGGCTTCGGCTACGCGGTGAGCGGCTACCGTCAGACCGATGCGAGGATCGATTTTGGTTTCGGCCTGCCCGGCCTCGTCCGGTCCTCCCCACAATTGGCAATAGCATGCATAGGCCTCAGCCGATTGGCGTCGGGCCTCCGCATCCAAGACCAAAATAGTGGCCAGTCGAAGTTGCTCAACAGGGACCTGCCCCTGGCGCACCCGTTGCACCAGATGGGTTATCTGCTCACGTCTCAAGCGATCGACACTGCCTACCTCAGGCAAGGGTTGACCGCCAATCAAATGATCCGAAAGCGCGCGATAGCCTGCGCGCAAGGCCGTGACCTGAGCCGCCTGAGCGATGCGATGAAATCCCAGTTCCAGGTCCTGCAACCGACGCCACACCTGATAGGCCTGCTCTGCGTTGAGGTGACCGGGCCGCAAGCCGACAAAGAACTGCTCATAAAAATTCTGGCGCTCCACCTCCAACTGGGGCAGACGCGATTCAATCCACAGCTTGTGCGGCAAGGAGGCCCACTGGCGCAACCGATCGGTCCAGGCCAGTTCGGGGGCAGTCCGGTCGAGCACCCGGCGAATCACGCGCAACAGTTCGGCGATGCCAAACCCTTGGTCTCCCTTGAGCAAGTAGTCGTCAGCCTGGGCCTTCATGGCCCTGACCGGCACATCCTCGCTGGCGTATCCGGTAATAATGATGGTCCGAATCGTGCGCCGAATCGACTTGATGGCCACCAATGCGCCCACTCCATCGGTAGTGCCGGCCATGCGCACATCGGTGATAAAAAGTTGGAATCGTTGCTTGCGCGCGGCTGCGATGGCCTGCTCCGGATTGCCGCAGCCAACCACCTCAAAGTCAGCATCCTCCAGAGTTACCTGCAGGATCTCCCTCAAGTTCTCATCATCTTCCAACAGCAGAATAGAGACATTCGGTAGGGGCATGACGCCCACTTCGCGACCACCCCAACAAAGCCTTGACAAACTTGCGCGCATGATCAAGAATAAATTGCGCGCAAGGAGGTTGAATGAATCCCGAAATTCGTTTCCGAGTCCATCCCGACATCTATCAGTTGGCCGAGCATCGGGCCCAAGAGCTTGGCCTTTCCGGGGCCGATGCAGGCCGATCAGCGGGGGTGCCTCTGCTGGCTCGAGCCGCCTTTTACCAGTGGCTGGGGCTACCCTGGCCGGAAGATCTACCCCGGCCTCAGTCGGGCCCGCCACCGCAAAGTTCCCTGGCCCCTGCCGCCGGCAACAGTCGTTTAACCGTGCATCACTCCCTCAGCGAGACCTATCGTCAACAATGCCTGGAGCAGCAAGGTGTGGCCCTGCCCAGCGCCACCACCACGGTGCTCGAACTAGATCCCCGCTCCCTCCCTCGTGAACTACGCCGCTGCCTGCGCCTGGACAGCACCGGCCAACTGAGTGGCCTGCTACATCTGCCCGAACTGGCCTGGGACGGCCCCGTGACCGCCCAGGGGCTGGCCGAATTTCTGGCGGCGCGACAGCCGTCACGACCTCTGCAAAGTGTCCAGGAATGGGAACACACGCTGGCCTCCTGGGCCCAAAAGGAAGGTTCTGAGTTACTGCGCGCAAGACTGGAGGAAGGCTTTTCCTGGCTACTCCTGGCCGAGTCCGAATGGATGCGCTGGCGCATCCTAGAAGCGGTGGCCGAACCGCTCGACCTGGAAGAGTTGCGCGCCGAGCAAAGTCTGGCCGGAGAAAGCTGGGTCCATTCCCTCTACCCAGAGCGCGAGCCCACTTTGGAGCGGATCCAACTACTGCGCGCAATGCGCAACCGGAGCCAGGGAGTGACCGGTTTGCGCCTCAGCCTGGTTAGCGGCACTCGGGACCGCATCGAGAGCCGTAAACGGATAAGCGGAGAGCCCTTCGACGCCTTGCTCTGGCAACTAGAAACCCCCTCCGGACATCAACTGGGGCTGCTCTCCCACCAAAGCTGACCGGATGCGCTGCGCGCACCCCTGTATTTTCTATTTGGAGGCTACTCATGGCTTATCGTCCCTGTCGCTTTCGCACGGCCCAGTTGGGCGTCTTTCAATGCGAGAAACACATGTATCAACACGCCAGTCCCGAGGTCTACAACGAACTCTACGAGTTTTGCATTGAGCACGTACCCGACCGCTACTGCTGCTACATCGACTTCGGTTTCAACCTGGAGGGCGAGACGCCCCGACTGTTCCTGCTCTGCACCCACCCCTACCAGAGCCGACCCTTGCGCAGCTTTCGAGATTGCATTGAAGAATGCGACTTCACCGAAAAAGAGGGCGAATCGCTAGGCTAATCGGGCTTACCAACCGGAGCGCAGCGGTTCCATGCGGCCAGGCCAGTTGGTATTTAAACCGTCGCAGCCGGCCTGCCGACAGATCTCCGCCTCGGCCAGAGTGTCGATGGTCCAGGGTATCACTTTGACGCCTCGACGATGGGCAGCTTCCACGGTTCTTGGAGAGACCAGGGTCAGGCCACTGTGCTCCAGGGGAATCTGCAAGGCGCAATAGCGTGGGGAGACCAGATCTTCCAGGTGGAGTGTGCTGGCCAGCACAAAACCTCTGACTTCCCATGGCGTGGCCGAAGTGGCCACGGTGGGACAAAGTTGCCGCATCGCGCCCATCATCTGCCCGTCGAAACAGGACAGCAAGACCCTTGATTCGGCCCCTGACTGCTTGAGGAGTCGGGCCAGATGGCCGGCCGCCTCCAAAGGCGCCTGCTTCATTTCAATGCCCAGTCGCATATCGGGAAAGGCTCGTAATATATCTTCCAGGCGCGGGATACGCAGACCCTTGCCCCGGTAGGGAAAAGTTCTACCGTCCTGGCTAAAGCGATAGCCAGCATCCAGTTTTTGCAGTTGCTGCCAACTCAGGTCACGGATAGCGCCCCGTCCATCGGTGGTCCGATCCACGGTGGTGTCGTGCATCAGCACCAGCACCCCATCCGAACTCAGGTGCACATCCATGTCGAGCACGTCGCTGCCCACTCGCCTGGCCTGGCGAAAGGCTTCCAGAGTATTGCTGGGCCACTCGCACTCCCCGCCCTGATGGGCCAAAAGAAGGGGTCGGGGGGCGTGGTCGAACCAGGGCACCGGTGAGGCTGGTCGGGCTGACCAGTAAACCACACCCAGCCCCATAACCAGGCTGGCCCCAACCGCCAGGCAACCTTTTTTCCAGCGACGCAAGGAGCTTGAATTCCCGCCTGGCGGGAAGGAGGCCTGCGCCTCCCACACAGAACGGAGACCCATGTCTGAACCCAAACCAACCCTGAATCTCAACGATATGCACGACCTGGCTGTGGCCCGCATGTTTGCTGGCAATCAGGCCTTTGCCGAGAGAATCGCTCAAGAAGATCCCGAATTTTTTGCGCGCCAGGCCCGTCAACAAGAGCCACACACGCTCTGGATCGGCTGCTCCGACAGCCGCGTTTCCAGCGACGTGATCACCAATACCGACCCGGGCAATCTGTTTGTCCATCGCAACGTGGCCAATCTGGTGGTGCACACCGATTTTAACGTGCTCAGCGCCATTGACTACGCCGTTAACCACCTGCACGTGCAGCACATCGTGGTATGCGGACACTACCAGTGCGGCGGTGTGCTGGCGGCCATGCAGGCTACCGAGATGGGCCTGATCGACAACTGGCTGCGCAATATTAAAGACGTCTACCGCCTGCACAGCGCCGAATTGGAGGCGCTCCCCGACCAACCCGCACGGGCCCGCCGCCTGGTTGAATTGAACGTGTTCGAACAAGTCTACAATGTATGCAAAACCTCCACGGTCCAAAAATCCTGGCGCGAGCACGGCCGACCTTTTGTGCACGGTTGGGTCTACGACCTGGAGACTGGCCTGATCAAAGACCTGGAAGTCAATGTCAGCGGTCGCCGCGACCTGGAAGAGATCTACCGCTTCGACATGGACAAAGCTCTACACCACGACTAATCCGCCACCGGCAAACCGCTGGGAACGCGGGTGGGCGCACCCACCTGGAGAGCTCCCGGATCGGTTAGAGACTCCAAAAAGAGACCAGGTCGTTGACCTCGTTGGCATTGAGCGGTTCATTTCGTCGCCACAGCCACAGGAAACATGGCCTGGGCGGCCAGGGCGTGCTCCAGTCCGCCAGGCGCGAGCCTCCGGCCGCTTGACGAAACCACGATTGGGATTCCCACTGACTCGACCATCCCAAAAGAAAGTCTCCACCGAAGAACGATTCCAAAGCGGCGGAGCATTGCGGGCAATAATCGGACCTATGCGAGCGCGCCGATGGAGGTGGACAGGCCGTCCCCGCTGGCCAGTTGGGGATGGTGGCAGGCAGCCGAGGGTGTGCCAGCCACAACCGGATTGGCCTGCGCGCTCTGAGTAGCCACAGTGGTGCCCGAAGAGGCGGTGGAGGTGCCCGACGAAGTCGAGGAGCTACTGCCGGCCCCGCCACACCCATATAGGCCCAACAACAGCACCACCGGAATCCATCTTCTTTGCATAATCACCTCCTGCCCCCCAGCCCAACGGCCAATGGGTGGAGAAATTATGAACGTCAGGGCTTGACGGGCTTGAGCACCAGCAGAGGAATCACCCGATCGGTAAGCGATTGATACTTCTCGTAGGTGGGATAGTGGCGGCAAAACACCGGCCACATGCGTTGCTTCAATTCTTCGCTGGCCTGTTCGGCGCGAATTTCCCAATGGTGAGGGCCCAGAGTGACCCAGCCCTGCGGGTTGACTCGCAAATTCTGACACCATTGGGGGGCTTGCGCGCATCCGCCGTAAGAAGCCACCACGATCAGGTTGGGACCATCGGGCAGGCACAACAGGGGAACAGTGTGATGGCGGCCGCTTTTGCGCCCAATCGTGGTGAGCAGCAACTGAGGAGCACCGGCGATCAGGCCACCCACCACCCCGCCGGTCAGGCGATAAAGAAAAGTGTGCATGGCCGTCACCAGGCGAATCAGCCTGCGGTTGTGCTTTTTTCCTCGGGTGCCTACATCTGCATTCACTCGCACCGTTTCCCGACCCACACCGGTCGGCCCTGCCGGCTTAATCGTGGCGATCTCGGTAGTCTCGAAGCTGCTCGGCCAAAAACTTGCTGGCGTGGAACATCCGGGAGTTGACCGTGCCCACCGGGATTTCCAAAATCTCTGAAATCTCAGGATACTGCAACTGCTGATAGTAGCTGAGCAGGAACACATCCCGTTGCTTTTCCGGCAGTGCCTCCACCGCCCGGCGAATGCGTTCGGCCAGGGCCGTCTGGGCTGACAGGGTGTCCGGTCCAGGCTGACCATCCGAAAGGGCATAAGCCGCCTTCTCCAGCTCAGATTCGGGCCGACGACTGCGCTTGCGCAGGCTGTCGCGACAGGCGTTAAGGCAAATGGTGTAGAGCCAGGGGCGAAAGGAGGAGCCGGCACGATACTTTGCGCGATTGCGAAACACGCGCAAAAACGTCTCTTGAAAGGCGTCTTCGGCGGCGCTGCGCTGCTGCACAATGCGCTGGGCATAAGCGAAGAGCGCCCTTTCGTAACGCTTGATAAGCATTTCCAAAAGTTGCGTCTCGCCCTTCTGGACGCGAGCCATGATGGCTTCATCAGACAGATCGCTCATGGTGTGGCAGCCAATGTTCGTCTCCCATGAACCGCTGCTCCTTTGTGGACGTATAGCTTGCTCCAGGAGGTGAAATGTCCGTCAACACTTATAGCGAAAGAGCTTCCCAGGCCGAAATGAGATTTGCCGGTCATTATCTCAATCTCGCCGGCATCTGTCTGCTGGTAGCAGGCATGCTCTCCTACCTCAAAGTGTCCGGCTTTTCCCAGAAAGCCACCGACAGTGGTTGGCTGCAGTGCTCGCTGGGTCTGTTTTTGGGTGTCTTTCTCAGTTGGGCCGGCGACCGGGCCCACCGGCGCGGCTTGTCCGCCTACGCCCAGCCCATGCTGGCCTCAGGCAGCAGCCTGCTCCTGCTTACACTGGGAGCCGGCTACTCCTACTTCCATCTGGTGCCTGCCCCGGTGATGCTGGTGGGCACCTTTGGCCTGGTGATTTGGGCCAGCGTGGCCGCCCTCTATTACCGCTCGCCCTGGTTGGGCGCCTATCTGCTGCTGGCCCTCTATGCCGGACCGTTGGCCATGAAGTTCTCGTTGGGACAAGGCAGCATGGGCATGCTGGTGGCCTACCTGTTGGCCATTCACCTGGCCACCACCGTGGTGGCCTACCGGCAGCGCTGGGACGCTTTCTTGTTGGGCTCTTTCCTGGGTACCTACGGGCTCTTCTTTTATCACTTCGGCACCGCTTACCCGGGTCCAACGCTAGCCTTCCTGGTCACCATTTACTCCCTCTTCGTGCTCTCCGCCAACGGATTTTCGTTACTTCGGGGAGGGGCCAGCGATGTGGACTTGTGGCTCAGTTCGGCCAACCCCCTGATTTTCGCCTTTGTCTCCTATCCCGTGCTGCTCTGGCAGCCCAACTCCATGGCCTTGCTGGTCTATGGCGGCATCGCAGCCACCCACCTGGCCTTCGCGCTGGCCAGTTGGCGCCGCGGCTACGACCAGATGGCCCAGTCCAATCTGGCTCTGGGAATTCTCTTCGGCGAGGCATCGGTGAGTTTTCTCACCTATTGCTCCGATAATACCTCGTTTTTCGCGGTGGTCACTATGGCCTGGCTGGCCCAGGGGTTTGCCCTGTTGCAAGTTAGCCGCCACCTCGGTTCCAACCTGGGCCTGGCTCAACTGGCCCGACGGGGCTCTTATCTGGCCCTGGCCCTGGCCGGAGCCCAGTTGCTCTATGTGGTCCCCACCATGGATCAGCCGTTTTGGGTCAAATTTCCGGCCGCTCTCTGCCTGCTGCTCTATTTCTGGGTTCACGAGCGAGCCGAAAGCACCTTGGAAGAACGCCTATTCGCCAATCTGGTGGTTCTGCTGGCCCTGTTCAGCGGCGGCCAGTGTTTGCTGGACGAAGCTCTGGTTCCGTGGGGCCTGATGGCGGCCAGCGCTCTGGCCCCGGTAATGATGGCCGCCTACCAGCGCTTCCCCGTGACCCTGGCCTACTATCGAGGCGGATCTCTGCTGTTGGCCCTGTCGGTCACCTTGCTGGGACTCTCGCTGGCCGACCTGTGGCTCATCCCCTCCGGCCTTTTTCTGGCCCTGTTGACTCTCCTCACCTGGAGACGCCAGGAGGCCGCGGTAGGCATCACTCTGGCCGCCACCCTCTGGGTCAGGGCCGCCCTCCTGGTATGGGGGACCCATAGCTGGGGGGCATTGCTGCTGGTGGCGCTGGTGGCGCGGGGACTACACCAACTGGGCCGAAGTTTGCCAGGCCTGAGCCAAGCGGCTCTGGCCTTACAGATGGCCGTGACGGTCCCGGCCCTGCTACTGCCAGGCCAGGGCTTTGCCCTTTTGGCCCTAATCGGCCTCATCCTTCACCCCCGCATTCGCATCCTGCTGGCCATGAAGCTGGCCTTCACCCTGGATAGCGGCTCGGGCAGTTCTCTGCTCTGGGCACTGCTGGGTCTGGCCCTGTTGCAGCGCCATCTACAATACGCCGCCCCGTTGCTGGCCTGTGCCTTCTTCAAGTCGGTAGCCCTGGATGCAGATTTCATTGTTGGCAGCGGCGGCCTGGAGTTGGCCGGAATGAGGGCCATTGCCCCATGGCATCTGGCTCAGGTGGTGGGCATCGTGGCCTGCTTTGCGGCGGCCGCCAGGCGCATGAAAGAAACGCCAGAATGGCGCAATGTGTTCACCCTCTTTGCGCTGCTGGTGACCGTCTTCGAAATCAGCCGAATTCTCTACGACATTTACGGTCAGTTGGACACGTTCCAGGTCATCCTGTCTGGATTCTGGGCCGCCGCCTCCCTCTTTTTCGTGGGCTACGGCACCTACTTCCAAAACAAGCTTTGCCGGCTCTTCGGACTGGTGCTCCTGGTCTCATGCGTGGGCAAGATGTATGCAATCGACATCTGGGTTTTAAACGCCTACGATCAAAGCACCACCACCTTGGTGATGGGATTTCTACTGATGCTGGTCTCCTTTCTCTACCAATTCAATCGCCAGCGCCTGGAGTATCCTGGCGGGGCTGGAGCAGAAGGGCGGCGAAGTCTAGCTTATGACCTGTAACGAATGCCAGCAAGAGCTACCCGCTCGGGCTCTGGGAGGACTGCCAGAAAATGAGGCCAGCCAGCTTGATGAGCATCTGGCCGGCTGCGCCGATTGTCGCCAAGAGTGGGATCTGCTCAGCCACGGCCTAACCTTGATGAATGTCTGGCAAATAGAGGCTGTGCCGAGCGGGCTGAGTTCCAGAACCATGGCCAGCATTGAGGCCGAGGCGGCCCGGCCCACCAGCCTGTGGGCCCGCATCGACCGGGCCTTGCATCGCTTTGCCTCCCACCGGCCCACTCCCCTGACGGGGTTGGCAACCGGGTGCGTGACCCTGCTGCTGCTGGGCCACGTGCTCTCACCCAATCTGTTTCGGGGGCGCTCCAGCGGCGACGGTAGTGGCTGCCAACGCAATCTGAAGGTGGTAACCCAGGCGCTGGAGAGTTACAGCCGAGAGCACAAGGGCCTTTTCCCGGACCGCCTGGAAGCGCTTCGCCCCGACTACCTTAGGGAACTGCCCGACTGTCCAGACAGCGGCCACAACTCGTACAGCCAGGGCTATCAAGTCAGCCCCGATCACCGAAGCTACACACTGTTGTGCAGCGAAACCCCGTAGGTGGCTTCTGGCAAATGCCGCCTCCCTGGGTGTGGGCGGTATTTTCCCTGTCCATCCTGGTGCTGACGGCTTCCATGATGACCTGGAGAGAAGGTCGCCGCTTCCAATCGCGAGCTCTGCTGGAAGCCGAACAACAGGTTGTCCAGGAGGCCATCGACCTGTTGGGGTCCCACGATAAGGGCCTCAACTCCCACCGGGTGCTGCTGTGCATGATGCAGGAACGACGCATCCGCGCCATGGACCGATTCACCTTTGCCCGAGCCGAAGAACGCAACGCCTTTGGCTACACCGACGAACGCGGACGGATTCTGCTCAATCCCAACCTTTGTTTTAGCTACCAGCGCCTGCTCGCGCCACGCCTTTTGAAGGGCGTGGCACGGGCCGACCTGGTGGCCACCATGGCTACTCTTCATCACGAGGTGGGTCACCTGCTGGGAGGAGCCTCGGAAGCCACCGCCTACGCAGCCGAATGGCAACTGGTGTGCTACATGCGCCGCTGGTGCGAGGCCACCGACCGACCGGAACTGGCCAGCGAATTGCTGGACTGGGAGCAGCACCTGCCCGGCCGGGTCCGCCTCCACGTAGGGGCAACGGCCGCCGAAAAGATGTCGCGCCTGTGAGGGGCTGGTGGCTGGTGCTTTGGCTGAGCGGTTGGGCGGCCGCCGAACCCGCTGAACTGAATTTCCTGACCTCCAGCCAGGCGGCCGAGGTGCTACGCCAGCAGGACGATTTTTTGGGCCATCTCAGCCCTTTTGACCGCCAGGCCAGGCTGAATACGGCCGAGTCGGTATCTCAGCAGCAATTCCTGGACTACCTGTCGGGGCAAACTCTCAACTGGACGGTCGAAGATCAACACCGGGTGGACACAGCCTGGCAAAGCCTGCGTCCAAAATTGAGCCAACTGCACCTACCAGGCCCGACTACGCTGGATCTGATTGTGACCACCGGACTTGACGAGGGAGGTGCGGCTTATACCCGGGGAACGGCCATTGTGTTACCTGTTTCCCTGCTGTCGAGCAGCAAACTGGAAGGCCTTTTGACTCACGAACTCTTTCATGTGCTCAGCCGGGCCAACCCTACCTGGCGCGCCGCACTGTATAGGCGACTGGGCTTCAAACCTTGCCTCCCGCCTGCCTTCCCGGCCGAAGTGCAGGCACGGCGCATCACCAATCCAGATGCGCCGGTGCTGGATTGGTGCTGGCCCCAACCGGACGGGACCGACTACGTGCCGGTGACGCTCTCCAGCCAGGCCCTCTACAAGCCGGTCGCAGGCGGCATGTTCGCCTATCTGCAGTTTTCTTTCTGGCAACTACCGCGGGGCGAAATACGTCCGGTCCTGTCCAGCTATCGAGAACGCTATGGCAAGAATACCGGATACCTGATTCATCCCGAAGAAATTTTGGCCGAACAGTTTGTCTTTCTGGTTCAGCGCAAGAAAGTCCCCGACCCCACCATGGTGGATAACTTGCGGGAATGGCTGCAACAAGCGGAGAAAGAGGGCCTCCATGGGTAGCCTGTTCTCGTCGGGCAAGATTCAATGCTCGCACATCCTGGTCAAAGACCAGCAACTGGCCCAAAAGCTACTGGCCAACATCTCGGCCGGGGCTGATTTTGCCGAGCAAGCTCGGGCCCACTCCGAATGCCCTTCCAAAGCCAAAGGCGGTGACCTGGGAAAATTTTCCAAGGGCCAGATGGTAGTCGAATTTGACCGGGCCGCTTTTGGACTGGAAGTGGGCCAACTGTCCGCCCTGGTCAAGACCAAGTTCGGTTACCACATCATCAAGCGCACCAGCTAGGGCGAAGTTGCGTAGCCGGCCACGCAACGATAATAAATGCGCAGGGCAGGTTCGAACTGGTCCACCGGAATTCGTTCCGCATCCGAATGCATCGAAGCCACAATCGAAGCGTCCAGCACCGCCGTGCCCAATCCGTAAGCCTTGACCCCCTTCTGGCGAAATCCGTTGGAATCGGTCCCAAAGGGCACCAGATAGGGAGTGACCACGGCCTGAGGATACTCCTGCCGAACCGCTTTCTCTATGTTGGCAAACAGAGGGGTATTGTAATCGCTGACGGGCGTAGGGTCGGTGGCGTGCAAAACCTGCAAGGAAACTCCTTCCAGGTCGCTCCAGAGTTTCTCGATCTGGGTCAAGAACGGCTGTAGTTGCGTTTCCGGCATCAGCCTGAAGTCTAAAGTGGCTTCGGCCTTAGAAGGGATCACGTTCACTTTGGGCGGCTCCCCTACCCCCGAGCGCAGCGAGGTGATCGACAAGGTGTCACGCTGAATCGCACGGGTGAATTTGTTGTCGGCCATGGCCGGACAGCGGCGGCGAAACTCATCGAGCAGGCTACTCTGCACCTGTCCCTTGGCCTTGACCATGGCATCCAGGCGATTGAGCGCCTCCCGCAGGCGGTCATTGGCATTATCAGCTACCGGTTGAGAACCATGGCCGCTGGTGCCTACGGCTGTAACTTGAGCCCAAAGCACCTTCTTCTCGGCCACCGATACGCCGAAAATCAAAGACCCGTCGGCCGAGAGCAGATCGGGAGTGCCAAAGCCGCCTTCGTCCAGAGCGTAGTCGGCGCGCACATCCTCCCAGTGGTGCTGAATCATCCACTGGGCGCCGTGTTCTCCGCCGCTCTCCTCGTCAGCACTGGCCAGAAAAAGGACGTCACGCTTGAGCGGCACCTTCTCCCGCTTCAAGGCGATCAAGGTCAGCGCTTGAAAAATGCCGGTGGTCTTCATATCGATAGCCCCCCGTCCATAGAGAAACCCATCTTTGAGGGCAGCCGAGAAGGGATCGACCGGCCATCGACTGGCGTCCGCCGGGACCACGTCCATATGGTTGACAAGCAACAACCGACCTTCGTTGCTGCTGCCCTTGAGGTGGGCCAGCAGATTGACATGTCCGGGGCTCGACTCGTAGAGCCGTACGGGAATGCCCTCTTGTTGGAACAGCTTCTCCAGAAAGGCCGCGGTTTGGCGGGTGTCGGCCGGCGGGTTGACCGAGCCAATTCGAATGTAGTCCCGCGACAGTTTCAAGGCTTGCTGGCCAAGCGCCTTAAAGTCGGGCTCGGCCCCCAGGGGAAGACAAACAGAAAGAAAAAAAGCCGCGAACCATTGCTTGTGCATAGGCCTGCGGCTTCGCACTCCTTCCCTGGACCCCCGCTTTACAGAGTAGAGTGGTCCGGTTCATTGTCCAGTTCTGACAGTTCGTAGACCGCCGTGCTGGTCAGGGAATCGTGCAGTGCCTGCCGATTTTGACCCAAAGCCAAGAAGCAACCCAGGAAAACTGCGGCTTGAAGAAAGGGGCTGAAGACGCCTACCGGGATGCCCACAAAGATCAGCAACGAGAGCAGGATGGCGTTGTGCTTGATCAGCCAACGAGAGAAAACCTGTCCCAGGCTTGGCCTGGCACCGTCCTGGTTGCGCACCCTCAGGCCCGTGGCCAGTTTTCCTGGCGTCCAACCAAAAAAGGCTTCCATCAGGTTGTAAGGCAGGCTGAGCAAGGTGGCCACCACAGACGTCACCAGCAAAAAGACGGCTATGGCCATAAATCCCGTGGCTACAGCGGCCCCACCTGGTTCGGAGGCGCCCGCCGTCCAACCCATTTTGTGAATCAATAGGGCCGTGCTGCTGCCAGCCATCAAGCCCAACACGACTGAAATGGCGGCCAACAAAATCACGTCAATTATCAGCGCTACCGAGCGCACTCCAAAACCCGCGCGTTGTTTCATCTTCCACCTTTCCGCTGGACTCAAAAGCCAACACTTTGATTATATGCAAAGTGTCGGCTGATGTCATTGCAGAAAGTATGGCATTTTATCGCGAGTGGACGCGACCCCACAGTTCGGGCCACCCTTGAACGGTTTCCCTGGCGCTCCATGCCAGGCGGCAAGCCTTTGGGTCCGAAGTGCGGACCCAGTCGATGGGGCGCTTGCAGGCGAATGGTGGCCCGAGCAGAGGGCGACGGTGAACCTGCGGCGGCCCTCCTCGAAGGCGGCTAAGGCTGACTCTAGAAGGCACCCCGATGCTCCAATCCATGCCTGGCCAACCCTACTCTGGCCCCTGGCCCGCCCTCACCCCGGCCCAACTGCAACTGGCGGCCAACCTGAAAGCCCACGTCTATCGATTGGCCCACCAGATAGGCCCGCGCAACTTTGAGTTCTACGAGCCTCTGAGGCAGACGGCCGACTATCTGCAGTTGCAACTGGAGAGCTACGGCTACAAAGTCGCCCGCCTACCTTACGAGGCTGATGGACAGGTCTTCGAGAACCTGGAGACGCACAGCGAGGGCCCATTTACCGTGGTCGGGGCTCACTATGATTCAGTCTTCACTTGTCCCGGAGCGAACGACAACGCCAGCGGAGTGGCCGGGGTGCTGGAGGTGGCCCGGCTCCTGAAAGACACCCCCGGGCTGCGTTTCGTACTCTTTCCCAATGAGGAGCCTCCCTTCTACAAAAGCCAATATATGGGCAGCCGCAAGTATGTCCAGCATTTACTGACTCAAAGGGAACCCGTCCGCGATATGATCTGCCTGGAAACAGTAGGCTATTACTCCCAAGAGCCCGGCTCGCAACGCACGGCTTTTCCGGGAATGGTGCCCGAGGTGGGTAACTTTGTGGCTATCGTAGGCGATGTGCAGTCGGCTGCCCTGGCCGCCCAACTGGTGAGGAACTGGCAAGGCAACATCACCTTTCCTTGCCTGGGCCTGGTGCCTACCCCGGAGGGAGAGCCCCTGCTGCTGAGGGCCGGCATGGATATGTCCGACCACGCCTGCTTCTGGGCGGCCGGGATCCCTGCCGTGATGGTCACCGATACCGTCTTTTACCGATATGATCACTACCATCTGGAGTCGGACACTTGGGAGAAGCTGACCTACGAACCCTTCGCCCTGATGATCGACGGGCTGGCCCGGGTGCTTAATAGTTTAAGCTGACCAGACTGAGAAAACGACTCAAATCTTCATCAGCCTGGGGTCGCCCCCGCCAACCCACATGGCCGTCGGGACGCACCAAAATCGCCCCCGGGCCTGGGCCCCAGGTAGCTTGAGCACAACCCTGCCTGTCGTAAAGACGAGACAGTTGCTCGGGCACCTCGGCTCCCTGAGAATTCGCTGGAAGCACGGCCCAGGCGCGCAGTTCGGACCCAAAATGATGACCGACGCGCTCGGCCAAATCTGCCAGGGCAGACCAATCCCCGCCGTAGCCGACGAGGTGAAATTGGCCCATTCGAAACAGGTCGATCAGACGCGCCTGACGTCGCACGTATGGACGCTCCAGGCCCCCAACCCGGTCCATACGATCGCCTGGTTGGGCACCGCTATCCCCGGGCGGCACCATTCCAAGAGCCAGCGGACCGCCCCGATAATGGTCCAGAAAATTCCTTCGCTCCTCTTGATAGGTCGCCAGCAACCCTTCGAGGGCCTCGCCCCGAGCCACCGTTGCCAGTTTCCAACCCAGGTTGAAAGCGTCTTGGAGACCCTCGCTCATGCATCGTCCACCCAGAGGTGACTGCAAGCATGCTGCGTCACCCGCAAGCAGCACTCGCCCGTGGCGGTAACTCGGCAAGAGGCCGGGGCGAATGCAGCACAGCAGGGGATCCCTCAAGTGTTGCAATACCGCTCCTGGAGGCAACAGGGGGCCAGCTACTTGGCGGACTAACTCAAGTGGGTCCAGGTCAGACGGGTCCACTTCGTCTGGAACTGCCAGACTGAGATGGTAGTGGCCCCCCGCCTTGGGGGTCAGCTCCGCAACCGGGGTGTCGTCCGATGAGGAAATCAAATTCCAGACTTCACCGTGGGGCTGCAACCCATCGAGTTCCAGTTCGCCCAATAAAAAGTTCTGCACTGGCGAGTCAACATCGCCGTCCAATTCAAGGCTCTTGCGCGCCAGGCTTGCCGAGCCATCGCAGCCAACCACCCAGCGGCAAATCAGTTTTTCCACCCCAGCGGGACCCTCCAGGTGTGCTTCGGCAAAGTGAAAAGTGTTGCGCAGCGAAGTCAAACGGGTAGCTCGCTCGATTCTCCCCCCGCGACGACGCAGGTCGGCCTCCAAAATCTCTTCACAGTCAAACTGACTCAAGCTCAGCGCAGCGTAGCCCCCCTGCGAACAGGTCTCAACTCGAGCCTTGGTTTGACCCGCCACTACGGTATTGACTGCCCTAAAAAACAGGCCTAGATCTATGACTTCGTCCAACACCCCCAGGTGGTCAAAGATCTCCAGCGTCCTCGGGCTCAGGGCCCCGGCCTTGGAACGGGGTTGCCGCTGCCCTCGCCCCTCTATCAATCGATAGTGGATGTTACGCCTCTGCAATTGACCGGCCAACATCAAGCCCACCGGCCCGGCTCCCACAATCAGGACATCCAGCGTACTAGTGATGGGCAGCAAGCATTCGTTCCACGAAAGCTAACTGTGAGGCCCGGCTCTTGACCCCTGCTGTCGGGATGGCAAAACGTCCAGGAGCCCACCCACCGTTAAGCGAATTTGCCGGGAGTGAAAGTCTTTTACTCCCCTTGCCAGAGTGTGCCCGAAGTCGACTCCTACAGTCCAAGCGCAGGCAAACCAGAAAAGGTGGTTGCTCAGTGGCTGGAACTCTGGCCAGAGCACATCAGCCTGGTCGAACCCGTCCCAGTCACTCCCCAACAACTGGCCCTGGCCCACGATCACGCCTACGTAAATGACATTCTCGAGTGCCGACGCCATAACGGCTTCGGCAACCTGTCCCGAAAAGTCGCCGAATCACTGCCGTGGACGACAGGTTCCTTGGTGTCCGCCACCCAGTATGTGATCGAGCACGGAGGCGCTGCCTGCTCGCCAACCAGCGGCTTTCATCACGCACGTTACGACAAATGCGGCGGGTTTTGCACTTTCAATGGCCTGATGGTGGCTGCTCAGTTGGCGCGTCCCAAGGTGGAGCGAGTGGGCATTTTGGACTGTGACTTTCACTATGGCAACGGCACCGACGACATCATCGCCCATCTACGCTTGCGCTTCGTCGAACATTGCACGACTGGCCGAATCGGAGGGCCGAAAGACCCAGAAGCCTTCTTAGAGGAGTTGCCTACGATTCTCAGCGGAATGAATCCCCATCTGCTGATTTATCAGGCAGGAGCTGACGCCCATAACGATGACCCGCTGGGCGGATGGATGTCGGCCCAACAAATGCGCCGCCGTGACCAGATCGTTTTTCGATTCTGCCGGCAAAACAATGTGCCAGTGGTCTGGAATCTGGCCGGCGGATACCAGGAAGACTTCCAAAAGGTGCTAGATCTCCACCACGCCACCATGGAAGAATGCCTGACCGCCTTTTCCGAGGATTCAGGATCTGAGTAGCCAAACACGAAGGACGGTGAACGCGATGAGATATGCGCGACAACAGTCAAGATGACGGGCACTTACTCCGACGCCTCCAAAGGGGGCCCGAAATTGGGCGGGGATGCAGAGATTTGGAGGGAAGGCAAGAAGGTGGATACCCGCGGCTTCACCTTAAAGCCCATTACGCCTTAGTTCGCGCCATTTCCAATGGGCCACGTCGAGGAATCGACGGAGCCAGAAATAGGCCCGTACCCAAGGATCCAGAGCCAGTGGAATGCGTTCGTCGACCTTGTTGCGAGTGCGCAAGAACGAGATCGGATGAGAACTGGAGATATCCACTTCATGGTCGGATGGATCCAGACTTGATCGGGCCAGCAGTACGGTCAGCAAAGTCTGGTCGTAGCGATGATTGCTGCGATGGCTGCCGGGTGGCGCCAGTATTTCTGGACACCAGGCCAGTTCTCTCCAGCTCCTGACCAACTCCAAAACCTCCGGCCTGGCCGGATCAAAAGCGCACACTCCGCCGGCTCGAAAACGCCCGCGCTCGATGGCTGACTCAACCGCCAGGGCCGTTAAGGTGGCCGGGTGGGTCATTTCGCAGACCGGCCCCCGCCCCGCCCAGGGGACCCAGAGACCATGTTGACGAACGTGCTCGATAACGGGTTCCAGGGAGCCCACCACTACACAGGCGCTATCCAGCCACAGGGCGGGCTCACTCTGCTGAGATAAGACCTCGGCCATTATGGTGGGCTTCCAGGCGTAGTTGCCCACATCGCGGAGATGCTCAGGCCCGTTTGGTACAATGCGCAACTCGATCCACGGGAAACGACGAATCAAGTCGCACCGCTGAGGGTCGCTCAGGCCCAGGTCATAGACCAGGCAGCCTGGAACCTGCCAACGCGGCAAACTGAGCAGCAACTGCTGCAAGCAACGGAAAAAAAGGGCGTTAGCGCCCGTCACCACCGTCACAGGCCGGCCCGCCTGCCTTCAGGACCCAGTTTTTCCAATACATAGGCCAGCCTCAATCCCGCCAGGAAAAGTCGCTGTGTACAGACTTCACGAACCCGCTGCTGATATTCGCTACTCAACTCGCTACCAGGCGGTTGGCCTCCAGGGTAGCCAACCTGCCGAGCCAAAGAGAAACTCTCCTGGGCCCATGCCTGGGTATCGACCAGGTGAGCCTGAGGCCCGCCCGAGCCCCTGGCTACTCGGGCTTTCAGCTCGGCCACAGTGACGTCAGGTGGCTGCCCCGCGGAATCCCAAAATTGATGTAAGTTCTTGGCCCAGGGATGGTTGATCCGCACTTTTCGTCCGCCCATATCGCCGTCGGCATAATCAGGCCCAAAATAGTTGCAGGTGTGCAAAGGCTGGTGGATGTCGGCGACCAGGTGAACCAGAAAGGCCAGCGCCTCCGCCCTCCGCTCACCTTGACCGCTGACAGCGGCTTCTTCCCTATAATTCTCGATGGCCCAAACCACTTGCCCGCGGTCGGGGGCACCGGGACCCAATCCCATGGGGAGATTGATATAATGCCAGGGCCTGGTTTCGGGCCTCTCCTCGCGCACCACATCCGCCCATGTCGAGGCGCCCTCCAAGGTGCGGGCCCGCACATCGGCACTTTGATCCAGGCAAGACTCTACCCAGTCGAGAGTGGCGGGAGCCAGATATTCCGCCGCTATCGCGGTCACCACTCGATGGCCTCGAAGATCCCAGGCCGCAGCCCCACTCGTGAGAGCCAGTAATATCCAGGCGATACGCTTCATGACTGTGGCGTTCGTGTCGGTCCCAGGAATCCCATCCCAGGCCAAGAAAAGGCGCCGATGAAATTCCCCCGGGCCGCGTCTGCACTGTTGCTGGCGTTGTGGCTGCTGTCGCCAGCATCTGCACAGCAAGAAATCGCCGATGAACCCGCCGGAAACTATCCACTGCGAGCCACTCTGTCCCCCTGGCCGGCCGTTCCCGGAAGCGCCCACCTGGTGGTCGATGTAGCCAAAGCGACCAGTGGCACTTCGGCCCTTCCCAGTCTGACATTGTCGGCTCTGATGGACATGCCGAGCACCCCCAATATGCGACCTATCATGACCAGGATAGCGCGCCAAAGAACCGGTCACTATGAAGGAGATCTGGTCTTGAGCATGGCGGGACGCTGGCGTATCCAACTGTTGCTGGCCACCCCAAACGGCGAGTTTCGAGTGGTTTCGCTGGTCCAGGTCGGTAAGGGGAAAGCTCCTACCGGTCTACCCAAAACAGACGATTCGTGCGGACCGGAATCCTTGACCGATCCAAGCGTGCAGTTGACCAGTTTGCCCAATCCGCCGCAAGTCGGGGAGAACCGGTTGCGGATTCAACTTCCCAAAGAAGGTAAGTGGAAAAAGGTGATGGTGGGCGTGGACATGGCCGGCATGCCGATGTCATTGCTGCCCCGCGAAGCGACTTCCAAGGGCGACGGACGCTACGAAATCGATCTTAACCTGCCCATGAGTGGCGTCTGGCAGGTGCGCGTCGACCTGGATGGTCGCGTCCCTCCTCCGCAGTTGTTGAATGTCAATCCAGCCGAGCGCAGGCCCGTAAGTCAGCCCCTTTTGTGGTTAACCCTGGCCGCCGCGCTGCCACTGACCGTGGGCTTTGCCGTACGCAAGAAAGCGCTGGCTCCGCTGTTGACTACGCTGGCGCTGGCCCTCTCCACTTTTTCGGCCGGCACCGTTGTCGAGCGCTACTGGCCACCGGAGGCCAGCATGGATATGAATCAGCCCCTTCCCGAAATGAGCGCGCCCACACCGGTCTTGGAAGCCGTGGTGCAGCGACTTCCCCTATCCGTCTACCGAAAATACCCCGCCCGAGTCCTGGCCGGTCGCGAGAAGGTGCTGGCCGGCAGCGGACCTGTTTGGGAACTCCTCGACGAAGGGGTCTCCTTTAAGTCCGGACAACGGCTGGGCCGGGTTGGGCCCAACTGGTTGCTGGCCCCGTTTGACGGGGTGGTAACCCGGCGCCTGACAGAAGCAGGTCAGACCCTGACCTCTGTGGGGCCCGTGCTCGCCCTGGGCTGCATCGACCGGGTCAGAGTTCGAGCTCAGATTTCGGCGGTCGACCGCTTTCGTGTCCGTCGCGGTCAACCCGTTGAAGTAATCGATGGGGACACTACTCGCCGTGGCGTGATCACGGCCGTGTCGGCAACCAGTCAAGGGAGCGAATATTGGGCCGAAACCACCCTCAAAAACCTGGCCAGTCCCGTCCAGGCCATGGCCCACGACGGCAGCCTGTTGCCCCTGCCCAAACCAGGGGACGATGGAGGTCGCCCCGGCACCTTTCCCATTGGCCAAAACGTGCTGATGCGCTGCCGGGTCGAACAGATAGCGCCTGTGCTGTGCGTCCCCAACGAGGCTATTGTGGAGCGCTCTGGCGCCAAAGTGGTCATGGTGGTCTCCTCGGTGGCGGGCCAGCGCCTGGCCTATCAGCGCCAGGTAACCACCGGCCTGGTCAACGACACCCACACGGAGATTCGCAATGGTCTGCGTGAGGGGGAAACCGTGGTGGCCCTGGCCCAGGAGCAACTGGCCGAAGGAGCTCTGGTGACGTCTGCTTCGTGGGGCGTGGGTAGCTACCGTGACCTGATGATCCCGGACGACGCACCGCACGCTCCGTGAGACTCATACGCTGGTCCACCGACCATCCAGGCCTGATTGTGAGCGGCTATGCTGTTTTGCTCGTGCTGTCACTGCTCTGCCTGGCCCTGTGGATACCAACCCGCCTGGCGCCCAGCCTGAAAAGCCCCCTGCTGGCCATCGTAACCGCCTGTCCCAACTGGACCGCAGAGGAGGTGGAGGGCCGCCTGACCACCCCCTTGGAAGGCAGTCTGGTGCAGTTACCCACGGTTCAGGCCATCCGCTCCCAATCCATGCATGGACTGTCGGTGGTGATCCTGGAGTTTCCCTATGCTTCCGACGTTGAGTCCCAGTTGGCTCAGGTCAGCAGTCGGCTGCCAGCCCTGCCCTTCCAACCTCGGGTGCTGCCCTACGACCCGTTGGACATCCCCGTCATGCGACTGGCCGTGCACTCCCCGGGATACGACTTCCAGGAACTCCGGCAACTGCTGGAGCGCCAGGTCATGCTTCCCCTCAAACAAGTGGATGGCGTGGCTCGACTGACCCTGTTCGGTCCCCGCCTACAACTGGAAGTAACCCCCACGGCCGGGGTGAAGTCGGTGATCCCCTTAGGCACCACGGGACTGCAGTCGCTGGCGGGAGCCAGCGACCTGCGCCCGGCGCTGGCCACCGTCACACGAGCCAGCCAGTTGAAGGACATGAAGATTGGCGACCGGCCTCTGAGCGAAATTGCTCGAGTTCGGCTAAGCCTGGGCCACGACTCGCCGCGCTATCGCTACAATGGCCAGGAAGGTTTTGAAATTAACGTATTTCAAAAGCCCGACGGTTCATCGCCCTCCACCGTCGAGGCAGTGCGCCAGACCGTCCAGCAAATTCGCCGCCAACATCCGGGCCTGGTAATGGATGAGGCATACAACAATGCCCACTTTGTCCAGGTGGTGCAATCCAACGTATGGAGGGAGTTGGCCCTGGCCGTGGCCCTGACCGGCCTGGTCGTCTATCTATTCCTGGGCGACTTGCGAGGCACGCTGATCGCCCTGGCCACGGTTCCAACCTCTTTGGGTCTGGCTCTGACGCTGTTTGTGCCACTGGGTCTTTCGCTCAATTCTTCCACTCTGATCGGCTTGCTTTTGGCCCTGGGACGTCTGGTAGACGATACCATCATCGACCTGCACGCGGTGGGACATCACCTGGGGTTAGGCAAGGAGTCTGGGCAGGCGGCCGTAGACGGCTGCTCCGAGGTGCGCCCGGCCGTTCTCTCGTCTACGCTGGTGCTGGGACTGGCCATGCTGCCACTCACCTGGTGTGGTGGGTTGACTCAGGACATGTTCGAAGGTATCGTGTGGCCGTTTCTCTTAGCCCTGGCGGCCTCTCTCATCGTTTCGCTGACGCTGACCCCCGTGCTGGCCGCTCGTGCCTATCGAGGATATGTGCCTCGCTCTCGCTCCGGCCTGGAAAAAGGCTATAGAACTCTGCTCCAAAAGGCTTTGCGCCAGCGGGGCCTGCTGCTGGGATTGGCCCTTTCCGCCAGCTACCTGTCCTGGCTGCTCTTCCCCCTGATCGGTTCCGAAATGATGCCCCTGTCAGATACCGGTCAGATTTACTGTGAGCTCGAAGCCCAACCGGGAACCTCCAGCGAGGAAACCGCTCGCCTGGCAGCCGCCTTCGAAGACTTACTGCGCCGCCAGCCGGAGGTCGTGGGCATCTCCACCGAGGTGGGCATGGACGAGGATACCAGCGGCCTCTCTGGCTATGAAATGGGCGGCTCACACATGGCCCGCCTGCTGATCACCCTGACGGACCAGCACAAACGCCAACGCAGCCTGTGGCAGATCGCTGATTCTGTCTACGCCGAAGCCCTGCATCAGGTGCCTGGAATGCGGCGCCTCTACCTGAAGGAGATGGGTTCGGACGTGATGGCCTCGGCCATGGCCCCGGTTCAGTTGGTCATTCACGGCCCCAATTTAAAGCGTCTGGCCTGGCTCGGCCAACAGACGCGAGCTCTGGGAGCCCAAATGCGAGGGCTCTATATGGTTTCCACCTCCTGGGCTCCCGGCCAGCCCGCACGAACTCTCTACCGCTCTCAGGCCGGTCCCGGCATTCGCCTGGCCACCACCGAAGAGGGCCTGCCCATCGTTCTACAATCGCCAAATGTGAACAGGACCGGTTGGGCCGTCATTGAGCACGACAATCTGCGCCGCTCCATATCGGTGATGGGCAACATTCGCCGTGGTGGACCCGGCTCCATGAAACTGAGCATGGACCTGCAAATGGCCAGTCAGAGCCAGTTACCTTATCCAGCCGGGTACAACATTGAGCAGCGCGGAGACATGACTCAGATGATGGATTCTTTTCAGCGATTGCTGGGCGGGCTGGGGGCTGCCCTGGCCCTGATCTATCTGGCTTTGCTGCTACAGTTTCGCAACTGGCGGATTCCTCTCGTGATGATGGCCACCATTCCCCTGGAGATGGCCGGCGTCTTTCTGGCTCTGCTCTACGCCGGTCAGACGTTCTCCAGTGTTTCTTTGTTGGGCATCGTGGTGCTCCACGGCATGGACGTAACGGCCGGTATTTTGTTGTTAGACTCCGTCGTGCGCGCACGGCGAGCCGGCGCCTCCGCCCAAGAAGCTTTACTGGAGGGCGCACCGCGGCGCCTGCGCCCTGTCTTGATGACGGTGATGGTGACCCTGGTAGTGATGCTTCCTCTGGCCCTCTTTCCCACCACCGGGCTCGACGCCTACGCGCCTTTGGCCACGGTCATCGTGGGCGGCTTGAGCGTGTCCTGCTTGCTCACTCTCGGGATCATTCCGGTTCTCTACTCCCTGATCCCCCAGCAGGGAAAAGCTCCCCCGTCTAGCGAACTGGCCTGACACAAATCCCGGGGGAGGCCTTATGTATACACACGATCCTGCCGAGAGCCAGTTCTCGCGACGAAACATACTGGTGGGTGGGGTATCGCTGGCTACTGCCGGGGCGATTTCTATGGTGCAAGGCTGCGGTAGTGAGAGTGGCACCATCGTCAACACCCAGACGGGCAACAATGGTCTCCCGGGCGGCGGCAACAACCCCGGACCGGCTCCGGGTCCCGTGCCGCCCGCCTTTGTGCAACCGCCCGTGCAAAAATCAGCCTTCGGAATTCTCGATACCAGCCTGACGGTGGCATTCGCCACCAATGTGGTCGGTCCCCAAACCATCAACGCGCGTGCCTACAATGGAATTTTGGGGGGACCTACGCTACGCGTGCGTCCGGGCGACACTTTGCGTGTCAACGTGATCAACAACCTGCCGGCCAACCCCGACCCGGTTCCCCCCAACATCAACACGCCTCACCAGTTTAACACCACCAATTTGCACACCCACGGCTTGCACGTCAGCCCATCGGGCAACTCCGATAATATCTTCGTCGAAATCCAGCCCCAAGGTGGCAGCTTCCAGTACGAATACCAGATTCCGGCCAACCACCCGCCTGGAACGATGTGGTATCATCCTCACAAGCACGGTTCCTCAGCCCTACAACTTTTTAGCGGCATGGCCGGAGCCTTAATCATTGAAGGCGGCATCGACGCCCTCCCCGAAATCGCGGCGGCTCGCGACCTGGTGTATCTCATCACCGAACTGAACATCACTCCCGCCAATCCGGGCCTGGTCCCCAACTTCGGTCCCGGTCAGGCCTTCCCCCAAGGGCAGCGGAAACTGCTGGTCAATGGGCAGGAACTTCCCACCCTGCAGGCTTTTTCAGGAGAAGTGATCCGTCTGCGCGTGATCAACGGCACCGTGCGCACAACGGTTCCGTTTTCTATCGTGGGCCATACCCTCAACATTGTCTCGCTCGATGGCCTGAATCTGCCCGTAACCCGCCAGGCAGCCTCTATTTCACTCCCACCTGCGGGTAGGGCCGATATCATGATTCGCTGCGGCGCGCCCGGAAACTACGCAGTCGTAAAAGGGCAGGACAATACTATTGGAAACAATGATGCCCCCCAGAATATCGGGCAGTTGACGGTTCTTAACACGGTCGTCAATATGGCCCTACCTACCAACCTGCTCCCCCAGCCGCACGCAAACATCGCGGCCGGGCAAGTCAATCAACCCGTTCGAAACATCTCTTTTGACCAGACTTCCAATGACGGCGGACAACCGGCGGGTTTCCAAAACTTTGCCGTCAACATGATCCATTTCAATCCGAATGTTATCAACCAAACGGTCCAATTGGGTGCCGTGGAGGAATGGGTGCTCACCAACAGCAGCACAAACGGCCATCCTTTCCACATCCATATCAATCCTTTCGAAGTGATTGAAGTCAACAACGTAGCCTTGCCTCAAACGGAGTGGCACGACACCTTTAACATTCCGGCCAACGGGTCGATCCGAATCCGCCACCGATTTGAGGATTTCACCGGGCTTTTTGTCTTCCACTGCCATATCCTGACCCACGAAGACCTGGGTATGATGCAGACGGTAAACGTCGTCTAAGTCGACAATCACAAACACAGGTAGTGGGCGAGTCGGTTGCCTGAGGAGCCTGGGCGACGAGCCGTCCGCTCCTCGCCCAGGCCCAAGGCTGTGGCGTCGATTTAGGGTTGCG
>JADMJV010000079.1:54864-58361 GCA_018780265.1 bacterium
GGAGGAGGCGGTGGTGGGGGCCCACAGGGGCGGGGTTTTCTGCCGATGAGGTAGCCCAGTGCGCCGCCCAGCAAGAAGAGGACGGTGGGTGGGAGTCCCGGGGGGGGCCGTGGTGCCGATGCTCTCCTCCATTGCAATGGTGGTCTATGGGTTGTTGTTGGTAGACTGCCGGGGGGTGCCTGAGAGAGCTCGGCCGCTTGAGATGGCCTGGTAGCCTACTCCGAAGGCGAGAACGAGCAGGAAGAGCAGCTCTTTCCTCCCCCAATTAGTGAAACGTGTCATTTTCGACTTCTCCTGCCTTTCGTTAGTTGGTTAGTTGTAGCAAAGGGATAGACGTGATACTTCTGCGGGGTTCACCTCCATTCGGTTGGTGGAGTATTCGGACCTGAGCCCCACGTAGGTAATGGCCATGACGGTCCGGTCGTCGCAGAGAATTGGGCTGAAGCTATCCACTCGGCGCAGGATGCTGTCGACGAGGGCTTGAGGAGAGGGGGAGTGGGCCTGGTGAGCCACCTGCATCAGGTTGTGCTCGCCGAAGAACTGTCGGTTGCTATCGCGGGCTTCGGTGATGCCGTCGGTGTAGAGCAGCAGGGTGTCTCCGGGCAACAAGGAAAACCCGCTGACGACGTAGTCGTGGCCGGTCAAAATTCCCACGGGCAGGCAGGGGGAACACTCGAGAATTTGGGTGCGGTCGAGCCTCCTGGAGATGCGAATAGGATTTGGATGACCGGCGGAGAGCAGGAGAAGGCGTCCGGAAGTGAGGTCGAGTCGACCATAGAGCAGGGTAGCGTAACGACCGTCCAGCTCGTAGCTGGCCAGGGTCTCGTTGACCGCTGCTACGACGCCGGCCGGATCGAGTGATATGCGGGCCGCGTGTTTGAGAAGAGAGCGGCAGGCCGAGCGGCAATCGGCGGCAGACTCGCCTTTACCCGACACGTCTCCCAGGTAGAAAGTCACGACGTTTTTGCAATGGTTCTGCACATCGAAGAAGTCGTAGTTGACAGCGCTGCCGGCTTTGGAAAGGGTATATGCGCGCAGCCCCTCGATCTCGAACGTGTCGGTGGTGTCTTGGGTGGCCATCTTGGGGTAGCGATAGGATGTGGCCGGCGCTGCCGGGACCTCGATGCGTGGCCTTGAGCAGAGCAGACGATAAAGGCCGTTGAGAGCCAACAGGCAGATGACAGCTATCGTCACTGACTCTGCAACATGGGAGAGAATCATGGAACCTCCTCAAGGTTTTTGGGGTGGACCCTGCGCCGCATCCCGAATCTACCCTGAGCTTAGCCAGGAGGTTTGAAGTTGAGGCGGTCTTGTAGCTTAAGTCTTGCTGAAGCCCTTACTGGCCCAGAGTGTAGCCCAGGCCGCGCACAGTGCGCAGGAGCTGCTTATCCGTATCGCCCAGCTTTTGCCGCAGGCTGCTCATGTGCACCTCGACCACGTTGAGATTGGTGACCTCGTCCCAACCCCAGACGTGGTTGAGCAATTGCTCTTTAGAAAAGACTTGACGGGGATTTTGCACGAGGAAACTGAGCAGTTGGAATTCCAAGGCGGTGAGTTCGCTTTCGCGGCCGGCCCAGTGGGCGTGGCGTCGGGTGGGATCGAGCTTGAGCGAGCCGAACTCGAGCTTTTCAGTTGAACGGCCCTGGCTGCGCCGCAACAGCGCCCGAACCCGGGCCAACAGCTCCTTGGTTTTGAAAGGCTTGCACAGGTAGTCGTCGGCCCCACAGTCGAGCCCTTCGATGCGATCGTCAAGCTCGGTTCGGGCTGTCATCATCAGGATGGGAACCTGGCTGATACTGCGCAGCTCCTGGCAGACCTGGATGCCGTCCATTTCGGGCATCATCCAATCCAGCAAGATGAGGTCGGGACTCAGGGCAAATTGCTGCAGGGCGGCCCGCCCATCAGCAGCCAACAGAACTTCGTAGCCGTTGAGTTCCAAGACGGTTTCCAGGGAGTCGCGAATCGAATCGTCGTCGTCCGCCACCAATATGCGGGCGCTCATGATGTTGTGGGTAGCCACATGCGAACCACCGTACCTTTTCCCAATTCGCTCTGTAGATCGAGCCGCCCCCCGTTCCGGCTAGCCCATGCGCTGACGATGGCCAGGCCAAGGCCGCTACCGCCACTGAGGCGCGAGCGCGATTGGTCGGAGCGGTAAAACCGGCGAGTGACGTGGGGTAGGTCCTGGCTCGAGATGCCTTCACCCTGGTCGGCCACCTCGACGGTCAGCCCATCGGGCTGCTGGTGGAGTCGCAGCCACACCTGACCGGGCTCCTGGGTGTGGGCCAGGGCGTTGTCGAGCAGATTGCGGATGGCTCGCTCGCCCCCGCATGGATCGACCAGGTTGATCCAGAGGGGACACCCCTGGCAGTCGAACTGAAAGTTGCTGTGCGCGTGAGCATAGTCGGACGCCAAGCCGAGCACCAGGGCACGCAGGTCGACCCGCCGCGGGGCCTGTGTGGGCTCTTCCAGGCGTGACAGGGTAAGCAGGTCATGGACTAACTGGTCGACGCGGTTCAACTCGCGCTCGATCACCAGAAAGGCCCGCTGCTTGCGGTCGGGAGCGATTTCCTGATGGTCGCGAAGCACCTCTACCATGGTTTGAATCGAGGTGAGGGGGGTCTTGAGTTCGTGGGAGGCATCGGCCACAAAGCGCCTTTGGCCTTGGAAGACCTGGCTGAGCTCGGAGACCATTTTGTTGAAGGTAGCGGCGATGGTTTGCATCTCCAGGGGACCTTGCTGGGCGGCCCGCACGCTGAAATCGCCCGCGCTGAGGTGATTCATTTTGGCGGCGATGTTCTCCAGGGGTCGACAGACGCTGCGAGCGATCATGGTCGCCATCCCGATACCCACCAGCAGGCCCAGCGAGCCGGCCACGGCCAGGCAGCCAGACAGGTTGTGCAGCAGATCTTCGGCGGGCTTTTTGCCCATCCCCATTTCCAATAGGCCCACCGGCTGACCGGAACTGTCACGAACCAGCTGTGACCACATGAGCCAGCCTTCGATCCGGTTGCTTGAGTTGTAGTTTCGGCTTTCGCTTTGGGAATCGAGCATCTTCTGCAGTTCCTGGCGTTGCTCTTGGGGTCGCTCAGGGGGGCCGCCGAGTTCGACCAGCTTGCGCAACTGGAGATCGTAATAACGGACATGCACATCGTGAGAGGCCAGGCGATCCCAGTCTTGCTGGCCAGTGTCTGGCATGATCAGATGCAAAGGGGTGTTTAACCGGGGAGGAAAAAAGTGACCGGGGTGATGTGGCGGCCTCTCCAGGCTACGAGCGGCCGGCTCGGGAGTCCAGACATCGGCGACCAGGTGGCGCAGATGAAACTGGGTATGGTGTTCCAGATTGCGCTGAATTTGCCAATACACTCCGAGGGTAACGCAGGCCAGCACGGACCCCAAGAGCACGACAATGGAGCGCGTAAGCAGACGGCGCGTGGTGGGGTGCCTTCGGCTGGGGGTCACAAATGGTTCCATTCGCCTGGTAGCCGCAAAACTCT
>JADMJV010000105.1 GCA_018780265.1 bacterium
TTTGGCCAGGGTTTGATCGATGATGTGTCTGAGTTATTTCGCGACGGGCCCTTAGGAAAGGTTTAGACCTTAAGTTCTTCCGCCAGCTTGGGCACGAAGTCAAAGAGGTCGGCCACCACACCGTAATCGGCCACCTTGAAGATGGGCGCTTCGGGATTGTTGTTGATGGCCACGATGCAACCGGAGTTTTGCATACCCACCAGATGTTGAATGGCGCCGGAGATGCCCACGGCCACGTAGAGCTCGGGGGTCACCACTTTACCGGTCTGTCCTACCTGATAGCGGTGCTCTTTCCAGCCCGCGTCCACCACCATACGACTGGCTCCCACGGCGGCGTTGAAGGCCGTTGCCAACGAATCCACCAGATGGAAGTTCTCAGGGCCTTTCAGACCACGGCCTCCAGCAACCACCACGCGGGCTTCGCTGAGGTCCACCGTGCCGCTGTCCCCTTTGACATCCACCGAGACCAGCTCGATGCGACTATCGGCGGCACCGGCGGCCAGGTCGGAAACGGTGGCCGACTTACCCGAATCGGCGGCGGCCACGTCCAGCACATTGGGACGCACGGTAGCAAAAGCGGGGGCACCGATCAGCTTCACGTTGGCGCGCACCTTGCCAGCGTAGATGGGACGTACCGCTTTGAAAGCATCGCCGTCCGCGCTGACACCGATGACTTCGCTGGCCAGGGCGGCCTGAAAACGAGCGGCCAGTTTGCCAGCCAGTTCTTTGCCATGGGTGGTGGCAGGCACCAGCACCAGCGCCGGACTGACCGACTTGATGGCGGTATCCACCGTATTGGCTACGGTAGCCAGGCTCCATTTGTCGAAGCTGGCGTCTTCATTGGCCCAAACCTGGCTGGCGCCCTGATGACCGGCGGCCACGGCTGCGCCTTTCGCCCCCGAACCAAGCAGGACGCAGTGAACGGTGCCGCCCAGGCTGTTGGCCAGGCTGAGGCACTCTAAAGTGGGTCGAGTGGGCTGTCCATTGCGCACTTGACCGCAGACAAGAATTACTTTCGACATGCTCAAAACTCCTTAGATAACCTTGGCTTCATTGCGAAGCAGGCGAACCAGCTCTTTGGCCTTATCGGCGGCACTTTCACCGGGGACCATGCGTCCCGGTGGACGAGCCGGCGGATACTCGAGCTTCTCCAGCTCCACCTTACGCAGGCCGCTGACGTCACCGTCGATAGCCACCGCTTCGATAGGCTTCTTTTTGGCTTTCATAATGGCCGGCAAAGAAGCATAGCGGGGCTCGCCGGACACGCCTTTCTGGGCACAGATCACGGCCGGTAGTTTAACGCGATACCTCTCTTTGGCGCCGCCCTCTACATCGCGCGAAACCAGCACGGAGCCATCTTCCACTTCGATTTCGGTGACCAATCCCACGTAGGGCAGGTCGAGCAGTTCGCTCAACATGGGACCCACGGCGCCGCGGTCACTGTCGGTGCCTTTGTTGCTCACGAAAACCAGATCGTGGGGGAGCTTCTTGATCTGATTGGCCAGAGCGGTAGCCACAGCCAGTGCGTCATCCCCGGTGGCGCCAACGTCCTGGATGTGAATCGCTTTATCGGCACCTACGGCCAGGCAATGGCGCAGGGTCTCAGCGGCGCGGTCGCCGCCTACGGTGACAGCCGTCACATCTCCGCCACTCTTTTCTTTGATCTGGGCGGCCGCTTCCAGAGCATATTCATCGTACGGTCCGAGCACAAATTTAACGCCATCGGTCTCGATGCCGGTGCCGGCTCCATTGATTTTGATTACGGTTTCCGTGTCCGGGGTTTGCCGGACGCAGGCAATGATGTTCATCGTTTCTATTGTCCTTAACCTTCGCTGAGCAGGTGGCGAGCGATCACCAGTTTCTGCACTTCGGTAGTTCCCTCATAGATTTGGGTGATTTTGGCATCGCGCAACAGGCGCTCCACCGGGTATTCCTTGGAGTAGCCGTAACCGCCGTGCACCTGAATTGCGTGCAGAGCAGCTTTGACCGCCACTTCAGAAGCAAACCACTTGGCCATGGAAGCTTCCTTGCCAAACTTTTCGCCAGCGTCCCGCTTGCAGGCCGCCTGCCACACCATCAGGCGCGCAGCCTGAATCTCGGTGGCCATTTGCACCAACATCTCCTGAACCAGCTGGAACTCGGAGATTGCCTTGCCAAACTGAGCGCGCTCCTTGGAGTAGCGCAAGGCGTGGTCGAAGGCGGCCTGGGCGATACCCACCGCCTGGGCGGCAATGCCGATACGACCGCAGTCCAAAGTGGCCATGGCGATGCTGAATCCTTTATTCTCTTCGCCCAGCATGTTCTCTTTGGGAATGCGTACATTGTCAAAGGTGAGCGGGCAGGTGCCCGAGGCGCGCACGCCCATGGTCTCTTCGTGCTTGCCGATGGTGAAGCCGGGAGCACCCTTCTCAAGGATGAAGCAACAGGTGGTTTTGTGCTTCTGGGCCGGGTCTTTGAGCGCATAGACAATAAAGATTTCAGCGGCCGTAGAGTTGGTGATCCAGTTCTTCTGACCGTTGATCACCCAGTGGTCTCCATCCAGGTGGCAGGTGGTTTTCATGGCTGCTGCATCCGAGCCGGAACCGGGCTCCGTGAGAGCGTAGGCGGCGATTTTCTGGCCACTGGCGATGAGGGGCAGATACTTCAGCTTCTGTTCCTCGGTCCCAAAGGCCAGAATGGGATAACAACCCAGTGAATTCTGGACGGCCGTGATCACGCCGGTGGATGCGCAGGCCTTGGAGATCTCTTCGATGACCAGCACGTAGGCCATCGTGTCCATCCCGGCTCCGCCGTAGGCCTCCGGAACGGTAACGCCCATCAGGCCCAGTTCGGCCATCTTGCGAATGTTGTCCCAGGGAAATTCGCGGGTCCGATCATATTCGGCCGCGCGCGGTGCAATCTCTTCACTGGCCAGTTTGCGCACCATATCCAGGACCATCTGGTTATCCTCGGACAGGTTAAAACAAACACCCGTACTCTGAGACATCGTTGCAAGACTCATCTAAGCAGCTCCTAGGCAAAGTATGCCTGTGATCTACCTCGTCAGAGCTGCCTCTAAACGCTATCGCTGAAGCGCGCTGGCAGGAATTACAAAGGTGAATTCGGCCACCCTGGCACCGTCGGATTCGACGTTGCTAGGAATGGCTACGGTTAAGGTTAGACTGCCGTCTTTTTCCTGATTCAAGGCGAAGCCATTGTTCATATGACTGTCCAGGGTTTCCATGTCGGAAACCTGATAGCGAGAGCCCTGCACGCTATTGAGTCCGGCCTGCACCTGGGCGGCAATCTTTTGATAATCCTCGCCGCTCAGCAGTTCGCTAAGATTGACCACGTTATGGGTGGTCATATCGACCGTACGCAATCGGGTTTCGGTGGCATCCGAAGCGCCTCCAGAGAATCGAGTGGTGGTTTCCGAGACCGATACGAAATTGCCCGCCTGACCGGCGGGCTTGAGCACACTGACGGTCCGCCAACTCATATCGGCCTGATCGTGAAAGTCCAAAGTGCCCAGCTCGGCCTCATCAGAACTGTAGAGAACGTGGCCATCAGCGCCATGGATCCGATCGATACGGATGTCATGGGTCAGCGTCTCGCCGTCAAGGCCCGGCTTGGCCTCTTGACGCTGATCGGTTTCGGGGCGCACTCCGACATCTCCATAACTACGCACCGTCGGGGTTACTCCAAATCGAGCTGTCTTCAAGTGAATGGGCTGTGTCTGCTCTTGCAGCATGGAGGACGGCGCATTTTTGCTGGCCTGCTTAATCTGAACGTGAGCCTGAGGTTGGCTTTGCGAGGCGCTCAGGGCCGGGCTGAATGCGCCGCCCATAATCGCCCCACCCGCCAGCAATCCCAATCCCAAGCCTGCAAAGGCTGCCTTTTTCAACCAGGCCTCGGAGCGCGGGGGCGAAACCGGGTCCTTCTGCTGCGGAGGCTGGAGGTTGACGGTGTCGCTCACGGGCGCGTTTTCCACCGGCGGTGGGGGCGGCTTCACCGGACTTAACTGCGAAAGCGGCCGGGCGGCGGGAATGGAAGGGATGCTTGGGTTGATACTAGCCATGTGCGGTGCTTCTGCACTCGGCCCATCATCCCTGGCTCGTCAGTTTTCCTAAATCTTCTCGGGGCCCCTGCGTCAGGCCCAAGGCCACCAGGTTTGTCCAGGCCAGATCCAGCACTTCGCGCGGAGAGAGCCTGCTGGTGTCGATCTCCAAATAGTGGAGATGATTGGCAAACTCCTGGCGCAAATGATGTTCTAGCGCCAGAAATGGATCGATCTTATAAAACACCCAATGTTCGGTCCCCGAAATTCTCCGTTTGCGACAGCGCCATTGACGCACCGGAATGGAAGCAGTCAAAAAAATGACGACCTCAAAATCGACACTGGCCACCTGGTCCCAGGGCAGAGGCACTCCCTGGCGACGATCATAGGCCTTGGAGCGCAGCCAGCAACTGTCCTGAAGGTGAATGCCGGGTTCGTCAGGCCGATAATGACGAATGTCCCACAGATGACTGGCCAAAAACAACGAGGAAGCCTCAAAAGGGTGCCGACCTGGCTCCTGGGCGACTTTCTCGGCCAGTTCAGCGATCGGGTTTTGTGGGCACAACGAGTTACGGCTCAAACTGACCCGCATGTTTTCCCGCAAAAAGCGCTCCAGCAAGCCCTGAGCGAGAGTAGATTTACCTGCAAAATCCAGGCCTTCCAATAGAATACGACGGCTCATCATTACCTCGCTCTCAACGATGGGTGGGAATAATTCATTCTATCGAGTCGAGGGGGGTGCCAGATGTGGCCTGGATCACAATGGGTGTAACAAGATTATTGACATTCTGCTACGAAAAAAGCCCCCGATTGCTCGGGAGCTTTCAATGGAATGAGATTTTGGAGATTTAGTTCTTGGCCTGCCAGGCAGCGTATCCGCCCAGTCCGGCCAGAGTAACACCGGCACCGATGGCCATAGGACCGGGGGCAAATCCACCCAGAGCCAGACCGGTGATCACGCCGCCCAGGGCAGCCGTGTAAGCGGTGGTGAGGATGGCGCGCCCGGCGCGCGAGTTGCCAGTGACGTTCTCAATCATGTCGCCAGGCTTGTCCTTGATCTTGGCGCCGTAGCGGTAGCCGATCATCGAGCCTGCCAGGCCGCCAGCCAGTCCACCAACCTGAGCCATCGGGCCGGCGGCGCTGCTGCTGAACAGCGAGCCAACTGTGCCCAGGCCTACTCCGCCGACCATGCGACCAACCGCACCTCCGACGAACATGATGCCCAGCGGGGTGAGGACATCAGAAACCTTTTCGCTGGTGCGATCCAGATTCGACATAAAACGGTCGCCGAAGCCGGGACCTTTGTCAGGACCATCGGGGCCCTCGGGAATTTCGTGATGGGACTTGGGTGCGCTCAGTGTGCGGGGAGCTTGCAGGATGGGGTTGGTGGTGACTTTCATGACACTCTCCTCTATGTTTTGTAACACCACCATAGGCGGGAACAGGGCCCCGCAGGTTACCAAAGTTTTACCATGACACCAAAAGAGAGGTACTGGTCGGGTCTCTAGCGAGATTTCTTCTTTTTCTTCTGCTTTTTGGGGAGCGAGGGGGGCGGGGCGGT
>JADMJV010000101.1 GCA_018780265.1 bacterium
CGCCGCGAGGGGTGCAACGCCTGACCAACTATGACACCCTGTGTCGCACGACCCAGTTGGAAACTCAAGACGAGCGCCACAATCAGGCCTACGACGAACTGGATCGGATGGTCGCCGTCCAATTGGGCAATCGCTTCGGCTGGGGGTCGGCGCCCCGCCAGGGGGCCCGCTTTGGCCAGAGCACCTTTCGCCACACCACCCGCTGGTTGTACGACCCGCTGGACCGCGTGCTGCAAACCCTTTTTCCCAACGGGGAAACCGTCAGCCAGGTTTTTGACGCAGAAGGCAATCTGATCCAGAGAACCGACGTTCACGGAAAAGTCACCCTGTATACCTACTACAACGACAATCGACTCCACACCGTTACTTACGAGGGGCTGATTTTTGTCTACGCCTACGACCTGGCGGGCCGCCTGGAGAGCATCACCTACCCGGCATCCACCGGCATTGTGGCCAACTTCACCTGGAATCCCAATGGGCAGTTGCTCACCCTGGTCTACCTTCAAGGCGGGAGTCCCTTGCAATCCTTCGAATATTCCTATGATGACTCGGGAAATCGCATTCAAATGATAGAGACCCCGCTCAATCCTCTTGACGCCATCACCTGGGATTATGACTACGACTGGTTGGACCGCCTCGAGAGGGTAACGCGAAACGGTGTGCTGACCTCGGTTTACGGCTACGACGAGTCTGACAACCGCATTTCGCTGGACCTGCCCGTCACCACCGAGGCCTGGACCTATCAGGTGGACCTGGCCGACCAACTGCAGAGCCGCTCCGTCAGCATCGGAGGGGGTCCTCCCACCGTGGCCGAGACTTTCGTCTCCGATCCTGACGGCAACATGGAATCGCGGACAGCTGGCGCCGTGACCACCGACTATGTGTGGAACACGCTCAATCAGAAAGTGAAGCGCACGGTCAACGGCACTCCCCAAGAGCGCACCTCCTACGATGTGGAGGGCGTCCGCCGCCTGGAAAAGGACGGAACGACCAGCAAATATTACTCTGCCGGCGCAACCTCGCTGGCCGACACCCGCCCCTCGGGACCCGTGTCGTTCCTTCAGGGGTCCATGCTGCTCGGCGTAGAGGCCGGCGGCGCCATCTCCTTCTA
>JADMJV010000143.1:0-3057 GCA_018780265.1 bacterium
GCCTGCAGTTGCGGGAGTCTTGGTCGGAGCGGCAGGAGGCATGTTGGCTCCTGCGCTTGACCCTGGCGTCATGGGCGTCGTCGGAGCATTCGGAGCGGCAGTGGTGGGTGCCGTTGGATTGGTGGCGGGGCTCTGGGTTGCGGGAGTCTTGGTCGGAGCGGCAGGAGGCATGTTGGGTGCCGATGGATTTGTCGTGGGGCCTGGAGCAGGCAGTTTGCCGGGAGGCTCGACTGCGGTAGGCGAACCAGCGGGTGCGGCTGGATTCGCGCTGGGAGGTTTGTTTGGGCGTGCGGTGGGACCTGTTGGCCCTGCATCCGGTCCGCCAGGAGTGGGGGGCGTGACGCCGGGACTGACTGGGGGGACGCCTGGAAATATAGGGGTTTGGAGGGAGTTGGGCCCTGAGGTGGTTGGCGCGCCGGGCAGGCCAGGAGCTGTAGTGGGAGGCTTGTTCGGTCCAGTCATTCCGGGCACACCCATACCACCGCCGGGATCGACCTTTCCAGGACCCACTGGGTTTGGGGATTCTGGTTTAAGTCCATTCGGAACTCCCGGCCTGGCCGGATCGCCGGGAGCACGAGGTGGGGCTGCGCCAGGTTGAAGGCCCCCCGGTGCAGGTCCTGCCGTAGGTGTGGAGCCGGGCACCGTTGGAGTATTGGGCAGCGTGGCGCCCGTATGAGGAACTTTGGGCGTGACGAACGGTAAACGGTTGGTCAGGTCTCCTGGGAAACGGGTATCTGGGCGTCCTGGAGTGTTCATTAAGTCGGCAGTGGGGACTGGCTGAGTTACAGGACTTTGGCCCGGCGGCTCTACTATAGGTGGAACGACCGTCGAAGGTTGAAAACCTCGCCAGGCAGGCGGCAGACTGTCCTGACGGGTGGCCGGTTGATTCACCAGTGGATCGAGAGGTTTGGAGTTCTCTTCCGGGCGAGGTACCAGCGTCTGAAAATTACGCATCAGGTTAGCCCTGGTTGCGTCAGTTGGAGTGCCGGTGGCCGGGCCATTCTGTCGCGGTCCATCAACGCGCGGTGCCATCTGCCTCGGGTCACCCAATGATTGCCGGGTCCCACTTTGGACAACCTGCGTATGCAAAGCAGAAGTCTTGGGGTCGCTTTGGACCAGTCTCAGATAGGCTGCTTCTGCGGCCCTGCCTTGGTCAATACTGGCGGCATCTTTGTGCGTTTGGAGGTAGAGACGCGCGGTCTCTGGATCTTTTCTGGTGGCATCTAGAAATTGATTGAATTGTTCGCGTCCCTCTTTGGTTAGGAGGGCCTTGTTTTGATCTAAAATAAAGGCTGAAGCAGCCTTTGGGTCCTTATTCGTATCGGACAACCAGGAATTTAAGGAGCCAGCCTTGGCGGCTGCAAAGGCACCTGCAAAGCCATCATTGGTGCGCAGGAGGTCACTCGGTGTGTTGTTTGGCACATCGGTGAGTGGGATGTCGTTTCTGGCCCTGTCGGTTTTGGGGGCCTCAGTCCGTGGCGATCCGGCGTCGGATCCTGCGCGGTGAACTTCAGGGGTTGTTCCGGTGCGGGCCGTTGAATCGGCGCGTCGAACGTCTGTCTTAGCGGCATCGGTTCGCTCAGTTCGAGGGGCTTCGACTCGCTGAGCGTCGGCCCGTGAGGCTTGAGCCCGTGGCGCGTCGGAACGCTCGCGGCGCGAGACTTTACGGACGGCCTCTGAGCGAGACATGTCGGCGTTGGGTGAATCGGCGCGTGCAATTCCGGCCTTGGCCGCGTCAGTGTCCGGGGCGTCGATTTGCGGGGCCTTGGGAGGTTCTCGGCGCAGAGTTTCGCGAAGAGCTTCTACGTGAGGGGCTTCCGCCCGCGATGCCTCGCCGCGGTTGGCTTCAGAACGTGGCGCATCGGGACGATATTTGCCCGTCCCCCAACCCCCATCCGTGCGAGGAGTCGCCTGGGGGACTTCAGGCCGGGCTTGACTGGCACCAGGATCGCGTGCCAACTGGCCCAGTTCGCCGGGTGCCTTCAGGCCTCCCCTTTGCAAAACTTGAGTGTATAAGGCTGATGTCTTGGCATCGCCGGCAATCTGCTTGAGATAATCCGCTTCCGCCGCCTGGCCTTGAAAAGAGCTGGCAGCATTTTTGTGAGTCTGCAGGTAAAGTTTGGCGGCTTCCGGGTCCTTTCCAGTTGCTTCCAAAAATTGATGGAATTGAGTGCGGCCCTCTTTCGTCTGAAGCGCTTTGTTCTCGTCTAAGACCAAAGCCGATGCAGCCTTAGGGTCCTTATTCAGGCCAGATAGCCAGGAATTTAAGGAGCCGCTGTTGGCGGCGGACACGGCATCCGCGAATTTGCTGCCGAATGGGGCGCCGTCCCGAGTGTCGTCGAGGCGACCGGCCTCCGTTCGCGGCGCTTTGGCGCCAAGAGCCGAAGGGTTGTCAAGCGAGGCGCGTGGTTGTGGTGGTCGCGCGAGCGCGTCCCGCGGTTTCGTTTCTTGACCCGGTCTTAGCGGATTTCGGCCCGCCCCTGGTTGGGGAGCCAGGACGTCGGATTGGAATGGCTGACTTTTCAGGAGGCTGTTGGCCATCCGCTTGGGGTCGAAACCATTGCTTAGATTTGCGATATTGGTCTCACCCAGGGCCTGTTTCAAAACGGATTGAATCTTGGCGTCGGAGGCAGGCTTGAGGTCGCCCGGGAATCGGGTATCCGGCGCGCTGGATCGGTGATCCCTGGACAGGCTTGGCTGATTCGCTCCGAGAGCCTCGATGCCGCGCGCAGCCGCGGTCGCGGCTTGAATGGCCTGACCCACGTCCTCCACGGCTTTTGGTATGGACGGGCGGTCCGAATCGGGTGATGTGGAATCGACTGACTTGGAGTTGGTCCCGATCCGTTTCGCTTCGTCGGGGTGGGTGGATTTGAGGCCGGCATCGTGGGCCTTCGAGTTGGCGTTGGTGGGCCCAGGCCCGGCCAGGTCGGTGGGGGGGACTTGTGGCAGAAGGCCCTGCCAGGCAGGTTGTTTGGACCACAGCCGGTCACTCGCCGATGAGTCGGAACTGCACAGAGGATCCAGCGGGGTACTGGAACGTTGGCTGGAAGGCAGGGG
>JADMJV010000143.1:3067-6940 GCA_018780265.1 bacterium
CTTGTCCGTTCGGGGCTCGGCAGGCGGTGCTTTGCAGCCTTTGGCATCGTGATTTTCTATGCGAGCTTTTGACTCAGCCTCCTGATTGGGGTAACTCAACTTCCACCGGGTCTGGCTGTCCCCCGCCTGGGTCATGGTGACCGGTTGGGATTCGTCCACCAAATGAGTACGCACAATGGAAGTCTGGGAAGTTTTGCAGGTGGTGGTGTCGGCTCCCTCCAGCCCTTCTCTTTTGGCCGCTTTGTTGATGGCTGATTGCACACTGGCTGCGCATTTTTGAGTGGACAAACTGCCTGAGATGGCCTTGACGTGCTCCAGGCGTGTGGCACTGTCCGTATCTACGTTTCGGGTGGCATCCGGTGACAGGACTGCTGAATCTCGGATTTGTGAGGTCTCGCTGTCCGGCGTCCGCTGTGAGGTCCTGGCCGCGGTTCGGGTTGTGGAAATATTGGATGTCTTGGTGCAACGATCCGCTGCAGTGGAGTTGGTGGACGAGTTGGTCTTCGAGGCAGGATGACCCTGGGCGCCCCTGGAGGCCTTCGACGAAGAAGCCTTCGGGCGCGGCGACGAAGACCGAGTGGTCTGCGACTTTCCGGTACTGCTAACCGAGGACAAGCCTATCTCCCCGATCCAGCAAAAGAGTGCGAAATCACAACTCTTAGCCTAGCACGAAGCGAGGCGGTGGTCCACGCGCTTCACCGGGAGGGATGTTGCCAGGTTGTTGCGGATGTGTCTGAATTGTGTAAATTTGCTGGTTTCTTGTTGCATGTTTGCAGTTGTTAAGGGACGCTAACTTCTGCCCCTTGCCTGGCTCTCAGCCGAAGGGATAGTTTGCCTCTGGCCAACTATCAATCCAACATCCCCCCCACCAATATCAGGTGATCTGAGTCTTCACTACCGGTCCCGGGTCGACGAACTTGAAGGCCAGGCCAGCGGCGACCATCAGTGCACATCCTCCTCGCGCAGGCGCGGGCGATCGAACGCCCAGTATTCGTGCCCAAAATCGCAATTCAGGATCGAGGCGCGCGCCGAGGCTCCGGCATGGCCGGCACCGGTTTTTGAACCAGGCGGGCTTAGGGCCCCCGCCAGCGTCACGTCTCGGTTAAATATGACCCGATATTCGCCCTCGCCGCTCCTTGCTGGAGGGGCGCCTCGACGACCGGAGTGACCAACTTACTTATTCCGGGACGGGCCCTTAGTCCGACTTTTTCAATGTTTTGATCAGTTGGAGCAACTGTTTTTGTTGGGCGGCTTGTGGTCGAAAGTTGACGCCAACCAGGTGCGAGCCGCCGGCTTTGCTGATGCGCCGGATTTCGCATTGCAATTTCATTTCCTTGATGCGCAGGCTCAAGGTATCGCGTTCGCAGATCTCGCGCAAGACTTCTACACGAGCCCCGTGCAGCGACAAGTCGCGCAGACGAACTTCCAGCGCTTCCCCGTTTAACTGGGCTGGAATGGTCCAGTCGCAGTGGACGCGCAGGTATTTGCGTTTTTGTTTGGGGGCTTGTTTGATGGCCTTGGCCAGAACTGATCGCACCCACGAGTGGCGCAGCGTTTCGACGTCTTCGTCAAAGGCGGCCGCACATTGAAAGAGGCCCGCGTTTTTACGCACGACCCAGACTACCCTGGCCTTCACAGTCTCGCGTTCACAGTCCATGGGGGCGCTTAAATGCTTGATTTGCAGCAAAACGCCCGCTTTCAGGCTGGACGGGAAAGCCCCCCGCCCCTCGATGCGGATTCCCGTGGGACCGATATCACGGGTTTTGGCCAGAAAGCTGCACTGAGTGCTGCTTGCCTGGACTTCAAAGTTGCAGCGCACTCGCAGGGACTGACGTCGGTCGCTACCATCCCAGGTGTCACTACCAAGAAGTCTGCGCAACCAGTCCATAAATTGGGATTCCGATTCAGCGGCCGTGCTCCTGCTGACGGCGCAGGGCCACTTCCATCAAGAAGCGCCTGCGATAGAGATGGCGGGCGGCAAGGCCCACATCGCGGGCTAACTGGTAATTGGCCGCCGCTCCTACCGCCGAGCCAACAATAATCAGACCCTGCAACAGTTTGCGCTCGAGCAGGTCGAGGGCCAACTGGCGCGCCAGGCGGAGGTTGCGCACCAAGGCCTGGGTTTGCGGACCGCTGCTGCGCGTGAGGTAGGCCTGTTGGGCCTCGAGGGCCTCAACGCTGGTCCCCCGTCCGATCATCTCCTGAATGGTAAAGGTTTGCAGGGCCAGTTCACTGCGTTGCAGTCCGTTGAGACTGTGCCCCAGGTCCAGTGCTTGAACCACATGAAAGCGCTCCTGCGGAGGTTTGACGGGAAATCCGTAGACAATCGAGATTTCTTGAATGATGCGAAACAAGCAACAATACAGGATAGGGATATCGGCGACCAGTCCAATCAGTCCCGAGGCCCCGGCCACGGCACCCTCGATGGTGAGGCCGGTGGTGTTGGTGCGGACCAGTTCCTCGCAGAACTCGTCGAGCAAGCCTACGGGTATTCGCAAGATATCCACAGACCCGCGCAAGGGACCCGTCTGGCGCTGCAAGCGCTGATACACGGCGCCTTTGGAAACAAGCCAGGTCGAACTCTGGCGCATCTGTTCCAGAGCGGACGAGACGGCCTGAGTTAACTGGTTTTTGATCCCCTCGGGCACTTTTTCGGTCATGCCGGTGAGCTTTCGCTCGGCCCAGGCTTCCACTTTTCCCTTGGTCGGGGGAGGGGAGAGAAGCTTGTGTTCGGTCTCGTGCAAATAGGATTGCTCGACGGGACTCAGGTAGATGCGCCAGGGATTGGGGTCGTGACGTGTCACCTGTCCAGGCTTGTCAGGATTGGGAGCGTGTCAGGATGGTCTTGATGTAAAGATCGAGCCGGGCCAAGTTGGTCCCGCCGGCATCGATAAAGCTGAGGTTGACCAACCAGCCTTCGGGGTCAGGCCGCTGGTGCAATACGACGGCTGACAAAAAGAGGGTGGGCAGATATCCGATCGGTCCCAAGATCAGGCGCAGCGCTTCGCCGATTTCCCAGGATTTGGAGGTGCGCAATAGCGTGCCGCCGCGACTGAGATCGAGCAACGTGGCCACTTCGTATTCTCCCCTCCAATCGCGGACTTCGACGGGCAGTGCGGTTTGGGCTCGCACGTATCGCCGCTTCTGGTCGAGATGATTGGCGTTGAATCCCAACTCTTTGAGGGCCGGACTGGCCCAGGTCGGCAACAGAGAACCGCGAAATTCGATGCCTACGCGAAAGCGGTCTCGGAAGGGTCGGCAATAGCGCACCTGGCTTTGCAGCGCCCCCAGGCCGGAGTATTGAGGGGGCGGGTCGATGACGATGGCTGAGCCCCGGCTCTGTCTGCGCTGAGTTAAGAATCCCATACCGGCGGCCGAAAGATCGAGCACGATAGCCTGACCCACAGCCGGCAAGTTGACTTCGTAGTGACAGGTGAGGCGCAAGCAGCGGCGCCTCTCCTCCACGCTGGCCGTATCCTCGAAGGCAAATTCGCGAAAGCCTTTGAGCAGCTTGTTGAAAAGTTTTTGGGGTTTGTGGTTGAGTCGCTGTTGCGCGTCCCTGAGCAGTTGGTCCCAAACTTCTGGGGAGACGACCGGCTCTACCTCCATATGCAGCACGTCAGGCACGGACAGATCGGAGTCTTCGGGCACGAACTTGTGGACTTCGGGAGCGGGTTCCTCGCTGGTGGTGGCCTCTATCACTTCGGGCTCAGATTTGGCGGCAGGCTCCGTTTGGAGTTCGATGACCACTGGCCTACCGAGTTTCACGTCCAGGCTCTGGATCACCGAAAACTGGCTCCGGTCCAGACCATCGGCAATCCGGAGCAAGGCACTGAGCACCTCGAGGGCCTTGCGATTCTTCGATGCCAGCAG
>JADMJV010000143.1:6950-58292 GCA_018780265.1 bacterium
CAATTCGATGGCCAGGGGATGGAGAAATTCAAAGGTGGAGAGAATCGGTTGAGCCCACGACCGACAGACGTCACCGTCGCTCATCTGCAGTTCGAGGCCAGCCAGCAATACCTGCCGATGGGCGTGACGACGACACCAACGCACCAAAGCCCGAACGGGTTCGAGGGAGACGGAGGGACGGTGAATCCAGATCACGTCGCCCTTGTTGAGGCGACGGCCCAACTCCAGGCGCATTCCGCGCGGGCTGACGTCTTTGAGGGACCCCTCAAAGGATTCCCCCGAAAATTCACAGCGTACGGGCACGTTGCAACTGACCCGCAGGTTGCCGCGGCGATTGTCGTCGGTGTTCGGTGTTAAAGTGTCATCCCCCACGGCTCGCCCTAGTTCGCCGTTCGATGTTTCCATGCCTCGTCGCCAGGCAAAATCTTCTTGCTCCATTTCTCACGTCGGTGGCTGGCTTCGCTGCCTGTAGCAGGATAGCCTGGGGGCGGCCGGAAAGGCCGGGCCATGGACATCATCCCCAGCAAGGTTCAGCCCGGCAGCGACGAATTTCAGGCCAATCAAGCCGAAATGCTGGCGCGGGTCAGCCAATTGAAGGAGCGCCTGGCCCAGGTTCGTCAGGGAGGCGGCCAGGATTCCATCGATCGCCACCGTTCCCGTGGCAAATTGTTTGTCCGCGACCGCGTCGAGAAGCTTCTCGACCCCAACACTCCCTTTCTCGAATTGAACGCCCTGGCCGCCTGGGACATGTATGATGGCACCGCGCCGGCAGCCGGCTTGGTCAGTGGCATCGGTCAGGTGAGCGGTCGTCCTGTCATGATTGTGGCCAACGATGCCACCGTCAAAGGCGGCACCTATTTTCCTCACACCGTCAAGAAACACTTGCGCGCCCAGGAAGTCGCTCAGGAGAATCATCTTCCTTGCATCTACCTGGTGGACTCTGGAGGCGCCTTTTTACCGCTTCAGGCCGACGTTTTCCCTGATCGAGACCACTTTGGCCGCATCTTTTACAACCAGGCCCAGATGTCCGGACGGGGCATTCCTCAGATCGCCGTGGTTATGGGCAGTTGTACGGCGGGCGGAGCCTATGTGCCAGCGATGTCCGATGAAACTGTGATTGTCAAAGAGCAGGGCACCATCTTCCTGGCCGGTCCCCCCTTGGTCAAGGCCGCCACCGGTGAGGAGGTCAGCGCTGAGGATCTGGGCGGCGCGGATGTGCATTGTCGGACTTCGGGCGTCACCGACCACTACGCCCAAAACGATGAGGACGCTCTGGCTATCTGTCGCAACATTGTGGAGAACCTGGGCCATCGTTATCGCCACCCACTGGAACGCCTGCCGGTGGAAGAACCGGCCTACGATCCCAAAGAGATGTACGGCATCCTCCCCAAGGATGACCGCAAGCCCTATGATGTGCGCGACCTTATCGCGCGCATGGTGGATGGAAGCCGCTTCCACGAGTTTAAAGCCCTCTACGGTACCACGCTGGTGTGCGGATTTGCGCGTATCCACGGCTACCCGGTGGGAATTTTGGGCAACAACGGGGTGATCTTCTCTGAATCGGCTCAGAAGGCTGCCCATTTCGTAGAGATGTGTAGCCAGCGGGGTTTCCCTCTGCTGTTTCTGCAAAACATCACCGGCTTTATGGTGGGTCGGGCCTACGAGGCGGGCGGTATTGCCAAAGATGGGGCCAAAATGGTTATGGCCGTGGCCAACGCGGCCGTCCCCAAGTTTACGGTGATTGTAGGCGGCTCCTACGGTGCCGGCAACTACGGAATGTGCGGGCGTGCCTATGGACCGCGCCAGGTGTGGATGTGGCCTAACGCTCGCATTTCGGTAATGGGCGGCGAGCAGGCCGCCAATGTGCTGCTCACGGTCAAGCAAGACCAACTGGCGGCTCAAGGCAAAGCGCCCCTGGATGCCGACCAGGCCGCCGAGTTCAAGCGTCCGACTTTGGAAAAATACGCTCAGGAGGGCTGTTGTTACTATAGCAGCGCCCGTCTCTGGGACGATGGGGTGATCGATCCCATTGACACTCGCCAGGTGCTGGGCCTGGGCCTGGCCGCCTCCCTCGAAGCCCCCTTTCCGCCCCGTCGCCAGGGCATCTTCAGGATGTGAGCATCATGCGCAAAGTACTCATCGCCAACCGTGGAGAGATCGCCGTGCGCATTATGCGCACCCTGCAACAGATGGGCATCGTGGCCTGTGCCGTGTATTCCGACCCGGATCGCCAGGCGCTGCATGTGCGGTTGGCCGACGAAGCCTATGCTTTGGGCGGGACGAGTTCGCTGGAGAGCTACCTCAGCCAGGAAAAATTGCTAGATTTGTGTCGCCAGCACGGGATCGACGCCGTCCATCCTGGCTACGGATTTCTCTCGGAGAACGCGGGCTTTGCTCGCAAGTGTCAAGAGGCGGGTGTTGTCTTCATTGGGCCCAGTGCGGATGTGATCGAGGCCATGGGCGATAAACTCAACGCCAAGGAGCGCATGACGGCCGCCGGTGTGCCCACCGTCCCCTCCTATGACCCTCCCGACCAGGCCAGCCCCGCAGACTACCGTCGTGAGGCGGAGAAGATCGGCTTTCCTATCCTGGTTAAGGCGGCCGCTGGCGGCGGTGGCAAAGGCATGCGTAGAGTCGAATCCGCGGCTGACCTGGAGGCCGCCGTGGCGAGCGCCCAGAGCGAGGCGCGCAAGGCTTTTGGCGACGGCCGCGTTTTTTTGGAAAAGTATCTGGCCAATCCGCGTCACATCGAGATTCAGATCTTTGGCGACCAGCATGGCAACGTGGTCCATCTGGGCGAGCGCGAATGCAGCATCCAACGCCGCTACCAGAAGATGATAGAGGAGTCGCCCTCCTTGGCCGTCTCGGCGGAGTTGCGCCACGAGATGGGGGAAACCGCCTGTCGTGCCGCCCGGGCCCTGGGCTATAGCAATGCCGGGACCATGGAGTTTTTGCTCGATGGGAATGGCAAGTTTTATTTCTTGGAAGTCAACACAAGACTGCAGGTCGAGCACCCCGTCACCGAGTGCGTTTACGACGTCGATCTGGTGCGTGCCCAGATTTTGGTGGCTCGCGGAGAACCGCTTCCCTTTCGGCAGGAAGAGCTCAGACCGCGAGGTTGGGCCTTTGAGTGTCGCCTCTACGCCGAGGACCCCGACCACAATTTCTTGCCCTGCACCGGTACTCTGGCCGTCTACGAACCCCCTTTGGGACCGGGAATCCGGGTGGACAGCGGGGTGCAACAGGGGAGCGTGATCAGCGTACACTACGACCCGCTGCTGGCCAAGCTGATCACCTTCGGAACTGACCGGGAGGAGGCACGTCAGCGGATGGTGTGGGCGCTGGCCCACTTTCCTGTACTGGGTTTGCGCCACAATCTCTCCTTTCTCAAGTGCCTGCTGGAACACCCGGAGTTTGTGGCCGGTCGAATCCATACCCATTTTTTGCAAGAACACGTGGTGCCCCGTCCACCCGGTGAGGTGCCCAAAGCGGGTCTGGTGGCGCTGGCCCATTGGTTGCGAGAGCAGAAGCCGGTGGTTGCGAGTGACGCCAGTCAGTTGACGTCTCCCTTTGCCGAACTCGGTCCCTGGAGGCTGGCATGAAGGTGAACCTGGTTACGGGTGAAGTCGACCTGAGCGCCGCCCAATGGGAATACCGAGGTGGCCTGGTTCGTAATCAGCGCAACGGCCGCCAACTGCCGGTGCGGTTGGCTCATCTGGAAGGCAACCGCTACCAGATCTGGCTGGCTGGCCAAGTATACGAGGTCGAACTGGCCAGCGGCGGTCCGCGCCGTGCCGGGGCTGACAATCAACGCACAAACGAGCATTCTCTGAAGGCATCCATGCCGGGGACGGTACTGGCTGTGAAGGTGGCCGCCGGGGACGAGGTTGTGGCCGGTCAGGTGGTGGTAGTGATGGAGTCGATGAAAATGGAATTGAGCCTGGAGAGCCCTCGAGCCGGTATGGTTTCAAAGGTCTTGGTGGAGGTGGGCCAACTGGTGGAGATGGGCAGCCTGCTGCTGGAACTGGATCGATGATCAAACTGGTCGAGGTAGGCCCGCGCGATGGCCTCCAGAACGAAGTCAGGCCTGTCTCGGCCGAGGTCAAGGTTGCCTTTCTGCGAGCTCTCAGTCAGGCCGGCTATGCAGAGATTGAGGCGACTTCGTTTGTGTCGCCGCGCTGGGTCCCCCAATTGGCCGACGCCGAGGAGGTCTCTCGCCAACTTTGTGAGCAGCCGGGCCTGGTCTACACGGCTTTGGTGCCCAATCGCAAGGGCCTGGAGCGGGCGCTGGCCTGTGGTTACAAGCGAGTGGCTGTTTTCACCGCCGCCAGCGAAGCTTTTTCCCAGAAAAACACCAATCGCACCATCGCCGCCAGCCTGCAAGAGTTTGCTCCTCTGGTGGAGCAGGCCCGCCAAGCCGGTGCCAGTGTGCGTGGCTACGTGTCTACAGCCTGGTTCTGCCCCTATGCTGGGGTTATCCAGGCCCCGGCTGTTTATGAGGTGACCCGAGCCATGCTGGACCTGGGCATCGACGAGGTCTCGCTAGGCGATACCGTCGGCCTGGCCGTGCCCAGTCAGGTACACAGTACCCTGCAGCACCTTTTGGATAACGGTCTGGAACGCCCCCAACTGGCTTTGCATTTTCACGATACCAGCGGTACCGCGCTGGCCAATGTGCTGATTTCACTTCAGTTGGGCTTTGCCACCTTTGATTGCAGCGCCGGTGGCTTGGGAGGTTGTCCCTATGCTCCCGGAGCCAGCGGCAACCTGGCCAGTGAAGACCTTGTCTATATGCTCGAGCACATGGGCTACCCTACGGGCGTGGACCTGGAAAGGTTGGCGCGAGCCTCTCTAGAACTGGCCGCCCACCTGGGACGCACTCTGCCCAGTAGAACTTTGGCCAGACTCCAAGCGGGCTGGCAAACCGCCGAGAGGACCTGAGTTTCTTTGTTAAAGGCCGGAATTGTGGGCCTGCCCAACGTAGGCAAATCCACTTTGTTTAATGCCATCACTTCATCCTACCAAGCCGAGAGCGCCAACTACCCCTTCTGCACGATTGAGCCCAACAGCGGTATTGTAAAAGTTCAGGACCAGCGCCTGTTCGTGTTGCAAGAACTGGTCAAGACTCCGGTGATGGTGCCTGCCGTTTTTGAATTTGTCGACATTGCCGGATTGGTGCGCGGTGCCAGTCGCGGCGAGGGTCTGGGCAATCAATTTTTGGCTCACATCCGCGAAGTGGACGCCGTGGTTCACGTGGTGCGCTGCTTTGAGAATCCTGACATCGTTCACGTGGACGGCAGTGTGGACCCACTGCGCGACCTGGAAACGATCCATATCGAACTGTGTCTGGCCGACGCCGATTCGCTGACCAGGCGTGTGGAGCGATTGCGCAAGTCGTTTAAGCAGGGCGACAAGAAGGTGGCCGCCGAGTTGGAGGTCTTTGAGAAGATTCTCCCCGTCGTTGAGAATGGCGGAGTGGTGGAGACCGAGTCGTTTAGCGAAGAGGAGCAGGTTATTATGCGCCGGTCGCAATTGCTGAGCACCAAACCTGTGATTTATGCAGCCAACGTCAACGAAGATGAGTTGGCCGATCCCAGCCAAAACGTTCATTTGCAAAGGTTACGTGCCCACGCGGCTAAGGAAAGTCGAGAAGTAGTGGTCATTTCGGCGCAGATCGAGGCCGAACTCTCCCAGTTGGATGCCACCGAGAAGCAAGAATATCTGGAATCCCTGGGCGTTAAAAGTTCGGGCGTGGACCAGTTGATCGGGGCTGCCTTCCGGGCTCTGCGCATGGTCACCTACTTTACGGCCGGCGTTCAGGAAGCTCGCGCCTGGCCTTTTACTCGCGGGATGACCGCACCTCAGTGTGCGGGCATCATTCACAGCGACTTTGAGAAAGGCTTTATACGCGCCGAGGTCATCGGTTACGACGACTACGTGGCCTGTGGTGGTGAAAAGGGCGCTAAGGACAAAGGGGTGATGCGCCTGGAAGGACGCGAATATTTAATGAAAGATGGTGACGTGGTGCACTTCCGCTTCAATGTATAAGTTTGTCAAGCCAGTCCTGATAGGGTTGCTGTTTACCTGCTGGGCCGCCGCCGACGTGCGGATTGACGAGGTGCTGGTGCGCCGCAAAGAAGGCCGCATGAATTTGCGGGTCAACATCAGCAATCCGTCTTCTGCAACCCAGAAAGGCCCCATCAAGATTACCCTGTATGCCCGTCCCGACAGCGGTTCGGCCTGGGAGCAGGTCAAGGTTTGGACCAATATCACCAAGTTGGCCGCCGGAAATCGGGTTGCTCGGGACTTTTTTGACCAGAACAACGCCCGCCTCAAGGAAATCGCCGATGCCCCGGCCTTCGAATGCCGGGCCGTAGTTCAGGCGCCTGGATACCCGGTTCAGGAAGAAATCGGAGTCTTTCATCCCGACCCCTAAAACGTAGGTCTCACAGCACGCGCCTTTTGAAACGGCTCCAGACGACTCGTCTGGAGCCGTCTTCATTTCTGGACTGCAGGGGTGCTACCGGGTTTTCTTGATAAACAGTGAACATTTAGTCGATTTTTGTATCAGTGGCTTAACATCGATTTGCTATTCGTAAAAATATACATGCTTTGGTTGATTTCTGCAGAATTTGGCTACACATATTGTCAAATACTTGAGAATTAAGTTGACATCATTTTGGTTTTCGAGCTGGCAGGAGGACTGGATCTCGACAAGGGCTTCTCTTTCAAGGTTGCGATTGTGCGCAATTGCCAAAGCCGCCGAACTGGAGGCTGGCAATCTTTTTGTAACGTCTACACCCTGACCACGTGATTCAATGGTGCCTGTTCAGGTGTCGATTTCGGTGTGGGGAATGTCTCACCTTGATTAAAATTCAAAATTTAGGCGGTCTTCATGGTCCTGTCAAACTCCACGATTCAGCGCCACAGCTACGTTTTTTACAACGATCAAGGACGCGCACAGCAGGTGCACCAATCCCGCCTGAGCCAGGCTGCCCGCATCGATGCCAATCAGGACGGCATTTTGCAGCGCGACGAACTGCTCGAACATCTTGAGCACGATCACCAGGGGTGCCATCACCATGCCCAGGAGAAGTCCGACCCCCAGGCGCTGGTGGCCGAATTGGAGTTGCACCTTCAGAGGAAGCCAAATCCCAGCGCGAAAGGCTATCACTCCTATGAGCAGGTCGGTCAGGATCTGGACGGCCTGGTAGCCAAATACCCCACCCTGTGCCAGAAAGTCAGCCTGGGCAAGAGCCATGAAGGGCGCGAGATCTGGGCCTTGCGCATCAGCGAGAACATCGACTCCCCAGAGGTCGCGAAGCGCCCTGGCATAGTCATCACCGGCTGTCACCACGCTCGCGAGTGGATGTCGGTCGAGATTCCTCTCCATGTGGCCCACAAGTTGCTCGATAACTACGAATCGGACCCCGACGCCAAACGGCGCTTACAAAAGGCCGAAACCTGGATTGTGCCGCTGGTCAATCCCGACGGCTACGAGCGCAGCCGCACGGAGGATCCCTGGTGGCGCAAGAACTGCCGTCCGGTGGAGCATGATGCCTTGGGCAACGCTACCTCGGCCGTGGGCGTCGACCTCAATCGCAACTACTGGGACGGAAACCCTGACCATCTGACGCTCTATCGCCCCGAAGGGGACACCCCCGGTAGCACCGATGATGATTGGGGAGCGACCAGTGACGACCCGGATTCGGACACCTATCGGGGGCCGGCTGGAGGCTCAGAGGTGGAGGTGACTGGCCTGCTTCAACTTGAGGTGGGTCACCCGAACGTTCGCGCAGTCATAGATCACCACGCGTATGGAGAGATGATTCTCTATCCTTGGGGCTACACCGAGGACCCTTCGCCACAGAAAGACCTGCTGGTGGAGATCGGCCAGAAACTCAATGAATCGATGGGCAATCGCTACAACTTACAGCAGAGTTCTGGCCTCTACCCATCGTCCGGGGAGTCCGACGATATGCAGAGCGTTAATGGTCTGGTCAGCTTTACTCTGGAGGTGGGGCGCAGTTTTCAGCCCCTGCCCACTACCATCCCGGCAACCTGCGAGTTGGTAGGTAGGGCCAACCTTACCTTCATCGATGAAATTGTGCGTCGTGTCGAAGATGGTTCGCTGCCACCCCGGCCGGAAACTGGACCCGTCCAACCGCCTCCCCACGAAGGAGCACCCCAGCCCTGAGGGAAGCGCTCTCGATGCCTAAAGTAGAAATCATCGCTGTCGGTTCGGAACTGCTCACCCCTGAGCGCATGGACACCAATTCGCTATGGCTCACCGCCCAACTAAACGAGTTGGGTTTTGAGGTCAGCGCTAAGACGATCGTGGGCGACCAGCGGGAGAGATTGAGCGAAGCCTTTCGCCAGGCGTTCGAGTGGGCCGACGTTGTCATCTGCACGGGTGGCCTGGGCCCAACCGAGGACGACGTTACCCGCGACTCGGCGGCACAGGCACTGGGGATAAGCCAGGTCCATCACGAGTCCCTGTGGGTAGAGTTGCAGGAGAAGTTCGCCCGAATGGGCCGGGTCACGCCCGCCAACAATCGCCGCCAGGCTTTGGTCCTGGAGGGGGCAGAGTCGCTGCCCAATCCCAACGGGACCGCCCCCGGCCAGTGGCGCGACCCTCAGGGTCCCGGCCAGAAGCCCCTGGTGATGCTCCCCGGACCGCCCCGCGAGTTGAAGCCGATGTTTCTCAACCACGTTCTGGAGCGCCTGCGCCCGCTGGCTGGACAAAACGTCCTGCTGCGAAGAATTCTCAAAGTGTTTGGCCTGGGTGAGTCAGCTCTCGATGAGCGACTGGCCCATCTCTATCCGCAGCATCCAGAAGTGGTAGTGACCACCCTGTTCACCCCGCTGGACCTGGAAGTGCACCTGGCCGCCAGCGCCCCCACCCCCGAGGGCTGTTTGGAACGGATTATGCCACTGGAAGAAAAGATTCGCCAGGAGCTGGGCCAGTACTGCTATGGCCAGGGCCAACAGAGCCTGGCCGAGGTGGTAGGCCAGTTGCTGTTGGAACGTCAGGCCACGCTGGTTACGGCCGAGAGCCTGACCGGCGGTTTGGTAGCCCAACGTATTACTGAGGTCGCCGGATCCAGCCAGTATTTTCTGGGCGGCTGGGTTTGCTATAGCGAAGCCTTCAAGCATCAACAACTGGGGGTTTCTTGGGAGATGCTGCGCGAGCACGGCGCCGTGAGCGAGCCCGTGGCCTACGCCCTGGCCATGAATGCGCGCCAACAGAGCGGGGCCGACTATGCTCTGGCCTTTACCGGTTATGCCGGCCCCTCGGGCGGAACCGAGCAAGACCCGGTGGGAACCGTCTATCTGGCTGTGGCCACTCCGGCCGGAGTCGAGACCAAGAGGATTCAGTTTCCCGGCGATCGTGAGCTGGTCCGCAGTCGGGCTGCCCAGGCAGGACTGGACTGGTTGCGTCGCCACTTCTGAAACGGACGTTGACCCGCCTACTGTTGAAGGTATGTACTTGTGTATATATCCTCAAGGAGGATTTCCATGAAGCCTAAGCTGGCAAGACTCTTTATGAACGGGGGCAGCCAGGCTGTCCGTCTTCCTGCGGAACTCCGCTTCGATGCTGATGAGGTCTATATTCGTCGGGATGAGCGAACAGGAGACGTTATTTTGTCGAGTAAGCCCTACCTGACCTGGGCGGATTTCATGGAGATTCGCGATCAATTCCTGCCAGAGTCTGACTCTGGGGACTTTCTTGGCCAACGATTGCAGTCGACGGAGTCTCGAGAACCGTTTCGTGACTGGACCGAGTAGTGTTTTATATGCTCGACACAAATACGGTCAGCGCGGCCATTCGCGGAATTGAATCGGTGGACCGTCGACTCCTGACGGTACACGTTCATGATTGGTGCCTCTCCAGTGTGACACGCTCCGAGCTTCAGTTTGGTGTTGCTCGCATGCCCGGTTCCACTCGCCTGGCTGCCCGAGTAAGCGCTTTTCTTGAGTTGGCTAACACACTTCCCTGGGACAGTAGAGCGGCCGACCACCATGGCGCCTTGAGGGCTAAGTTGCGCCAGACTGGGAATTTCATCGGCGACTTTGATGAAATGATCGCCGCCCACGCCCTGGCTGTTGGGGCCACGCTGGTTACGGATAACCTCCGTCACTTCAGTAGGGTCGAAGGTCTGCGCTTAGAGAATTGGATCGGGCGCCAGGCACCTGCCTCTTGAGGCGACAGGCGACGGCGGTCGGACTGCGAACCGGGTCCTCTATGAAAAAATGTTTTCGCACCTTGATCTGTGTCGTGTTTTGGGTGCTCCCTGGCTGGGCTGCGCCCACCCCGGTAGAGCAGGACCGCTATCGATTTCCCTCGGTGGTGGCCAAAAAGGGCATGGTGGTGTCGGCCGAACCGCTGGCTACCCAGGCCGGACTGCAGGTCTTAAAGAATGGCGGCAATGCCGTTGATGCCGCGGTGGTTACCGGGTTGGTCATGGCGGTCACCTTGCCTCGCGCCGGCAACATTGGCGGGGGCGGCTTTATGCTGATCCGCAGCCCTAAAGGCGAGGTTTTTTCGCTGGACTTTCGCGAACGGGCACCGGCTGCGTCCCAAGAGAATATGCTCCAGGACAGTGAAGGCAATCGCGACGTGGACAAAGCCACCATTGGGGCTTTGTGCGTGGGCATACCCGGGACTGTGGCCGGCTTTGAAATGGCCCTCAAGCGCTACGGCACCATCCCCTGGAACCAGGCTGTAGAACCGGCCCGACAACTGGCTCAAGAGGGATTTGTGGTGCCGGCCTGGCTGACGGCCGAGGTAGAGCGCGTGCGCCCCGGCCTGTCGCGCTTTTCCGACAGTCGCAAAGTCTTTTTCCCCTCCGGGCGTCCCCTGCCCACGGGATTGGTCTGGAAGCAGCCCGACCTGGCTCGCACTCTGCAGGCGATTCAGAAGCAAGGGAGCAAGGGGTTTTATCAGGGGGAAGTGGCCGAACGACTGGTGGCTTCGATTCAGCGCCACGGCGGCATTATGACCCTGGCCGACCTGAAAAACTATAAGCCACGCTGGTGCGACCCTGTCCGCGGCACCTATCGAGGCTACGATATCTATTCGATGGGTCCGCCCTCTTCGGGCGGTGTCCATCTGATCCAGGCCCTCAACGTGCTGGAGGGCTTCCCGATGGGGGAGGCCGGTCTGAACTCGGCCCTCAACCTGCATCGGCAGGTCGAAACACTGCGGCAGTGCTACGCCGACCGCAGTGAATGGCTGGGCGATCCGGCCTTTGTGAAGGTTCCCGTGGAATGGCTTACTTCCAAGGAGTATGCGGCCAAGATTCGAAGCCAGATTCCCGAGCGCAAAGCGCGCTCCAGTTCCGAGGTCAAGCCAGGCCAGCCGCTGGCCTACGAGAGCACCCAGACCACTCACTTTTGCACCGTGGACAAGGAGGGCTGGGCGGTGTCGCTCACCTACACACTCAACTTTTCCTACGGCAGCGGCCTGGTTGCCGAAGATACCGGCGTTCTGCTCAACAATGAGATGGACGATTTCTCTGCTGCTCCGGGCAAACCCAACGGCTTTGGCCTGGTGGGAGGCAAGGCCAACTCCATCGAGCCTGGCAAGGGTCCGCTTTCTTCGATGACCCCCACGGTGGTGCAGAAGCAAGGCCAACTCGTAGCGGTGGTAGGTTCGCCGGGGGGCTCGCGCATCATTACGGCCGTGCTCCAGGTGATTCTCAACTTGATCGACTTTGATCTCAATGCCCAGACGGCCGTGTGCGAATGTCGACTGCACCACCAATGGTTGCCCGATCAGGTCGACCTTGAGCAAGGCTTCAGTCCCGACACCATCGCCCTGCTCAAGGCCTGGGGCCACAAGGTGGTCAACGCTGACTCGCTAGGACACGTGATGTTGATTCGCCGGCGCGAGGATGGCCTCTTTGAAGGTGGCGCCGATCCGCGCCGCACCGGGGGGGCCATGGATGGCTACTGATTTGGATCAGTGCGTTACACCACAGGGTCACGTAAAATTTGTCCACCAAGAATAGGAGAATCCAGATGCCTCAAATTCGCGACCTCTGCCTGCCCGTTTTGCTGCTGGCCGCAACCAGTCTGTGGGGCTGCGGCTCAGGCTTCAATCTGGACAACGGGGGTCGGTTGGCAACCTCGATCAACATTCTGCCCGGCACCGCCAATCGGCAGGTGGGCCAGACGCAACAATTTTCGGCCGTGGCTTTTTTCACCGACGGAAACAGCGAGGACGTCACTGGCCTGATGCAGTGGAGTAGTTCCGATCCGTCGGTGGTGAGCATAGGTTTAAACACCGGCCTGGCTAACTGCCTGACGCCCGGAACCGTTTCGATCGTGGCCCAGGGATTGGGGTTTGCGTCTTCGGCCGGCCTGACGGTAACGGCTGTAAATGCCCCGCCCAATCGCATCTACGTATCCAATTTTTCCAACAGCAACAATCATTCGGTTAGCGTATTCGACATCAACGCCAGCGGCAATGTTGCGCCCTTGCGCTCGATTCAGGGCGCCAATACGGGTCTGGCCAGCCCGCGCCAGCTGGCCGTCTCTGGAAACGAGTTGTTTGTCGCCGACGGCTTTGCCGGTCTGGCCGTCCGCGTATACGGTCTGGCCGCCACCGGCAATGTTGCTCCCCTGCGCAGCCTGGCCGGTGCCAATACGGGCTTCTCCGACCCGGACGGCATCGCCATTGTGGGCAATGAACTCTTCGTCAGCGACCAGAACACCAATTCCATCAAGGCTTTTTCGGTCAACGCGTCGGGCAACCAGGCTCCCACTCGCACCATCACCAGTGCCCAATTGCAAGGGCCGTTTCTTATGGGCAACAATGCTTCCGAGTTGCTGGCCGCCTGCTTTGGGGTCGGTCGGGTGGTCGGCTTCCCCAGCGGCGGCAGTGGAAATATCGCTCCCATTCGCAATCTACAGGGGGCGACGGCCGGCGTGGCCCAGGCCCATCACGCCCTGGTCAACGGCAATGAGATTCTGGTCAGTTGCGGCAGCACCGTCAACAACTCGTCGATCCGCGTTTTTGATCTCAACGCAGACGGTGACGCTGCGCCGCTACGGGTTATCAGTGGAGCCAACACCGGCCTCAATGACCCGAGCCAGTTGGGCGTGGCCAACGGCGAGATTTACGTAAGCAACATTCTGGCTAACAGCATCACCGTCTATCCCCTCAATGCCAACGGAAATGTGGCCCCCAGCCGCACCTTGCAGGGCGTCAATACGGGGCTGGATCGACCCATTGGCCTGACCTTGGTGGCGGCCCCCTGAGGTCCTTAGAGTCGGGACACCATGGGCACGGGGCTTTGGTGGGAGTAGAGCCAGCCCACCATCCAGGCGTCGCGCTGGCTCAGCCTGGCCCCAGGCGACGTGTAGTTGCCCGTTCGCTTGTGATACATCAGGTCACCCGGGTCTTCCGAGTGATCCAGGCCCAGGGCATGGCCCAACTCGTGTCCTAGCACCTCGCGCAGGTCGCCTTCTTTGAGTTCTGGCTCAACCAGAATGCTGATGCCGCGGATTTCGAGTTGGCGTCGGTGAATACGGAAAGTGGTCACTCCGGCCGCTCCGGCGGGTACTTCTGAACCGGTCCAGTCCACCTCAATCTGGGCCCTGTCGGGCGAGTCAACCTGCTCAAAGAAGTTCTTCCCGTAGACGTCCTGTCCGGTCCGATTCCACAGGTCGATGGACTGCTGGGTGACCGGTCGGTAGTGTGCAAAGGGAGAGTAAATACGCATAGGCAGTTGAGTCACCCGGCAGGGGTGCCCGTCGACCTGCATGCAAGAGTAGCCGTCCACGGGCTGTCCGGGCAGCACCCGGGGCTGGCCCGGAGAACTGGATACCTTGCCGGCCCCCGGCAGAGGTAGGGGGAGTGGGAAGAAATCGCTGCCTGGCAACTGAACCTGGCCGTTGCTGATCACGGGCCAGGAGAAGTTGGGCAGACCGAGTTCGCCCGGCACGGGAATGGCGAAGTCGGCCGGCAACGGGATGTAAATCGACAGGTTGCCATCATCTCCACGGCGGAACTGGACCTCGTCGGGATTGTTTGAGGGAGGCGGGAGGAAGTCCATCAGGTTGAAGCCACCCGGACTGGTGGACATCACGCCAGCCGGCAAGGGGATAACAACGCCCTTGACCGGGTCGGCGCTGGCTGCGGAGGCCAGCATGAGAGAAAAAGCGAGAGCGACTTTCTTCACAAGTTTCATTGGCTTAGAGTAGCACGTTCGTGGCCGGAATCCGTACGCTGGGTTACAAGAAATATTCCTCCGGGGACCGAAGGGTTCCCCATGAGTGAGACGGACGAAGCCAATCCGGTCTATGCCTTGGGAGAATGGTCAAAGGCGCTGCAGACGGCGGCCGAGCATCCTGATGGGGAGACCCGGGATAGGGCCAGGGCGAAGGCAGATTCCTGGCGGGGCGTCTTCCAGAGAATGCTCTCGGGTTTGCTGCATATCGGGTCTCGGGCGCCGATCCGTGACACTCCAGTGTGGGCCACTCCCGAGGTCATGAAGGGGGGATTTGCCAGTGGACGACTGCTGGCCGAGAAGCCCTTTGACCCGAGAGAGCGGGAGCTGGCCGAGAATCTTCAGGTGGAGCCCCGGCGAGGCCCGTTGCAGCGGGGTTTGTTAAGCGAGTCCGGTCTGACCTTTCTTTTGGACCGATTGCAGGGGCGAGACTACGAGCTGGAGACGCCCGAGGAGGCGGCTCTGTTGGTGGTCGCCTGGCTGGCCTCGCACGACCAGCTTACGGCGGCGGCTGCCCTGGTACAGGAACTGGAGCCCTGGATGGATCGGCTGCGTTTCTTTCCCATCCGACCGATGCGATCAACTGGACAGGGCCTCATACTTCAAGATTTGGAACTGACTCGCAACAACTTGCGCTGCCTGAAGCCCCACCCTCAGTATGTGGCCATGCGCCGGGCCATCCGGCAACGCAAGCCATTGTTGGACCGGCTGGTTGCGCTGTGGATGGAGACCCGCGCCGATGGCTGGCCGGCCCAACAGTATCCGGCCGATTGGGCCGAGCGGGGGCACCAGTTATTCAATGATTGGAGGAGACTAAACAAAAATCGCTGGGCCGAAAGAGGCCAGACCGGAACTCTGCGCCACTGCCTGGCCGTGGCACTGCTCGATCCTGGCCAACTGTCGGGGCGGCAGGTAGGCAAGCTGGCCAGGGCGGCGGCTCTCCCGCTTCCGCTGGTGGAAGAGTTGGCGGTGGACATTTTTCAGGGCGAGTTTGGGGAAAAGTTCCTGCGCTCGGCGCAGTGCGCCGCCCGCCTGTTGCATGACTCCCCCTATCAACGCTACTATCGGTTGCCCGTGGAGCGTCTGCTGGCCCTGGACGATGTGGCCCCCGCTCGCTTTAAAACTGCGGTCTCACCGGGCTTTGTCGCGCTCTGCGCCTACGGCTGGCGCCAACTGGTCTTCTTTGTATCGCGGCTCGGCCACGACCAACAGCGCCAGGCCCTGGAGCAGGGTTTGGCCTTGCTGGAAAAGACTCCCGATGAGTTTCTCCGACGGCAGTGGGAGGAATTGGGCCGGGCAGTGGCTGGCCGCCCCCTCCAATCACCGCCCTGGTTGGGCTGGAAATGCATCCAATGAAGGAGGGGCCCCATCGGTAGAGCATCCTATTAGAGATGGCAAAATGGGGCAGAGTCGTGCTGGTGGTCGGTGGTCTCGGCCTGGTGGCCTTGCTGGGAGTACGCTACGCCTTGCAGCGCCAGTTGCCGGCCAGGCTGTTGCGCACAGAACTGGAAAAGGCTCTGGGTCATCCAGTCCGTTATCAGTCTTTTCAACTTTCTTGGGACGCTCAACTGGTGCTCGACAACCTGCAACTGCTCGACCCTGACGGGAATGCCTTTCTAAAGATCGAGAAGACTCAACTGGACTTCGACCGGGGCCAGGCGCTGGAAGGCAAATTGGTGCTGCTTCGCCTGGCATTGCACAATCCCGACCTGGAAATGAGCGGGGAACGCTGGCGTAAGTTGTCCAATCGGCCCGCGCAGCCGGCCTCCGCTCGCAACTTTCCCCTGCTCATTCATTCGCTCGACATGAGGTGGATGGACTCCAAGGGAGCCTTGACCTGGGAGATCAAAGACTGGCGAGGGAGTTTCCCGCCCGTAGAGGCCGGTCACTGGAAGTTGGGGCTGCAGGGCAAGCAAGGGGAGTCTCTGGACGCTCACGGCCAACCTGGTCAGGTGGCCTTGCGCCTGCACCATTTCCCGGTGGCAACCCTGGCCACGGTGGCGACCGGGGCTCACTATCCCAGTTTAGAGCCGGCGGCCAAGGTCGACCTGGAGGCTGTACACAAGGATGACCGCTGGGACCTGAAGGCCGATTTGCACAGTCGGGCCTTCAACGGGCCGCTGCGCCTGCAGATCGGGCCGCGCAATGGCCTGCTCGAAGGGGTGTTGTCCACCAGCGGAGGCCAGTTGCCGCCCTTAGGCGACATCGGGCAGGTGCAGCTGCCCTTTCAGCAGACGGTCGACGGCTGGAAAGTGGGTCCCGCCAGGCTCCGCTGGCGCGAGGCCGACTGGCAGGCGTCAGCCCAAATTCATGGCGAGGATGCCTTCTCCGGACAGCTCGACTGCCGCAAGTGGCCGGTGCCATCCCGGGCGGGTTGGCAGGCCGAGCCGGCCGATTTGCGTCTCCATGTCAAGGGTAGTGTCCAAAAGCAACAGGCCGAATTTGAGGCCACGGTGCGCCTGCCCCAGGTGCGCTGGGAGGCCCGTCGGTTGGGAGAACTGCGCGTGTCGGCCCGGGGGGCCTTGCAACAGGAAGGCCTGCCCCAGGTGAAATGGGAGATCGCTTCGGCCAGGGGTAAGTGGCCAGGCGAGTTGGCCTGGAACGCGCGCAGCGGTGACTTGAAAATCTCGTTTTTGCCCCTGGCGGTAGAAACGTTTCTGCCGGGCTGGAAAGGGCGCTTGAGCGGGCAAGTGCGCCGCACCGGCCTGGAGGCCTGGGATATGCGCCTGGCTCTGCCCCGGCTGCAGAGCGGAGACACCCTGCTGGAGAAAGGACGGATCCAACTCAGCGGCAGTCCGCCTCGCTGGGGGGGGGGAGCCACCTGCAACGGGATACCGTTGACCTTGTCCGGGCTCCTGGATCAGCCGGCCCTGGCGGGAAAGGTGCCGGCTCGACGCCTGAAATGGCCAGAATTGAAGGGGCAACTGGCGGCTCGTCTGGCTCTCACCTCGGAGCGCAAACTTCGTCTTGAGGTGGTCAGCCACGACCTTCGCTGGCGAGGTCTGCCCCTGCCCCGAGTCCAGGGGGCCTTACTGGGCAGTGCTCAAGGTTGGAAATCAGACCAACTGCAGTTGGTCGGGCCGGCCTTTAAGCTGCCCCTTACCGTCAACGGAGGATGGCAGCCCAAGTCGTTTAAGCTGGGCGGTCAACTCAAGTCCCAATCGTTGGCGGGCTTGCTGTCAAATCTGGGCGTAAAAATCGCTGGCCTGGAGGGGACAGCCACAGGGAATTTTTCCGCCGGCTATTCCGAGCTAAAGTGGACCGGTGACTTGCAAAACCTCAAAGTGGCGTCGCGAGGCCTGGGAGATTGGCGTGTCAGCCTGAGAAAACCACTGGGGAAACCGGCTCTGGCAAGCCTGTCGTGTTCGGCCCTGGCCTTGCCAGGTTTGGGCCCAATCAAAGCTCAACTGGAGTGGACCGGGCAGCGACCCACCTCGATTCAAGGCCGGTTAGGCCCGGCCACTCTGCATGGCTCGCTGAATGTGGCCAAGAAGAGCCTGGATTTCAGCGGTCGCCTCGACAAATTGTCGATCGCCAATTTGCCGGGCGTGCTCCCGGGCAGCAGTGGCTGGTTGGTGGCAGACTGGCAGGCGCGGGGACTCTGGAAGTCGCCCAAGCTGGACCTCAAGGGACAGTTGCAGGACCTCAAGATTCTCAACCATTCGTTGGGCAGCCTGCCCTTCAGCGCCCAGCACCAAGGGGAGCAGAGCCGCGCTTCTTTGGGGCCGATCGGCTTGAGCCAACTGCAGCCATTGCAAGAGAAGGTGTCGGGCCTGGAGGGGCAGTTGCAGTTGGGCCTGCTTCAGGTGGGTAAAGGGGACCCGCAAGTTACGGCCAGCCTGGCCAATTCGACCTATCAGGAAGTAGCCCTGGCTCCTCTCCGTCTCAGCGGTCGCTGGCGCGGCCTGGAGTTAAAAGACGCGGAGATTGTCTGGCAAGTCACTCCGCCTCTCAAGTTGCATGGCACGTTGGGCCTCACTCCGCGGTTGAGCGCTCAGCTGGAGGGGCAGTCGATTTCGCTGGGCAAGTTGCCCTTCCAGGGGCAGGCTTTTGGTAACCTCACCTGTGGCCCGGGCCTTGCCTTCAACGGCGAGTTGCGCAATCTGGCCGTCTCCGGACAAAAGCTGGGCCAGGGCCGCCTCCAATTGGAGATGAAAGAGCGCCTGCACGTGAGCGGTCAGGACTTTGATGCGGCCAAGGTGGGGTTGCTTCAGCAGCGCTATCCCGAGTTGGAGGGCCAGCTGAGCTTTACAATTGACTCCGATTGGAAGAAGCATCAGGGCACTTTCAAACTGCGCAAGGGACAATGGCGGCAGCGCGCCTTTCCCGACCTGACCATCGAAGGCAACAGTGAGGCCGAGAGCTGGCCGCTGTCCCGGGTTGAAGTGGGTGTGCAGCCTCCGCTTATCAGTACCGGGCGGATGTGGCCGGCCACCAGTCGTTTGGAACTGGCCGGTAAGCTGGCCGGACAAAGCCTGGCCGATCTGACCATGTTGGGCGGGGGTCCGCCTCCCCCCGACCTGTTCACGAGGCTCAGCGGAGACTACACGTTGGCGGCTCAAAATCAGCAGCTAAACCTCACTTTCGAGGGGCGGACCGAGCAGATGACTTACCGCGGCGTGGCCCTTGGGGAGGGTCAGTTGCACATGCGGGCCGATCCGGACTTGCAGGGCGAATTGATCTTGCAGCAGCCATTGGAGGTGGGTCAACTGGCTGATGTACCTGCCGGGCTCAAGGCCGTTTTGCCGATCCGTCAATTCTTGTCGGCCATCCGGTTGCGCGGAGTGCGCCTGGGGGGGCGCATTGATGCTCCTACGGTTTCGCCCCTCTGGACCATTCCCCAGATTCAGGTGCCCTTTCCCTAGATCACTACCAGATGGCGCGATTCTGCTCCGCGCACGGCCGTCCGTGGTATGGCCTGATCGAAAGTGGCCAGACATCCGTTTCTGGATACCGCCAGCAGCAGCAGATACAGGTCTGTCAGTTGGCCAGGGCCGTGAACATGATCCCTGTCCAGTTTGGACTCGTCGAGCAATGTGAGGTTGGCCTGCCAAAATTCGTGAAGGGGATTGGCAGTAGTGGATTGGAGCAGGTCGATAGCCTGGCCCGTAGTGATCGATTTGGGATACTTGGGTTGGCTGATGACACGGACAAAGCCATTCTGGGTAATGGGACACGATGCCCAGCCTGCAGGTGCTTGTTCCATGAACCAATTCCTGGCTCGCCGATGGTGCACATGGGCCCGGTCCAAAAGAGCCAGCAGCACATTGACATCCAGGAGAGCGCGCAATTCTAGCAGCCACCATCCTCGTCGAGTAACCGATCGATCAACTCATTGGTCACGATTACGCCCCGTTGCGGAAGAGGCCGAAATCCAAAAAACTCATCCCCGTCATCCTCCCGGCTGTCTGGAGGGCCATTCTGGAGTCCGCGCCTGGCTAGTTCGGAAAGTACCTGGCCGGCCGTCTTCCTCTCCTTACGGGCCAGTTCTTTGGCGGCGAACAGGACGTCGTCGGCGATATCCAGCGTGGTTCTCATGCATCAGATGCTATCGCATAGATCCAGGACTGTCAAATGAGCCGGAAAGTCTGGCTGCTTCGATTTCCAGAAGATGATCTGAGCACTCCCTTGGGGAATCCCGGCCTCTCGAAGATGGAGGGCAAGATGATGAAGCGTTGTTTACTGCTGGTGATTTTAGCGTTAGCATTGGGCGCGGGGGTGGGCGCTGAAGAGAAGGACCACGCCGATCACGAGGAGTTGCGGGCTTTGCTTCATGGGGTGGAGCAGGCCATGAATTCACAGAAATACACCGACTTATTGCCTTACTTTCATCAAAATCTGCGCGTCACCATGATCAATCAGGATGTGGTCACCAAGCCGGAGGGTCTCGACCCCTACTTTAAGGATTGGATTGGGCCCGGCAAATACGTGAAGAGCCTCAACATGAAGTTGACGGCCGATGATTTGACCGAGTTCTACGGAACCGGACCGTCTCGCTTTGGGGTGGTTCGGGGGGCAGGTACCGAAGACTACGACCTCACCGATGGGCGTCGTCTGGAGATGAAGACACGTTGGACTGCAACCGTGGTCAAAGACCATGGTAAGTGGCGCATCCTGACCCTGCACATTGGGGCCAACTTCTACAAGAATCCGATTGTGGAGCAGTTTCAGAATGCCACCAAGACCTACGCCATCGCCGGCCTGGTGGCGGGCGCCCTGGGCGGCGGACTGCTGGTGTTTCTGCTGACTCGCCCCAAGAAATGAAGAAACAGCAATAGCCTGTTAACCTTTGCCTGACCTTAAAGCTGGTATGGTCCTGGATATACAAATACAAGATACCCCACATCCAGGAGCGATCTATGCAAATCTCGACCCTTCCTCAAAATTTTTCCCGACCGCTGGTGCGCAACCAGCCCCCCCAACCGCCTAAGAACGATCCCCCTCAGGAGCCGGAAGACAAAGTGGGCAGCCGGGAGATCATGAATAATTTGAAGATCGGCGCAGTCGCAGCCGTCTGCGGCGGCATCGGCTATGGTGGCAGCGTGGCCCACTCTATCCCTTACGTCGGGCCGGCCCTCAGCGGTATCGTCGGGGCCGTGGTAGGCGCCTCGGCTGGCGCTTCGCTGGCCGCCACCCTGCCTGGCGAGCGCATCAAGACCGGCGCCTTGCTGGGACTGGTCGGTGGAGCCATTGTGGGCGCCTCGGCTGGAGGAACCACCGCGGCCAACGTGGCCATGGGAGTGGCCGGCGCCACCATGCCATTCGGGCTATTGATGGCCGTTTTCTCCGGCGCCAGCTAGGCGCCCATAAGGCCAATGACGTCGGTCAGACTTGGCACTACCGCCAGGCTGGCCTGACGCACGTTTTCGTCGGCTTCCACCATGGCAGGCACGAAGGCCACGTCCATGCCGGCTCTGCGGCGGGCTCGACTCCCAGAGCCGGTAAAAGGCCGCTCTGCGCAGCCCACGCCAATGGTCGACGGGGCTATCTTCGCCGAAATGGCGACGAAAGAGGACGTCGCTGTCACTCTTGGTCAGACCGATCAGAGTCCGGTAGAACTCTCCAGTGATCGAGACGCCGACTTGAATGGCAGCTTCCTGCCAGGCCAACAGGTTGTGTCTTTCCGTGTCTAAGATGGTCCCGTCCAAATCGAGCCCGGTACACTATTCTTCGAGTGGGCTCTCTTCTTGAGCCTTTTCCAACAAATGAAGGTTGCGCAAGGCGGTGGCTTCGTCGCGACTGATCAGCAATTGATTGACCGCCTTTTCGCTCTGAGTCGTGATGTTGCCGTCTTTCAGGGTGGTGGTCACCAGCCGCCCGCTGACGCTGCAGGTCTCCTGGCATTGGGGACATTGGTGCAGGTCCAGTCGGACGTGGAGCGGCATTTCCGATGGTTCTTGAGCCAGATCGAGATATTCATATTGGCGCTGCTCCAGCACCTGTCGAAGATCTTGCGGGGCCATGGGATGGAGCGCGGCCACGCCCTTGTGCTCCTGGCACCAGACCCCGCAGGACTCGCAAAAGGGCTCGTCCAGTTGGGAAATGCTGACCAGGCAAGCCCCAAAAATGATCACGACTTCACCCAGCCAGAATAGCCAGAGCAGCGCCCCAGTTACCGGTTCGCCTCCACTGCCAATGGACCAGGCCCCAACCTCGTTGACCTTGAGAATGGCCTGGACCAGCACGGGGGGGAAAAAAAGGATGCCCAGTCCCAGCTCTCCCCCGGCCCGCGCAACCATGGCGTGGATCCAAACCGCCCAGGTCACGTAGTAGCCGACCAGTTGGCAAAAGAGCAGGCAGAACCAGCCGATTTTTCGGTTGCGGATCAGGCCCGATTTAAGGAGGAGTCCGGCGCAGAAACCGGTGACGATGCCGTAACCGCCGGAGAGCAGAAAGCTGACCGTGCCCGCCAAAGGGATGTAGAGGATGGCGTAGGCGTAGATGGCCCCAAAAACGGAGGCGGCCAGTGAGCCCAAGGCCAGCGTTTTGACCACGCCTGCCGTGGAGAATTTGCCCGAGTGTCGGTAGTAATCGGCCCCCATAAGTTGCCCACTTCGCCATGGGAGACCTATTTCCTAGGAATTCGGGCGGATAGCGCCAACCTCGTTAAATGCCTGAACACTGCGCCATCTGCCCTTTATGCGAAGCGACCTGTGGTCTCAAGATCACCGTGGCCGGCAATCCGGCCCTCAGCGTGCCTCAGTCGGATCGAATGGTGGAGGCCCTCACCAGCCTGGACTTCATGGTCAGTGTGGATAGCTATCTCAACGAGACGACCCGCTTTGCCCAGGTCATTTTGCCTCCTCCGGGCCATTTGCAGCGTTATCATTACGACCTGGCCTTTGCTCAACTGGCGATCCGCAATCAGGCCCGCTTCTCCGATCGGGTATTTCCCTTGCAGCCGGACCCGTTGGACGAGTGGGAAATCGTGCTGCGGCTGGCGGGGATTGTCGCCGGCAGCCCTGCCTCAGTGGCCCAGATGGACTTGCTGGAAATATTCAACTGGCGCCCGCCGAGCTGCTGGAGGACGCGGCCCGACTGAAGCCGCTGCCCGGAAAGAGCGGCATGGTGCTGATTGGACGTCGCGATCTGCGCTCCAACAATTCCTGGATGCACAACCTGGACTTGCTGGTCAAAGGCCCGCCGGTGTGCACCATGATGATACATCCCGACGATGCGGCCCGACTTGGACTGACTTCAGGGGAGTTGGCCAGGGTCACCTCCGAGGTGGGCAGCCTGGAAATCGCCGCCCAACTCACGGATGCCATTATGCCTGGCGTGATCAGCATTCCCCTCCATCCCCACCAGCCGCGTCGCGCCTCGGTTAAATATGGCCCGATATTCGCCCTCAACGCTCCTTGCTGGAGGGGCGCCTCCGAGGCCGGAATGCCCAACTTATTCCGCGACGGGCCCTTAGCGGCGACTGTAGTCCACGTAGCTAAGCAAGGCCCCAAAGATGGACATACCGATGCCCACCACCAACCAGACCATCATTTTTACGGTACCGCCCGAGGCTGCCAATTCCGGGTTGGCGGCCAGGTCCACGTTGTGATTGCTCCAGGCCACCTTCAAGACGGCCACGACCATTACGGCCACCCCCAAAAGGCCAACGATGCAGCCGGGGCGCAGTAGATCTCTCCAGGAAAAACGGGCACCGGGATTGAGCTCTTCCATGAGTTGGGAATTCTCCATCGCCTCGCCCGGACCCCCCAAGGCGACTACCCCTGTCGATGGTAGCTGCGCAGAAGTTCGGAGAGGGCCTCGTGACGGCGAGTGTAGGTGTCGGCGTGATAGTGAACAACCTTCCAACTCTTCTTAAACAGTCTCCAAACGATGGTGCTGCGGTGCTCGTCCAGCACCGGTCGCGAAGGAGATTGGGCCTGAGACTTCTCCATAATCACGGCATAGGCGAGATCTTGGGATTGATAAAAGACCAGTTGCAGCGGCGTCACGCTAACCCTGACGGGAGCCCGCAGCAACACCCCTTGAATCTCCTGGAAGCAGCGGCGAATATTCTCTCCCCCTCGCTCGCGCTCGTCCAGGTTGAAATAGAGCACCGATTCCGGACCCTCGTGCCACAGTTTCAGAAACTTATTGTTTTTGCCGGCGACAAAATCGTTGAGGCAGTGGTAAAAGTCGGTGACGAGAGAAGCCAGCGGCACCTCGTGAAGGCTTGAAAAGCTGTCGATAAAATCCATCGGTGGTGGTTCTGGCCCAGCCTTGTGGCTCCTTTCAGGAACCGGTTGCTGCATAGGAACTGTCGGGGTCACCCAGAAACTGCTGACGATGAGAATCATCGCTATCGCCTTACTGTTGGGCGGCCTGGCCGCCGCCGATCCCTCGCTGGGGGTGAAGACCCGCATCGTCCGGGAGTATCAGGAGAATGGGCAGACCAAGGTGCAGGAGCTGACGCCCAGTTTTCGGATGTCCGAGAACGAATTCCAGGTGGGCGACCAGACCTTGTCCCGGCCGGCCATCGCGGACGAATCCGCCCAAAAGGTGTTCTCTACCCTGCTGGAGATGTTTGCCGCCCAGGCCGGTCCCATGCTCTCCAAGCTGCAACAACAGCAGGGCCGTCCCCTCGAGATTCGGGTGGAAATTCCCACTCTGCAGGAGAAGTTGACCATTGAGGTCACACCCCAAGCCCAGCCGTAGGAATTGGGACTGCTCGCGACAAACCTGGCGGGCATGAATAAACGACTCGCCTGCGCAATGATCACCTGGGGGCTGCTCTGGGGCAGCGCTTTCGCCCAAGATACCGTGGTTCCCAACGAGAATCTGGTGGTGGAGGGGGTCCCGCCCATCTCCAAAAGTCTGGTGGAAGAGATCGGACTGTATACCGAGAGTCGAGGAGCGGCCTTCTTGAGTTGGCACCCGGCTCGCCGCGAGATGCTGATTCAGACCCGTTTTGGGGATGTTCCTCAGATTCATCAGGTCAAGATGCCGGGCGGCGCCCGCACCCAGTTGACCTTTTTCCCCGAACGAGTGGCCAGCGCTAACTGGCGGCCCGGCCGCGGTGATGGTTTTATCTTCAGCAAAGACATCGGCGGCAACGAATTCTTCCAACTCTATTGGAAAGCCGCCGGCACCGGCAAGGTGAGTCTGCTCACCGACGGCAAGTCGCGCAACACCGGGGGCATTTTCAGTCGTTCGGGGGGCAAACTGGCCTACGAATCCACCAGGCGGACCGGTAAGGACACCGACATCTACTGGATGAACCCCAGCGATGCCGGCAGCGAGAAGCTGCTTCTGGCCGTCGATGGGGGCGGCTGGTCCGTGACCGACATTGCCCCGGACGAAAAGGGCCTGTTGTTGCACAACTACATTTCTGCCAATGAAAGTCAGATCTGGTGGCTCGACCCGGCCACCGGACAGAAGAAGCAGCTGTCCCCGGTCGAGAAGGAAAAGGTCAGCTATTCGGGGGCAACTTACACCCCCGATGGGCGCAGCATTCTCTACACCAGCGACAAGGACAACGAGTTTTCTCGGCTCTTCAAGATGGATCTGGCCAGCGGCAAAAGCGAAGTGATATCTCCCAAGTTAAACTGGGATGTCAGCGCCTTCACCCTGTCGGACGACGGCAAAGTGCTGGCCTACGTGGTCAACGAGGCGGGCGTGGAGCGACTGGCTGTGTGTCAGTTTCCCAGCGGCAAGCCCATCAAGCTGGCGGCCATCCCCGAGGGCACCGTGGGCGGGCTTAGCTTCCATTCCAACAACCGCGATCTGGCCTTCACGCTGAGTTCGGCCCAGTCATCCTCGGACGCCTTTTCGGTCGACGTCAAGACGGGCAAGTTGACCCGTTGGACCGAGAGCGAAACCGGAGGTCTGGACCCAACCGCATTTTCCAAGCCGCAGTCGATCAAGTGGAAAAGCTTTGACGGTCGCGAGATCTATGGTTTCCTCTACCTTCCCCCGGCCAAGTTCTCCGGTCCGCGCCCGGTGATTCTCAATATCCACGGCGGTCCCGAATCGCAGTTTCAGCCTGGCTATCTGGGGCGCAATAACTACCTGCTCAACGAACTGGGCGTGGCCATCATTTTTCCTAACGTGCGTGGGTCAGCGGGATTTGGCAAAACCTACCTGGCTGCCGACAATTGGGAGAAGCGCGAAGATAGCGTCAAAGACATCGGCGCCTTGCTCGATTGGATCGGCACCCAGCCCAACCTGGACGCCAGCCGGGTGATGGTCATGGGGGGCTCTTACGGCGGTTATATGACCCTGGCCAGTATGACCCACTTTAACGACCGTCTGCGCGGTGGTCTGGACGTGGTGGGCATCTCCAACTTCGTCACTTTTCTGGAAAAGACCGAAGGTTATCGTCGCGACTTGAGGCGTGTCGAGTATGGCGATGAGCGCGACCCCAAGATGCGAGAGATATTGCAGGCCATCTCGCCGACCAACAATGTGCAAAAGATCAGCAAGCCCATGTTCATCGTGCAGGGCAAGAACGATCCGCGCGTGCCCCTCAACGAGGCCGAGCAGATGGTGGCCGCCTTGCGCAAAAAAGGCGGCACCTGCTGGTATTTGATGGCCAAGGATGAGGGTCACGGCTTCGGCAAAAAGAAAAATGCCGACTTCCAGTTCTACGCCACGGTGCGCTTTATTCAGGAAGTCTTGCTCAAGTGACCTTCACCCCTTGAGAGTTCTGGGATTGTGGCTTAGTTTGGCGCTGGCGGGCTGGGCTCAGCCCGAACCTCAGCCTACTCCACAATTGGCACCCGCCCCGGTGGTCACCAGCAAGCGATTTTTAATTGCTTATCAGGAGAGCTTGCGTTTTACGGAGGCTCCCGCCCTGCCCTTGCCCGCAGAGGCACAGGGCGGTATCTGCAAGTGGGAAAAGAAAGGCGATAGCTGGTTTGTGACCGGCCTGACTCCGGGTGTCCTGAGTTTCGACTGGGGCAAAGTTCACTGGGAGGTGCTGGTTCGCGAGCGCGCTTTAAAGGTGCCGGCCCAGGCCTCGTTGACCGTCTTTGGAGGCTATCCGCCGGCTCAGGCCTTGATTCACTGGGCCCGCGACTTTCTCCATCCCAGCGCTGAACTCAAAGAGCAAGGGGCCACTCTGCTGGCACGAGGCGTTGACTTAATCGCCTTTGAGGGCAGCCCCAAGTTTCAGGTCAAAGAGGAAGTTGTGCCGGCGCGCAAGGCCGACGGGCTGATTCTCTCCAACTGGCCCGAGAAAATCGAGACCGATCAAGTCTTGTTGGAGGCGCCGTTGCCGCCCCAGCGCCAGTGGCGGGTGATGGTTCATCATCGCAACCTTCCCGGCCAACCGGCCCGCTGGCTGGAAGTCGAGATTGTCCAACCGGCCCAAACCGACCAGCGCTACGCCATCAGCAGCTATCTGGCCGGACCCTCTGGCGACGAGATCTTTGCCGGCCATCTGGCCGCTTTCCGTTATTTTCGCGACCTCAGTGGCGACCGGCCCAGCGGCTACGTCACTTCGGTAGGTGCCGGTCGACGCCATCTGGTGGAGCGAGCCTGGCTCAAGCCTGGCCAAACGGTGAGCGCCATGCTCGGCATTCGCTCTCTGGAGCCACGGCCGGTTGGCGCACTGCTGAGGGTGTTGGTGCGCACACCGGATCATTTTGAGGCTCTAACCATGCAGCCCCTGGACGTCTCCGCTCGCACCTCTCGCGGCGTTTTTGCCGGCGAGATCTTGCGCGAGTTGACCTACCAGATTGGACCCGCTTACCTGTTTGAAGATATCGGCGGTCAGCCTTATTTGAAGGAAGTGGCCGGCGGGACTCCCAGCCCGGGTAACTTTGGGGCGGTATATCGCTATCGCTGGCTGTTGGACAATGCCACCAACCAGGATCAGGAAGTGCGCATGGAGATGTCGGCCCGAGGCGGCCCGGCCCGAGCCTGCCTGTGGTTGGACGGTGATTGCATCGAGACCGAACTGCTCAAAGCCGAACCGCGGCTCTTGAAGAGATGGGTCGTGGCTGCCGGCACCCAGTTGCCAGTCACCATGGAGACCTTTCCTCAGGCCGGCTCTAACTTCCCGCTCTCGCTGACCCTCAGTAGCCGCCCCGCCAGCGCGTCCGGGAGCCCGCGTATGCCCGGCCCCGTTCAAGAATGGTACATTCCATGACATGGTTTGGTAACGAAGGGATGCCTGCCGTAGTACTTTGGAAGTAACGGGCTGGCTACTCTGGTTTTGAGGAACCAGAAAGAGAGACATACAAAAATGGATAGTCACACTTCGTTAGCCCAAGAATTGTCCCGCTGCCGGGAGCGCCTGCAGATCAGTCAGGTGCGTCTGGCCAGACTCATGAATCTTAAGACCCACAGGCTGTCCGACCTGGAAAAAGCGCGCTCGCTACCTTCGGAGGCGGAAGCCGGTCGAGTTCGCCGTCAACTCTACAAAATCATGAACGAATCATCGCTGCTGGGGTCATCGCTGGTCCCTTTGCGCAGCGACCCGCGCCTGATCGCTTTGATGGACTGTCGTTATTAGCTCGACTGAGTGATCAAAGTCTGGATCTGGGCCAGGTCGTTGTAGCGCTGGTCAGGAGTTTTGGCCAGCATCTTGAGAATGATCTGTTGCCAGGTGATAGGGATTTCCGACCTTAGAGTGATGGGTGGGGGAGGCGTCGCCTGCACATGCATCAGTCCTAACTCCATCGGATTGCTGGCCTGAAAAGGGCAGCGTCCGGTGAGCATCTGATAAAAGGTGACGCCCAGCGCGTACTGATCGGTGTGGGCATTGCTGATCCCCTTGGTCAACATTTCCGGCGCCATGTGGGAGGGCGTGCCCATGGAGAATCCCATGTTGGTGAATCGTGCCTGGCCTTCTTCGATGGCCAGCCCAAAGTCAAGGATCTTCGCCTCCCCGGCCTGGTTGACCATGATGTTGGCCGGTTTGATGTCGCGGTGAAAGAGGTGGCGTTTGTGCGCAAAGTGCAGACCGGCCAGCATCTGAACGGCCAGCGCGGGGAAGCTCTCCAGGGGGAGTGGTCCGTTGGCCAGCAGGTCTTCCAGCATGACACCGTCCACCCATTCCATGGTCATGAAGAGATCTTCTTCCAGTTTCACGGCCTCATAGACTGCCACCAGATTGGGATGTCGCAGGGGCTGGGAGAGTTCTACTTCGCGTTGAAAGCGGCGTCGGAAATCTCTGTTTTGGCGGTGCTCCTGGCTGACCACCTTGATGGCCAGGATGCGATCATCGCGGGTATCGCGCGCCTGATAGACGGTGGCCATAGCTCCGCGACCCAGCATTCTTTTCAGCTCGTAGGGCCCCAGAAGAATGGGCTCTAGCGGCATGATGTTGGTGGCGGCGGCGGCTTGCTGCTCGGCCTTGGTGATGGCCGAAGGGGGAGCGTCGCTGTTGGCCTGGACCCGCTTGCGTCCGCGCACTCGACGGACCACCCAGATGGTGACCACGACTACCCCTGCGCCCATCACTGAAACGGAGACAACCATCGCTTTCGGTTGCGTTAGCCCGGTGGCGATTCCTGCATCGGGCCTGTGGAAGCCGCCCTCGACATCGAGTTATGGGTGAAGGAGGCACTGCGTTTAGACTCTTTTTGGCGTGAGCAGATTTCTCAAGTTTTGCCTTGTCGCTCCAACTCCCTGGCCACCAGCGGGGCTTCACGGGAAAGGTGAGTATCATTGGACTCTAACGGTCATTGTGCACCAGACTTGCTTTGTATCCAAATGTGGATATCATTCTTCAGTGAAGAAGCGGGGCTTCAAGGGGGCGCAACGAGATGCCTTAGCGGCACTGAAGGAGGGCGGGTTCAACATGAACCGCGGTCAACTTTCAGCGAGAAGAACCTACTTGCGACAGGCGATGTTGATGTTACTTTTACGACAACCTCCTGGTTCGAGAAAGTTGTCAAGACAAAACTTGCCGGCCGGGCGGAAATGGTCCGTTACGCCGACGATGCCCTGTGCGGCGCCTGAAGCCCCAAGCAGGAACCGTCATGCTCATCGGTCCGCGGGGCAGGCTAAAAATCATCGATTGCGCATCCGTAAAACGTCTTAACCATGGTCGTTTGTCGCTCCGCTGGCGGCCGAGACTGTTACAATCAATGGATCCATGGCTTTGCATTTTGTTGTGGATACGGGGGCGGATGGGGTGACCATTCCGGCCTGCTGACATTACTGCATACCAAGACCAGCGACGATAGACCGTTGGAATTACTCAAAGAGGGGTTTTTGCAGGACCTGGCATTGCTCCACCAGGCCGCGAGCCCAGCGGGTAGCGGCTTCTTTGTCGGCCACGCGGCGGCCCTGACGGGTTGTCACCAGTTCGTCGGGGCAGACGGCCATGGCGTGGAGCCCGCCGGGCTTGCTGGTGATGAATATTGGGTCCAAGGTCATGCCGTCTTTGACCGGCACAATGACGCTGGCCTCGTGGACCTGGTCGGTTTGCAGCAACAACTGACGGGCGCGCAGCGGTCGCATTTGCAGGCGGACCGTGGGCATCTGGCCAAAAACCACGGTGCGGGGGGCCAACAGATACTGTTCGTGGCCCATCAGGTAGCTGGATTTTCCCCACATGCTGCGCACGGGGCTTAATTCGATGCACGACTCATCGCGTTTGCGCATGAAATTCAGGCGCCGTTGCACGTTAAATGCGTCCTTCAATACCGGAATGTAGCAGATGTTGCCCGAGGCGGTCTGGGTGTCGGTCGCTCCCTTGGATACCATGTCGATGACTCCACCAGCGCGGGTCATCCAGTAGCGGCAGCCGTGGGCCCAGGGGTGGGCCACCGCAAAGCCGACGTCGCCATCCTCGCGGGCTGCCAGATTGTAACTTGTGAAGGAGCAGATTCTTTCCAACTTGATGTCGAGCGGCCATTCCCAGAGAACGCCGTTGAAATAGAGAGGTAGCGGATAGAGACGAGCTCGCTCGACAAACCCTTCGCGAACCTGGTCCAGGATTTTCTTGTCGGCCATGGCGTCAAAGACGGGCGAGGTGAGAGCAGCCAGAGAGGCTTGAAATTCGAGTGCGCTGCCGACACCTTCGGGTGCCGGACCTGAGTTGCGCACTACTTTGGAGCCATCCCAGCCCAGCAACTCCACCGTTCCCTCGCGCATGACCGCCATCCAGGCCTTGCAGTCGCCCGAAATCAGACACCACCACCAGCCCAGCAACTCTTCGCTGGCCAGAAAGTCGGCGGGGATTTTGGCGTTGGCGAAGCGCAAATTGAGACGACGATCGGCGCAATCGATATGAACCTCTGGGGCCCCGAAGCGGGCCGCCAGGCAGAGCAGGATAAAGGCATTCAGGCACGGTTCTTCAGCCACCAGGGCTTTGGCGCGCTCTCGGCGTTGCGCGGCCAGGGCCGTCAACTCGTCGTCTTCTACCGCTTTGCTCTCGGTCATCAGAACCTGAACGACGCTCTGCAAATCCATGGAGGGTCCTTCCGCATCCTTTCGGTACCTCCCCCGACACGGTCAGCCTGCCGGGAAAAAAGTGTCTGCCTCCAGGTTTGTGGTTCTCCCAAGGGAACTCTTCTGGATGCGGCGCTGGATACTGGCTATCGGTTTTGGTTATGCCGCCTGGCAGGCTTGGGACTTGAGCTTCAACTCCCTGAGGCTGGTTTGCCAGGGACCGGGCGCCTTTTCCCCTCCCTTCGGGCCCAAATATGCACTGGAATGGCCTTGGGTAGTTGGCCATGCCTGGAGCGCCTGCCTGCTCCTTAGCCTGGGGCCATTGTTGCTGGCCCGCTGGCAGTTTCCGTTGCCGCGCGGCTGGCACGCAAGGCTGGGCAAAATCTACCTGGGCTGCGCCATCGTGGCTATCCTGACCGGCCTTCCCTTGAGTTTCCGGGCCGAGGGTGGACCGGGGGCTTCGGCCAGTTTTTGCTGTCTCAGTGCCGTCTGGGCCTGGGCTAGCTGGCACGCTTTCTGGGCGGCTCGCCAGAAGCGCTGGAGGCTGCATCTGAGTTGGGTGCGCTTCCATTATGCCCTGGCCTTCTCGGCCGTGTTTTTGCGCATTGGACTCGGCATTGCAGCCCACCTGGACTGGGAGCTGGAGCAGCTGGCCGCCGGGCTGGCCTGGTTGAGCTGGCAACCAGCCATGGTGTATGGCTGGCGCAAAGGCCTGTTTGGAAGCGCAGGGTCGGGCCGGGTGGCGGCCGAAAGCCCCACAGCTTTTTACCAACACAAGTTGCCACCCGAGGAGGAGTCATGACTTTGCATTGGATCAACGGAGAATGGACCCCGTCACAGGGAGGCGGAATGCGCCAGATCCAGGACCCGGCCACCCTGGAGGTGGTCGCTGAAGTGGTGGAGGGCACCGCCTCCGATGCCAACGCCACTGTCGATGCGGCCTCGGCAGCTTTTGCTCATTGGCGGCGTGTGCCAGGTATTGAAAAGGCCCTTTTGATGCACGAAATCGCCAGAGCCATGCGCGACGACGTGAAGGAACTCTCGCGCCTGCTCACTCGCGAGGGCGGTAAGCCGCGCATTGAAAACATGGACGAGGTGGAGTGGTGCGCCGCCTGTTTCGACTATTACGCCGAGATCGGTCGCAATTCATACGGCAATTCGGTCCCTCCGGTGGCCGAGCACCAGCTCAACTTTACCATCAAAGAACCGTTGGGCGTGGTGGCCGCTATTGTGCCGTTTAACTATCCGCTGCTGTTGATGTGCTGGAAGATTGCGCCGGCCCTGGCGGCCGGCAACACGGTGGTGATCAAGCCCTCCGAACTGACTCCGCTGGCCACCTTGCGCCTGTGTGAGAAGGTTTTTGCCCTGTTACCCAAGGGAGTCATCAACGTGGTGTTGGGAACCGGGGCCGGGGTAGGGGAGGCTCTGGTGGAGCATCCCAAGGTGGCCTGTGTGGCCTTCACCGGATCGACGGCCGTGGGCACTCAGATTGCCGTAAAAGCGGCTCAGCAACTCAAGCGCGTCAATTTGGAGCTGGGCGGTATCGATCCGCTGATCGTTTTTGAGGATGCCGACATCGATGTGGCAGTACACGGTTCGGCCTGGGCCCGTTTTCTCAATGCCGGACAGGTATGCACCTCGGCCAAGCGGATTTACGTGGTCAAAAGCATCGCCGATGAGTTTATTGAGAAATTTGTGGCCCACACCCGGTCGCTGGTGGTGGGTAACGGCATGAATGCGGACACGGATGTGGGTCCACTGATTTCGCAGAAGGCTCTGGATCGGGTGCAAAATCAGGTGGAACGAACGCTGGCCGCCGGCGCTAAATTGCTCTGCGGTGGCAAGCGTCTCGATGTCGGGCCAGGCTACTTTTGGGCCCCCACGGTGCTCAGCGAGGTGGGCCCCACTTTGCCCTCGGTGAACGAAGAACTGTTTGGCCCGGTGGCCTCCATTTTGGCGGTCGAGGATGCCGATCAGGCCATCGCCCTGGCGGCTGCCTCCGACTACGGATTGGGGGCCAATATCTATACCACCAACCTGACCTATGCCATGAAAGCCATGCACGAGATCAAGGCGGGCACCTTTTGGATCAACGACCCGCTTACCGACAACGACGCGGCTCCCTTTGGAGGCATGCGCAAAAGCGGGATGGGTCGAGAACTGGGTGAGGAAGGTCTGGACGCTTTCCGCGAAACCAAGCATGTTCATCTCGACTACATGCCCGAGAAGAAATCCTACTGGTTCCCCAACAAGACTCGCCAGGGCGAGCTACCCAGCCAATGAGCACTCAAAAAGTCGTTTTGCTCGGCGGAGCAGGGGCCATGGGGGCCATCACCCTGAAGGACCTGTTTGAAACCAGCCCCTTTGATATCGTGGTGGCCGACTACAACCTGGCGGCGGCCCAACAGGTGGCCGACAGCTACCAATCGCCTCGGGTGCGGGCGGTTCAGTGCGATGTGCGCGACATCCAGGCCACCGCCGCCATGATGAGGGGGTCCTTTGCGGTTATCAACTCGGTGCAGTATCAGCTCAATCTAGAAGTAATGCAGGCGGCTCTTTTGGCCGGCTGCCACTACACCGACCTGGGTGGCCTGTTTCATATGACCTTGAAGCAACTATCCTTGCATCAGCAATTTTTGGACCAGGGACTGCTCGCCTTAATCGGCATGGGTGCGGCCCCGGGCACCACCAACCTGCTGGCACGCATGGCCGCCGACGAAATGGACGAAGTGCACGAGATCCACTGTCAGGTGGCCGGAGTCGATCTGAATGTGGGGGAGGATGACGGAGGACTGGCCTCTTCCTACTCGATTCAGACAATCTTGGAGGAGGCCAGCCGACCGGCGGCCGTCTTTCATAAGGGCCGCATGACTTTTGTGGAGGCCATGAGCGGAGCCTGCGCGGTAAGCTTCCCTGGCCCGGTGGGTACTCAGGTTCCGGCCTTTACCATCCATTCCGAGGTGGCCACCCTGCCTACCAGTTACGCCGCCAAAGGCTTGAAAGAATGCACCTTTGCCATCGCCTTCGATAAGGATTTCACCGATAAACTGCGTTTTCTCAGCGCCATCGGTATCAATTCGCTAGAGCCCATCTCGGTGAAAGGTCAGCAGGTGGTGCCTCAGGAGGTCTTGCTGGCGGTATTGGGTCGGTTGCCCAGGCCCCCGGCCGATCCGCGTCCGCCTAGCCAGGTGGAGGTGGTCCGTTCGCGGGTGAAAGGGGTCAAGGGTGGCCGACCTGTGACCGCGACTGTGGATCTTTACGTGACGGGCATTCCCCAATGGGGATTGGGGACCGATGTGGATACCGGTTGTCCACCCTCGATTGTGATTCAGATGTTGGCCCAAGGCCTGATTACAGGCCGCGGAGTGCTGCCGGCCGAGCTCTGCGTTCCCGTAGAACCTTACTTTGCGGAGCACGCTAAACGGAACATGGAAGTGCGCAAGAGCTATGAGTAATCCCGCCTTCGAGGCGGCCCTGCGTCTGGAGTTGGAGAAGCGGATCGCGGAGATCTCGGCCTATACCGACCAGGACTTTGGGCGCATTGGAGCCGGGGAATGGCTTTGCTTTTGCCTGATCGGAGTGGTGCTACCCATCCTGGTGGTCTGGTTGGCCGCATGACTCATCTCAGCATTGAGGAGCGCATCCGCGAAGAGGCTCTCTTCGGTCGCCTGCCGCTGCTCAAGGGTGAGCGAGAATATTCGACCCGAGGCATCATTTCCACCGGCTTTACCTATGCCGTAGCCGCCTGGTGCTTTTTGATCGGAGGCTATTCGGCCAACGTGGTAGGAGCGGTTCAGGGCCTGATCACCCTGATCTGCGGTTGCACCATTGGCGTGATCGTGTCGGCGGCGGCTTCGGCGCTGGCCTGTAACCGTTACGGACTGGAGCAGATCGACTACACCAAGTCTTGTTTCGGTCAGCGTGGAGCCCGTTTCATTCTGATATTTTACATCATCAACCAGATCGGTTGGACGGGCATGATTTTGGTGATGTTTGGGACCGGCGTCACCAATGTGGCTCACGGATTGGGAATGGGCGGCGGGGAAAACCTGATTCGAATCTGCGTACTGGCCGGCCTGCTGGTGGGCTACTGGGTGATCAACCGCGGAGTCCACGTGCTCAATGTGTTCAACAGCGTGGTCTTTCCCGGACTGCTGGTGGTGACGTGTTTTCTCTACTATGCTATCTTTAAGTCCGCCAGTTGGAGCCAGATCTGCCAGTTAGTGCCACTCAACCCCCTGGAAGACCCCCGTCTCAACTATATCGTCTCGTTCGAGTACGGATTGGGGGCCGGCTTCTCGTGGTGGCCGGGTATCGGATTTTTGACCCGCAATACCGACACTCAACGGAACAGTCTCTATCCTCAAGTGCTCACCATGGGCTTTGGGATGGGGGTGGTCTGCTGCACGGGTTTGCTGGCCGGGCTGCAGTTTCGCTCATCCGACCCTACCATCTGGATGATCAAAGTAGGGGGACCGTTGTTCGGAGTGCTCTCGCTGCTGCTGGTGGCCGTGGCCAATGTCTCGGCCAGCGCCATGATGATGTACACTGCCGCCCTGGCCCTGCGACATCTATACGGGTTGCGGGCCTTGCCCTGGGCCAAACTGACCATGTTGGGCTTTTTACCGGTGCTGGCTTATGTGGCGTTCCCGACGGCCCTGTATGAGAAAGGCAACTCCTTCCTGACCTACAATGCCACCATGTTTGGTCCGATTTCAGCCGTCCTGCTGGTCGATTACTTCTGGCTGCGCCGCCAGCGTCTGAACGTGTCCCAGATTTTCGAGGATTCGCCCGAAGGCCATTACTGGTTTTGGAAAGGCTTCAATGTGCCCGCGCTGGTGTCGGTGGCATCGGGGATTTTGCTCTATATCTACCTGCTTGACCCCATGACCACCACTCCCCATGGCCCGGTCAAGATCCTCACCGCCTCCGGCCCGGCCGTAGTCGTTCCCATGTTGCTGTATGCCCTGCTGGCTCAATTTTGTCTGATCGGCAAAGGCCAGGGCGGTTACCAGGCCGACACACAACCGGTGGCCTTGCGTCAGCCCAATCTGTGAGCAGACCGAAAGAGCAGGGTCGAGGGCCGCCTCGCGAGAATTCGCATCGGTATGTTTCGCCTGATTCTTCTCGTTCTGCTCACTTTGTCGGGTTCGATCTGGGCTCAGTCCCCTCGCCCAAGAGTGGTAGTGGTCGGCGGGGGATTGGCGGGTCTGATCACCTGTTGGCGCCTGGAACAGAAAGGTTACACCGTGTGCCTTTTGGAGAGTAGCGACCGACTGGGGGGCCGGGTGGGTACCGCGCACTACCCCAACGACCTCACCGCCGAGTATGGGATGCAGGAACTGTGGGAGAAGAGTCCGTTGTTGGGCATTGTCCAGGAGTTGGGTCTGAAGCTTGAGTCCACCGATGATCCCTTCTCCAGTTTGATCATCGATGACCGGCTCTACGCCTTCACCGAAGACTCCCGCCAGGCCTACTTTGACAAGCTATTTTCACCAGCCGAACGCAAGCAGTTTGAGGCCGCCCTTCAGGAGATGGAAAGTGTCTACACGGAGGCGACCAGTAAGGGACTGACCCCACGGATCAAAAAACTCCAGGATCAGTCCTATGCTGACTGGCTTCAGTCGCGCAAGTTGGCGCCCAAGGTTGCCCAGGCTTTGCGCTTGACCATTGAAGTCGAACTTGCCACCGTGGCCGAGCGCTTCAGTGCGCTCTCGGCCATCCTGGAATACCGGACCTTCCTGTTTGGAGGTGAGAAGAATTACCATGTGCCCGGCGGCAACGACGTCATCATTGCTCGCCTGGCCGAAGCCATCAGGGGCCCTAAGATCACGGGGGCACAGGTTACCCATGTAGTGCGTCGCCAGGTGAATGGAAAATTGGCGGCAGAAGTGCGCTACCTGAGGAACTCCACCCTGCAAACCGTGGAAGCCGAGGCGGTGGTGCTGACGGTCCCATGGGTCATGCTCCATCAGATTCAGTGCGAGCCGCCCCTGACCAACCCGCAATTGCTGGCGCTGAGCCGCCTGGGTCGGGGTCAATACACGGTTATTCACATGCTACTGGACCGGGCGGCCGAGAAACTGTGGGCCGAGGCCGACCCTTTCCCGGTGCTGAGCGGGGGTGAATTGGGTGTGATCTACGGTCCCCACGCGACGGATACCCGAGGTACGGATATCGTTTTCTCGTTCCTGATCTACGGACCCGAAGCCGAGGCCTACCACATGGCTCCTCGGGACCGCAAGCGGCAGGAAGTGCTGGAGAGCATGGACGCCTACTGGCCGGGGTTCTCGAAGTACGTGAAGAAAGTGGTTTTTTACAGCTATCATCCGGCTGCGGTAACCTACTGGCCGCGTGGCCGATCCCCGTTGGACGCAGGCTCGGAAGCCATCCGGACTCCCCATCAGGGGCTGTTTTTGGCAGGCGACTGGACGGAGAGCAGCCACGCCGAAGGGGCGGTGCGCTCGGCTATGCTGGCGGTGGATCAGGTGGACCGGTTTCTCAAGGCTTCTCGCCCCTGAGAACTTTTAGATAGTCCACCAGAGCCCCTCGCTGAGCTTCGTCGAGCTTGTCGCCAAAGGCATCCATGGGCGTGCCCGGCAGACCCTTGGTAATCACTTTGAGGACAGCTTTGTCGGTAGTTCCTCGCTTGTAGGTGGGGGCAGCCAGACTGCTGGGCTTAGAGTCATAGTAGGCGGCATCAGGACCGTCCCCCAAACCCTTGACCCCGTGACAGCCGGCGCACCAGGTTGTGTAGAGGGCCTTGCCGTCAGGCGCCGCCCAGGCGAGCGATGTGGAGAGAGCGAGTGCGGTGAAAAAAACGGTGCGAAGCATGAGCCCTGATTCGCAGTATGTCTTAAAGGTTCCCCTTAGGGCGCCCATTGGAGTCGATGGAGAGTTCAATGCTGCTCCCGGACAATCCCGGACAAAGTTGGCAGTGCGGTCAAATTTGTGATAAACATAACTCTATGCTGAACCGACGACGGGGTTCATATCTTTTGCTGGCACTGTTTTTTACGATTGTGGCAGGCACTGCTGCGCTCATTCTGCTCGAATTGCTCCCCAGTGAAGCCAGCTCGCTGCGCGTGGCACGCCGTGATGTGGAGGCCACTCAAGCTGCCGACGCAGGAGTGCGCGACTGCATGGCCTGGATCTCGTTCCAGTTGAAGAACAACATTGAGCCGCTCTCAACTCCCACGCTGGCACGCAGCGGAACCATCGGCAGTTGGAATTGGCAAGCGCTTATCAGCGCGGATTCGCAGACCCCACCCAACCCTCAGGTGGGCATTCGTATGTATAAAGTTGAATCGACGGCCCGATGGGATAGCATTCCCAAGCGCAAGATCGTGTGCTGGCTGCAGGCTGGCACCAGCTTTAGTAAGTATGCTGCGTTTACGCACGTCACCCCGCCTCCCGGCTGGACCAGTTTTATCCTGCGCGACAATCAGACTGCCGTCGACGGGTCGTTTCGCACCAACGGTGTTTTGAAGCTCGACATACCGCCCGCCTATTTTGGCTCGGCCTTTCCCGCCAACCGTTCCTTCCTGGGAATGGTCACAGCGTCGGGGTCGAGCGGAAGCGGAGACGGGATCACCTATCTCAACGCCAGTCCCAGCAGCGCCTCAAACTATGACCGAATGAACTCGTTGGGTAAACCAGGTTTTCAAATTGGGGTCTCGCCCATGGCAGTACCCGCCGGTCCGCAGCCTTTTGCCAATGCAGCCTGGGGGGGAACCGCCCCGCCAACACCGCCAGTCGGCGTCACCGTGAATCCTGCCGGCGGCATCTTTGTGGATGGAGTGGTTGATTCGCTGGCACTGAGCCTGGACGCGGGAGGAAACTCGGTCTACACCATCACCCAGGGCGCGACCGTGACGAAAGTGACGCGTGTCAGTGATACTCCGGTCGGACTCGCGCCGGTGGGTACTCGATTGGTGCAAGTGGGGGCCTCTCAGTCGGTGGTGCCTGGATTGGGAACGGGTGTGTTTTACGCTACAGGCGATGTTGCCGCTGTGAATGGAACGGTGAAAGGAGACAACACCATTGCTACTGACTTTAGTAGCGGCAAAGATATCGAAATCACCGGCAATTTGTTGCGCGATGACACCACGCCTGGGGCCAAACCTACTTCGACGAGGGACAACCTGGGACTGATCGGGGATCAGGTTCGCATCACGGACAACACCTCCGTGGTGCCGCGCTCCAGCAGCACGACACTTCGGCTATACGCGGCTATGTACGCCCGAGACCGGTTTCTGGCCGAGCAGGCCGCCAATGTTGCCCTGGGCGTGGGCCGGCTGGAAGTTTTCGGCAGCATTATATCCACCAACAACTGGATCACCCAGACTTACAATAGCGTGACCTTTGTGCCGCTATCGGGATTTTCTCACCCGTCAGGAACCGGTACGTTCCGACTGGTGACCGATCCTAACTCGGGCTTTTTCCCTCCCCCCTTTTTTCCGGCTTCTAGCAACGGGCAAATTGAGATTCGCTATTGGAGGGAGTTCGCGCTTTGAGTCGCCGCGGGTTTTCGCTGTTGGAAGTCTTGTTAGCCATGGGGGTTATGGCGGTAGGTTTGCTGGCTATTGCGGGGTCAGTGATTTATAGCACTCGTATGGAGTCGCGTGCAGGCCGTTCGACTCAGGCGTTGCACTTTGCCAATCAGCTAAGTGACCTCAGTAAGCTGTACAATTTGCCCAAGAATTCTCCTATCAACGACATGACAGCCGCCCGTGTTGCTCTAAACGCTCCTCCTTTCAGCGCTGAGATATACGCCAACGACCTTTTTCGCAGAAACATCCAGATGAGTTGGGTCAATTCCAGTCCCTCCGACTACCGCAACGAACTTTACCAGATCGACGTGACCGTCTATTGGTATGAGAAAAGCAAAGAAGAGAGCATTCGCGTGACCTCTATCCATCGAGCTCCGTGACCCGGCGCGCATTTAGCATTGCCGAGGTATTGGTGGCGGCAGGTATCGGCCTGGCCCTGATGGCCTTGGGACTGAGGCTCTTTCTGCAAATCGGTGCCGCCACCCTGAGTGGGAGTAGTCAACTTGAATTGCAACTAAGCACTCGGGAAACTTTGCGCCGGTTGGTCCCCTATTTGAAAATGGCGACCCCTCCCAATTCTCAGCAAACGGCCGTCTACGCCCCCGACATCGGTCAAACCGCCGGCAATGTGGTTTTTTGCAGTCCTGAAGACGTGTTTGATGCATCGCCTCCGGCTTTTGACCCCAGAAACCCGAGCTACATCCTGTTGCAAGTCCGGTGGGACACGGCAACTCAGAAGTTGATTTTAGAAGACTTTTATAATCCCACGCGCAATTCAATTCTGGCCCGCAAAGTGAGCAAGTTTCGCGTCACCCGCAGCCATCGCATCGGTCTGAGGATCGAAGTGGAACGTCAGACCTTGAGCCGTGATTTGCGGGGCAATCCAAAGACGGTGCGATTTGAACTGTCGGACACATTGCAGCTTCCCGAATAATCGGCTTGGTGTGTGCCTCTGCCGGAGGGGGTCGCCGAAGGCACTCGCCGACTGGGGGAAATCACCAAGGCGGGTCGTAATTTCTCTAAACGATCCTTCGGCAGGGAGTTTGCCCATGTTCAATCTCAGCCACAGCCCGGCGAAGGCCTGCATCTGCTTCGTCGTGCGCGGTTACCAGGACTGGTAGCCTGTGGCCAGCTCCAGAGAGCCCTTGGCCGGCGGGCAGCGCCGGGACTTGATTATCCAGACCTGCCGCCACCGCCAGCAGCAGATTGAGAAGAAGCTGGCTCTAGTCCGCCTCCGTCTGAGCTCCTGTTCAGAAACGGAGAAAGCTCGCTGGCTCAAGGTCGAGCGTGAACTGCTGGTCAGCTATCATCAAGAAGACCAGCGCATCCTGCGTTTGCAAGGCCAGACCGAGTTGCCCCCCCCTTCCAGGCCGTCGCCCGAACGGGAGAGCTTGCAGCAACAGGTGCAAGAGTTACAGCAAGGGGAGGCGGTCGCGCGCGCGGAGATCCAACGATTGTCGCAGTTAGTGGCTCAAAGAGAGGGCCAGATCACCACTTTGGAAAAGCATTTGCAGGATCTTGAGCAGGCTTTGTCTGAAGCTTTGAGCGAGGGGAAAAACCTGGCTGCCGACCTGCAGCGACAGTTGGTCCAACGAGATCAGGAGATTTCTGAACTCCATCAGGAAACCGAGGAACTCTTGAGCGAGACCACCCAGGGCCACCACAGGGCCCACCAGGATGGCCTGGAAATTCAAAAACTGAAAGAGCAACTTCGGGTGGAGCAGCAAGATCATCTGGCCGAGGTCGAGCAGCTACTCATTCGGATGCGCACGCTGCAGTCGGAATCGGTACCCGGTTTACCCGACTTGGGAGACCTCCCGACTGCAGACGTCGAGGGAAGCGGGGATGTTGACTTTAGCTCGATTGAGGTTGACAATCCGCCGGAATGGCTGCTCGACCCTCTCGATGAAGGGCCCGTTTGCTAGGACTCGGCTTTGGCTCTTCGCTGGACTCCGTCCAGGTAGTGGTCAAGCTCTTGCTGGCTGGCAAAGATCCCCTCACTGGGTAACGCTTTGACAACGTCAAAAACTTTCTGCACTTGAGGCTGGGGATGGACCACCAAAAATTGCCCGCCACTGCTATTGACCGCCTTCTTGGCACGGAACAGGCTGCGCAAGCCAGCGCTGCTGATGTATTCCAACTCTTGCAGGTCCAGGATCTGCACAGGAAATTGGGAGGCGTCAATGGACTCTAGTTTTTCATCCAGTTGCTCAGCGGTGTTGGTATCCAGTCGACCTTTCAACTCGATTTTGCACTTGCCGCTATCGCTCTTGAGTAGCTCAATTTCCAGACTCATTTTGCCTCCTTTATGGTTCAACCAGGCTGGCTTCGCTCACAACTGCGACGAGTCCCTCTCGCGGCGCAGCAAGCTCACCTGGTTGCTATTGTTGACTCTCTGGTAGTGAAACTCGTCCATCAGGTGATGGATCAACGGAATTCCCCAACCACCTACTTTGTCGTCGGGGCGCTCGTCGGCCTGTAGTGGATCAAACTCCTTGCCGGTGTCGCTGAGCAAAATCTTCACTTGCTGGGGGTCGGCCCAGATCGACACATCAATAAGTGCCTGCTGGCCCTCCTCGTAACCATAGGAAATGGTGTTGGCCAGCAGTTCCTCGGTGGCCAGTTCGAGGTCGTGAATGGCCTCCTGCGAGCATCCGGCCTCGCCCAGGGTTTGTCGCAGGCGTTCCTGAAATCCCCGCAGTTCGGGCAATCGATTGGGGATTTGCCAGTGGTGCTCCTGGACAGGGTCAGGCTGGAAGACCAATAGGGTCAGGTCGTCCGAGGGTTCTGCCTGGGCGGTAAACTCTTCTACGGCCTGTAAGCAGGCTCTTAAAGCCGAGGCGGGATCGTCGGGAGTGGGCTTACTCAACGCCGCCAGCAAACGTGGATAGCCGAATTCTTCCGCCTGGTGGTTGTTGGCCTCGGCAACGCCATCGGAGAGGAGCATCAGACTCTGGCCCGCCTGCAGTTGCAGGCAATGCGAGGGGAATTGTGCCTCGCGGAACAGGCCCAAGGCCGGACCCCCAGCCAGGACCAGGGTTTGAGCTGGCTTGGACGGGGTCAGCAGCACTGGTGGTTCGTGCCCGGCGCTGGCATAGTGGACCTGGCCCCGAGTCAGGTCGGCCAGTCCAAGGCCGAGGGTTACGAACATGCAGGCTTCGTTGTCGTGGCAGAGGGCCATGTTTAACTGGCTGAGCAGTTGAGACGGGTCGGTGCAGGATGGGGCCAGCCAGTGCAGCAAGGTCACCACTCTTACCATAAAAAGCGCCGCCGCTACCCCCTTGTCAGAAACGTCACCTACGGCCAGCAGCAAGCGGTCCGGTCCCAGGCGCATGTAGTCGTAAAAGTCACCGCCGATGGTGCGGGCCGGACGTAAAACCGTGGCGATAGTGCAGCCGGGCTGCTGGTAGTGGTCTGGCGGCAGCAGGGACAACTGCAACTTGAGGGCCAGGTTCAGGTCGCTTTGCAGCTTACGACGGGCCAGTGTGGCCTGGACCAGTTCCTCGGTGCGCCGCTGAACTTCGCTCTCCAGGTGGTCGCGGTGCCGCTTTAATTCTACGTGGTTGCTTACGCGTGCTCGTAGCAGTTCGGGGTGAAAGGGCTTGGTGATATAGTCCACGGCCCCGGCCCGCAAGCCTCGTTCTTCTTCCTGACTACTATTGAGTCCGGTTACAAAAATCACCGGGACCTTGCTCCAGGTCGGTATCTCCTTCAGGGCGGCGCACACTTCGTAGCCATCCATTTCGGGCATGGACACGTCTAGCAATATCAGGTCGACTGGTGCCATCTGGCGCGCCGCTAGAAGTGCTTCGCGTCCACTGGTGGCAACGGTGATCTCGTGGCTATCTTCGAGGGTGGCTGAGAGCAGGACCAGGTTTTCGGGTGTGTCGTCCACAATCAGCAGTCTGGCCATGGCTGTGAATTGCTGCGCACCGGCTCAGGATACCTGCTGTTGACCCACAGGCCAAGCCCACCTTTCCAGCGAATCCCTGGGCGCTGTCGGGAGTATTTCGTGAACAAATGGGTGACCGCTATCGAGAAAATCCGGGTGAGGACCAACCTCACCTTCGGTTTTGGCTATCTACTACTGATCATCCTGGTGTTGAGCGTCCACGGCAATCAGACGCAACTACGTCTCAGTCAGGAAACTCAGGTGCTGTGTGATCGCGAGTTATTGGGACTTTCACACTTGAAAGAAGCCAATACTTTTTTGGTCAAAATCGGTCGGTCCATGCGTCGTTTGATGGTGACCACCACAGTCGAGGACCGAGAGAGGTGCCGGCAAACGCTGGAGACCGCCAAAGCCGGATTGGAACAGGAGTTGATGGAGGCCAGGACGAGGATCTTTCGTCCAGAAAACCAACTACGCCTGACCGATTTTGAGGAATCGCTGGGAGCGTACCTGGCCAATGTTGATAAATCGGTGGACCTGCTAGAAAAGGAGCCTCTGCCTCCGGCCACATCGGCTACCACCTTTTCGCTCTCTCCCGAGTATTTACGCGACCTTGATAACTGCGAGCATCTCTTGACCGTTCTGGCCCGAGCTAAAGAGTTGGAGGGCAGGGAGGCCGGCCAGCGGGCCGCTCAATTATATCAGCAGAGCCGACGCTTGAATCTGGTGATGTTGGGGCTGGCCTTGCTGGGCCTGCCTTTTGGCCTGCTGGTCAGCAACTCGATTCGCAAGCCCGCCGAACGGCTGCGCAAGGTGGTAGAGGGTCTGGCCCAGGGAAAACTCGATACGGTGGTGCCCCACACCGACTACCCCAACGAGGTCGGCAACATGGCCCGATCGATTGAAATTTTGCAAAAGGAGGCCCGCCAGACCGAGGAGCAGCGTTGGATTAAATCCAATTTGTCCGATCTGTCGGGTAAGATTCAGCAAACTCAGACCTTTGTCGAATTGGCCGAATGCTTACTCTCCAGAGTGGCCCCGCTGCTCCACGTGGGTCAGGGTGTGGTCTACTTGTTTGACGAGAAGGAGAAGCGGCTAGATTTAATCGGCAGCTACGGCTTTCGCGAAAGTGCCAATCATCGCTCGTGCTTTGCCTTGGGTGAAGGTCTGGTGGGCCAATGCGCCCTGGACAGGGTCCCTATCAACCTGACCGATCCGCCTCCAGGCTACCTGAGGATCGGTTCTGGTTTGGGCGAGGCGGCGCCCAAGAGCCTTGCGGTAATTCCCATTCTGCTCGGAGACACCTTGCAGGGCGTGCTCGAACTGGCTGCCTTCCGACCTTTCGAGTCCCGCGAAGTGCATTTCTTAGAGAACCTGATGCCGATATTGGCCATGACGATAGAAATCCTGGATCGCAATCTGCAGACTCGGCAATTGCTCGAGGAGACGCAAGCACAGGCCCAACGCATGGAAGCTCAGGCTGCCCAGTTGGAGGAACAAACGGTGGAGTTGGATGCCCAGCAAGCCGAGCTGCAACAGACCGAAAGCTGGTATCGCGGCATCATTGAGTCGGCGCCCGATGGGATCATGGTGCTGGATGAGCACACCTGCGTAATCCTGGCCAATACCAGGGCGGAAGGCATTTTTGCATACGCCAATGGCGAGTTCTTGGGTCAACCGGTAGCGGGTCTGATGCCCTGCGGGCTGAACGAGTTCGAAGATCGCCGACTTCTGGGGGTGCGCAAGGATGGATCCACGGTGCCTCTGGAAGTCAGTCTGTGCAAGCTGCCTACCCTGATCGGCGGCGGAGTGTGCTATTGTGCTTCCATCCGTGATATCAGCGCTCGGGTGCAGATGGAGGAAGAGGTGGGCCGGTCCCACCTTTTGGCGGAGACTGCGCTTGATCTCAGCCAGGCCGGCTACTGGCACCTCCCGCTGGATGGCTCGGACTGTTTTCACTCGTCCGAGCGGGCAGCGGCAATTTTGGGCGACCCCCCCAAACCCGATTGGCGCTATCATGTCATGGACGAGTGGTTTGCACGGGCTAAGCAAGGCAATGAATCGGCCGCGCAAGCCGCTTTGGCGAGTTTGAAGGCGGTGACCGAAGGTCGCGCGGAGCGCTATGACGCAACTTTTGCCTACCTTCGACCTGTAGATGGAAAACGGGCCTGGATCCATTCCGTGGCCAATGTCATCAAAGACGCTCAAGGGAAACCCAAAGAGATCTTTGGCGTGGCCCAGGACATCACCGCCCAAAAGCAGGTGGAAGACCGCATCAAAGCCAGCGAAAGACACGTTCGCTACATGCTGGAGTCGTCGCCGGTGGCGGTAGGTATAGTCAACACGGCCACCGGCCAACTTGCTTTTGCCAACGAATCCCTGGCCACAATGCTGGGTACCGATTTAGAGGGTCTGGAAGGTCAGAATCTGTCTCTACGTTACCAGAGCAGCGAGGATTTTGAGGGGCTCAAGGAGCGCCTCGAAGAGGGAGAAAACCTGCTCAATCTGCCCGTCGAGTTGAGCACGTTTGACGACCAGGAAATCTACGTTTTAGCTTCCTATGTGCACGTCAACTACGAAAACGCGCCGTGCATTTTGTGCTGGTTGTTTGACGTCACCGAATTGCGCAAAGCCAAGGACCTGGCTGAAGGTGCTACTCGGATGAAGTCGGATTTCCTGGCCAACATGAGCCACGAGATACGCACCCCTATGAACGCCATTATCGGAATGTCGCACCTGGCTCTGAAGAGCGACCTGACCCCCAAGCAACGCGACTATGTAAGGAAGATACAGCAGTCGGGTCAGCACCTGTTGGGTATCATTAACGACATCCTGGATTTCTCTAAGATTGAAGCCGGCAAATTGTCGATTGAGGAAGCTGACTTCGAATTGGAAAAGGTGCTCGACAATTTGGCCAATGTCATCGGTGAGAAGGCCGGTGCCAAAGGTCTTGAGCTGATTTTTGACATCGACCCGGGCGTACCCAAGAGTTTGCGGGGAGACTCGCTGCGCCTTGGCCAAATCCTGATCAACTATTCGAACAACGCGGTCAAATTCACCGACCACGGTGAGATTGTGATCGGTGCGAAGGTGCAGGAAGCGACCGATAAGGAGGTTGTAGTGCGTTTCAGCGTTCGCGATACTGGCGTGGGCCTGAGTCGTGAGGCCCAGACTCGCCTTTTTCAGTCCTTTCAGCAAGCCGACACCTCGACCAGTCGCAAGTATGGAGGGACCGGGCTGGGCCTGGCCATCTCCAAGCAGTTGGCCAATTTGATGCACGGCGAGGTTGGCGTTGAAAGCGAGCCCAACCAGGGCAGCACGTTCTGGTTTACGGCCCGGCTGGGTAGGGCTTCGGGCCGGGCCCACAGGCGCTTATTGGCCCCCGACCTGCGTGGCTGCCGGGTGCTGGTTGTGGACGACAACGAGATTGCGCGCAATGTGCAAGAGGAGATGCTCTCAGCCATGGGTTTTGAGGTAGTCCAGGCAGCCACCGGGGCCCAGGCTTTATATCTGTTGGAACAGCAGGCGGAGGAGCCTTTTTCCATCGTTTTCCTGGACTGGCGTATGCCGGAAATGGACGGCATCGAACTGGCCCGGGCAATTTGCCAGTTGGGCTTGAAGAAGACTCCCCATCTGGTGATGGTGACCGCCTACGGACGGGAAGAGGTGCTGAAGGAAGCCGAGGCCGTCGGCCTGGAGGCGGTGCTGATCAAGCCGGTCAACGCCTCTGTCCTCTTCGATACGTCACTGCGAATTTTGGGCGCTCAGCGTCCCGAGGAACTCGCTGGTGAGTTGGAGTCGTCCGGGTCCAGTCAGGACCTGGAGAGCATCCGGGGAGCGGTCATCCTGCTGGTGGAGGATAACGAGCTCAATCAGGAGGTGGCTACGGGTTTGCTCAGCGAGGGCGGGTTTGTGGTGGACATCGCGGAGAATGGGCAGGTGGCTCTGGAGATGCTGGCCCGCAAAGCATACGATGTCGTTCTCATGGATATGCAGATGCCGGTGATGGATGGTGTGAGTGCCACGGTGGAATTGCGCAAAGACCCTCGCTTTCAAGACCTGCCTGTGCTGGCGATGACCGCCAACGCCATGCCCACGGATCGGGAGAAATGCCGGAAGGCGGGCATGAACGACCACATCGCCAAGCCCATCGACCCGGACGAGCTCTTCCGTGCCTTACTCCGTTGGGTGACTCCCTGCAAAGCCGGTGCGGTCAGCGACCCCGATCTGCCAACCATAAGGGGCCTGGATATTCAATTGGGTCTGCGCCGAGTGTTGGGGAAGAAGTCTCTGTATTTGAACATGCTACGCAAATACGTGAGCAATCAGCAGAACACTCCAGCCGAACTGTCGCGAGCTTTGCAAGCCGGCGATCGGGCCAGTGCAGAACGTCTGGCACATTCGGCCCGAGGCGTGAGCGGCAACATAGGCGCCTCTGAGGTGCAAGATTTGGCGGGTCGGTTGGAAGTTCAAATTCGAGAGGGAGCCGCCGGGTCCGACGTGCAGGATGGTTTGGAACAGTTTACCCGGGCACTGCAGACTCTCCTTGCAGAAATCGCGAAAGCGTTGCCAGCAGGGCTCAAGGAAAGGGTAGGGTGGACAGTGGATCAAGCCCGGGCCCAAGAGGTTGTGGAAAAGTTAGAGCAACTGTTAGCTACTGACGACAGCGAGGCCAGCGACTGTCTGGAAGAGAATTTCGACTTACTGCGTGCGATATTAGGAACGGATGTCTTTGCCAAAATCGACCAGGCCGTGAAACAGTATGATTTTGAGAAAGCCCTGCAAAAACTCAGAGAGCGGAACGTATGATGTTACCGGTACCCGAAAAGGCCACCTTGTTGGTGGTCGACGATACTCCTGAAAATCTGACCTTGATGAGTGGTCTCCTCAAGGATGACTACAAAGTGAAAGTCGCCAACGGAGGGGAGCGGGCCCTCAAAATCGCCGCCTCCGAGTCCCCACCCGACCTGATTTTGCTGGACATCATGATGCCAGAAATGGACGGTTACGAAGTCTGCCGACGCTTGAAGGCAGACCCGAGGACCAGCGATATTCCGGTGGTTTTTCTGACCGCGAAAAGCGAGGTGGCTGACGAAACGATGGGCCTGTCTTTGGGGGCCGTGGACTACATCACCAAGCCGATCAGCCCGCCGATTGTGTTGGCGCGCATTAAGACTCAACTGCTGATCAAGCGAGTCTCTGACTTCCTGCGCGACCAAAACGCCTACCTGGAGAGCGAGGTCAAGCGGCGCACCCACGAGTTGCTCCAGTCGACACTGGCCCGACAGCAGCTGGAAAGCGACCTCAAAGTGGCTCTACGTCTGCAACGGTCCATGCTTCCTCGTCCCAAGTTTCAGCTTCAGAACTGGCAGATTGAAGCTTTCCTTAAGCCCGCCAAGACGATCGGCGGGGACCTCTACGAGTATCTTCCTCTGCCCGACCAGCGTTTGCTTTTTGCGGTCGGCGACGTTTCAGACAAAGGGGTTGCGGCCGCCCTATTTATGGTCCGGGTGCTGACTCTGTTGCGCTGGCTGGCGCCAAGTTGTAGCGACCCCGCCCATCTTTTGCAAGATTTGAATCGGGCTTTGTGTCAAGACAACGATGCCTGCATGTTTGTGACTTTGGGAATGGGTTTTCTAGACCTGCAGTCGCGCCAACTCCTGTACGCCAGTGGCGGACACGAACCCCCAGTGCTGCTGGGGGGGACTCCACGGTTGCTGGAACTGTCAGGTGGGCCCGCACTGGGCCTGACCGAGGCAGCCGACTTCCCCCTTCATCAACTCCGATTGGAGCCGGGACAGAGCCTCATACTCCTGTCGGACGGGGTGGCCGAGGCCAACAATCCCATGCAGGCCGAGTTTGGCTTTGAGCGCCTGCTGACGACCTGTGAGGCCCTTGGTCAAAGCCCGCCGGCACGAGTGGTGGCCGCCTGTTTACATGCCGTAGAAACCTTTACGGCTGGGGCTGAACCCAACGATGACCTGACCCTTTTGGTCATTTCCGGAGGATAGACGGGCCATCCTGGCTCGTAGCAGGTCGGCCTCTTTTTGTTGGTAGTGCGGCGCCAGTCGACGCGCGTCAAGTAAGGCCGAGCCGGTTTCGGCCAATCCGGCCAGTAAGGGTGCCGCAATCAGCAAGACGGGCGTCAATCCGCCAGCCGCCCAGGCCAGCAGGCCGAAGGCGAGCACCAACCAGGCCAGGGCTCGCGGGGCGCGAAACTGAAACTGCCGGGCGGGTAGCACCTGTGGCGAATCGATCAGGGCCTGAAGGGCCTGAATTGCTTTGGCCTGCAGGTCCAAAGCCAGATTGATCAGAGCCTGATCGGGAAGCACTCGAAAGCCACTGAGATCGGTGCTCAGGCCTTCGGCGCTGACCACCGCGTAAAGGCCGCCACAGCCGATGTTGCTGATGGGCTCCAGAGTGACCCCGGCCTTTACGGGAACAACCACGCCCGGAGTGCTGCCCTGTTCATCCAGGCACACAATGGTATGACCCACCTGACTGTCAAACCGTTCTAAATGGTATTTTCCGCGAAAGACCAGCGGTCTGGCTCCCGTCTCAGCTGCGACGAATACCCGAAACTCCGTGGTCCAGGGGTAGCCGCGTTGAGGGTCGCCCAGGGTCGGCCAGGGCGGAGCCGGGCCCAGCGAGACTCGACAGCCCCCCGAGGGGCGCAGACAGATGCCCCCCCCAGAGGGCATGGTTCCCCCAAACAATGCTTCCAGGAAATGCCAGTGGGGTACTTCGCGAGTTCCCACCGGAGTGGCGTGGCTCATCTGACGGGGCCGGTCGTGTTGTTGCCAGCCAACTCGACCGTTGGCCAGTTTACCGTTGAGGAACAGCGGTAAAGGGGAAAAAATGCAGCGAGCCACCAGGTGTTCCATGATCGGCTCCCATTCGGGGCAGGTCCAGGTCGCCACAAGACAGAGGTGGGGATGGGATTCTGAGAAGTCCAGCTTGGAACCCAGCAAGACGAAAGATTCGTCGCCGTGGGACAGACAGATGGCTTGCACCCGACCATGACTTAACGAGCAAATTCCTACGGCCAGGTAGTGCTCGGCCGAATCCCCGCCGGCCAGCACATGGTTTTCAAATCCGGACTCGAAAGCCACCGGTGAGAAAGGCCTGGCGGGCGAATGAAGACTGATCCGCAATTGGTGGGGGCTCATCTCTACGTGCAGTTCGCTGCCCCCTATCGTGACCATGGCCTGGATAATCTTGAGTATTCTGTCTTCCTGGCGGGCAAAGGTGGCCGTGCCCAGTTTGGTTAGGGCCTGAGGCAGGGCCAGGGTAAAAGTCCCGCTTGAATCATAACTGCCGTCTCGATAGGGAAGGGCCAGTTCGGCGGTAGGCGGGGGTCGTCTGGTGGGCTCGGTCGGTAGGGTTGCTGCCAGGCGGGGGACGGATTTGGGTTCGTAAAGGACAAGAAAGATTCCCATGATCGTGGCGATGAGGGACGCCACTGCTGCCATGGGGGCAAACTCGCCCATATATGCGGACATGGCGTTGGTGGATCGACCGTTAATGCTGTATATGAAAGAGCCCCGGAATTTTTCAATGTGGTCGCCCACCAGGATTTGATGGTGGACCGAGATCGCCGAGATGATTCGTCCGTCTTTCAGGCGCACCGATGGAGCGTGATTTTTGGTGTCCCTAGCGATTTTTTCGACGACTTCGCCACTACCCGATTCGGTGTAGATCTCTGGCGCCACGCCAAAAAGCACCGTGCCGCCCAGAAATAGCCATATCCCGGCGGGCAGGCCAGGAACCAATAGCCATTTTTTCAGGGAGACATGACCCATGCAAGGGAGCATAC
>JADMJV010000103.1 GCA_018780265.1 bacterium
CAGCCGAACTGCAGATAGCCGTCGCTGCGCACCATGGCCACAAGGCAGCGTCCCAGGATAAGCCGGAACGTGGTGAGTGTGCCGGCAGCGTTGCGCGCGATTTGATGAAGACTGCAAGAACTGAGGGCGGCCAACTGGTCGATGGTCATAGTATTCATCGTAGAGGATCGCTGAATCGAAAGTCAAAACTGCAGCCCCGGAGAAACGGCTAAACCAAGCCATTTGAAGATTTTCTGACAGGTGATTTAAGCCTTGTTCGATGAGTCGGGGGAGAGAAGAAATGTCCCGATTCGCATCCGGCGAGCTCTGAGGGCCCTTGGGGTCGCTCTCAGGCACCAGTTCATGCGGGGGGGGTCTGGTGCAGGTCCCGCGAACAGCTTCTGGCCAGGGACTCGGTTGGTTCCAGCGCGTCACACCGCGCTGTCTTATCGACAGACCTCGACGTTGCCAACAATGACGCTACAGTAGAGCCTCGACGGTCCGCTGAACCTGAGGCCCAAAAGGCGCAGCTCGCTATTTCATGGGCATTGGACCTGAGGACGCAGGTGCTCGATGACCTTATCCCATCCCGTGTCGCGGGCAAAGGCGGTCGCTGAGTATCCCCACTTTTCCACGTCCCGTTTCGTCTCGATGTGCAGACCGTGAGCCCCTGGATGATCACCATCATGTTGCTCGGCCACAACCGCCTCGGCGATGGCCTTTTGCACCTGTTCCGCTGCCGTCTGCAAGACCGGCAGAGCCTGCCCTAACTGGAAAGCCAGGTCGGAGGCGTCGTGATATTCCCACATGCGTTGCGACTTCTCCACCGCCATCCTCAGATCGACCGGCGCCTGGGCCGCCATGGCCTGGCCTAATTGCCTGACCGCGTTGGAAACCTGAGGAATCTTCTCCAGGTCTACCGCTGCCAGCGTTTGAAACTCCTTGGGATGATTGCGACCCGACTCCACCAACTTTTCGGCCAGTTGACGCGGAGTGAGTGAATCGATGTCCTGCAGCACTTGCTGATAGGAATGTCCGTGCCAGCCGACCTCCTCTTGAGAGGATACCATGTATTTGGCTTCGTCGCGAAGTTGATGGGCCACCTCCAGGCTGCCCATGTAGCAACAGTCAAAACTCAGCAGGTCAAGTTTATGGCCGGTCTTTTGGCGCGCTTCACCCAGAGCCTGTTGAATTTGGGGCAGGCTCATCCAACCCTCGTTGCCATCATCTTCGAGGGCGCCTTTCCAGGCATCACCGTGGTCGGAGATCACCAGCCAGTAATTCTCGGCAGGGTAGTTCTTCATGCCCCATTCCACAAAATTGGCCAGATTCTTCGGATCCGACATATTGCAGTCGGGCCATTGCTCTTTTACCACCGCTCCTCGGGTGTGCATCTCCAGGCGCTGTCCCTGACCCCCCACCGGTCGGTGATCGACACAGGCCAGCAGGTTGACGGTATCGGTAGTGCCGACCTGGCCAGCCTCCTCCAGATCAGCCACCTGATAGGCATACAGATCGTTGTCGGAGGCATTGTACATCATCACTGTCCACTTTTTAGGGGGCTGCGCGCATACATTCACGCCTTGAGTGTAAACCACCAGACACGGTCACGCGTAACGGCGATGTAAACCGTCCTCCAGGGAACGATCCTTTGGGGATGGAAGTCAGCCTGGATGGAAATATTGCGCCTCCAGGGAGCCGAAACAGAGGGCCATTGGCACGAACTGGCCGAGCTCCGCATCCAGGTTTTCCGTGAGTATCGCGTTCCACCGCGCAAAAACAGGTATAGCGAAAGCCTAACTCGGCGGCCCTCTGCTCCCGTTCATCAAAAAAGAGGTGGCCCTCGGTATTCCGGCTTGAGCACAGATTCGCCCAGGTAGGTCTTTGAAGGGTTGACGAAATTCGGCCTGCTCGTCTAGCAAAGGTAGGCTGGTGGTGGCCCCAACGGCCTGCCCTTGATCGCAAATCAGCACAACCCGACTGCGAGGACTTTGCCAGTAAGTCCGCAGATAGGTGCCTCCAGGCTATCGCTCGCTACACCCCTTTTGGCAGCAACGAGGCTACCTGCATCATCCCCAAGTGCGTTGCCAGTTGACCTGGCAGGACCTGGGTCAGAGCCAGCCGAGCCGCAAAGAGTGTTCCTTTTGGATTCGGGAATGCAAACCTTGAGTCAGGCAGTCGAGCACTAGGTCCACCAGAGGTGGTCGGCCGAGCCTTCGCCCAGCTTGAGATGACGCTCTTTGGAGAAGATGCCGGTCAGAGCCGATCCCCAGTCGTCCTGGTCGGCTCCGGGGCAGGCGGCTTGAAACAACTCCTCCTTGGCTGAGGTCAGGTCCACCGAGTTGATCCCAACGACGGGAGTGCCACAGACGCCGCTGCTTTTGGACTGGGGACAGAGGTAGATGTAAGGCTCGTCCTCGGACTTGATGACCGCCACCAGGTTGGTGGTGTTGGAGTTGAATTGAAATTTCTTGAGTTCCCTGGCGCCTGGATAGATATCCATGGCCGCACTCAGCAAAGCCTTGCTCTTGGAGGGCGAAAGACTGTAAGCGGCGAGGCCCATATTGCCCCCATCCACTGTGCCGAAATCGCTGTCTTCGTTGGCGTTTTGCTTGATGTAGTCCACTGCCATCGCGTCAAGCTTGGCGGTCGGCAGGCTGGTCGAAGAAATTCCGGTGGTGGGTGCAGTCATAATGTTCATGAGCAGAGTAAAAGGCACGGGCCTTAAAAAACTCCCAAAGCATCGCGCCCGGTCCGGCCACCCCCAGAACAGGTAAGTTCAACGACCAACCAGTCGAGGCAGGTCGTATTTTTCAAACACGGAGTCCTCCGAAACCAGCGGAAGTCCTTCGCTGCGGCACTGAGCAATGAGCAGACGATCAAAAGGGTCTGCATGGACCTTGGGCAACGAAAATACACCTGCAGCATGGGAAAGATGAATGGGTAGGACGGTAAAATGGTAACGCTCGACTAACTTTTGGAAGAACTGCAAAGGCTCAAGGGGAAGGATCAGTTTTCCCTGGGCAGCCTTGATCGCTACCTCCCAAACACTCACAGAACTGAGCACGATTTCGTTCGACCCATTTTCCAGGATGGCGCGGTGGCGTGCCGCCAGTCGCGGACTATCATCCGCCCACCAAAGCGCAACATGGGTATCAATCAAGTAGGGAGTCATTGGAAGAAGCTCACAAAGTCTTCCTCCATCGGTTCAAAAAAGGACTCTTTCACATCGATTTGTCCCTTGAACAGGCCGGCCTTCCTGTCAGCAGCAGGCTTTCGATAAGCCGATATAACAGCCACGGGAGTCCCAGCCTTAGCCACCAGCACTTCTTCACCGGTAGCAACGAGGGCCAGTATGGAGGAAAAATGGGTCTTCGCCTCATGCACATTGAAAATCTTCATCCCACCACGATAGACTGGAGCCTCGACTAAGTCAAGGACTAACCCCACGACTCCGCTTGCAGTTCAGAGCTTTCCTACGACACACTTTGTTGGCGTACCTTCGTATCTGGATCAAGGATTTGCCACGAGTAACGAGAACTGACCATCGTGGACGTCACGAGCCTCACTTCGTCACGCATAATTCCGGCCTCACCTACGGCCGCCTCCGACTCCTGTACGGACCCCCCCAGCGTCCTGTTCTTTTCAGATATTGACGACACTTTTGTGCCGTGGAAACGCTACAATCAAGTGGCAGATGTAGACAAACTGGCCCGCACTCGACAAACCCTTCAAGATTATCAAGGCGAGACGGTCAACGGCTTGTGCAGCGCCCGCGGGTTAAGCAGCATTCAGCAACTGGCCCCGTTCTTCAAAGGCGTCCCTCTGCAGTTCATCGGGACCAACGGTGGCCAACAAGTCTACTTGAACTACGATCAACAACCAGCCGAGGAGTGGTTGACCAATTTAAAGACTTGCGACAGTGACAAGACTTGGGATCAGGAAGTCTTCAATCGGTCGGGGGGCTTCAATACCCAACTGGTCATGCGAGCGACTCACGGGGTTCTCAGCGAGATGGGCTTTCAACGCTGCGCCGTGCCTCTGCCACCTCCGCACCAAGACCGGGATGCCTACGTCGCACCGATCCCGGGCAAGCCCGGCGACGTAGCCGTGGTCGCCCTGACCAAAGACCAGACCACGCTGATGTTCCGTGCCGACTTTCAAGATGTCCATAAACCTCTCACCGACTCTCATCGTGCGTTTGCCCAGTTTCTTGCCAAGAAATTGGAGCAAAGACTGACCAGCCAGGGGGTCAAGCTCACTGCCAAAGAATTTATCGACCAGGCATGTCATCAGATTTATCTGCTTGAGCCTCGCAATATCACCAAAGAAAGTCTGTTAGACCATCTGGTCACACGCTATCCCAGTGTGCTGGCCGTCATCACAGCTGGCGATAACACTAACGACACCATGCTCAAACCGACCGCCTTCGGCAATGTCCAAAACTACCGAATCCTCTCGGGAGAACGCCCCGAACTGGCCCGGATGCTGGACGGTCAGGCCAATGTGCAGGTCACTCCGATGGGCGAACTGGGGCCCGCCCTGGAAAATCATCTGGCCTTTTTGCTCCCCGACACAGACCACGCGTAGGGCGTGCACTTTCTTCCCGCACAAAACTTTGACTGTAGCCAATGTACTAAATGTTGCCGGGGTTGGCGTATCAGCGTAGACCCCACCACCCAGGCCCGGCTTCAAGGCCATAGGCTGGGCCAATCCACTCTGGAGCAGCGCGATCAAAGGTTTTACGCCCGCAAGACACCCCAAGGGGCCTGCGTCTTTCTGAGCAGCGACCATCTATGCTCGATTCACAGCCAGTTAGGCGCCGATCACAAGCCCCGCGGCTGTCGCCAGTTTCCCTTTCGACTCTGTCGCACTCCCGACGGCATCTTTGTGGGCGTGTCCTATTATTGCAGCGCCGCTCAGTCTAACCACGGGCGCCCGCTGCCGGCCCACGCGGCGGAACTGGAGGAGTTGGCGGCCGAACTGCCCCTCATAGGCGATCGTCCTTTGCCCGTGCATGGCCGACACCATCTAAAGTGGTCCGACTACCGCACGCTTGACGACTTTCTCATGCGGGAACTTCAGCAAGGACCTGTAGAGATGGTACTGGGACAAGCCCTGTGGGCCCTCTGTCAAAGCACAGGAGGCGGCAGGGGTCTGGCACACTACCTGGAGCTCAGTGAGGCAGCCTTACTCCCGCCCGAAGAGCCGTTCATTCTCATGGAAGAGCACTTTTTCGCACTGCTGGTGGCTCATTGTGAGGCGCCGACTGCTCAGCGGGAGCCTTTTCGAACGGCACTTCAAAGTCACCGTCCGGTCAGCTTTGAACGGTTCGCGGGCTGGCGCGGCAGTCTGGCCCAACTAAGAGTCCCGCCAAGCCCTCTGGGCGATTGCCAATTGCGTCGATACTTGAAGGCACTGGTCTTTCGTAAATTCCTGGTGGCCCGGCGAACACTCTTGAGCAATCTGGCCATGCTTTATCTGGTGCCGACTCTTTTCTCGTTTTGGGCGGCCCTCAGTCAAATCAGCCGAAACGCACCCCGGCCCGAAGAGGTCGACTACTTTCGGGCTCTGGATGAGTGCGAGAACAAAATCATCACCCATCCCAACGACCTTGAGACGGTCTACCACGATGTGGCCGAGGGATTTCTTGATCAACTCGATTTTGGGTAGCCGTCAGGTTTTTTTCAGTGCTTGCGCATAGGTTGCCTAAAAATATCGGAGGCTACACCATGGCTACAGGAATCAACTTCAACCCCGCGTCCTTTCGAGGCCAAGAAATCGCGCGTAGAGGCCCGGCCAACCCGGTCAAGTCCGAAACTCCGGGTCCGGTAGACGGCTATCAACCCGCCGCCGAAGCTCCACCCACGGCACCAGGAGTGACCTTTACGGTTTCCACTCAACAGTTAGCCACGGCCGCCATTCAGCAGACTCTGACCACGCTTACCTCATCGGGAATTCCGGTAAGCGTTGTCATCTCCCAGGCCGCCAGCGCCCAGCCAACGGTCAGTCGCGAAGAATTTCAAGAACTGGGTGGCGAAGTGCGCACCCTTTCGCGCCAGGTAAACCAACTGCAGAGTCAGGTGGAAAACCTGGCCAAGCCCAAGCCCCCCACCTACGGCGGCGACTAATCCGCCAGCAAAGGCGGCAGGGGAAGGAAGCTTCCAGCTAAAGAAGCTAACCCCATGGGAAAACGCTGATGAATCCGACCTGGCTGGCCCTGGGCGCGGCCCTCTTTGCGGCTCTCACCGCCCTGTTTAGCAAGCTGGGCACGACCACATTGCATCCCGCCTGGGCCACTTTTTTTCGCACCGTAGTGGTGCTCGGGCTGACCTGGGCTCTGGCTTTGCGCCATCCCCTCAGTTGGTCTCAGGAGTCAACCCGAGGACTGTGCTTCCTGGCCGCATCCGGTCTGGCCACAGGGCTGTCCTGGGCCTGCTACTTTCAGGCCCTGTCCGGCCAACAACTATCCCGAGTGGCCGCTCTGGATCGCCTCAGCATTGTATTCACCCTGCTCTTTGCGTGCCTCTGGTTGGGCGAAAAGTTAACCTGGAAAAACGGACTGGGCGTGGCCTTGATGGCCGTCGGCGCCATTCTTATCTCCCTAAAGTAAGGTGGGATTGGCCGTTGACCCGCGGTGGTATGCTGGGGCAATGAGTGAATTTCAAGTGATCACAGGGGTGGCCTCCCTGGTGGGATTTGTGGCCACCATCCTCAATCTGGTGGCCTTTTTTCACGAAAAAGACAAAAGCCACATTCGCTCAGGCCTGCGAGTCCTGGCCGGAGTGGCCGTGCTATTGGCCGTGATTCTCTTTCCCCGCTTTGCGCCGGGAAGCGCTCGCCAACTGGCCAGCAAACTCCCTGGGCCGGCGCGCACATTACTCAATCCCTGGCTAGACAGTTCGCCAACCCCGCTGCCCGCCGCCACGGCGCCCGAGGCAAACCCCTTGCAAGGCTCGTTCACGCTCGATCTGCGCCGCAATTTACTGGGGGGCGTCGACTCCCTGATCGCCCGTTTTCAGTTTTCCAATCTCACTCCCGAGTCCGCCCGCGTGACCGCTTACCAGGTCCGCTATGTCGATCAGGCCGGCCAGCTCCGGCACAGCTTCTATCGAGTCCTGAACCCGCCGATTCAAGTTGAAGGTCACAGCCAGGCCAGCCAGGACACCGAATTTGACGCAGAAATCCGCGACGTATGGGTGGCCGGCCTCGATCACGAAGCAGGCCAACGAGACAAGGTGGAAATCACCTGGGAGGGCACTGACGCCCAGGGTCGACGCTTCAAGGTAACATCCAGCAACGGCTAAGGCCAGGTCAGTTGTATCCGTCCGTGAAAACTCGTCAATATTGAATCTTGGTCATTAGACCACGCAAAATACCGGCCAGGCCCACAAAGGTGAGCAGGGTCACCGTGAGCAGCAACATGGGATAGCTCAATTTTTGCCAAAACTGGCGAGTAAACGAGGCGGGTGGGCAGGGCCAGCAAGCGCGGTACTCGCTGCTGAGGCAGGCCCGCTTCCAGGATTACCCCGAGGTTGCGAAAGTATTGGCAGCGTTCGGCGTTGCTCCACAAGGCCAGCGCAGCCGCGAGGGGAGCGCCCGCCAGGGCGAGGCAAAGCGCGGACGCACCAGTTTTTCGTCCAAAAGGTAGTGGCTGCGGCCGGACGAGGTAACCAGCTCTTCTTCCTGCTGCTTGTCTCCCCGCAGGCGAGTTGGCGCGATTATTGACAAGGGCGCTGGAACGGCTGCGGCCAGGCCCTTCAAGGCGCCCGTCCAGGTCCAGGCCTCACCGGGCACATAACGATTGTTGGGGCCAGGGTGTTGGCGAATCCGTACTACCGTATCTCAACCCCGGGTCCCGCATGTTACCAGTGTCTTGCCGACCCTTGAAGAATTTGGTAGACCGTGTCCCCGGCGGCCTGAACACCTGGTCGCCGTGGATCATCCAGGCCCCGCTTCAACGGAGAAGCCCGATGCTCTCAGCCAGAAGGCAGCCGGTCCATATTCGCTCCGGGCCGAGGCCAGCAGTTGCCGGGCTGCCGGCCCGCCCGCGCCAGGGAGTTGACTGACCGTGTAGAATATCCAGCAATGTCCTTGCAGCAGCCGCGTGAATACCCTCGGGGAGACACTCTGCCCGACAGCGATGGAGTGCCTATGGAGTCCGAGTGGGTCTGCGACCAAACACGTATTTATTTGGTCGAGCCCTTGCGCCATTACTATCAACAACACCAGCAGGTGGCCTTTGTGGGCGGCAATTCATTCGTTTACTATCCCCCCGACTCAAAGTATTTGGGGCCCGATTTCTACGTGGTCCGGGGCGGCGTTCAGGGCAAGCAAACCAAGTGGGTGCCCTGGGAAGAGGGCGGATTGCTGCCCACTACCATCATCGAGTTCCTCTCCGAAAGCACTGAATCTCGGGACCGCGGCGAAAAATTCTGTATCTACCGCGATGTCTTTAGGACGGAAGATTATTTCCTGATCGACCCGGATACCCTTTACATCGAAGGCTTCCACTTGCATAGAGGCCACTACGTAGCCAATGCTCCCGGTCCAGACGGCTGGTTCTTTGTGCGTTCCTTGGGCCTCTACCTCGGGGTGGCTGGGCCCTGGGTTCGCCTGCGCACCGCAGAGGGAGAACTGGTCACTACCGGACGCGAGTCCGCCGAAGCCGAGCGCCAGAAAGCCCAAGCCGAGCGTCAGAGGGCCGATGCCGAGCGCCAGCGGGCTGATGCCGAGCACCAGAAGGTAGCCTTAGAGCGTCAGCGGGCCGATGAAGCGGAGGCCGAAGTGAGGGCCTTGCGAGAGCAATTGAGCCGCCTAAAGGATTAGCCGGCTTGAATCGGCCAATCCGTACCTACCCCCGAGCCGTGTCGCACCGGCCCGCTGGTGGCCACGCAATGCGGTCTCTTTCATCAAGGAGAGATCACGGCCTTGAAGTAGCCGCCGCCAAAGCCCGAACTGGCACTGTATCGGCCGATCACTTCGTTGCCCTGCAATTGCCCGTTGAAGTCGCCCGAGAAACCATTGGTCGGGCAGTGGATCTGGATATGAACCGTTCCCTGCGGTGAAAAACTTGCCTGTCCGGTGATCGGATAGCCTTGCACGGACGTCCCTGTGTAATAGCCTGTCTCGCCCTCGCGCCGAGTCAAAGTAAGTTGGCTGGGCCACAAAAGCTTCTCGGTGTGGTAAACGGTAATCCGACCAGGTATCAGGCTGGTGGCCACCGGTGCCACCTGCTGGATATGGGCTGCAGCCTCGATAGTCTGGGTTACGCCACCCAGGGAAACGGTGCCCTGGGCCCGGATCGGTCCGGGCCTGGCGTCTGCCCCGACCACCAGTTTTGCGGTCGCATAGCGAGACGCACCCTGATGGCAAGGCCACTCATGGACGGATTCCGTCCCCAGATCGGTTCCGCTCGAGCTCTCCAACCACAGGCGTATTTTTGGAGTAATGACCGGGTCGGGGCCAAATCCGTCGGCGACATATTCCACTCTCAACGTAGCTGCCTGACCTGGAGCCAGGACGGCGGGGTCGACGGTGAGTCGGGTGACGCTAATCCTGGGGATGGGAGCAGCCACGGTGATCGGGGCGGAGGCGCTGGCCTCTAACTGCAAGGCCGCCAGTTTAATGGAAACCTGATAAGAACCGGGCTGGTGGCCCTCCATATTGAGCGGCAGAGTATAGCCCTGATAGCCCGGCTGGGTATCCACCGTGCGTTCAAAGCTTCGGTTGGTACCAGGTCCTTCCAGCATTCCCGTCAATCTTAAGGAAGGGTTGGGCCCCCAACCCTTACCCTCGGTGGCGAACTGGACGGTGACTTCATAATTTTTAGGTCCGCCCGTTACAAACAGGTTGGTAATCCGCAACTTCGGCCGGTCACGACTTTGGGCTCGGTACGTGCGGGAGTGAACCACGTCCCCCATGGAGGGATAATTCTTGTCTGGCTCGTCGCTGAACCAACGGAAGCCCTGTTCCCGCATCCGCCGCTCCCACTCGGCCGAACTCATACCGTTCCAGGGGCTGTTCTGCCCGCCCACGAAGGAACCCGTCTGCAGGGCGAGTTGCCAGGGATCAAAGAGGTAAATGTCTCCCCCCGAGGTCAAGGCCAAGGCGCCATGGTCGGCGTTGGGAGTGGGCAGTCCCGAGCGGCTATCCGCTCGGACAAGAAAGCTGTCCTCGATCCCCATACCGCGGAAAATCGACTCCAGGTTATTGGAATGATCTCCGCAGGTCCAGCGAGTAGCGTCTCCAGTGCGAAACAGGTATCCAAGTCGCGTCCACAGATTGGAATTGTTGGTCACTTTGTTGCCGAGCATGTCGCAGTAGGCACCGCATGCGTAGCGGGCCCGGTCGACCGGGGGGCCGTCCTTGACGGACTGAGGGGCCGATGAGAGGAGTTGCACACCCAGATCAAACAAAGGATCGGCTTGCACCGGGATGGGCAGAGCAATCATCAGCAACAAAGCGAGTCTCAGAAAGGCACGCATCCAGGCATAATTCTGACGTCCCAGGTGGTACCCTGCGTAGTGCCTTGTTGTAGGCCCCTTCCGCCGGGATTACCGAGGAGGCCGAGGGTTTGGGTCGGTGACGGGAATCTGCGTTTGCCAGTAGACGCCCCGCTGGTTTCCCTCGCGAATGTGAGGGCCGGGGTCCTTGGACCGATAGCGATAGAGGTCCAGTGCTCGGGCCAGTTCGGCCAGCAGGCCGGGAGACTCGGCCTCCAGACTGGCCAACACCCGCGCGTCCTGGCCATACGCTCCCGGTTGCAGCACATAGAGACCGGGCTTAAGCCCACCGCTGACCAGTCTGGCTGCCGCCGAGGGCCGATCCACGGTGTAGACCGCCCGACCCAAGAGGGCCGGTTCCCAAGCCACTCGAGCCAGCCCGGCGGTTTTCGGGTTGTCGCTGAGCAAGGCCACCACCGGCAGATTGTCACAGGCCCCCACATTAACGGCCAGTCGCAAGTTGGCTACGGCAGGTAAAGGAGCACTGCCGATGGGACGTCCGTGATAATAGTCGGCGATCCGATCCATGGACAAAGCCATCTCTTTGGCCTGGGCAAAGCTCCAGTTGGGAGACCGTCCGGCCCGAGCCAGTGGCGTTTTGCCATCGGGGCTGAGCAGGGCAAAGGTGGTATTCTCGACCTGGCCGGAGCCGCCCACAAAGATAGAACGCAAAACCTGCGCCTCCACGAAGCTTTCGTAGGTGGCCAGACGGATGCAGACAAACTTTCGCGAGGCCTGCACGACCTCGGGTTGGGACAGGAAACTCCTGTCCATGGCCTGTTTACCTGGTCACCAGATGCCTGAGACATTGTGACAGTGAGGGGCGGCCGCGATAAGCAATATTGGGCGGCCGGTCCGCCGGGCCTGATTGAGCCCGCTTTGCCAGGTTGCGTACCATTGGATGCCCCCTTCGCCAAAGCAACCAACCTGAATAAAACAGAATATAACGAAGAGAAAAATGGCCCGCATCCGACCTCCTTGCCAGGGGTCCAGCCTAACAGCCAATTGTGGGAAAATTGTGGGCTTTACTGAATCGCCTGGCGGAGGGCCTGCGCAAATTCGCGGGCAGTGGCGAAGCGAAGCTTCTTCTCGCGGCGCATCCCCCGCTGAATAGCCAGCCACAGTTCCACCGACACGTCGAGCGGTTCGGGGTCGTGGGTTCCCAGGGCCAGGATCAACTCGCCCAGGTTTTTGGCCGGAAAAGGATGGTCCCCGTGGAGGCACTCATAGAGCATCACGGCCACCGCGAAAAGGTCGCTTTGAGCATCCACGTGGCCCAGGGCCGGATTGAAGGCTTCCGGGGCCATGTAATGAGGGGTGCCGTAAAGACTGTCTCCATTCAGAGGGTCAATTTCGTGGGTGCGAGCCAGTCCAAAATCCATGATTTTGAGAGTCCCATCCAGCGTCACCATTACGTTGTGTGGCTTGAGGTCGCGGTGAACCACGCCCTCTAAATGAATGGCCTCGAGGGCCTCCAACAGTTGAATAAAGAGTTTCACAATGGTGGGAATGTCCGCGATGCGCTTGAGGGCTTCCGACAAAAGTCGACCTTCGATCAACTCCATGGCGATGAAGCGGCAGGGCTGGAGACCAATTTCATAGATTTTGACCACTCCAGGGTGATCCACCCGGGCCAGCGCCCTCGCTTCCGTGATAAAACGCTGCAATGCCTGTCCCGGCTTGGGTTCGTCGGCAATCAACTTGAGAGCAACCTGGCGCAAAAGGCGGGTATCCTGAGCTCGAAACACCTCACCCATGCCGCCTTTTCCCAGCGAGCCCTCCAACCAGTAGTGGGCCACCCGCTCTCCGGTGGTAAAGCCCGCTGGCAAATCCAGAGGGATATCCTCCTGCGGGTCGAGCACCAGGGTGCGCGGCCTGAGCCTTAACAGGTGACGAACCTTGGCGAAGAGGATCTCAAACTGGACCGGCTTGGTAAAGTAGTCATTGCATCCCTGATCGATCGTTTTCACAATGGTGGGCCAGTCATCGCTAGAGGAAACCATAATGATGGGCAGTTCGATGGCCGAAAACCGCCGTCGCAGGGTTTCCAATACCTCTATGCCAGACATGTCCGGCATGTTGAGATCCAGTAAAATCAAGTCAATGGGATGTAAGGCCACGGCCTCCAGCGTGGAGTTCCCGCACTCGGCCACGACCACTTCGTAACCTTCACGAATCAAACGTCGATGCATTAATTCGCGGCTGATACGGTTGTCGTCTACAACCAGCAACATCCCGTTCATGGGGCGGTGTATTTGTTGCCGGTCATCCATTCCCTGTGGCAGGTAGAACGACTATAGAGTTGAAACTTCTGAATGTGGCTCGAGAACAAGTCTACTTGCTAGGTTCAGGCCTGCTGGCACTGGTCGTGCTGGGACTGCTGATCACCCTGTTAGGCAACCTGATCGGTTTTGCCGTGGTGGTAGGCCTGGGCTGTGGACTGGGCATGCTGGCCGAATCCATCTATCCTTCTCCTTACAACTATGGTCGAGCTTCGGCCACAGGACTGGGCCTGGCCGGCGCCTGCATCGGCAGCTTCTTCTTGGGCCACTGGGGACCGTCGCTGGCAGGCGTCTACGTCATCCCCTCCCTGCTGGGGGCCCTGGCCGTGAGCGGCGCCCTGCGCGGCAAGGTCTGGTATGATCGAGTCAAGGCTATGGAGAATTACCGAGCCAGTGATAACGGCGATGACCCTTTGCTGATGTCCCAAGTCGAGCAATACCGGGTCATCCGACTCTTGGGTAAAGGTGGTTTTGCCAAGGTCTATCAGGCCCTCCCCGACCGCACCTTGCGCGAGAGCGAATCGGTGGCCATCAAAGTCTTCAGTGAAAATGCCCTTCAAACCGAGGGGTTCTTCGGACGCGTGGAACGTGAGGTGGCCCTCTGCCAGAAACTGAACCATCCCAACATTGTGCGCACGATCAAGGCTGACGAGCAAAACAAAGTCCACTACCTGATCATGGAGTTTGTCGCGGGAGACACGCTGCGCAAGAAGATGCAGCAAGGAAGGATGGAGATCGCGGAAGCGGTGAAACTGATCACCGACATGGCTTCGGCGTTGGGACACGCTCACGCCCACGGGGTGATTCACCGCGATATTAAGCCAGATAATATCCTGCTCTCGGAGAATGGGCCTAAAATCATGGACTTCGGACTGGCTCGCCTGGAAGGGACCTCAGACCTGACCCAGAGCGGGTCGGCCATCGGCACCCCTCACTACATGGCGCCCGAGCAGGTTCTCTGCGAAAAGAAACTGGATGGCCGCTGTGACCAGTATGCGCTGGGCTGCATGGCCTTTGAGATGCTCACGGGCGAGAAACTCTTCGACGGAGAGCAGGCGGTCTTTGTGGTGATGAAACACGTCAACGAAGCTCCCCGCAATCCCCGCGACCTGCGCCCTCAGATTTCCGAGGAGTTGGCCCATTGCATTTTGCGTATGGTTGCCAAAAATGCCGGAGACCGTTATCCCAATATGGAAGAATTGGTCAGCGACTTAAAGAAACTGCGCCCGGAAGCCGTAGCCCTGGCGGTTTAAGCAAGTTCACCAAACCAAACTGGCAATCGAGTGAGGCGGCAACTTGACCGGCAGTGCCCGACCGTTCACCCACAACTGAGCGGTCATGGACTGGTCGGTGCGATTGAGCAGCACGGCCACACTTGAGCCATCGCTGTTCTCAAAGGCGCTGGCCTCCAGGGGGGCCTGGGTAGTGGTGCAGGCCAGACGGCGTGCCCCCGGTCGCACAAACTTGGAGAAGTGACCGATGTAGTAGTAACTGTTTTGGTAGTGCAGTGTGCCTTTGCGCGTGTCGGCGTGAACCGGAGCGAAACAGAAATTCTTGACGTGATTGGGCCCCCCCTTTTCGTCGAGAAGCACGTTCCAATCCGTCCAACCTGCCGCCCAGTGATTGAAGTCGTGGATCATGGAATGAGCATAATTTTCGCCCCACTTCCAGTCATCAAAAGTGTCCCAACTGAATGGATAGTTGCAACCCTCACTAAAGAAGATAGCCTTGTCGGGGAAAGCATCGTGGAGACGGGAGAGATTTTCCCACATGTCGCCCACATACCAGTGGAAGGCGGTGCCCCATACGTAGCGGGCCGCCTCGGGATCACTGAATACCGTGGCCCCACGCTGGTAGGCCAGGCCACGGTTGTGGTCCCAGATCATCAACTTGAGGCCGCCCAAGCCTGCCTTGTACAGACTGGGACCGAGATAATCGCGCACAAAATCACGCTCTTCCTCGGCGCTAAACACACACGACTCCCAAGTCTGAGGGGCCATCGGTTCGTTTTGCACGGTCAAACCCCAGATAGGGATACCCAGTCCAGCATAGGCCTCAATAAAACGAACATAGTATTGAGCCCAACTGGCATAGTATTGCGGTAGCAGTTTACCGCCCTGAAGCATACTCTGATTGCTCTTCATCCAGGCCGGGGGGCTCCAGGGCGACACAAAAATCTTCAGGTCGGGCCGCATCTGTAAGATGCGCTGGATAAAAGGAACCCGATACTTCAGGTCAGGCGCCACGGAGAAAGACTCCAAAGCCGCGTCACCGTCCTTGACGTAGGTGTAGCTGTGACTGGAAAAATCACAACTGTGGATGTGGGTGCGAGCCAACGAGTAGCCGATGCCTTTGACCGGATCAAAATGCGCGTCCAAAAACTCTTGCTGACGCTCGGCGGGTAATTTGGCAAAGGTCTCGGCCGCGGCGTCGGTGAGAGCGCCGCCAATCCCCTCGATGGTCTGAAAACGCTGGGTGGGATCGACAAAAACCGTATAGCTGGCCTCTTCCGGCTGAGCGGCCGGGCGAAAAAACAGCGTTCCCTTGGCGGCCAGTCGGTCACCACTGTCTTTGGCCGTCAAATACAGGCGGGCTTTTTCGGGCAAGGGCTGGGCGGCAATCGAGCCAGCCACGGTTAAGAGCAGCAGCACCATGGAGCAAGTTTTCATGGGTCGGCCGTTCGCGGCACTCTCCAGGAGCGCCTCCGAAATCGCCGAACTCCCTGGAATGATCAACTTGATTGGACTCCTGGTCATCGCTCTCTTTGCCTACGGTGGCTACCGCCGGGGCGTGGTTCGCATGGCCGCTTCGCTGTTGGCGCTGGCCATTGCCGGCATCTTTTGCCAACCCTTTGCAGGCTTGGGCGCCCTCCCGTTGGGCTCCAATGTGCCGCTGGTCTTTCATCCTCTGGGCGGGGCTTTGGTGGCAGGCCTGGTGCTCTTTGTCATCTTTGATCTGTTGCTGGGTATCCCCATCAACCGCCAGGCCAAAAAGCGCGAAGAAGCCGACCTGCCCAAAGTGGCTCCGTGGGAAGCCTACACCGGCCTGGGTTTAGGGGCGGTTTGGGGACTGGGCGTCCTGGCCTTGACTCTATCTGGCATCAACGCCATTGGCCGGACCCAACGGGCCATGCGTCATTCCGACGCCGAAGTGACCTATCGGGCCCAGCATCCCGGGCCGTGGATGACCATCCCTGACAGCCAACTCACCATGGCCGCCCCGGAAAAATCGGAAGAATGGTCGGTGATGGTGGAAGAGTCCGTCTTCTCGCCCATCGTCAACAAGGTCAACCCCATCGATGCCAAGGTCGAAAAAACCCTGGGCGATTTGAGCGTGGTTTGCAACGACCCCCAACTCTTCATGCTTTTTCAACAACATCCCAAAGTCCAGGCCTTTATGGGCAATGAACTACTGGTTGGACTTTCCCAGGACCCCGAAATAACCAGGGCCATCCAGGAAGGCAACTACCGAAGCCTGATGGACAGCCAAAAAATCGCAGACGTGGCCAAGGATCGAGCCATGATGCGCCAACTAAAAGACTTCCACGTCGATGAGTTGCTCGCCGAGGTGCGCGAACAAAGCAAGTCCCTGACCCGGGACGAGCCTCACGGACACCGCTAAACCCACCGAGTCAGCCCAGGAAAACCCCGAGGGTGAGGGGGAAGGAGCCCGCATGATTTCGGCTGGCTCACCTCCCGAGAAGTCCCCCGATCGTCTGGTGCCGGGGCAGATTCTCGACAACAAGTATGCGGTCAAAGAACTCGTGGGCCGAGGGGGGATGGGCACCGTTTACCGGGTTCGCGACTGGGACTGGAACGTAGACCTGGCCGTAAAAGTGCCCGCCCACCACGTCATTTCGGACTGGGTGGCCAAAGAGCGGTTTGTACTGGAAGCACAAACCTGGATCGAACTGGGTGTTCATCCTAACATCGTACAATGCTGGTTTGTGCGAGAGTACGAAGGTCACCCGCTGGTTTTTATGGACTATCTGCCAGCGGGCAGCCTGAAAGAGTGGAAGGCCGACGGTAGGGTCAAACCGGGCCACTGGGAGCAGATCCTTGACCTCATGATCCAGGCCTGTGCCGGCCTTGGCTACGCCCACGAACTCGGGCTGATCCATCGCGACGTCAAGCCCGCCAACTTGCTGATGCGGGAAGATGGCCGTCTGTGTGTCACCGACTTTGGCCTGGTCAAAGTCACTCAATTGGAAGAATCCATCAGCCGCCAAAATCCCGACTGGGAGCGTCTGCTTCGCGAAGTGGAATCACGCGGCCGCGAAGATTCCCTGATCTCCTCTCTCACCCTGACGGGCACCGGCACCCTGCTGGGCACTCCCGAATACGGCGCTCCCGAGCAGTGGATGGCGGCCGGGAGTGTGGGGGCCACAGCTGACGTTTACGCGCTTGGGGGTGTTCTCTATGAACTATGCACAGGACGCAGACCCTTTGACGACGGCGTGAAGCGAGTTTCCACAGCGGTTATGCTGGGGGACCACCTGATGACTCCCGCCCCTGACCCCCGCCAATTCAGGCCGGACGTGCCCGCTCGCCTGGCCGAACTCAGCCTCCGCTGCCTGGAAAAAGACCCTCTGCAAAGACCGGCTACGATGGCCGAAGTGCGCGCCCAACTAGAAGACCTGTATCACCACATCGCCGGTCGCCCCTATCCCAGACCGGCTCCCAAAGCGGGGGCTCAGCGAGCTGACGCCCTCAACAACAAGGCGGTGTCACTGTGGTATTTGGGCTTCAGCCAGAAGGCCTTTGAAGCGTGGAGGGAAGCGTCCAAACTGGACGGCCTCCACCCGGAAACCGTCTACAATCGCACCATGATTCAGTGGCGCCAGGGGCAGATCAAGGATGAGGAAGTGATGCGACGGCTGATTCAGGTGAAGTCTGCCTATCCTCATCTAGGACTATACCTGGGTTACTACTACCTGGACCTGGGCTCTCCCAAGCTGGCCGAGCAGGAGATCCTGGAAGCTCTGGCCTACCCGCTGACGGCCCGTCACGGCTCGGCCTGGCGAGCCCTGGGAGACGCTCGCATGTATCTGGAGGATTACGAGCCGGCCGCGCACGCTTACCGACAGGCGCTGCAACGCATTCCCGAGGACCGCGAGGCTCAATCCCGCCTGGAGATGGCGCAATTGGGCCAACGCCAGCGACAGCGAATACTCTTCCCCCGCGTCACCCCTCACCAAAAATTTGACCGCAAAGGTCCTATCCAATGCGTGGGCCTGAGCTCGGATGGCCTGAGTGCGGTGAGCTGGGTTGAAGATACGCTGGAGCTGTGGAACACCCAGGATGGCTCCACCCAATGGGTTTGGCGCGGCGATCGCGGAGCCGGCAGCCCGGCGCGTCTGTCCATCGAAACCGACTGGGTTCTCTCGCTGGATAGCCCCCGAGGCCGCTGTTGGTCTCGTCACACCGGCCAGCTTCTGCTGGAACTCGAGGACCGCAAGCGCTTTCTGGCGGTTCTTGGCCAACCCGGCTGGGCCCTGATCGGCGGGGAGACTTTGGAACAGGTGGAACTGCCTGGTGGCAGTCCGCTCCAGGCCCTCCAAGGCCACATCAGGCCCATTACCTGCGCCGCCCTTGGCAGCGATGGCAAACTGGGCATCAGCGGTAGCGGGGACCGCACGGCACGCCTGTGGGACCTGGAGCAAGGCTTGTGCCTGCACGTTCTCGAGGGACACACCGACCTGATCGAGACCGTTCTCCTCAGCCCCGACGGGGCACTGGCCTTCTCGGGAAGCCGTGATAAAACCGTGCGCATCTGGCAGGTCGCCACGGGAGATTGCCTGTTCGTATTGCCCCACGAGCAGGAAGTACGCCGCATGAGACTGAGCAGAGATGGGCGCTATGTGCTGGTGGGTAGCTGGAGTTTGGGGGGCAAGGACCAGTTGGACTGCTGGGAGGTGGCCACCGGGCAGCGCCTCTATGGCGGACCCGGGGGCCACTGGATATGCGCCTACCAAGGCGGTCCATGGGCCCTGATCGCTTCCCGGGTGGCCCGTCCCGGACCCCTCAGACTGTGGGACGTACCTACCGGGCGCATCCTGTGCAATTACTCCGACCACCCCGGTGAAGTCACCGCCCTTTCCCTCAGTCGCGACGAACGGTGGGCTCTAAGCGGCTGCAGCGACGGAGGTCTGCGTCTTTGGGAGGTGGACTGGGGGGCCCGGGCTAGCGAATTTTCCCTGGTGGTCAATCGCACCTCGGACCACAACCAGGTAGAGTCAACTCAGCAGCGCTTCCTTGACCACCTGAACCGGTCCCACCAATTGTGCCTGGGAGATGACCCGGCAGGGGCTTACCGCTGCCTGACTCTGGCCCGTTCCTTGCCAGGCTACACCCGCGACCCGGCGGCCTTAGACCTCAATGCGGATCTGTTGCAGAGTCTGAGCCGACGGCGAATCCAGGCCGTCTGGCAGATCCGGTCCTTTGCATCTCAGGGGCCGGTAGGTACTCTACAACTGTCTACAGATGGACGGCTTGCTGTCTCTTCGTCGGGCCGGGTACTCTATCTATGGGAGTTGTCCAGCGGCTCCTGCTTGCGAGGATTCACCGGTCACGCCGATGCCGTCACGGCCATCGCTCTCAGCCAGGGTGACCAGTTGGCCGCCTCGGTCAGCCTGGACGGGAGTCTGCGTTTGTGGAATTTGAAAAGCGGCGAGTGTCTCCAGGTGTTCAAGTTCAACCAACCCCTGGTAGCCGTATGCATCGACCAACATGGCCACATCCTGGCTGCCAGTCGGGAGCACTTTTATCGCTGCCAGTCGGGCGTACCTCAGCCCTTGTTCTCGGGTCCGGCAGGCCCGCTGGACTGTCTGGTCCAAAGCCGTAACGGTCGATTGGCCCTGACCGCCTCCAACGAGCCCAACTCGTTGACGCTTTGGAAGCTCCCCGCCTGCCAGCCATTTCGGCCCTGGCGCGGCAGGCAGGGACACCCCGACGCCTTGGGAGACGGCAGCGCCACCTCGCTGGCCCTGTCCGGCGATGGTCGATTCGCCCTGGTCAGTGACGGTCTGGGCTGGCTGCGCATTTTTGACATTGAGGACGGCACATGCAAAATTCACTGGCAGGCTCACCACCAGCCAATCGACTCCGTTGCCCTGAGCCACGACGGGCGAGTGGCCATGTCGGCCAGCAAGGACGGCACTGTGGGCTGCTGGGACGTAGTCAGCGGCCAAAACTGGGAGTCCTTGCACAGTCCCGGAGCGGCCGGCACCCTGGCCGTAAGCCCCGACGCCCGCTTTGTGTTGACGGCTGGGGCCGATCGCATGCTACGCTTGTGGGAACTGGATTGGGAGCTCAATCCGGAGAAACAGGCCAGCTCGCTGATCGAGGCCTGGAAAAAATCGACCGTCCTGGATAAGTTGGGGACGTTCTTCCGCAAACGCAGCCCGGTTAAGGAAAAACTCGACCCGGTATAGGGGGTCCCAAATCCGGCTGTTTCAGCACCGTTCCCGGGTAATAGTGAGCCAGAATCTGGCGGTAAGTCTGGCCTCTTTTGGCACGCCCGGCCGCTCCCTCCTGACACAAACCGACTCCATGGCCCCAACCGCCGCCGCGGATGCGCAAAACTCGTTGATCCCCCTGACCTTGCACGTCCACATAAAAGAGACTGCTGTTCAGGCCTCCTGCCCCGATTTTTCCAGCACTGGTGAGCCAGCGCACCTTGTCACCGCCCAGCGTTAAATCCTGAGGAGTGGCCAGCAGACGCAACTCGGCTACACGTCCAGAGCGGTCTCGGCGCACCACCTCAATTCCGTTGAGCCTCTCCAGCAAAATGGGGCTGCCCTCAGGCTCGGTTGGGCGTATCAACACAGGCACAGACTGCTTCAGTTTCGCCTCTAACTGACTCCAGGGAATGCTCTCTTCCCAACGGAACCGACCCGCCGGTGTGCAAAAGGCCGGATTGCGAGCATCCAGCCAGGTCCGAAAGGCGGCCTCTTGGGTCAGGTCCGCCTGGGCCGAGCCAGGCAACTGGTCAAAGGTCCCGGCCAGATAGGGCAGGGCGGCGGACTCGGCCCAGGTATCTTTGACGTCGACACCGTGACCGCCGCAACAGGCATGAAACGTAGTATCGGCAGGCTTGTCCTTAAAATGCAAAAACTCACCTTGCGTATCCAAAACCGCCCGAGTCGTGCTGGGATTCTCCTGACTGAGGCCGCGATAGACCTGGCAGTGCACCTCGCTGCAAACATCGTAGTCCTCGCCAGCGTGGCGACCGAGGTGGCTGATTGCATAGGTTCGGGCCACCACTGCCATAGCCCGCAAAGCCTCGGCCGGAAAGGTAAAGGGCACCTCGCTTGGAATCACGCCGGCCAGATAGCTGTCGGCAGGCAACTGGTTGATGCCCTCCACGCCCTCGGCCCTCAATTTAAACTGTAATTTGCCGCGATAAGCCGACCAGCGCAAGGTGCCGTTGGGATTTTCTTGCCAGCAGTTGAGGTAAGGCGAACCGACCAGCGAAAACTCCTGGCCTAAAGGCAGGCGCTTCTTACCTTGCACCATCCACAGCTGCTCTTGATCCACCAGCAAGCGCAGCTGTTTGCCCAAGGGTCTCGATTTATCGTCCAACAAGTTCTTGGGCGCCGAAAAAACCAGCGAGCCGTCGCGGGGGATAAGTTTTCCCAGCCCCACACGCACTCGGGCTTCGCCGGGCTGGGCGGGCAGGGGTGTGAAAGGGGGCTGCGGATTGACCAGCGGGGGGGGGTAGCGGGGCACCCCCAGGCGTAATTTCGGGTCAAGTCGATTGAGCAGGCCCGCCATCAAGCCCAGCACCTGCTTGCTGTGACTATTCTCCGGCACCAACAGATCCTCGCCCAAATAGATGGCACCTTCCATTTGCACCACACTGGGCGCGTCGGCCGGCTTGTCCCACTGGGCCAGCACAAAAGCGTCGGGACTGGCTTCCACCAGCATGGCCTGGTGGCGCGCGAGCGGGATCTGTCCATAGGGTGCAGCCAACTGCAAGGCCTCGGTGTCCCCGGCGGTGCCGTTCCAGCGCACGAACTTGACGCCCAGCTCTGGTCCCAATGCAAATCCGTTGGGCTCCCAACTGGAATTGTCGGCCTTCTTATAGGAAGTCTGATAGCTGGCCAGCAACTTCCCCCCTCCGGCCAGGTGGCGGCGAACCGCCTCCAGCGTCGACAGTTCCAGGTTGCGAGCATTGGCCAGAATCAAGACCGGCGTGGTCACTCCTGCGACGATTTGCTTTTCGTCGACCACCTGCACCTGCAGCCCCATGTGCTCCAGGGCCACCTTGGCCCCTTGCCACTCCCAGCGCGACCTCCAGCCCAACTGGCGAAAGGTGTTCTCACTGCTGAGCAGGCTGACTTTAGGCCGCTCGGCCCAGACCCCGTAACTCAAGAGCGGCAGCGCCAGCAGCAGCCATTTCTTCACAAAGTCTGCCCCACCATCAGGGCCTTACGCAGGTCGCCGCCGGCCTCTTCCAGGCGCTTCTCGGCTTCCGCCCACTCCAGTCCGGCGCTTTGGACCAGGATGCGCACGCTGCGGATGCGCAGCTTTTCGCAAGTAGGCGTAAGATCGGCCATGAGGTTACCCAGGGTCTTTCCCAACCGCACCATGACTCCGGTGCTCAACATGTTGAGAGCCATCTTGGTAGCCGTTCCGGCCTTGAGTCGGGTCGAACCGGCCAGCACTTCCGGGCCCACCTGTAGCAACAACGGGTGCTGCGCGGCCGACTCCAGCGGGCAGCCGGGATTGCAAAACATACTGCCGGTCAAGGCGCCCATCCGAGTGGCCTGCTCCAGCGCCCCCAACACAAAGGGAGTGCGTCCCGAGGCGGATATGCCCACCACTACATCCTGGGCTCCGACCTGGCGATTCACCATCTCTTCGGCCCCCACGTCATGCCGGTCTTCGGCGTGCTCCACGGCTTTGAGAAAAGCGCCCGACCCACCGGCCAGCACGGCCTGAACCAGTTCGGGCGGGGTGCCAAAGGTGGGCGGGCACTCGGCTGCATCCAGCATACCCAGGCGCCCGCTGGTGCCGGCACCCACGTAAAAAAGACGACCCCCCTGACCCAAACGGATAGCGCTGGCCTCGACCAGAGCAGCCAGCGCAGGCAAACAGCGCTCGACCGCCGAGACCACAAGCAAGTCCTGGCGATTCATCAACTGTACAATCTCCAAGGCGCTCATTCTGTCCAGATCGGAGCTTTCCGGGTTGGGCTGCTCGGTTAAAGCTCGATTGAGATCCACGCTATTTTTCCTCCCGCCATTCCAGCCAGGCCAGGCCTCCAGGAGGCAAGACCAGATAGTCTTTGCGTCGCCGTTTGTCGGTTTGGCGACCAACGGTGGCCGGTTGCCCCTGACCATCCAGGCAAGAAACTTTCTCCGGGGGCCACTGATGTACCTCTGGATAGGTCGTACGAGCCTCTTTTTTTGACAGATTATGCAACACCAGCAGACGGCTGCCATCAGGCTTGGACAAATAGCGACGTTCTACCACAGGCCAGGCCAAAACCGAATCCAAAATGGCCGGCTGGGTCATCAATAGACCGGCAAATCGGATGCCAAAGCTGTGAGGTCCAGCCCGCAAGGGACGGGGTCCGTCCACAAAATCCATATCGACATAGGGGTCCGTCGCTCCACCCAGATTGACCTGAAAAATCTTGTCGCCATCAATGCGCATCAACACGCTGACCAGACCGCCTTCCAGGCGACTCTTGAGAAAGATGAGGTAAAAGAAGTAGTCGTCTTCCCTCTCAATATCAAAGCGCATCCAAAACATCTGGTCGCGCCCGACCTTGACGATCGTTCCGGCCTCACCATCGGGGTAGGTTACTTCGATCAAGTCAAAGGCCTTTTGAACGGCCTTGCCGTTCTCGGCCTCCATCACCTGATAACTTACCGGGTCGGCCGCGTCCTGGTAGCCTAGCCAATGCTGCGCGGAGCTGCCTTTGAGCCTGGCTCGCACCCACTGCTGAGCGGCTGTCTCCTCCTCTGAATTCGACTTGGAACGAAGACAATGATGGGCAGCCAGTCCAGCCAACAGGCCGTAGCCATCGCGCTGAGTAACCGACTCCAGCGTCATCAAATTGTCTACTGCCGTGGCCGACCCTAAAATATCAGACTTTCCCGTGGGTCGCGGAACAAAGGCCCAGATCCAACGCCCCGAAGTGGCCAGGTGAGCCCAGATGCCCAGTGCCTCCGTCTGAGCTTCCTCCAGCAAACTTTTGTCGCCCAGGTATTGAGAGGCAGAAGCCAGAGCCTTGACCTGGTAGCTGCGCTCCGGCCGCCATATAGCGCCAGGCGCCTTTCCATCTGCGGTCGGAGCATAGGCGGGACTGTCCAGACGGGCACTATCAAAGGAAGTGTGGGCGCCAAAAGGATAGGTGTTGGTATTGGGATGATGCAACTGAGCCAGGCCCTGGGCGAACTGATGAATCTGTTCGCGTCGCTGTGGATTGGGTTGCACGCGATCCAACTCGATCAGGGCCAGCAAAATCAGAGCCACCTGATCGGCTTCGCCATGCACCCAGGCGGGTTCGCGTTGTCCATGAACTTCCTGTAAACGCGGATAATCAGACAGCCAGGTCAGATAAGGAGCCGCCAGTTGTTGGGCCTGAGTGCGCTGCGCCGGCGAGCGCCCCCCGGGCGACTTATTGGCAGCTTCGGCCAGGGAGAAGGCCAGAAAGGCGTTGGTATAGCCGGTCTGGTCCGTGATTGCGGGAGCAGCCGAGTCCAACTGAGCGCGCATTTTCCAGGCAGTCTCCAGGGCAGGTTCGGCGCTGACCATTCCTGTCAGCAACAACCCGATCAACCAGCGACGACTCATTCGTCCACCCCGGGCAGGTTAGGGGGTGGCGGAGTGGTGGGAATGGCCAGGGGAAAGGGAGGCTCCATGGGGATGGGGCGGGCCTGACCGGGGCTTTCCGGAGCCGGCGCAGCCTTGTCTTTCTCCTCCAACAAAGTGCGGGCCGTCACCCCGCCGTCCGCCTCGACCACCCGAGTGGCCAGATTCATGCGAGCACGGTCACTGGTGAGCCAATCGCCATCGCCCTGTTCCACGCGCACATTGCCTTCCAGATACACCATCTGCTGATCGCGGTAATAAGTCGCTTTGTCGGCAAAAGCCCGGCGATTCGACTGATGAACTTTGACGCTTCCCGTAGCCACCCCGTAGCCTTTGATCCACTGATACTCCAACTCATTACCGGTCATTACGGTGGGCGAGCCGGCAGTGCTACCAGGGCCTTTTTGGCTCACCAGTCGCACATCGCCAATGAGTACAGCCCGCTGATCGGGATAGAATACCTTCATCCTCTTGCCTGTGGCTACCGTGCCCTCACCAGTGATCTTCACGCCTCCCTGAAACTCACCGATCTTCTTGTCGGTGAAAAACTCAGCGTAGGGGGCGGTCATCACGTAGCGCTCAGACGTCAGCTTGACGTCACCGATCAGGCGTACTTTCTTGCGCTTCTCGTCGTAGTCCAACTTCTTAGAATACATCTGGATCTCGCGCGGATCTGGGGCTGCCCATACCAAAGGCAGCATCAGTGCCGCCACCCCTCCCACCAAGGCTATGTGCAAGAGCTTCATGGCCTATCTCCTTCGCGCGCCCCTGGCTTCCGGCCAGGCTCGAGAATTTCCCCCCCGTCAGGGCTCTAAATGAAAAAAGGCTCACGTTGGAGCCTTTTTCCTATTCAATTAAACTTGAAGTCAGCTGCCTGAGCGTGAGTCCAGATTCTGTCTGTATAGCAAGTAAGCTTCTAAGGAACCTGTAGACTGAAATAGTTTCCAGAACATTTCGGTGGTCATCGTCATGGGGTCGTGCCTCCTGTAAGTCTAGACGTGGCGGCTAACTCTGCGCTCAGGCGAATGCAGGTTACTGCTACGCGTTTTTGCTTGGAAGAACCTCGAGAAGCCCGTAATTACTGGGTTTTTCGTTTGTGGTCCTGGTCCGACCGGAGTATAGCATAGAGATTTTTTTCTGGCAAGCACCCTGAGACACCCTTTTTAATGGGTGTCTCAGCGAAGCCGCTGATTCAAGGAGTTGCGGAAAATATTTCAAGCAATCTTTTTTCTTTTAAACGTTGGCAGTAGCCATTCGCTTCTTGAGTTCGGCCACCAACTCTTGGGTGGTATCCGAGACGGGAATTCCCGCCTTTTCAAAAGCATCCACCTTGCCCTGGGCAGTGCCCACTCCCCCGGAAACGATAGCGCCGGCGTGACCCATTCGCTTTCCAGGAGGTGCGGTGCGACCGGCGATCATGGCTACCGTAGGGATCTTCTTGCCCACCAGGTAGGCTGCCGCTTCTTCTTCCTGGCCGCCTCCGATTTCGCCAATCAAAACCAGCGCCTTGGTCGCCGGGTCGTCCAGGAACATTTTGACGCAGTCCAAAAAACTGGTGCCGATGATGGGGTCGCCGCCGATACCAACACAGGTGGACTGACCCAACCCGTTGCGGCTCAATTCGTCGACAGCCTGATACGTCAAAGTTCCCGAACGCGACACAAAGCCCACCGGTCCCGGGCTAAAAATGTGAGCGGGCATTATGCCCAACTTACACTCGCCAGGAGTGATCAGGCCGGGACAGTTGGGCCCGATCAAGCGCGCCCCCAGACGCTTGACTTCGGCGTGGACCGGAACCATGTCCTGAATGGGCACGCCCTCGGTAATGCACACAATAGTTCCGATGCCCGCGTGGGCGGCCTCCAGAATCGCGTCCGCAGCGCCCGGCGCAGGTACGAAGATTATCGAGGTGTCGGCCCCGGTTGCCGCCCGTCCCTGGGCCACGGTGTTGAAGACCGGCTTGTCCAGCACCTTGGTGCCACCCTTACCGGGAGTGCATCCGCCTACGACTAGAGTGCCATACTCCAGCATCTGCTTTGCATGGAACATCCCCTCTTTGCCGGTGATGCCCTGGACCAGTACTTTGCTGTTTTTATGGATAAGAATGCTCATTTTTTTGGTTCTCCTTAGCGTGTCAGGGCCACGATCTTTTTGGCGGCTTCTTCCATGGTGGCGGCGACTTCGTAGCCGTTTTCTTTGAGAATGGCTCGGCCTTCGGCCTCATTGGTGCCCGACAGGCGGATCACCAGCGGAACTTTGATCTCCACTTGCCGGGAGCCTTCGACGATGCCCTTGGCCACTTCGTCCCCGCGAGTGATACCGCCAAAGATATTGAAGAGCACCCCCTTCACATTGGGGTCAGAGAGCACCAGGCCGAGGGCGTTGGCGACCAGCGCCGCGTTGGCTCCACCGCCCACGTCTAAAAAATTCGCCGGTTTGCCACCCTCGCGGGCCACAATATCCAGGGTGCCCATCACCAGTCCGGCCCCGTTGCCAATAATACCCACATCGCCATCCAGGCGCACGTAGTTGTTCAGCCCTCGCTCCTTGGCCTGACGCTCCATGGGATCTTCCTCGGCGACTTCCCGCATTGCTTCCAATTCGGGGTGGCGATAGGTTGCATTGTCGTCAAAATTCATCTTGGAGTCGGCCGCCACCACTCGCCCATCTTTGAGGATGGCCAGTGGATTGATCTCGGTCAGCACGCAGTCCCACTTACGATAGAGCTCGTAGGCCTTCTTAACAAAGAAATGCAACTGCTTGCGAATGGCCGGTTCCACCTCAAATTGGTAAAGCATTTCCCGAATTTCGTAGTCCTGTACGCCCAGCCAGGGATGGGTATGCAGCTTGAAGATCTGATCGGGATGGGTCTTGGCCACCTCTTCAATATCGACGCCGCCCATGGGACTGAGCATCACCACGTGGGTACCGGCATCCCGGTCGAGGGTGATTCCCAGATAGAATTCTCGGTCGATCTCAATGCACTCTTCCACAAGCACCTTGTTGACCCTGAGCCCCTTGATGTCCATGCCGATGATCTTGGCGGCAGCCTCCTCGGCCTCTTGCGGGGTCTCGGCCAGCTTGATGCCGCCGGCCTTTCCCCGTCCACCAATGTGCACCTGGGCCTTGACGGCCACCTTCTTGCCAATTTCGGCTGCGATAGCCTTGGCCTCGGCAGGCGTCGACGCCACCCTACCCTGGGTGGTGGGGATACCGACCTGATTCATCAGCTCTTTCCCCTGATACTCGTGGATGATCATTCCTTGCTCCTCTCGATCTAGGCCGACTTGCCTTCGGCTTCGGCACGCTGCGCGCGCCGACGGGTCAATTCCTCGCGAAAATAATTCTCGATGTCCTGAAGCGGCGAACCCGGTCCAAACAGGCGGCCGACCCCCAACTGGCTCAACTCCGCCATGTCGTCCTCGGGGATAATGCCTCCCCCAGATAACAGGACATGCTCGAGCCCCTGGGCATCCATCAGCTCTTTGACACGAGGAAAAAGCGTCATGTGGGCCCCCGACAAAATGGACAAACAAACTGCGTCAACGTCCTCTTGCAAGGCAGCCGCCACGATCATTTCTGGCGTCTGAAAGAGGCCCGTGTAAATCACCTCAAAGCCTGCGTCGCGCAGACTCCGAGCAATCACTTTGACGCCCCGGTCGTGGCCGTCCAGGCCGGCTTTGGCCAGCAGGACTTTCATTCTTGCTTCCATGTTACTCCAAGCTGGTGTGGGCCAGGCGCTCACGCACTCCGGCCCAAACCTTTTGAGCCGCCTGATGCAGTCCGATCTGGCCCATTCGAAGTTGGTCGGCGGCCTGGGCCAGAGAGACCAGCACCGCAGGTTCGCTCCACAAACGTTCTTCCAGAGCGGCCCTTACCAATTCGCGAATGCGAGCTTGATGCTGGACCTGGCGTTTCTTGTCGAGTCGGCCCGCGTCCTGCAGCCAATCCCAATGACGGCGGAGTTCTGCATAGAGTTCGCCAATGCCCTGCCCTTCTATGGCGGTAACCTTGAGAACCGGAGGTCGCCACTGGTCTCTTTCGGCAAAGCTGGCAGCCTCCATCAACTGGCGTTGCATCTCATCCACGTTGGGTCGATCTGCCTTGTTGACCACAAAGATATCCGCGATCTCCATCAGGCCCGCCTTCATGGCTTGAATCACACCTCCAGCCTCGGGCACCAACACAACCGTGCAGGTATCACAGCTTTGCGCGATGGCCAGTTCGGACTGACCCACTCCCACCGTCTCCAGGCATAGAAAGTCCTTACCCAGTGCCTCCAGGATGTCGGCCGCCTCCTGAGCAGTGCGAGCGAGACCCCCCAAGCAACCACGAGCCGCCATGCTGCGCACAAACACGTCCGGGTCTTCCAAAGAACGACTCATGCGTACCCGATCGCCCAACAGCGCTCCTCCGCTGAAAGGGGAAGAAGGGTCTACGGCCACCACCCCAACCTTGTGATTCTGCCCGCGGGCGACGCGGACCAGGCTGTCCACCAGAGTCGATTTGCCCGCCCCGGGAGGACCTGTGACACCTACCCTTTGAGCCTTGCCCTGGTGGGGGGCCAGCGCCGTCAGCAAGGGCTCGGCCTCGGGGGACATGTTCTCGACCCAGGTCATGGCCCGAGCAGCCGCCCCTACCTGCCCCTGTAAAATCCGTTCTGCGAAGTTGCGAGCGCGGTCCTCAACGCTGATCATTTACAGCGAGAGGCTGGCAGCGCGAACATGCAACACGCCGTCGCACTTTTCCAAAGCTGCAACCACCTCGGCCGGAATCGCCTGCTCCACCAAAATGCGGGCGCTGGCGGCCTTGGCCCCGGAGAACACCTGATTTTCCATCTCTTGCACATTGGTCGAGTGCTCTTTGAGAACTGCAAAGACCCCGGCCAACACTCCCACCCGATCTTCGTGGCGGACCGTAATCGAAAAACCGCCACTGGGGGCTCGTCGCAAATTGACGCAGTTGGGAATGTGCGAACCACTCACAAAGGCTCCCACGATTCGGGCGGCCTCCAGGCCGGTATCCAACTCGGCCTGGTCGGTGGAAGCGCCCACGTGGTGGGTCCCATAACAATTGGGGTGCTGACTGATGGGGGTGGCGAACTCGCCATCCTTGCCCGAAGGCTCGCCCTCAAACACGTCTGTCCCCAAACGAATGCCTTTCTCGTTCATGGCCGTCAACAGGGCAGCCTGGTCGACGACCTCGGCTCGACAAGTGTTGATTAAAAATGCGCCGGGCTGCATGGCGGCAAAAAAGTCCTTGCCAATCAGACCGCGTGTCTCCCCTGACAGGGCCATATGCAGGCTGACCACATCGCACTGCGCGGCCAGGTCCGTCAGCTGGGCACAATACTCCAAATTCAGGGCCTCGGCCTTCTCGGGCGTAAGCGACCGGGACCAGGCCACCAAACGCACTCCAAAAGGCCTCAACCGGTCGGCTGTCTCCAGGCCGATGGCCCCGGTACCCACAATGCCCACGGTCCGCCCTTTGAAGCCCTGGGCCTTACCATATTTGCCTTTGTTCCAGCGACCGCCGCGCAAATCGATAACATTATCCGCGATACTGCGGTCCAGCGCCAGCATCAAACCCACCGCCAACTCGGCTACGGCGGTGGAGTTTTTGCCCGGACAATTGGCGACATAGATCCCCTTGGCCGAAGCTCCCTCTACGTCAATCGTGTTGTAACCGGAACCAGCCCGGATAATCAAACCCAGGCGATCAGCGGCCTGAACAGCGGCCGAGGTAACCCTGGTGGATCGAACGATCAAAATTTCAACCCCGGCTATGGCCTGGGGCAAATCGTCGGCAGCTAGCGACGGTTTGTCAATGATTTCAACCCCGCTGATGGCTTGCAAAGCCCGAACCGACTGGGGATGAAGTTTATCGGCTAAGAGAATCTTCATGGAACCTCCGCAAAACTGGCCCGTTTCTCACGGGTGGCGCAGGTTCTTGCGTCACACGAACAGCTCCTGCAGCAAAGCTCCAGGCTTCCTGCAGCGAAGGTCCCGGCCCCCCCGGGCACTATTTGTAGCGATACGTGATACGGCCGCGGGTAAGATCGTAGGGCGACAACTCGACAGTCACCTTGTCTCCGGGCAGAATTCGAATGAAGTGGCGGCGGATTTTACCGGACACATGGGCCAACACTTTATGGCCATTCTGCAGTTCTACTTGAAATCGAGCGTTGGGAAAGGCTTCCACGACCGTGCCCTCCACCTCAATAGCTCCCTCTTTATCTGACATCCGTTCACCTCCTTGGGGTAGAAAACTACCCGTGTATACCCCGCCAGCGGGCATAATACACCTTCCGAGGGCGACTGGCCAGAGAGGAACCCAAAAAAAGCCAGAGTCAGTCTTTTCGCACGGGCAGCAACTTGGCACTCATCACGCCGCCTACAAAGCCCCAGAAATGGCCAGCCCAGGAGATTCCAGCTTGAGGAACGAGGCCCATCCAGACACTCCCGCTAAACCATGAGAAGGTCAGCAGCGAAAGGCCCAGGGCCAACGGTTGACGGGTGTACAGCCCACGGGCCAAAAGAAATCCCATAAATCCGAAAAGCACGCCAGAAAATCCCAGCGAGGGAGTGAGCGAGAAGACCCAGGTCCCCAGTCCACCCACCACCATCGAAACCAACAAAACTGGCCAAAAAGCCCCCTGCAGCAGCATAAGCGCCGCCAGCGGCACGAAGGCCACCGTATTGCTGACCAGATGCATCAGCCCCAGATGCAGAAACGGAGCGGTCAAGATCTGGGCCAGCCCGATGCTGGTTCGAGGATGGAGCGCCCCCAGGTTATCGAGGGCGTGTCCCGTGAACAGGTCGACCGCTTCCACGCCCCACAGCAGAGCCACAAAGCCCACAATGATAAGAACTCTAGCCTTTAACGATGCAATCATAGGTGCATTATAGCGACAATCTCCGGGCCACGCCAGACAATAAAACGGGGGCCTTTGGACTAGCCTTCCTCCCACGGGTCGAAAATCTGAGCACCGGAGGCGGCAAAGTGGCGCGTGTTTCGGGTCACCACGCACAAGCCATGGCGCAGTGCCGTGGCAGCCATCAGTCCGTCCGAGGCAGGAATGAGGATGCCTCGGAGCTGAGCTTTCGCGGTCAGGTTTCCCCAATGGCGCGCGACCTCTGCATCGATCGGCAAAATTCTGGCCGCATCAGCAGCCATTCGGCCAATCCTGTCTTGCGCTTGCTCGCTTCGAGCAATCCTATGCCCCTGGCGATCTCGCCGACTGCTAACACGCTCAGGTAGATCCCTTCGGCGCTAAACTTCGCAACGCGGCTTTTTACTCTCGGAGCCCCATTGGGATGCTGAATTTCGCCCAGAACACAGGTATCAAGCAAAACGTTCAAGTGGCTATGTCCCGCATCGGGGAGTCATCCCTCGACAGGTCCAGGTCGTGGATTCCGGGGCCGTTGAACAAGAATTCCTTGAAGGAAGGTCGCTCCCCAATCAGACGCTGATACTCAAACTCGCTGACGAGGATTACCGCCTGGTCACGACGGCGGATGCGCTGAGGACCCTCCGTTAGCGCCAAAGTCACAACCTCACTGAAACGATTCTTGGCTTCCGCAAGTGGCCAATCCATAGACTACAAATCCAATCTAGACAATCTAGATTACAACCTTACCATTGGGCGTCCTCGAGGGCAAGGCTTCCAGGCTCGGGCCCATCACCCTCGCCAGGCGTACAAAGAAAAACAGGCCGGAGGCCTGTTTTCTTTTACCAACCGTCCAACCCCGGTGGGGGCCCTAGCGCAATAGACAACTGCAGGGCATCGATGATGCGCTGCCGCGACCAGGCCGACTGAGCCTCCTCAATCGGGGAGACCGCCGGAGGAGGGCTTTGTTCCTCGACGACTGCGACCGGTTGCGGTTCAACTTCTGCCTGCTTGCGCTTACGCTTGCGCTTGACGTCTTTTTCAGAAATTTCGGGGGGGGCCTGCATCTGGCGACCCGCCTCAGCCTGCCGCTCAATCTCCTTGAGGATCTTCATGACTGCGTCCACGTTGGTACAAACTCCTTAGCTATGAGTGGCGCTGACTTTGAAGCGACCCTGTCGCATCGATTCGGCCAGAGCGCGGGGCACGCGGGCTTCGGCTTCGACAACCTTGGCCCGCATCTCCTCAACCCGAGCTTTCATCTCTTCCTCGGCGGCGACCGCCTCGGTCCGTCGTTGCTCGGCCCGGGCCTGAGCGATCTGCTTATCGGCCTCGGCCTGATCTTTTTGCAGTTGAGCACCGATATTGCGACCGATATCGACGTCCATCACATCAATGGACAGAATGTCGAAGGCCGTTCCGCTGTCCAAGCCTCGCGACAGCACCGTTTGCGAGATGATGCTGGGGTTCTCCAGCACTTTTTTGTGGCTGGGGGCGCAACCGATGGCGGTGACCACCCCCTCGCCCACACGGGCCAGCACCGTGGACTCACCGGCACCACCGACCAGGTTCTTGATGTTGGCTTTTAAGGTGATGCGGCACGTAGCCGTTACCTGAATGCCATCTTTAGACATTCCCGAAATCGGCTGAGTCTGGATGACTTTCGGGTTAATCATCATGGAAACCGCTTCCAAAACGTCGCGGCCGGCCAGGTCGATGGCGGCAGCCGTGCGGAAGTTGAGTTCGATATTGGCTTTGTGACTTTCCACCAAGGCCCGCACCACGCGATGAATGTTGCCGCCGGCCAGATAGTGAGCTTCCAAATCGCGCTCATGCAGGTGCTCTACGCCAGCCTGACGGCCCATAACCAGCGGCCGCACGACCGAAGCCGGGTCAACGCGCTTAAAGCGCATGGTCAAGAGGTGGAAGAAGCCGATGTTTACCCCGTTGGAGACCGCCTCCATATAGAGCGTCACCGGAAAGTAGTAAGCGAAGATGCAAAAAGCACAAAAGCCGAAAAAGAGTATATATCCCACAGCTGCCTCCCTCTAGGCCAACCGGGCCGTTTCAGGCGCGGTGTTGCCGGCCAGACTCTCACGCATCCGAGTGTCGGCGATAAGATTCTGAACCTTGTAGTAGTCGCCCACGGTAAAATTGCCGTTGGCCAGAGCCTCGGCCAGAGCCGCCGGCACGTCGGCCTCGGCCTCTACGACCTTGGCCCTCATTTCCTGGACTTTGGCCTTCATCGATTGCTGCATGGCGATCGCTTCGGCGCGCCGCTGTTCGGCGCGGGCCTGGGCGATCTGCTTGTCGGCGTTGGCCTGGTCGATCTGCAAGCGAGCGCCGATGTTACTGCCCACATCGATTTCACAAATATCAATGGAGAGGATCTCGTAGGCGGGACCGCGGTCCAGACCGGGCGCCTCGACCGCCTGAGTGATGTTGTCGGGATGCTCAAGCACTTCGCGATAGTCGCGAGCACGACCGATAGCGGTTACAATGCCTTCGCCCACGCGAGCCAGCACCGTATCTTCACCGGCCGAGCCAACCAGGCGCGATATGTCGGTACGCACCGTGACCAGGGCAATGGCCTGCACCTGAATGCCGTCCTGAGCCACCGCTTCGATCAGTTTGGTCTGAATCACTCGCGGATTGACGCTGGTCTGCACGGCCTGCAACACGTCCCGCCCGGCCAGGTCGATGGAAGTGGCCGTGTTCCAATCCAACTCGATGTTGGCTTTGGAGGCCGCGATCAGAGCCGAAATCACCCGGTCTACGTTTCCGCCGGAAATTTTGTGCTGCTGAATCTGACTTAAAGTGACGGGAACATCGGCGAACTTGGCCGTCAGTAGCGGAATGACCACCTCGTAAGGGTTGATATTACGGAAGACCCGCATGCTAAAAAGTTCCCACAGGCCGACCGACACTCCTGAAAGCATCGACGCCAGCCACAAAGGAAATGGGACAAAGTGCATGAGCATCGACAGACCGATGAGGCCGATAATGATGCCCCCAAAACCTAACCCAAAGATATACTCCATGGATTCTCCTCTCTACCTGGTTGAATTACTCGGCGGCTTCGACGATCAACTGGTTCGCTTCCACACGTGCCACGCGCACTGGCGAACCTGCCGTAATGAATGCTCCGGTGGTGCGAGCCCCCAACGTGAGAGAGCCTACGGTAACCTTACCACTGGGCTTGAGGGTGGTCAGCGCTTCACCCGTTTGACCGACGTATTGCTGCAGATCGGCGGCCGGATCAAATTTCGACTCGGCCGCACTGGGCGGCTTCAAAGCGACAAATCGCTGGGCCCATTGACTCTTGGGTACGACCTTGAGGGCAATCCACAGGCCCGTGCCTAAAGCAGTGTACGCGGTAAGCAAAGCCTGCATGCCCTGTTGATGATCCGGAAACGCCTTCAAGATGGCCGCCGAAAAACAGATGGCCCCCAGGATGAAGGGCTTGCCTAAACCAGGAACCAACAGAACCTCAACGGCCACGAAAAAGGCCCCGGCCCCAAAAATGGCCAGCGGAACCCAATCGTGGGTAGCCAGAAAGCGTCCCCAGAAAAACAAGCCGAAACTGAGGGCCGAAATCCCCTCGATAGCGCCCGTCCCCAATGTCAAAAGGGCCGGGATCAGAGTGAGCATAGCTACGGCCAGACAGGCCAGGGAACCCCAAAATCCTTGCGACCACATCGCCAGTAAGTGGATCATTTGCCAATCCATCGGGGCATTGAGAACGATCAGCAGGATGAGGACAGATGCGACAACACACGCTTTGTGCAACATATGCAAATTTCGTCCCCCTTTCTTTCCTGATAATACACCCGACCGAGACTAAAGTCCAGTGTCTGTAAGCTGGCTCACACTGGAGTCCACGAAGCCAGGTCGACGTCGACCTGAACCCCTGAACGCATATCTTTGATTTGCATATCCGCCTCGAACAAGACGTAAGGAATCTGCTTTCGATTGGCATACTGCAACTGTTTGTTGAGTTTGGCCGGCTCGTGATAGGCCTCGGCGCAAATCCCCTTGGAGCGCAGCAAGGATGCCAACTGTCGAGACTTATCCGGAACTGGCTCCAGCCAGGTGACCAGTACCTGCGTGGGCGTCGGAGCCGGCAAGGGCAGGCGAGGGGTGCCCACCAGTTTGGCAAAAATGCGCGTAAAACCCAGCGACAAACCCACGCCGGGCAAGTGGTGCGAGGTATAGTTACTGGCCAGGTCGTCGTAACGGCCGCCGGCCCCAATGCTGCCGAGACCGGGAAATTCGTTCCAGCGAATCTCGTAAACCGAACCCGTGTAATAGTCCAAACCCCTGGTCACCGAGAGATCGACCAGAAACCCTGTTTGCTGCGATTCAAACAAGCGCTGCATGACCTCTGTCAACTCTTGCAAGCCTTGTTCGAGCAAAGGGTGCTCCACGCCCAGGGCGGTGACCCGCTCGGCGAAGGACAGGTCACGGGCCTGAATCTGAGCCAGAGCAAGCGCTCGCTCCGCCTGCTCGACACCCAACTCGCGCAATTGTTCGACAATTTTGGTCGGTCCGATTTTCTCCAGTTTGTCCAACCAGCGCGTGACCACCGAGATCGGCACATTCTCGCCCAACCCAAGGGCGCGCAGATAGCCCTCGGTGATTTTACGATTGGAGATGCGCAGATCGAAATCGCCGATATCCAGCGATCGCAGCACTTCGCAGGCCACTAGCGGAATCTCGCTGTCAAAACTGAGAGCCAACTTGTCGAGCGCGACCACATCGATGTCGCATTGCAAGAACTGGCGGAAGCGCCCTTCTTGCGGGCGTTCGCCGCGCCAACAAGGCTGCATCTGGTAGCGCTTAAAGGGAAAGGTCAACTGACCGTAGTGTTGGGCCACATAACGAGCAAAGGGTACGGTAAGATCGTAGTGCAATCCGAGTTTGGCCTCGGCATCGGCCTCGGGATCCAGGCGCTGCAGTAAAAACATCTCCTTGTCGGTGTCTCCGCCTTTGGCCAGCAGCACCTCCAACCTCTCGACCGCCGGGGTTTCGATGTTGGTGAAACCATACAGCTCAAATTGACGGCGAATGCGCTCCTGCATTTGCTGGGCCGCCCGCTGCTCGGCTGGCAGATATTCGGCGAAGCCACTGATACTTTGGGGACGAACCAGATTTTTAGACACGTTGACTCCCTCATGATGGTTGCAAATTTGGCGCAGGTGTTCGGGCCGGGCCGGCCTTGGCCCCTTCCGGCGCCACTCTTTTATAGGAAACTCAGAATTCGTTGAGCGATCTGTCCGGCCCCAGCTACCGGCAGTGATTCACCTGGCCGCGGCACCCTGAGGGCTGCCAGGATCGCCTCCTGCCAACGACCTGCATAAAGATCCTGCTGACTGATCCGCGCCTGGCGCAGATAACGTCGAATGGCCTCCTCCAGCAGCAGAGCCTCCCGGAAATCCATGCGGGGCACGTACACCAGCGGCTTGTCGTTGGCCAGGCAATCGGAGAGTATCCCAAAGCCCGGTTTGGAGAGCACCACGTCGCAGGAGGCCAGCAGGTCCAAAAACTCAATCCCCACTTGATGACAGTTGCAACATGGCCAGCGCAGCGAGCCTACCGTGAAGAACTCAAAAGGTAGCTTTTCCAAATGGGCTGGCTCCACATCCAATTGGTGGAACCAGACCAACACCCACGGTCTGTCCAAGTGGGCCCCCGTCAGGCCCGCGATCTCGGCGCGGCGCTCTCGGCCCGCCGACGACACCAACGGTACCTGCTCCTGACTGCCGATCGACTCTATGGGAGCGGCAAACGGATAGCGCAAAAGATGAGTGGCCTGGGAGTAATAGTGGCGAAACCAGGTGCACACCTCCGACCAGCCAGCCGCGGACCGGGCAAACGGTTCATAGATATAATCCCAGCCAAAGCTGGTCAGGGCCAGCCCCGGGATTGCGTGGCGCCTGGCGGCGCCCAGCGGCAAAGCGGGGGCGTCAACTAATACCATCTTTACGTCATGATCCCGAAAGAAGGCAAGCTCCTCCAAAATCAGCTCATCGCTTTGTGGCATCAATTGCTGGTAGCCGGCTAACGTGGCGGACACATCCCCGCGCACCGAATCCAGCTGAATCAAACCCAGATCGAAAGCCTTGGGGCGAAATTTCAACGACTCCCCCAGGCGCCTGCGAAAAAAAGCCTGTGGCACCTCGCTTACGATGGTGACCGCATGATGTTGCTGAAGAGCCTCGATGACTTCCAGGCTGCGAGCCGCGTGGCCGTAGCCGTGGGCGGTAATGTAAAAGGCGATCATCGGGCGCAGCCGTTCTACTCCACAGCCAAAAACTCTTCTTGATCGCCCCAGGGAATCTATGCTATATTAGCCGCCAACTGCATTCGCCGTAGTAGCTCAGGGGTAGAGCAACTCACTCGTAATGAGTAGGTCGGGAGTTCGAATCTCCCCTGCGGCTCCAGACCGAAGCCTTACACCATAATGGTTTGCCTCAGGGGAAAAATCCTCAAAGGGAGGTCGCCAAGGGTCGTCTTGATCACCTGGTGATCACCGACAGCCCCAAACACAACAGGACGGCCCCTGGCCGGGAGGTAGATACTCGGGGCCCTAATCCCGCCCGAAGGCATTCAACTGTCAAAGACGGTCAAACGACTCCCGTAGCTTGCCAGGCTACTGAACGGGGGTCGTTTCTTTTTGGTGTAGAGATTGGGCGGTGGGTTCCACTGCTGCGGCACGTTGCGGGTCTCCCCAGATTTCGTCCCAACGTTCTTCAGCCACCCGCCTTTGAGGTCTGCGTCGGTGCGCCACAGTCCAAAGAGTTCCCCTCGCCGCAACCCTGTCAGGATTCCCAGCTCCAACTATTTCCCAGTCCTCCGGGTCAACGTGGGGACGGAGTTGGACTTCTTCTTCGGAATTGAGCCATCGCAGCCGCTGGTTGTTGATTTTGAGCTTCTTGACAACCTTGCATGGGTTGGGTTGCGCGCGACCAACTCGTCATCCATGGCCAGGCGTTTTCAGGAAACCAATGACTTCAGTCCATCTGACATAGTTTCCTGAATTCGCGGCGAACTTTGAGAAACAAGAACTGTCCACGCGATTATCCAATGCCAAGGGTGCAAACCGCTTGGCCTGTGCGCAGTTGGTGGTTCATCGACAGCGCGGGGATTTTGGAGAGATGGATGGCGCCGATAGATGAGGAATCCTGACCTGGATATCTATACTTCGGATGGCCGAATCAATCCGGACAAAGCCTTCGCCCTGATCCGAGAGAAGGGGGGCCCCCTCTGCGATACGAACTACCTGCTTGGACCGGTCCTTCGTTATCCTGGGGGACGGGCGGTAGCGGCGTCAAAGGCAAGACCTTCTTCACGGTCCTCGCCAGGCCCCTGATCGTGGACGGCTGGTTTTTTGGTCCAGCCGGCCAGGCCGGCCCCGTAGGCGGTCAGCAGCAGACCGATTCCCAAGATTTGACCCAGGTATGGGAAGGCACAGGCCCAGGCCAGCACCACAGCGCTGCCCAGGCTACGCCGCGCCTTGGGTTGCTCGGGCCAGAGCAAGAAACCCACATGCTGTACCCAGGCCGCCAGCCCCAGGGCCAGACAAAGCAGAGCGAAGACCAACCAGACCACGCCCAGCAACCCCACCAGGGGACGATGGTCGGCTTTGGAGAGGATGAAGAGCAAGGCTACACCGTGGCCAAGGCCCATCCAGAAGGAGTTGGGGCGAAGGTACTGGCGGGTGGTCTGGATTTTTTCGGGCATCAGGGCGGGCAGCAGCAGCCCTAGTGCTCCCATGCTCAGGCCGATCAGGCAGGCCAACGAGGCCAGCGCGAAGATGAGAAGTAACAGGTTAGGCACGGGCCACCTGCTTCCAGCGCCAGGTGGTGGCTACCAGAGCCAGCGACGAGAGGGCCAGGGCAAAGTCCACGGCAGCCGGATCCAGTGGGATTTCCGGCAGGCTAAACCCCGGTGAAATTTCGGGAAGGGTGACACTCCAGCCCAGCCAGGTAGGCAGCCAATCAGGGTCGGGCAAGAGGCAGGCCAGCACCAGCAACAGGGGGGCCCAGGCCAGCACCGGGAAGCGCTGCGGTTGCTCCAGAGTTTGCAGGCGAGCCAGCACCCCGGCCGTCAGATCCAGTTGAGGCAGTGGCTCCAACGATAGCGACGAAAGTTGTCTCTCCAGCTCAACCAGTTCCACCGCCCGGGTGCGACAGGCGGCGCATTCGCTCAAGTGGGCCTGATCGGTAGCACTCAGGCGCTCGCCCAGCTCTACCCAGGAGGCACAGCCGGTCACGTGCTCGTCGATCTGAGCCCCCATCCTTTCGCAATTTAGCTCTGACATAGCAGCGCCCTCAGCCTTTCCCGGGAACGATGCAGCGTCACCTTGACGTTGCTTTCGGTCATTCCCAATGTTTCGCCGATTTGTCGGCAGTTCCACTCTTCTAAGTAATACAAAACCACCACCGCTCGACCGGTTTCCGCCAACTGCAAAATGGCCCGTTGAACGCGCTGCTGATCTTGTTTGCGCAGCCACAGTTGGTCAGGCTCTTCGGGGCTCGTTAGCGCGCCCGACTCCGGCTCGACACGGGCGCGCTTCTGCGAGCGCAGGCGGTTGAGACAGCGCCGCGTGGCCACGGTGGTCAACCAGGCCAGCGGAGAGCGCTGCGGATCGAGCTGCTTGAGGTGGGTATAGGCAGCCACAAAAGTCTCCTGGGCCACGTCCTGGGCCTCCACCGAACCGCCCAACAGGCGCAGGCACACACGTAGCACGCGCCCCTGACAGGCTCGAACCATCTCTTCGAAGGCCGACATCTCTCCCGCCTGAGCCCGGCGAACCAGCTCAGGGAGCGGATCAGACTCTGCCATCCAGAGCTTCAGGCCCACCATGCAATTTTGCCAAACTCCCTCCCCAAAACAATCCGAGATTCGGCCCCCAACCAATCTTCCAGAATGGTGGCGTAGACCTCTCGAAAATCGTGGCCGTGAGCCAGATCTCCATCGACCAGGTTGGTTAAAGAGGGGTGTTCTCCATAGAGTCCACCCTTTACTTTACCGCCCAGTAGAAAAAGGGGGGCTGCACCGCCGTGGTCGGTCCCCTGACTGGCGTTTTCTTGCACTCGCCGTCCAAACTCCGAATAGACCACAATCAAGGTTTCCTTGTCCCAGGCCCGTCGTTGCAATTCGCCGTAGAACTCGGCCAGAGCCACCGCCAGTTGGCCCAGCCCCGCGGACTGGCGGGGGCCCTGGTCTCCGTGAGTATCAAAGCCGCCCAGACTGGTGTGGAAGATGCGTCCAGCAGGCCACAGGTCCAGCATGGCTCGTAGCGAGGCGCTCAGGGGAGGGCCCTCCCAATGTTCTCCCTGGCAATTTTTCAGCTTGGCAAAGGTGGCTCCCAGGTGAGACTGGTCACTACAGGCGTACAGTTGGTCCAGGGCGCTTTGCATCCAGGCGGGTCGAGGGGCTGGCGCAGGCTGGTCATGCTGCACGCAGATGGGCACCGAATGACTACCAGGAGGGGTCCAGAGCGCACGACACAGGCTGCCATCGTCCACCTGAACGGTGTCCCACCCCTGGCTGGCCGCCACTCGGCCCAACCAGCCGTCCGGCGTATGGGCGCCCGCCGACTGCCAGATGTCGGTGCTGATAAAATGGCTGCGATTGGGTTCGGGGTAGCCCACCCCCTGGACAATCGCCATCGAACCTCGCTGCCACAGGGGCAAAAGCGGTTTGAGGGCCGGGTGCAGTCCCAGTCCGGCAGCAATCGGCAAAACCTCTTGGAGGGCCAGGCTGGGTCGGGCTTTCTTGTAGGCGGCATCGCTGTAAGGAATCACCGTGTTGAGGCCGTCGTTGCCGCCGAAGAGGTGAATCATCACCAGTCGTTTTTGGCCCGCTCTTGCCACCTGGGGTAGGGCGGCAAAGGCGCCCAGGGCCAGCACACCGGTGAGAAATTGGCGTCTTGTTGTGGTCATCGTAAATGCACCTCCGGACTGGTTAGAATTAGCTGTAGCACCTCGGGCCGATGCTGATGTTGCTCCACCAGTTGGCGCAATTGAGGGCCAGCGTCCACTTGATGGGTCAGCCACAGCAATCGGTCGGCTGCCTGGGCCGGCTTGCACCCGGCCAGCAACTCCTTTTGCTTTTTGCCCAGGGCAGTGGCCTCAAGGAGGCGCTGCTGCACCCAGCAAATGCGTCGCTGCAGGGTAGAGGTGTCAATCCAGCCCTGGCCCTGGCGCCAGCCCGCCACGCTGGGGGGAAGAAAAGGCAGCTGGCCCATGCGTTTCAGGTCGTCCGCCTCCTTCAGTCGCCAGTCTCGCCCCAGCACACGGTTCATCTCCAGGCAAAATTCCAGCGGACTCTTGATCGAACGGCGCGGGCTGGCGGCCTCGCGAAAGGCTTCCCCGGTGAGTAGAGAGCGCAGCACCACCCGCATGTTGCCGTGGCTCTGGCCGAATACGGCCGCCAGGCGGCTGACCTCCAGAGGGTCAGCCGGCAAGGCCGTGAAAAACTCCCACAGGCGGCTGCAAACGTGTCGGGCGGTGGCCGGATCTCTGGCCAGTCTGTGCAAAATCTGCCCCCCGTCCAGTTGGCCACGCAGCTCTTTGAAGCGCTTGGAAGAGTTGTCGTGGGCAGCGCGATTTTCGCGAAATTGACCGCCGCGAGCCCAGGCCAGTTCCCAGCCGGTGAAGGCTTTGGCCGCCTGGCGCAGGTCCTCCTCGCTGTAATTGCCCGGGCCGGTGGTAAACATCTCCATGACTTCGCGGGCGAAATTTTCATTGGGATGTTCGGCTCGATTCCGAAATCCGTCCAGATAGATCATCATGGCCGGGTCGCGACTGACCTGTTGCAACAGGTCTTCAAACTTTCCCAAAGCATTCTCTCGCAACAGTTGATTTTGACAGAGCAGCAGGCCCGCCGAAAAGACCGGGTCAACACTGGTGGTGAAGAATCCGTGCCAAAACAGGGTCATCTTCTCACGCAGGCCACCCTTAGTCATGCGCTGTAGCCACCAGCCGATCAGCCCACCCAATTGAAGCATCGTCAGCATCTGGCCGGTAGGAACGCGGGTGGTCAAGGGCGGGTCGGCCGTCTCCAGCGTGACATTGAGCAGGCTTTCTACGGCGGCCTGGTAGCCCAGCCGGCGCATTCGTTGCACCTCGCTGGGGGGCGCCCCAAAGCCGCTGCAGCGCAGCAGCCAGCAAGCTTCGCGAACGGTCATCATCGCTGCCAGACCTTAGGAAGGGCGGCCGATCCCAGAGCCGCCAGCAGCAGTTGGGCCAGGCATAACCAGCCCAGCACGGGAAAGGCCACGGTCAAGCACAGAGGCAGGCTGCCCGCCAGGGGCGCCCAGCGCCCACTGACTCCGATACCTTCGCCAGCCAGTCCGGCCAGAGCCGGTAAGCTGAAGCTGAGCCAGGCGGCATTGGCCAGCACCAGCGGGATGGCCAGCGCGGGCAACTGGATGCACAGCCAGATTTGCGACAACAGCGTGAGCAGCCCCATCAGATAGCAGCGCAACGGCCGCTCCTGCAGTTGAGCCCGGCAGGCCTGGCTGGGTTTACCGAACAGAGCCGCGCACAGCGTGGTGTAGGCCGCGAACCCGGCGCTGAAGATCAGCAGGATCAAGGTTAGGGTTCCCACGTGCAGCAGTGGCACGCCTCCTCCGACTTTGAGCCAGACCACCCCGGTCAAAAGGGTCAGCAAGGTTGCCGACACCAGCCCCAATCCCATCATCCACTTGCCCATTGATTTACCCCTCTCGTTTCTGACTTGATTACACCGCCGACCAGAATTTGGTTACAGAGCGTTGCAGCCACCCAGGAGGGAAGCCCTGGCCGTGGATAAAGGGATGGACAAAATACCACAGGAGACAGATTCATGAGCAAGGTTCTCAACTCCCTACCCATCGGACAGCGCGTCGGCATCGCCTTCTCCGGTGGTCTGGACACGTCGGTGGCGGTGGCCTGGATGCGAGACAGAGGGGCCATTCCCTGCGCTTATACGGCTAACATCGGTCAGTATGACGAGCCAGACATTTCGGGAGTGCCCGCCCGCGCCTTGCAGTACGGGGCCGAACTGGCCCGGGCGGTGGACTGTCGTCGCGAATTGGTGGAGGAAGGGCTGGCCGCCCTGGCCTGCGGCGCCTTTCATATCCGTTGCGCCGGCCGCGCTTATTTCAATACCACTCCATTGGGAAGGGCCGTCACCGGTACTATGCTGGTGCGAGCCATGCAGTCGGACGACGTTCATATCTGGGGCGATGGTTCAACCTTCAAGGGCAATGATATCGAACGTTTCTACCGCTACGGATTGCTGGCCAATCCCGGCCTGCGTATCTATAAACCCTGGCTGGATGCCGACTTTGTCAACGAGTTGGGCGGCCGCAATGAGATGAGCCAGTATTTGCTGGAGCACAGGCTGCCTTACCGGGACAGCAAGGAGAAAGCCTACTCCACCGACGCCAACATTTGGGGCGCCACCCACGAGGCCAAAACGCTAGAGAATCTCAACGTCTCCCTGGAGACGGTGGAGCCGATCATGGGCGTTCGCTTTTGGGACCCGGCCGTGGAGATTCGACCCGAAGAGGTGACCCTCACCTATGTGGCCGGCCGGCCGGTGGCCATCAATGGGGTCCACTACGAGGACCCGGTGAGCCTGGTCGACGAGGCCAACACCATCGGGGGACGCCACGGCTTGGGGATGTCCGACCAGATAGAAAACCGCATTATTGAAGCCAAATCTCGCGGCATCTATGAAGCGCCCGGCATGGCTCTGCTCTGGATCGGCTTTGAGCGCTTGCTCAACGGCATCCACAATGAGGACACCATCGCCAACTATCATCTGGAGGGCCGCCGTCTCGGTCGGCTTCTCTACGAAGGCCGCTGGCTGGACCCGCAATCGTTGATGCTGCGCGAATCCATTCTGCGCTGGGTGGCTTCGCTGGTGACCGGCGATGTGACACTGCGCCTGCGGCGCGGAGAAGACTACTCCATCCTCGACACGCGAGGACCGGCCCTCTCGTATCATCCCGACAAGCTCTCTATGGAGCGCATTGAGAACGCCGCCTTCGGGCCCGTAGACCGCATCGGTCAGCTTACCATGCGCAACCTGGACATAGCCGACTCGCGCTCTAAGCTGGAGCAATACGCCACCCTGCCCGGGGGACAATTGGGACGCACCTCTCTCTTTGGACAACTCGAGGCCGCTCGCCTGGATGAGGCTGGCGCTCGCACCATCGCTGCCAACCCAAATAAGGTGCAAGCCGCCGAAGCCCTGGACAGCGCCGCTATGGAGTTCGGTGGCGACTAGAGTTCAGAGGACTGGCTCTTTAGGCCATGCGGGGGGTTTCTCCACCCATCTCTGAGTCGCCTCCGCCCAGGTCGCTGCTTCCCATGTCGGGGCTCGGCCCCTGAGCGAGCTGGGGCCCACTCTGATTAGATTGACCGGGCTGGTTTGCTCCGGGCTGGTTTGGTCCGCCTGGGCCAAAGGCCCCGCCCTGGCTACCCACTCCGCGGCGGTCCCCCCCGATTCCGCCCGAGCCCCCACCGTCTTCGCGAGCCACCGTGATCTGCTTGGCAGGGTCGATGCCTGAACCTTTCAGGGCCTTGCGTGCGGCGCCCTCGGCACCAGCGTTGATCTCAACACCTTCGTCGGCAATCTGGGCGTAGAGAGCGGCCAGGGCCTGCTGCTTGTCCTGCAAACTGCCACCGCTGCTCACCGATCCGCTGCCCCCACGGGCCATGTTCGAGCCGCTCCCGCCAGTTCCGCTGCCAATACGGTTTCCTGTCCCGGTGTTGGCCCCCGGCGTCGGGGTCGTGGCGGGGCTGAACGATTTGGTGGTGCTCACCGGTGTCGAGGTCTGGACGCCAGTGTTCTGTACTGGCGAGGTCTTCGCGGGATGGGTCACATTGGCCACATTCGTAGCACGGTTGCCCGCTGGATTGAGCCCGACGGGATTACCGGCGAGGTGCTGACCTGAACGGTGGTCACCCACACGATCCCCTCCGAGGCGATCCTGACCGCCTTTGGCCTGCTTCATGGATTCGATGTCACCCGCCAGTTGCTGCAACTGGGCTTCGTAGTTCAGGCGCACATCGCTGGCGTTGCCGCCCTGGCCCTGACCCGCTCCACGATTGCCCTGGGTTTGACGCCCGCGCTGAGCCTGACGCCCCTGCTGGGCTTTCTTTTTCTGCTTGGCCTTCTTGCGTTCTTCGGCCTTTTTGCGTTCGTCGGCTTTCTTCTGCTCCTCGGTGCGCTTGTCGTTGGGGTCTTTCTTGTCGTCGGTCTTCTTTTCGTCCTTCTTGCCCTCGACTCGCTTGTCGTCTGGCTTGCGCTCCTGCGGCCCCTTGTTCTGATCGGCACCCTTGCCCTGTTGGGGTCCCTTGCCTTGCTCCGGCGCCTTGCCCACTTCTGGTGGCTTGGTAGGACCGGCCGTTTTGGCAGGAGCTACATTGTTCACCACATTAGTGGCGGGCTGAACCGTTGGCTGGATGGTCGGCTGGGCAATCGGTCGGGGAGGCGCCGTGTTGACCGGCGTAAAGGTCATGGGAGGGGGTGTGAAGCTCACCGGGGCCGGGCGGAAAGAGGGCGCTGGCGCTGGACTGAAGCTGCTGCCTCCGCGGTTGAAGCCGCCCCCACCGCCGCCGCCAAAATTTCCGCCTCCGCCGAAGTTGCCTCCACCGCTGAAGCTGCCCAGGCCGGGTCCGGCGCTCATGCTGGTGTTGAATTGCTGGGTGGTCTGGGACATCATGGACTGATTTTGCTGATTCATCTGCTGCATCATGGCCATGCTCTGAACCGACTGCATGGCCTGGCCGGCCATATTCATCGCCATCATTCCGGCCTGCATCTTGTTGCCCATCTGATTGCCCTGCCCGCCAGCACCGGGCATTTGCACGTTGCGGCCCAACTCTTGGAGACGCGCGGCCAGGTTTTGCTGGTTTTCCATATTCTGCCCCAGCGCTTTTTCGATCTGGCCGCGAGACTGGACAATTTTCTCAAGGCGAGCCTGACCTTGCTTGAGGCTGGCTTCGTTAGCCACCTTTTTGGCCTGGGCGGCCAATTTCTGGACTTTCATCTGATTGCCGGCCGCTTTGGAGACGTTGGCTTTGCCTTCCATCCCCTTGCCCATGCCTTTCATTTGCTTGCCAATTGCCTGCAGACCCTTGGCGATGACTTGAATCATCTTGGCTACCGCGCGCAGCACCGCCGAGATGGCTGCACCCACGTAAGGAATGGCAGCCACAGCGGTGGCTGCGGCATCGACGGCCGTTGCTGCCGAATTGAGGGCCGTGGCGGCCGTGTCCATGGCCGTGCCTATGCCGTTAAAAGTCTTGGCCAGGCCGTTAAAGAGCATCTCTTTGGCTTTGAATCCCTGTTCTTTGAGGCCAAAGGTCTGCTCCATTTTACCAAATTTTTGGACCATGCCCGTGATTTGTTGGTTTTGACCCATCTGAGCCGTCTGCTCTTTACCCACCATTTGCATGTTTTGCATCAGGCCGCCCTGGTTGGACTGGGCCGTGCCAAACATGCCCATCAGGCTGTCGATGTCTTTGACGCCGCCGATGTTGCCCATACTGGTCGTCGGGATGGCCGGAGTGGAAAACTGAGTATTAACCTTGATTACATCGCTGACATTGGCTTTGGTATTGGTATTGGGCGTGTAGTTTCCCAATTTTTGGCCCATGCCCCGCTCGTTGGCCGTGCTGGTAAACGTATCGTTGGCCGACTGGTGGGCCCGGGTGCCTGAGGCCGTGGCCGGTACCGAAGAGGACCGTCCTGACTTGATCGAGTCGAAATGCTCCTGTTTGATCTTCTTCTTTGCCTTACGGTTTTTGCGCGCCTTATGCAGTTGCGACTCGGCGTTGTCGAAGCTCTTATCGGTTCTCTCTGTGGTGCTCGTGTCCACGGGAGGCAAATCAAAACTCATCGTCCGGCCCTTTCCTACTACTCTGTTACGATCTATTTACCGCTGTTTCAGGAAAAGTTAAGGCCCTGGGACACATCCGAAAACAGCAACGATTTAGCAACAACTGCGTACAACCCCGTGGCATAGATTTTAGCGGGGCCTATCGTCCCAACCCAAGGAGGCCGAATGCGCGTTGCTGTCAGTCCGAATCCAACTCCCAACCGATTGCCTAATTCCAGGCTGACCCCAAAGTCGCCTGCTCCAGATCAGCCTCAACAACCCCATCAGAATCCGGGACTGTTGTCGCTGGCCGGGGGCTTCAGCGCTGACCGCCTGCTCGATCTCAGCTACGCTACGTCGGCTGTTCCCAAGTTCATTTATCCCACAGTAACGGGTACTCCCGAACAACAGGCAATGACCTGGGAAGTGCTCAACAATCTGCCTATGCACCACGCCGTGCGGCCCGTCTCGATCGAGGCCCAGCCGTCTTTTTCCCAAGGTCCCAACTATCTCGGACTGAATCGGGTGGCCATCGGTCGCATTACCGTCAATTCGAGCGGTTACGACATGGAGCTTCCCAGCCAGTTTAAAGAAACGGTGACTCACGAAGTAGGCCATTCGGTGGACTACAAGGCCGGCATGTTCTCGCTGGTTTCGCGACAAAACGAGAGCACCCACAGCTCTTTTGGCAAGCCAGGTTATGTCAGCGGCTACGCCGAGACCAGTCCGTCCGAAGACTTCGCCGAGAGTTATAAGGTGCATCACACCCACCGCGGCGTTCTGGAAGCCGTCAACGAAAAGAAGGCAGCCGTGCTCGACAAGACCGATCAGGCCAGCTGGCTCGAGCGCATTGTCGACAAACCCGCTTACCGCGAAACGGGCAAGTTTATCGGTCGTCAATTTGAGTCTTTGCCCATACTGCGGTCTGGGCTGGAGCTTGCTCGCCAGGTGACGGTGGCCAACCTGGCCCTGGTGGGGGGAACCGAGGCCATTCAAGGGGTCGTCAAAGGAGATTGGGACCGGGCTGCCAGCGGATTGTTGTCGGCGGGAGCCGGGGCCGGATTGGCCATGGCTCCGCACGCGCCCTGGCTGGGAGTGGCTGCCACAGCCGCTCTGGGCGGGAACCGCGGCCTGAAAATGGCCCAGGACCAGGGTGCCAGCGCGGCTCAGAAGACGGCGGCCACTCTGGCCGGTGCCGTGGGTGGCACGGTGGGCGGCTTTGTTGCCCCGCTGGCTCTGGTCCAGGCGGGCTATTCGGTGGCCGGTCCCATCGGAGGCACGGTGGGCATGGTGGTGGGCGGTTTGTTGGGCAGTTATGCAGGTAGCACGCTGGCCGCCAAGGCGGCCCTGGCCATTACCCAGTAGTTTGATCTATCCCCGCCAGCGCTATGCTTGCGTCCAATGTGGCAAGAGTTGCTCGGGCTGGAGAGTATGGATCGAGCCTCATGAGACTCGTTCTCTGGCCCTGAAATTACCGCTATTGCCAGATGGCGATCACCTGCGTCTGGCCCAGGATGAGCAGGGACGATGTCTGCTTTTAACCGGTGACAACCTGTGTTCGCTGCATAGTGACCACGGTTGGGAGTCCAAACCACGTGCCTGCCGTCAGTTTCCTTTTTTCTTGGTGGAGACCCCGGACGGAATTCAGGTGGGTCTGTCTTTTCGTTGCACCGCCGTGCAACAGGACGTGGGCCAGGAGTGGGAGCAGCACGAGGCCGGTCTGCTCGAACTGGTAGACCTGGGATTGCCTCGAATAGGCTTTGAGCCTGCCTCCATCGGGTCGTACCGGCTGGACTGGAACACCTACAAGGGCTGGGAGTTTGACTGGATTCAGGCGGTGCCTGGCGATCTTACGGGGGCGGTAGCCGCTTCGCTTGCTCTGGCGCTTCCATTGGAGGTGGCCATACTGGAGCGCCTCGTGAGGCTGCTCAGCGCGTCGGCGGTGGGTTTTTTGGAGAGCCAATCCCAGGAGGAGGCGGCAGCTGTGGCCGGGGCTCTACGCACTGGTCAGCCGTATTTCAGCTTTCGTCGCGGTCTGGTGTCGGCCTTGGATGACCCTTTTGGCGGGAGTCCCGACTCGCAGTCGACGCGCTATCTTTCCCATGTTCTCGAGCGGAAGAGCCTGTGGATGGGCACCAGCTTTCTGGGTCGACTGCTGATGCTGTTAGTGGCCCAGCGAATGCTTTACTACTATCAAAGATTGGACGGATTTTGGCCGGCCGTGGACCGCCTGGAAGGGGAATGGTTGGCTCACCGACGCGGCCTGGAGGTTTTGGAACAACAGTTTGCTGCCACCTTGCTGCAATTGTGCTAAGGGATTTCTAAAGGTCCAGGCCGAAACCGGCTCAGGTGCCGCTGGTTGGTCATCTCGCTCTACCCACCTTTACCGAACTGCGCGCCGCCGGCCAGGACGTGTTGACCCTCGATCAGGCGCTGCGGCAGGACATTCGCGAGTTGCACATCGGTTTTCTTAACATGATGCCTGACGCCGCACTGCGATCTACCGAGCGTCAGTTTTTTCAGCTGCTCGGAAGTTGCAATCAGATCGCCCAGATCTACGTGCATCCATTTTCCATCCCCGGCCTGGATCGCAGCCCGGACACCCAAAGCTACATCGACAATTGCTACGAAAAGTTTGAGCTGCTGCGCGAGGCTGGCCTGGATGCCCTGATCATTACCGGTGCCAACGTGGCCACTCCCGACCTCGTGAACGAGCCCCTCTGGCAGCCTCTCCAAGAGGTGATCGGATGGGCCGCCCGGCAGGTGACTTCCGTGCTGTGCAGTTGCCTGGCTACCCATGCCCTGCTCAAAAGCCTGTACGGCATCGATCGACAGCCTTTGACCCAAAAACGCTGGGGAGTTTACCGCCATCGTTGCGCCAAGAGCCGGCACCCCCTGCTGCGCAATATTAACACGCTGTTTGATGTTCCCCACTCACGCCACAATGAGATCACTCGACAACAGTTGGAGCGGGCTGGCCTGCACGTGCTGATCGAGAGCTGTCAGGGCGATGTCCATCTGGCTGTGAGTCCCGACCAGTTGCGTTTTGTATTTTTGCAGGGTCACCCGGAGTATGATTTCAACAGCCTGTTTAAGGAATACAAAAGAGAGTTGGTTCGATTCGATAGAGGGGAGCGCCCCGACCGGCCTCCGCTGCCTGAGAACTATTTTGATGAGACCACGGCCCACCTGGCGCTGAGCAGGCCGCTGGCAGAGTCATTGATCGAGGCCGAGTTGCACAATACCTGGGGAGATACCGGCAAAGCCATCTTCAACAACTGGCTGGGCCTGGTTTACCGACTCACTCATGTCGACCGGCGCCTGCCCTTTGTCGACGGGATCGATCCTGAAGACCCACTGCAACTGAGGCCCGTAAGCTAGTAAGAACGGCTCCAGAGGTGTTGGATACGCCGTCGGTTATTGGGCATCCCCTTTACCAGAGCCTTGAGGTAGTGCTGATTATATTTGACGCTGATGTCCTTGGTATCGGTAATCAGGATGCTGCCCTGGCGTGCCACCACCGCACCCTCCAGGTCCAGCTTCTTTAATTCCAAACCCTCGGTGCCCTTCAGTTGGGGGATGCCGTTCTGGGTGACAACCTGGGCGCCCCCATAGACCTGAAAGTCGTTGTCAGCATAGATCAAGCCCTTGAAGCTCATTTCCTGGGTTTTGCCGCCGTACATCCTGACATTCTTTCCGTACAGAACGACTCCAGAATCTCGATCGGCGTCCACATTGGTGGCCTTGCCTTCATCCACCCAGTTTTGAGAGTTTGCCATCAGGGTCAGATCACCGTCGGCCAACAGGGCGCCGCCCCCCGACAGAGTCCCTTGAATAGAAACATTTCCTTTGGCTTTAATCACTCCAACACTGGCTCCATCGCTGATCAGTCGAACCTGTGGTTCGCTGGTGTCTCGCCCGGACCAGATGGAGAAGTCGCCATCCACTTCGATGGTGGCGTTCGAGGCTGCTGAAAAAATGTTGTCATTAAAATTGTAGGTCATGGCGTAACCATCGGGTCCGGTGCCCAGGGGAACGACCGCCGAGGTGTCGCTGCGCACTGCCTTGGTGCTCCAGTCGCTGGGAAAAATCAGGTGGTCGCCCACTAAATTCTGCCCGTTGTAATAGTTGGTACGGGTGCCGTCAGGGGCAAAGTGCGAAAGGACTCGAACCACCTCATTTTTGCGTTCAAAGCCCTCCATCCAGCCGACATCGGCATAGGATAGTTCGTATCGACCCGGGGGCATGGTAGCCCGGATGGGACTGTTTTTTTGGCCACCTACGTTGAGGTCATCAAGTTCGAGTTTGTAGATGTCGTGATTCAGACGAGACTTGGGGGCCATGATGCCCCCGGATTCCCGGGCCGCGTCGCCGAGCAACTGCCCCTCCAACTTGTCCGCCCCCGAAAAAATATCTTTTCTGGCCCATAAGACTCCCTTGGGGCCCCCCTTGTGACGGTCGATCTGAACCTTCTTGCTGCTACCAGCCTGAGCGAACTGGCCCAGTTTGATGTTCTCATTGGAACGAACCCAGTTTCTAGAAGGGTCTTCGCTGGAGATTTGGACCTTGTCATTCAGGCCCAGGGAAATCTCTTTGTTGGCGGTCAAAGAAGCGTCGTAGAGGGGTTCGCCGCGGAACATTACATCCATGCGGCTCTCGAATTGGCCCGAGCGACCCACCACTTTCATCAAGACGGAGTCTTGAGGCACGTGGACCGGGCCGGTCATGTCACTCTGGACAGAAAGATTGTTGTAGATATCCACGGTAAATGTGGCGGTACGGCTTTGCTGATTCTCGTCGACCACACTGCCCTGGATTTGAGTGGTGTTTTTTACCTGCGACACTTGCAGACCGCCCTCCGATGGGCTGATATCCGCGTTGCTTTCAAAGGCACTCCGAGCCCAGGTCTCGTCGTGTTCCAGCTTGAAGTAGATGAAACTGACCGCGGATTCGCTGGCCAGCAGGGCTTCCCTCTGCCGTTGGGTGGCCGCCAGGGTGGTGAAGTTGGCGTGATTGTTGGCCACGAAGGCGCCGGTGAGCATCACCACTACCGAGGCTACAGTGAGCACCAGCATTAGAGCCATTCCTCGCTTGTTCACGCGATCACCTCCTGACTTCCCCATCTTGGTATTCTACAGCCTGGGCCAGGTATTTGCAGGGCGCACGGCGGTGTTTATTTCGAGAACTTCTGCTATTGACCTCCGCCCCATATCCTGGTGTCCGGCTTTACCCCGCAGGCGAAGTCTGAGATGGACCAACTGGTTTCCCTGGTCGGTGCTGACTTCAAAATCCATGACCTGATTGGAAAGGATGCGCACATTGCCGTCGAGCAGTTCGGGATTGGTCAAGGAGAGGTCGCCGGCAGCCAGGGTTCGGGGTATGCTGAGCACATCATCGGGCGGCACATCGTCATCGCGCAATGTCAACCGAACCATCTTGCCGTCCGGTTCGTCGAGGCTGGCAAAATAGACCACGTAGCAGTCCCACTTGGGAAATCCACTCTGGTCGTAACTGGCGTCGTCTAAAACATGCTTCAGACCATTGAAGCAGAGGCCGTCTCGATGGACCGGCGTCACTGGCTGGGCGTCGGGCGGATTGGCCGGAACATTGCGATTGACCGAGACGAAACTGGTGGATTGGAAACTCGAGTTGCGCAGGTCCTGGCGCAGGGGGTTGATAATTCGGCGTAGTTCGCTTTGCAGGTCAAGGCGAACAGTGCCCAACTTGAATCCTGAAACACCCACCGCAAACACGGCAAAGACAACTACGATCAGTCCCCCTAAAATGACCACCACAATTAAAATCTCTAACAGAGTGAAAGCTCGCCTGGTCATTTGAATTGCTCTACAAAGACCGTTCGAGAAAGGTGTAGAGAGAGTTTTCCGTAGTCGCGCCGCCTGGCCGTGGACACGGCCAGGGTCGGGTCGGCGGGCCACCAGGAGACGTCAACATCCAGCCGGTAAAGATCTCCCATGACATCGCCAGACCCATTGATTCGTCGATTGCGCAGTCGATAGTAAAAGGTAGTCTTGAGGGCAGGGTCGTGGGTTTGCAGGTCCTCGTCGGCTTGCACGGCGTTCCATGTGCTGGGATCGGCATCGGCGTACTCATCCAGGACCCGATGGGCCAGTTCAAGCGCCGCACTCTGGTCAACGCTTTTGGTGGAACTTACGGTGATGCGCAAGAACAGGCCAATAACGACTACTGCGATGATCGCCAACAGGCCAATGGCCACCACCAGTTCCGAAATGGTAAACCCCCGTTTTGGCATCGGACATGGTTCGAAATTTGCGACTTGAAGCCCTTTAGCGCTGCAGACCCGGTCCGGTCGCCAGGCCTTGATACGCGGCCACGAGCATGGCTGCGGTTTGCTCGATTTCGTTGGCGGTGGTGTGCCGCCCCAAGGTCAGGCGCACCGCTCCACGTCCTATCTCGGGCTCCAGCCCAAGGGCGGCCAAAACATGGGATAGGCGCACTACTCCATCGTGGCAGGCCGGACCCGTAGAGGCGGCCAGGTGGGGGCATTGGCCCAGCAACTCGGCGCCGGTGACGCCCACAAAGTTGACACTGAGGGTATTGGGCAGACGCTGTTGAGGGTGACCGTTCAGGCGGACCCGGTCGCCCAAGTCTTGTTGCAGCCGAGCCTGTAATTGATCCCGCAAATCGGCCATACGGGCCCCATCCTGTTGCCAGCGACCCTGGGCCAAAGCGCAGGCGGCTCCCAGGGCCACTGCGTAGGCCACGTTTTCGGTCCCCGAACGAGCTCCTCGCTCCTGACCGGCCCCCACGATGTAGGCCGGCAGATTTACGCCACGGCGCACATAGAGGGCGCCGATGCCCTTGGGCGCATAGAGCTTGTGTCCGGCGATGGTCAGCAAATCCACTCCAAGAGAAGCGACGCTGACATCCACTTTGCCCAGGCTCTGAGCCGCGTCGCTATGGAAGAGGGCCCCGGCTCTGCGAGCCATTTCGCCCAGCGCCGGCAAGTTTTGGATGGTGCCGATTTCATTGTTGGAATGCATCACGCTGAGCAGCTTCATGGATCGCTCGCACAGACTTTCGGGGTCTAAGATTCCGTGGCTGTCCACTCCCACCAGTTGCACTTTGTCGCCCAGGCGAGCGCAGGCCTTCAGAATACTGGGATGCTCGATGGTGCTGGTGACGGTGTGGGTGTGCAGGCCCAAAACAACCCAGTTGTTGGCCTCGGTGGCTCCGGAAGTGAAGTAGATTTCGTCCGGCTGGGCACCGATCAGGTCGGCTACTTGCTGACGAGCCTGCTCCAGCCCCGCCCTGGCCCGTCGCCCAAAGACACTTTGACTGGAAGGATTCCCAAAGTGCTCCCTGAGGTAGGGCAGCATGGCCTCGACCACGGCCGGGTCGACCGGCGTGGTGCCGTTGTAATCGAGATAAATGGGGTCCACAGTTACTTTCCTTGCTGTAAAAGAATCATTTCGGCGATAGCGTCTCGTTGTTTGGGAGACAGCTTTTTGAGTTGTTGCAGGTCTGCACGCAACCCATCCGCCTCCTTGACACTCATCTGACCCCGCCCCACTTTGGCTTTGACCTGGTCGTCCATATAGGAAAAAGTGTCCATGCCCATGACTTTGCCGTTCACAAAGGCATCCCTGTGGCTGTTGCCCCATGTGGAGCCACTCAGTTGGGTAAACATGGTCTCGCGGGCTTTGGGACTCATCTTTTCGTAGCGCCCGGCTACTTCGGGGGGGAGTTGCCGCAGCAGTTCCAGTTTGCCGCTTTTACGGAGCGAGGCCAGAGTTTTGGGCGACAGACCAAACTCGGGCGGCTTGGACTGTGTCTCGGGCTTTGCCTCGGGTTTGGCTTCGGGCCTGGCCTCGGGCTTGGGGTGTGAGAAGGCTTTGCGGCCCGGGCTGTTGAGAATTTTCAAGGTCTCAGGACCAACGATTCCGTCGACTTTTAAGCCGTGCTCGTGCTGCAATTTTCGGACTGACTCCAGGGTTTTGGGCCCGAAGATGCCGTCTTTCTTGAGCTCTTCCCCATGCTTGTTGAGCATATATTGCAGGCCCTTAACCTTGGAGCCGCGAGACCCATCGCTTAAAAGCATGCCTTCGCGAAGTCGGAGCTGCTTTTCTTCATACCTCTGGGGAGCCTGGCCCCAGGCCCCAAAGTTGGGAGTTGGGCTGGCCTGGGCCTCTTTCTTGGGCAGTTTGCTAACCCGATCCGGGTCGCCCGTAGAACCTTGCGCGGTGGGCTTGGCGCGGGTCGCGGCCGGTTTGGCCTTGCTTGCCGATTTCGAAATGCCCGAGTTAGAAGTCCCAATTTTCAGTCCCATGGTCGCTCCTCACTGTGTCGGTCTATTGTGGGCGGTAAGGGGCTTGAAGTTTAGGTTCAAAGCTAACAACTTGGTGTCCATTGTAAACGGAGTGTTAAATCTGTGCGCCACTTGCGCCGCTACGGGGTATTCTGTTGCACTCATTTATCAGTCCCTTTATTGGCTGCTGCTATGCTGGGGGCATGCTTTCCGCTCTAAGTAGACTCAGTCCACTGTCGGAGTCACGCCCCACGGTCCGTCCGCGCCCTCCCGCTGCGGCCGACAAATTTGTGGATGGTGACGAACCCGAAGGTCATCATCGGGGCGGGAAATGGCTTGCCTGGTCGATGCTTGGTGCCACCGGGATAGGCATGCTGGGCGCTGCCGGAGTGCACGCCGCCGCCCACCTGCCGCTCTGTCAGCAGACTCAACAAGTGGTGGGCTGGGAACACGGCCAGCCTTGCGTTTCCAGGGATGTGGCCGTGCAAGGAGCTACCGCCTGGCGCTATACGGGTGCGCCCTTTCATTTGAAAGACCAGTTGGACAGCTGGCGAACGGGGCATCATCAGGTGCTTAGCGCTCCCGACCAGGCAGCGGGGCTGGGCGACAGCCGCGACCTTAAGGTGGTGTCCTGGAATTTGCACCATGGCTTGAGTCAAGATGCCACCGGGGCTCGTCCCCAGCTGGATACCATGATCGAGAATCTACAGGAGGAAAATGCTGACCTGGTTCTCCTCCAAGAAGTTCAACCTGGCCATGCGCTCAAATTGACCGAAGCCCTCGGCATGCAGGGATACTACGCCATGTCCACACCGGTTCAGGGCAACATGATTTTGTTGCGCCCCGACATTCAGGTGCGTGCCGAAAGCGTTACTTTCACCACCGGGCAGCCGGCCCAAGACCCCTTGGGGACTCTCAAAGATTGGGTCACAGCCGGTGGCGGCCCGTCCGAGCCGCGCAATGTGCAGATCCTCAAGGTGGAGATGCCCGATGGACAGGCGGGGCTGATCTGGAATACACACCACCTGACGGGAGACTATAGCCTACAGCAAAAGCAGGCTGCTGCTGATACGTTGGTGAGTGCGCTCCGGCAAAACCTGCAGCCCGGAGAATGGATGGTGGGTGGGGGCGACCTCAATGCCAGCGGCTCCTCCAGCCCTCTGGTGGCGGGACTGAGCCAATTGCCAGGAGTGACCGGTCAGCAACGGAACATCGATTGGATCTATGCCAGCGACTCTGCCCGGGCCCAACTCTCTGGCCAGTCGGTTGAGAGCGGCGGCGTGATGGTCTCCGACCACCCTCTGGTGCGAGCCGATCTCACTCTGCCCGAGAAGGTCTAAGCCGCCCAGGTGCAAAAAGCTTGCCCATGTTTGTGGCGTTTGTAGTTCCCTTTCTGCGAGGTGACGTAGACCTTTTTCTTCGATCGATGCTGAGCTTTGGTGTAAGGTTAGCGGTTATCTCCCAAGATCCCCTGGAGCGAATTCACTCGTCGCTCCATTCACGCGTGGCCTTCTGGCAGGTACGCAATTCGACTGACACCGAGGAACTGATCTGGGCGGCTCAAGGGCTGCAGCAGCAATACCAACGGATTGACCGCATCTTTAGCTACAACGAGCAGGTTCAAGTGCCGGTGGCCGAGGTGCGGGCACGTCTCGACATCGAGGGAATGCAGCCGGATGTGGTCCTCAATTTTCGTGATAAGTCCCGCATGAAGGAGCGTTTGCGAAGCCAGGGCTTGCCTTGCGCACGTTCGGTGGCGGCCGTATCGCCCGAACAGGTTTGGGAGTTTGTCAAATTGGTGGGCTTTCCCATCTGCGTCAAACCGGTCGACGGAGCCGCCTCTCAGTCCACCTATCGGGTCGAGAACGCCAGCGACCTGAGCAGCCTGCTCACGGTCAATGCTCCCTCGTGGGGACACCCGCTGCAAGTGGAAGAGTTTGTGACCGGCCAGGAGCACTCGTTCGAAACCGCCACCGTGCACGGTCGCCACCTTTGGCATTCTTTGACCCGCTATCATCCCACTCCCCTCGACGTGATGCGCAATCCATGGATTCAGTGGCGCATGGTGGTTCCGCGTGAAGTGGATGACCCGATGTACGATGACATCCGCGAAGTGGGCGAGAGGGCCCTGGATGTTTTGGGCATGGTGACCGGCTTCAGCCACATGGAGTGGTTTCGCCGTGGAGATGGCACCATCGCCATCGGCGAGGTAGGTTGCAGGCCGCCGGGCTCGCAGATCTTTACCAGTATGAACTGGGCCAACGATTTTGACCTTTATACCGAGTGGTCCCGGCTCATGATATTCGATCAGTTTCATCCCCCTGCTCAGCGCAAATATGCCGTTGGTACAGCCTTCTTGCGCGGCCTGGGGGGGGGCTATGTGAAGAGCGTCCACGGCATGGACTATGTGCTTCGACAACTTGGCAC
>JADMJV010000169.1 GCA_018780265.1 bacterium
ATCATGGAGCGGATTCAACTCTCGCGACCCCTTTTTAGAGATCAGGAAGTCTGAACTTGGCAAAATCGACGCCAAGGAGGATGAATGAGCGGTGACACGCTGACCTGGTCGTGAATTAGGCCTCGCTGCCGAGTCCGGTGAAGCTCCATTGCTTGCGTTGCACGAACATAAAGTATTACAATAGTTTTGTGCAAAGTATGGAACGCTGGAACAATCTCTACGAGGTGGCCTCCTCGCAGAGTGGCTACTTTACAGCCACTCAAGCAGCGGAGTGTGCCTTCTCTTTCCAGCTGTTGGAGCACCATGTCCGCACCGGGCGGCTTGGGCGGGTCCAGCGTGGAATTTACCGGTTGACCCATTTTCCTCCCGGAGAACATGACGACCTGGTGGTCCTCTGGCTGTGGTCCGAGCAGAAGGGTATCTTTAGCCATGGCACGGCTCTAGCGCTCCACGAACTCAGCGACTATCTGCCGGTACGCTACCACCTGACGGTTCCTTTCAACTGGAAAAGCCGCCGTCTGAGGGTACCGAATTTAGTCCAGCTTCACTTCGCGGACATTTCGCCCAACGATCACACTTACTACGGCTGCTTTTCTATTACTACTGTGACCAGGACGCTGGCGGACTGTGAGCAAGACGCGATGTCGCCAGAATGGCTCAGACAGGCGTATCAGCAAGCAGAAGGCCGGGGTCTGATTCCACGAAGGAACCCCGTCCTACAATGAAATACCGCAGCCCCGATGCTTTCAAGGCCGCCCTCCTGGAGAGGCTAAAAAAGGAGTCAGCGAGTCGCCAAATCCCCTTCCTCCGAGTTCAAATGCGCTTTCTTTTCGAACGATTGCTGGTGCGCGCCCAGGCCGTTTTTCCCCACCTCGTAATCAAAGGTGGAGCGGCCATGGAATTTCGCCTTTCACTGGCGCGCACGACTCGCGATCTTGATTTTGGTCTATATGGAGTTGCTGCCGAGCAGGTGCTCCCTCGTCTTCAGGAGAGCGGTCAGACCGATTTCGAAGATTATCTTTCTTTTGAGATTCAGGACGACCCAAAGCACCCCCTCTTAGAAGCAGAAGGTATGCAATACCAGGGGCGCCGCCTGCGTGTGCGAGCTCGACTCGCCGGCAAACCTCTCTTCGGCTACTTCGGGGTGGATGTGGCGGTCGGTGAACCTGCCGCTCCTTCCGAGCAGATGACAGTTCCTTCCCTTCTGGCTGCAGCCGGCCTGGCCCCATTGGAGCTTACTGTCTACGCACTTGAAAGCCACATCGCCGAAAAATTCCACGCCTACACACTTCCTCGTAGCCATCCGAACTCTCGAGTGAAGGACTTGCCCGACCTCGGTCTTCTGGCTATGCACCGCCCCATCTTGGGGGACAAGTTGCGACAAGCTTTGGAGATAACTTTCGGTCACCGGCAGACGCATGAGCTTTTGCGCTCGGTGCCTACGGCGCCAGTGGGCTGGGCCGCTCCATACGCCAGCATGGCCAAAGAAAACGCCTTGCCTTGGGGAGATTTAGCTTCTGTCCAAGATGCCGTCCGTAATTTCCTCAACCCAATACTTGAACTTTCCGATTCTCGGGTCTGGAAGCCACGCACATGGAGCTGGGAGGAGGGCCTTTAGAAACGCAGTTCCTACGGTAATTGCCTGCTAAGCCTTGGCGACGTATTGGCGTAGGGTCTCCCTGCTGATTCCAAATTCTTCCGCCACATCTGCCTGAGTTTTCCCGTCCACCTTAGCCGTGGCCAGCTTAGCTTTTAGCTCAACTATCTGCTGATGGTTCAGAGCCTTCTTCCGGCCTTTGTAGGCACCGCTCTACGTCGAATCCACCGGCGAGGTCCGTTACTCTCCGCCCCGAGCCGCCCCCAAGGTGTGGGAACACGCCTACGATTTCCTCGCTTATGTGACTACCGAATTATGTGACGCTCCCGTTCGACTGCCGGAGGCGGAAAAAGAAGAGGGGGCACTTGGCGTGCCCCCGTTGTGTTGGTAGGTTAAGCTATCAAACAATCACCCGGTTCCCAACACTATTTGAGAGTAGAGGAAGCCGGACTGGAGTGCAAGGCATATTGGGAGTGTGTAGCTCAAAGGGAGAAAGACTGCGTAGCCAGGCAGGACTGTCCGTATCCTGGATGCGGTAGGCGGAGCGCGTGGTATTGGGGATGGTATTACAGAGAGGAGGGAAAAGATGGGACGACGATCCCTTGGGGTGACGGCGAGACGGCCTGCCAGGCGATTCCGATCCGCCGTTGTTACTGTCCGCAGTGCCGTCGGACGTTTTCATGGCCCCCCCGATTCCTGGTCTTCGGACGCCGGCATGCGGCCATTGCCTACCAGTTGGCGTTTCAGGACTGGGCGGCCCGTTCAGCACCGCAACGCCCCCGATGGTGGTTTTTGTCAGCTCGGGCGCGTGCGTCGCTTTTTCGGTGGCTGCGAGTTCATTCTGGCGAGCTGCTGGCACGAATCCGCGAGGAACTGGGCGCCTACAAGGCGCTGCTGCCCACGGTTGGCGACGAACGGTTAGATCTTTGGAAAGGGGCCCTCCAATTGACGGAGGTTATCGGGCCCCCCAAAAGTCCTCGGCTCCCTTTTCATTTCCTCTGCCTTGCCCTGGCCCGACATCCTTACGGGTCCTGCTATTCCCTGGCATCAGCCTAGCCGGCACCAGGTTTGTTCGTCGTTTGCGCTGATTTAATGAGTCTTCTCTTCGGCCAATTTGCTGTTCTTTTACCAACAGGCGCGGTCGCTGATCTGGGTCGTGCCTTTGCGCTACCCTCGGGAGCGGGAGGAAGACTGAAATGTACACTTACCTGGGAATCGACAATGTTCAAAAGGACCGACTCGTGCTTGTCTGCCACAGCTTCCGAGAGTCAGGGGAAGTGAGGCCGCTTTGGCGAGAGAAACTTCGAAGCGAGGGGGCAATTTGCCGGTTCTTCTCGCACCTTGCCAAATCTCACTGGCCAATAACCCTGGTCACGACCTGGGTGGGCCGAGATCCAGCTGGTGTGCTGGCACATCATGTCCAACGTGGGGGCTTCCTGCTGCGATACCACCCTTGGGAAGTGGGATGTCGGTCCAAGCCTACTTTGCCGCCCACGTATCAACGTGCCGATTCGCTGGCGCTGCAGGCCATCCAAGATGAGCAATTTCCTTTGATAGTGCGGGCTCTTCACGACCAACTGGAGAGCCTCCAGACAAGGTTCAGCAGCCTGGTTGACGAGGCCAGTGGAATCACCCGGCGCCTCAACTACTTGGAGTGCAGTCGGCTTGGCTTCGATGAGATACCATTCTAACCGTGCTCGTCCCGATAGGGTCGAGGCTAACCCTTGCGCGGAGTACCTGGAACATTTACGTCAGGACCGGGGATTGTGCCCGTCCACCCTGTCTCATCGCGGCTGGGGCGTGCGTGAATTCTTGGCCTTCCTTGAACACCGGGAAGTTTCGTTGAGTCAGATCAAACTGGTCGATGTGGACGCTTATCTTTTCCAACTGGCGGCGGCTCAAAAGTCCGGCTCCGTGCTGCAAAATCGGGCCATCGCCGTGCGTGGCTTTCTGAGATTTCTCGCGGCAGAGGGCATCCACTCTCGAGATTTGTCTCGGTGGGTGCAGGGACCCCGCAGCTACCGAGAGGCCACCATCCCTCTCGCCTTCACCTGGTCAGAGCTGGAGCAACTTTGCTCCTCGGTGACGAGGGAAGACCCTCTATTTTTAAGGGACCTTGCTATGCTTGCTTTGCTTTGCTCCTATGGCTTGAGAAGCCAGGAGGTGGTAGGACTGACACGAAACGGCATCGACTGGGCCCATAATCGTTTGCTGATTTTGCAACGAAAGAACAACCGCCCACAGATTCTACCCCTGACCGAAGGGGTCAAGGTTGCCCTGCTGCAATATTTGAGCTGCCGCCCTTCCACGGCTCATCAGGAGGTTTTTCTTTCGCGTCGGGGACAACCACTGTGCAGCGCACAAATCAGTTGCCGACTGAGACTCCTGGCCAAGCGAGCCGGGCTTCCGGGTAGGCGCGGTGCCCACGCTATCCGTCGCGCCGTAGGGACCCGACTGGTGGAACAGGGTTGGGGACTGGGTGAGGTAGCCCTGATCCTTGGACACGGCTCTATCGACAGTGCTCGCGTCTATCTACGAATTTCCTCCAAGCTCCTGCGTGACGTGGCCTCAAACTATGGAGACTTGCTATGAGCGACTGGGATCGATATCTGGCCGAATTCCAAGCAGTCATAATCCACCAGGGCAACAGCGGCCACAAATTGGCAGCTGCACGTTCGTTGGTGAAATTTCTCAAGCTTACCGGCTCAGCCATCAACGAGGCTTCCTTGCTGGTATGGACCGTTCAAAGTGCCCGGACGTCCCCTGTAAAATTGGTCGTTGCTCGCCTGCGGTTGATAGACCCTTTTCTGGATTTGCTGGCGGAGCGGAGAGACATTTCTCGTCACGCCGCCCGCATGGTTCGGGAACGGCCGGACCTTCTGAGCCACCTACAATCCTCCGGAGTTCTTAAATCTCGGACACCCGTGGTGGCCTATTGGGAACCTCATCTGACAGCCATGGTCGCTAGCCTCCGAGGTCTGAGTATCGGCTATCAGATCCAACTGATCGAGGCGGCCCGATCCTTCGCTGCTCGCTTGCCTGCGGGACCGCTGGAAACCTCGGCCTGGCAAGCCATCCTGTGGGAGTGGGTGGACGAGCTTCTCAGCGGCTACTCTCTGGAAAACGTCCGAAGTAAATTCATGCCTGGCCTTGACCGTTTCTTGCACGAGCTTGTGCAGGGGGGGGAATGCCAGGAGCACCTGCTCCGCGTGTGGCGTCAAAAGCAGTCCGGTTGGGTCGACGCACTTCGACGTCGCCAGCAGGGAGCCCCACCGCAGCTTCGCCCGCCGAGGTATGAAAGTTTCCTGGCACCCCACTTGGAAGCGTTCCTTGACTTCAAAAAAAGTCTGGGCAGAAAGCGCCTGTCCTTGTCTTCGTTGCGAATGTTGGACCGATATTTGGTCGCCCGAAAGGTGCCTGACCTCGTTTCCATCGGCCCCATTTTCCTCAGGGAATTTCTGTCGAGCCGCAATTGGAGGGCCACCAGCCGCAAGAAGGCGACCGGTGACCTCCGACAGCTCTTTCATTTCCTGGAACGCCGCGAACTGATTTCGCCGCAAAAGAATCCCGCCAGAAATTTGCCCCGCACCCGCTGCGCGAGACGCCTTCCCTATATTTTCTACCTACGAGAGATCGCAAATATCCTCAACGAACTCCTCCAGGACCCGACCCGCCCGCCTTTTGACCAGACCTTGCAATTCACGTTTTTTCACCTTCTTTACGCCTGCGGTTTGCGAATTTCCGAGCCACTACTCCTCAAGGTTCAAGACGTCAACTGGGATGAGCAAACCCTGTTTATTCAGGGCACAAAATTTGGCAAGGAGCGAAGGATCCCGTTCGGTCCACGGCCAGGTGAGCAATCCGCACTAAGAGACCCCGATTTCGCAGGTACTGTCGGGCAGG
>JADMJV010000180.1 GCA_018780265.1 bacterium
ACGGGACTGAGAGCGGAGTTCGTCCCAGCAGGTCCGAAATTCACTCAAAAGCGAATCCGTCTTGAGATCTGCACCGCCGAAAATTACCACGGCTGCCATCTGGGCCGCTAACAGCAACATCGTCAGCCGCGCCCAGGGGACTCCCGGGCAGGGCGGCGGGTCGGGTGAGCCCCGTGCTGAGGCGATGGCATGCGACTCGACCTCACCCGATTCGAGAGAATGGGCAGTTGCCCCGTGACCGCGCCCTCATGCGAATCTTGTGCAGGCTCCCATACCAAAACCTGCTCCTCGCGCAAAACAAGACTTCAGATCAACTCCACTCGATAAAGACTTCCCTGGCTATCTCCGGCAAAATAGGGGCCCCAACCGGCCACGGATGTGACCAGAAAGGGCGTGTCCACACAGGACTCCATTTGCCCGCTGTTCAGGTTCCAGAACTGAAGCTGTTGGAACCTGGCTCGCAGACAGTGGCAGCCCGTGCGGCTGTAGGCCACCCCGGAACTGGCATTGCCCCAGGCTTCAAGCCGACGGAGCATTTGGCCGAGTTCTTTGTCAAAAACCGCTACCCAGGTGTCGTTGGACAGTCCAACCCAGGTATGGGTAACCGTGATTTGGGTGGGAATGGCGCCCAATCCCTGGTAGGTAGGACCCTTGGTTCCGTGACGCAGATCCAGACCTCCGCCGGCCCAAGTGACAGCCCATTCCCGGTAGGTGGCCAGGGCCGGGGTCCACAAGTCGGGATGGTCGGTCTTCCACGGCTGAAATTCCGGGTAGATGGTTCCGCAGCCGAAGGCCCCCGACCCGGCCGCAAAGTTCTCGGGTCCTTGATGAGCCAGGCTGCCATCGTTCAGGTTGAGATACCGCACCGTTTCACCAGGAATTCCCAGCCAGCGCCCCTGGTCGTCCAAGGCCAGGCGATGGCAGGCTTGACCCAGATCGTAAGTCCATTGCAGTCGACCCTGTTCATCCCAGAGAGCCACAAGCGAGCCCCGCATTCCGCCTACCCACGGGAGGTCCGGCTGACAGGCCAGAGCCAACAGGGCGGGCGATGGGGTCTCACGCTTCCAAAGCAGGCGCTTGCCCTGCCAGGCCTGCACCCCACCCCCTCCCCAGTGGAGCAACCGACCTTGAGCGCTGGCGGCATCAGGCGCAGCAAAGATCTCTCCGTTGAGGACTGAGGCCCCGGCCAGTCCTTTGCCGGTCAGCTTGAGCCCCAGACCCCGCAAGGGCTTTCCGGCCTTGCCGGTGGCGACGGAAAAGGGCTGACTGCTGGGTCCGGCGAGGGCGTACAGCGTCTCGCCGGAGGGGGAGAAGGCCAGGTGTACCCCATCGCTCACACGGGAACTCCAACTCCTTCGCTGATCATCCGCTCTCCAAAATTCGACAACCAGACCGTCTTGCTCAGTTTTGAGAATACCCCAGCCGGCCTCGGTCAGCGCTACGGAGAGCACTTCGCCAACATCGTCTCCGCCCTCAGCCAGCAGGGTCATTTCAGGCAGAGACCAGAGCGTCCAATTTCCGTCATCTTCTCCGCCGCCCGTCAGCAAGCGGTTTCCCCGACAGGCCAGGGCCGAGGTGCGATAGTGGGCAGATCGGCTGAGTCCCTTACGGCTGGACGGGGGCAACGACCAGTGCCATAGAGTTTGGTGTTCGTCCGCCGAGTCGGTGCCGGCCCACAGCCCGCCCGTGTCGTCGGAAAATGCCAGACTCAAAATCCGGTCGAGCCCGGCCACGAGTTGAACTGCTGTCTCGCCGCTGGCCAGGCGGATGAGCCGTACCTGGTTGCCCTCAGCAGTGGCGGCCCACTCCCCATCCGGGCTGACTGCGCCTGCGGTGACCCTGCCGGACCCTTCTTCGGGAGCCCACAAACGGGTCAGTCGAAGTTCTGCCACAGGGATTTACTTCTAATCTGGAACTTCTGCTCCTCCCACACTCCAAGCTGACACATAGGGCAAGGACGTCCTTACGAGAGGAGTCCTGCTCCTATTCATGGGTAACAATCACGCAGCCGATAACCACGATCTTTGCGCATCTTAGTAGCGCTGTATCCTCTCGCGGTCGCATTTCTTGTAGAATTCGTCCAGACGACCGCTGTGTTTGCAGCATCGCAGCCCAAGCATGCCATCTGCACCTGCAATATTCCATCGCATTCCGCTTCGGTCAAGGCGGTCTTTGCCTAAAATTCGGATACCGCCTTCGATTACTCCGCTGCCGAAGGGCGGTTTTCTATCACGGCACTCTTTGTATCGCAAGATTGGGCCTGGTGATCTCCCTGACACACCAAACCCCCGGCCATGGCCGGCCAACCAGGGAGAGGAGTTACGAACTCGGCCCGGCCGGAGAAAGACTGAGCGAAGTGTCCCACGACGTAAGTCTCTTACGTTTTTGGGCGTCGAGGCGCCCGCCCGACAAGGAGTGGCGACGCCGTGTATCGGGCTATACATCAAGGAGTCGCGACGCAGTCGGGCGGGATGGATCGGCGTCCAAAAATGTTGAGGGAATTTGTGTCGGGACACACTAAGCAAGCCCCTTTCGGCTTTCGATTTTACCGGTAAATTAGGAGCAGCACTCTTAGGAGAAAGGTCAACAACGCCTTCGGGAACTCGTTCAGAAGCGTCTGGGCGGCCAGTTGCGGGAGAAGTTTTTGTATCTGCGGCGCTGGAGTGGATCATTCACTACCAATCACTCTGAAGTCGGCCAAAGCGGCAACAACAGGACAGATTTCCGGCACGCTGGCTTCAGACAGAGATTCGAGAACGGTGGATGGTGTTGGCGAAGTTGGAGCGACAAGGCGAAGCCGAATTACACAACCGAGCCACTCAGGAGTTGATGAAACAACTGGCAGTCTGTCCGCTTATCGTCGTGGTTCCTCGTTTTCTGCACGACGCAGCCCACCACTTATTTTCCGGTGCCAGCGCCGTCCTCCACATTCCCAGACAACAAAAACCGAAATTGTCCAAAATGTTGTGGCTGCGTTTCCCCCGAGGGGCCGGCCTCGAACTCGATGCCAAGAAGACGGAGCTTCTTGAGCTGAGGGGAAAGGCCTGGTCTCCGCCGCCAGGCTCAGCACTTCCAGGAACCCCGAGGAATGGCCACGAACGTCGGGTCACACTCAAACTCAGGGAGGTCTTCGATGAATCCATCCACCACTCAAGACGCCGCCACGGCCGCCCGTATCCGAGACGAATGGTCCAAGGTCAGCGCTGCCCTGAAGAGCTTTTCGGGTGACACCCTTGAAGACCCCTTAGGAGAAGACGGTCAATTGACCGTGAAGCTGAAGTATTTCAAGGCCACCGGTGGCGGCGAGGTCCTTTTTGTAAAGGGTGCAGCCCCGGCTGATCATCGCTACACGCGTTTCCGGGCCTGGGGCGCGACGGGAACCGATTTCATTGAGAAAAGCTCCTATCTGGTCAAGGCCAACGGAGTTACCGAATTCCACAAACGGCGAGTAGAAAATGGCGATCATGTGGTCACCGTGCACGAAATGGAGGGGGAAGACCAGGCCTGGGCGAGCGCTCTGCAATAGTTGACGATGAAAGTCGGGCTGCTCTTTCCCCAAACTGAAATCGGCCCTGACCCGGCCGGCCTGAGGGACTTTGCCCGGGCTGCCGTGGACAACGGTTTTGACCACCTGGTCTCGTACGAGCACGTACTGGGAGCCGTGCCCGAAAGACTACCCGCGAACTACGCTCCCTTTGGCCTGGAAGATGCATTCCACGAGGTTCTCACGCTCTACGCTTTTCTGGCTGGCGTAGCTCCCGAATTGGACCTGGCCACCGGCGTATTGGTCTTACCCCAACGCCAGACCCCACTGGTTGCCAAGCAGGCAGCGCAACTCTCCCTGCTGACCGGCGGTCGCTTCCGCATGGGTGTGGGGTTGGGCTGGAATTTCGCGGAATTCGAGGGTATGGGAGTGGATTTCGCCAGCCGGGCACGCCGCATGGAGGAGCAGATTGGCCTGCTGCGCCAACTGTGGACGGAGTCCGTGGTCGACTTCCAAGGCCAGTTCGACCAGATCCGCGGCTGTGGTCTGCGCCCACTTCCGACCGGGCCCATTCCGGTCTGGATTGGTGGCAGCGCCGAGCCGGCCCTACGACGAGTCGCTCGTCTGGGGGACGGCTGGTTTCCCTTGCGTCCCCTGGAGGAAGGCTGGCCTTACACTCTGGAGCGAATGAAAGAATGGCGAGAGCAGGCAGGCCGGCCCTGGGAGAGCTTTGGCATGGAAGCACGCGTCAACTGGAAGCCAGGCTGGCGCGAAGAAATGGAGCAGTGGCAAGAACGGGGCGCCTCTCACGTGTATATCAGCACGATGGGCGGCGGGCTCGAAGGCCCGGCCGCCCATATCGAGGCAATCGGGAAGATCGGTCGGGCTCTTACTGAGGCATAAATACCCTGTAAGAAGAGGGATAATTGACGATCTGATTGCGCATCACATCGCTGGCTTCGCGGCCATTGCCCATGGCAATCGAGATGTGTCCGTGAGGATGCCCTTTGGACTTGTTCCAGACCACCGTAGCTCCCGGTGGCAGGTTGCGCAGGTCGCTGCGCTCCAGCCCTTTCATCTCCTTGAATTTATCGTTCTTGGCCAACTGGTTGGCGGCCATATAAGCGGAAACCCCGTCGAGCTTCATGCCCTGCTTTTCGAGAGCCATTCGGACACCCCGTTTGCAGTTGCGCCCGGAGCCGGCCACCCCACTCTCGGCGATGCGCCGGGCGTCCTTCGCCAGTTTATCGCCAAAGGCCGACTTCTCACCCGGCTGAAGGGGAGTGGCCTTAGCCGGCCCATCCACTTTGGCTGTCCCCTGAGCCGCATCCGGCTGCGGTCCCTGAGGCTGGCGTGGAGCATTGCCCTGCAGAGCTTCGCGGGTTTTGTCACCGGCCAGACCATCGGCCTTCAAGTTGTGCTCCTTTTGAAACTTCTCTACGGCCGCTTTGGTGTCTTTGCCAAAGATTCCATCCGCCTTAACACCCAGTTGCTTTTGAAGCGTTGCCACCTCACCGCCCTGAGAACCCGACTTGAGCAAGCCTCCGCTCCAGGCCGAGAAGTTGACGGGATTCTTGGCCTGCGGCCCTTTAGCGTCGCCAGTTACCGAAGCGCGGTCGCCACGCTGAGGGACCTGGCCCTTTTGCGTCGTCTTCTGTGTTTTTGTGGCGGGCCTGGTGCTGGTGGCGCGCCGGGTGCTCGTGGCCTTACGACTGGGGGAACTCTTGGTGTTGATGGCAGACATCGTTGAGGTCCTTTGCTTTTTTTTTATTGTGACGTTTTTACGTCCCCTGCACATGGGCTGGGAGTTACACAGAAATTAAAATCGTTAACAAATTCTCCCAAACGATACACTTTTGCTACCAACCTGTTAACGCGCCGTCAGGCAGTGTGACGGCGCACATCGGGTAGCCGGGGGTCTTTCGACCCCCTAGCTCCCACACCACCGTAA
>JADMJV010000031.1 GCA_018780265.1 bacterium
CGAATGTGCAGTGGTCTTTCAGGTTGTCGGACAGCCTCACCCGCAAGATAGTCGTCGTTGGGTCAAAAAGTAGCCGTGTTACGGCATCGTCTTTTTGTACTGGACCAGAGAATTGGAGATATCAACAACTCAATTTTCAGCCATGTCAGAGAGCTCAAAATCCACAGCGCCAGCACACAGCGAGCGCCGTGACGCGGCTAGCAGCTGCGGGAACAACTACAAAGTGGCAGCGCAGACCGCCCCGAGTGGAATGCAAGATCCCGCAGCCATGGGGCAGCGACAACGCACCGAGCTCGAGGTCTTTTTCAGCCCAGGCACGCCTTTCGAGCAGCGCGTTGCATGGCCGATCTTGAAGTCGACCGACAAGGCTTGGCTGATTCAGAGCCCTGCCGGCGAGATTTGGGTGCCCATTTACAGATGGGCTCATATGCTTCCAGGTCGTGGTGCGTCCTCCAACGAAAGGCAGTTGAATGCAACCCTGGGGTTCCTCCGAGAGATCACCGCCACCCATCGTGCCGCCCGCGTTGAAGTTCGCCGAGCCGGCAAAGGGTCAAGCGATCGAAGCGTGACGGTGCGTTACATGGTTGCAGTTCATTGCCCCACGAGCGGCCAAGTCATCAGTGAACTGAAGCGCACCTCGATCATCCCGGCGTCACAGCTCCGAGTGGATGCCGACAGGTGGTCAGTTCCTCGCTGGGTCGTCGTCCAGAAGCTCAAGCCCGGTGAGGCTTTCCTGACACGCGCCGTGTGGCCTGGCATGCAGGCCATGCAGGACCAACTGCAGGCCGCTTTCGACGCGGCAATGGCGGGTGAGTCCGCCGCGAACGCAGCGACTCTCAAGGCGGCTGAGGAAGCCGCAGAGCGGCGCGCCCAAAACGATCGGATTGCTGCGGATGCGAAGTCAGCTCGACAGGCTCTGGTCGCCGAAGACGGCGAGTTGGCGTTGGCGTTTGCACGCAAAAAGCTCAGTCTGGCGGACTTGGCGGGCCTCGGCTGTCGACTGCACGGGTGGCCGCAATGGCTACCCGGAGAGCCCCTCGACACGTGGCTCGAAACGACACTCGCTAACCTAATTATTGCAGT
>JADMJV010000133.1:0-3858 GCA_018780265.1 bacterium
GCAGGATGCGTGCATCATGCCTGTCGCTTCGCGCCATGCCTGGCGCACCAAAAAAAAAAGCCCTCGTCGAAACGAGGGCCACCAATACACAGTGTTTAGGAGACCGGATGGGGAGACCATCCATTGAGCTGTCGTCGGCGGGAGCGGTTTGCTCGGCGCTGACTTCTCTGGCAGTATGCCAGGTTGTTGACAGGGGCGCGTGATGAGTGCGTGAAAAAGGGGCGGCGAATCCTTACGAAATTGTGAACAATCACACCACCAGGCGGGCGAAAATCGAATCGAAGCTGCGCGGGTAGATCGAGAGTTCTTCTTCAAACTTATGCAGCGTCTTGCGGTAATGACGCAAGGCCTCGGCGCGCAAGCCTTGCAGAAGCAGGGCCTCCATCAATCCCATGTGTAGCTCTTCGCTGAGATCGTCAATCTGCAACCCGCGACGCGACGCGGCCTCGGCCGACTCGCCCTGCTTGGCGGCCAGGTAGCTCAGGCAGAGCAACTGGCACACGCGCAGGGCATCGGCTTTACAGGCCTCACGGGGCGAGTCCGTCCAGTCCTCGCGAAACTTTTCAAGAAAGTCCCCGCAGTAGAGATCTAGAGCCTGTTGTAACGAGGTGATGGCCTGGGGGTAGTCTTTGCCCAAGTAGTGGCCCTCGCCGGCTTCGAGAAGGGCTCGTAGCTGTCGCGTGTCCACCTGCATCTCCATGTCGAGGTGAACCGTGCCAACTTTTCGACTGCGGCTCAGTCCCTGGGCCACCTCGTCGCCAGCCACTTTGGCCAGGCTGGTGCGCACCTGGTGAAGGGCGCTGCGCAAACTGCTGCGCGCGCGTTCGTCGGAGGACTCGGGCCAAAAATAGGTGGCCAATATTTGGTCAGAGTAGCCTTTGCCGCCAGAAACACAGAGCAGACCAAATACTCCGGCCGCCTTGCGGGTGGGCCAGTCGCGCTCGGTCAACTGGCCCCGCGGCCCGGTCACCAGCAGGTCGCCCAACAATCTCACCTGCAAAGCCGAAGCGGAGGGGGCCAGCGAAACCACCACAGGCGCGTCGGCGGCGGGTGCCGCAGCGCTTTGAAGCTTGAGCAAATCGGCCCTTAGAGGGGGATTACCGCACTCCTCGGCGGCCTTGAGACAGCGTTGCCAGGTTTTGTCATCGAGACGTCCGTGGGCTCGCTCCACTGTGAGCAGCCCCAGCCGGGCCATTGCCGCAGCATTGCGATTGCCTTGCGACAAAAAGGCGAGTTCGGACTCCTCCCAGGCCTGACGAGCCTGCACCGCCTGACCGAGTTGGTAGTAGACGCGCCCCAGGCTGAGCAGGCTGAATCCAAGCACCTGAGCGTCTCCCCCGCGTCTGGCCCAGTCCAGCGACTCCGACAGGGACGCCAGGGCGGCCTGGCACTGACCCAGGTCGCAGAGAGCCTCGGCCAGCGCCTGCTGGCATAGGGCGCTGAGGCGATGGGCTTGAATCTTGGTGGCCCCGGCCAGAGCCTGTTGGGCCAACTCCAGGGCACGCTCGGCGCGCTGCTCAAAATGACAGAGCACCGACTCGATGCGCAGTCGATGGGCAGGCAACCACGATTCGGGGAGAGGGTGTTTCTCCAGCAGGGCCCGTCCCTGTTCCACCTCGCCCCGGTAAGCGTGGATCAAGATAGAATAGTGGGCCGCCTTGGTGCGCATCTCCACGGTGGCCTCGGGATTGGCCAAAATGGCCGCGTAGCCTTCCAGGGAACGGGCCCACTCCCCCTGATTGAGCAGGGTTCCAGCCCGCGACAGTTGGGCCTCCAACTCGTGGCCGGGCACCCGTTCAAGCAGGGCCAACGTTCGCAAACTATCCTCCCAGCGTCCCAGATTGGAGAACACGTGAGACCTGGCCTGCAAGAGCCGAGGAGGCAGGGGGCGTCCCGAGGCTTCCAGGCGGGGCAGACAGTCGAGCAAAACCTGGTAGCGTCCTTGCGAACAGAGGCGCGGCGATTCCTTTTCCAACAAGCCGATGGTGGAGTCCAGGGCCTCACCTTCCAGGCCGTGGTAAAGGGCAGCCTCTACCTCACCGGCAGCCTCGAATACCGTAGCAAGTTGGCGATGATGTGCGGTTTTGAGGGCTCCCTCCAAGGACTGCAGCAGAGAATCTCCAACCAGGCGTGGCACGGAGTAACCGGCCACCGTCTTTTCTACCAGAAATTTCTGGCTCAGCGACGATAACTCGTCAAACCCCTCCCATGTTTTCACCCCGGACTCGGGCACGGGCACTCGACTGAGGGCCAGCCGCTGCAACAGGCCGATGGCTGCTTTGGAGAGGCCTGATAGAATTTCCTGGACCAAAAAATCCCCCACACTGGAGCGACCCTCATCCCACACCGCAGCCAGCAACTTGATCAGGTAGGGATGGCCGCCCAGCGGCTTGACAGCACTGAGCAATACCTCATGCGTGGGGGGCGGACAGCCACGTCGGGTCAGCAGATGCCCGAGCAGTTCCAGGGCGCAGGAGTCGGTCAGAGGGCCCAACTTAATTTGGGCAATTTCGACCTGCTCAACCGGACTCAGGGGCAACTCGGCGCGGCTGGTTAAGATCACGGGAGTGCGCGTGTAGGCTTGCAAGGAGCGAACCAGCAGAGCGCTGAGGTCCTCGTCGAGCACATGCACATCTTCGATCACCCAACAGTGCGCCTGGACGTTGAGTTGCTTGACCAGGTCGAGCACCTGCCCGCGGGGCTCGGCTGCCTGGCACTCCAGGGAGAGTTCGTCAAAAATGGGTTGCAGCCCCAGCCCTGGGCTGAGGCGCAGGTAATGGCAGGGCCCGTCGCTCGAGAGCCGTTGTAGCAGGTGTAGGCAGACCGCCGTTTTGCCAATGCCGGCCAGGCCTTTGATCACCAGGAGCGGGCTATCGCTCAGACGCGAGACCAGTTCGTGAATCAGCGTCTGGCGACCAAGAAAGAGTTCGGGCGGACGTGGCAGCACAGCGTGGCCAAGTTCCTGTTAGGGGCGCCCCCTTCCTGCCCGACCGAGGCTACGGGCCGACAGGCATGACTCAAATCCTAGACTGGCTGCAGTCGCTCCCCTGTAAAAAAATTTACGGCCGTTCCGACTCTTGGCGACTACGCTCCAGACTGCGAATGTCAACGGTTGTTCTCGCGAACTTACGCGCAAACACCCCAACAAGCCACCCTAGAATGGCGGCCAGAACCGGGTAGCAAAAGATCACGACAAGGCTGGAAAAGGCTCCTAAAAGCACCCAGGCTCTCGCCTCCGCGGAGCCAAAGGCGTAGCCGTAAACGTTGGTCGAAATATAGGGTCAGCAATCCACCCATGAGAGCTCGCTTGAGGTCGGCACGGCCACTGCGGGCGGCTATGGTTGACGGAATGTTCATCGTTGCTGCTTCTCCAGCGCCTGAATCAGGCTGTCACGTTGGTCGGGGGAGAGGCTTTTGAGGCGAATGAGCAGGTTGGAGATTCTGCTTTCCAGTTGAGCAGGGATGGCTCCCTCGGCAACTTGCTCCTTCAGTCCCGCCCGAACTCGCTCGAAGACATCTGTCCCCAGTACGCTCCCGGTGACCAGGGCATCGCGATTGCTGATGGGAACCATGGATACCCAGGTGGTTCCTTCGACTTTCTGCAGCATCCATTGCATGACGTTGGGTTCCAAATTGACAAACACCTGCTGGACATCGGCAGGCAAACGGCTCAAGCATTTTCGAGCCTCCGGCTTGAGTTGCCTTAAGCCTTCTTGGAGGGAAACGGATCGCCCCTGACCCGCGGCAGCCTTAAGTGGTTGCGCGCCCACCTGTGGGGCGACCACCAGAGTGGTCACCGTGGCCGCCGCCATAAACAGGCATGCGGTCCCCTGCCGCCAAAACTCTGGCCTCTGTGGG
>JADMJV010000133.1:3868-56569 GCA_018780265.1 bacterium
GGGGGGGCCCCTCACGCCCATAGATACCTGCGGGCTCGGGAGAGCGGGAGAACGAATCGAGTCTATCGGGTCGTTTGCAAGGAAGGGGGGAGGTTTGTCGCAAGGGGTTCGTTGCCCGTAAAGACTTGAGTGGCTCCATTCCTGCCTCCGTGATTACATTTAGCATGCAAGGACTATACGGGATGGCGCATGGTAGAATCGTGACGGGAACGTGAAAATGGACCGACCGGTGTTGTCAGTTCATTGCATCACCCGCCCTCTGCATCGATCGGCTCCGGCTGGCTAGTGCTTCGTCAATGCTCGATTTTGGGATCGAGCGACTTGAGTCCGTCCTTCCCACCGAGCGTGGTCGCGCAAGCCTAACCCAAAATATAAGCTTGACGAAGCACTAGCTCGATTCGTAAAGAAACCAGAGTTCATCCCCTTCGGCTCGATGTACCAGGCCGTGCACCTGTCCCGGACGAGGCTGCGTCAGTTCACATCTCCCCTGGCCATTCTCGTCGGTCAGGACCACCCGATCCCCTTGCGATTCCATGGGACCCGACAGAGTGACATCCTTGACCGGCCAGGGCATATCGATCAACAGACTCACTTTGCCCTGACTGAGGTCAGTGCAGCTAAGGTCAGGGTAGACCGGATTGACGGCGTCCAGGGTCAGCTCGGCCAGGTCGCGGTCAACCTTCACGTCCCCCTTGGCAATGGCGGTACTGATACTGCCACGGCTCTTGCCCATCGCGATCCATTGCTCGGGCAGAGCCTTCAGTCCCGTGGCGCTCATTTGGACCCACCTCCTACGTAATCTCGAAATTGACGGGCGTACTCCTGGACGGCCTGAATGTAGTTTCGAGTCTCGGCCGGCTTAACACCCTTGGCCAGATTGCCGGGGCCTGCGTTGTAGGCCCACAAAGCCCGCTCCACATCGCCATCGTTCTGCTCGAGCTGCTCGGAGAGATAGCGGGTTCCCCCCATAATGTTTTGTTTGGGGTCGACGCGATTCTTCACCCCCAGCGAGCGAGCCGTGGCCGGCATCAATTGCATCAGGCCCTTGGCGCCTTTGTGCGACCCCGCTTTGGGATGGCCCTGCGACTCCTGGGCAATCACCCCTCGAATCAAATTCGGGTCTACCTGGAACTTCTCCGAGGCGGCTTCGATATGGGGATCATAGCCAATAACCCTCTCGCAAAGACGGATGGGGCATGGTTCGTCGGGCTCGCCCTTTACCGCGCCCGGCAATTCGGGCTCGGGTTCCGCACTCAGTCTGGCCGCCTCTTGCAAGGTGGCCAATATCTTGGCCGGCCCCTCTACGGGTTTGGGTGCAGGGGAAACTACCTTTACACTGGCCACCGGGACCGGCGCCGGCGCCAAGGCCATGGCCCCGTTGGGCATGCTGGCGCAGCCCGAAAGGGTGGCCACCCCCCCCAGTAGGGCCAGGGCGGCCATCGCTGGGCGTCCACAGCCCTGAGCCTCTGGACTCGACGGAATATATTGGTCGATCGGTTCGGGCGACACCTGCCGACGGGCCAGCGGACCCAGCCGACGCAACGGCGTTGACACAGCGATGGATGGTTCCAACTGCAACATTGAGCTTACCCCTTTGCTTTCACAGGATTTGCATAGGCGATGGGAACTTTGATCAGCTTTTCGCGACCCTGGCCAGGTTGCGCGATATAGCCCCGGTCGCTCTTGAGGCAACCGTCCACCTCCTGCCGAGCCAGTTCGATCGAAGTCTCGTCGACCGGCTCCCACAGGGCGTGGAAGACTTTCCCCTGGTCGTCCATGGCCACCGTCAGGCTGGCGGCCAGGTCGGTGCAGGTCTTGGGGTCCAGGTCTACTTCGCGGATCGCATCATAGCGGATAAAGGTTTCGCCCAGGTCGTTCTTCCACAAAGCCTGTGCCTTGAGGTCGTCGGGTAGCTTGGGACCCGTTTGCCGCGTCTCGAGCATCCGGTCGGCTTCGGACAGGTTGGTTGGGGTTTGTCCCCTACTAAACGTCGGTGATTTCGGGCTGCTTTGGGGAACCAGGTTGCGAGCCTGCAGTGTCTTCTCAATGATATCCGCATACTCGGACTGAAAATAGCGCCGGTCGGCCTCTATCATAGCCTGTCCCATCTGACTGAGTCGATTGAGACGATTCGGTCCCAGCTCGACCGTCCGGGCCAGCAGCCTGGCCATAACATCGCGGCTGGATATCAGGGCCTGTCGAGGGTCCTGGCCCTGCTGACGAAAATGGTCACTCACCCCCGAGAGCACATCCCAGAAAGCACCCGTAAATATCCGACTAAAGCTGTGCGGCTCAGAAGCCAACACTTCGGGCGGCGCGTTCTCGGGTAGGCTTTCCGGTTTGAGATAGAGAAAGTCGTTATTGGCGTCGCGCATGACCCAGTTTTCCGGGCGAGTGCCTTGTAGGTAGGTGTGATTGATGCCCTGCGACATCTCCTCGGCCAGCCGAGAGACCACATTGGGCTTGTGCAGGTCGCCTCCGGTTTCGGCGCACACCCGGTCGAGCACCCCATCGTCCTGGAGGGCCGTAAGCATGGCTGCCATATCACCGAACGACTCGTGAAAAGCCGGTGCTTCACCACTGCCAAACCAGCCCATCAAGCCGGGCCGGAGTCCGTCCAATATTGCGTGACCGGTTTCGTGGCTGACCACATCCAGCGACTCGCTGCCGGCGACGGTCTTGCCCAGCGTTTTGTCGAAGCCATCAAAGAAATTCAGGGAGTGGTCCTGGCGCAGGTAAAATGCGTTGAACCCCTCGTCGTAATGGGGGTGGATCTTCAGGTCGCCCTGAAAGGCCCAGGGAATCTTGTGGCCCAGCGCCTTCTCAAAAACGTTCAGAGTGCGGTTGGCAATCACGAAAGTGTTGACCTGATGGAATTCGGCAGTGCCCGGTTGGCACAGGAAGTTTCCCTGGCTATCCGGTTTCACCGTCTCCACTCGGTCCTGCACCGAGATTCGATCATTGGACAGAGTGGGAGCGGAATCTACCCGCACCTCGACGGCCGGAGTGGTCAGGGGATCTTGGGGTTGGTAGCGGACCAACATTTGCTGTTGCGATACTTTCATGACTGACCACCAGGTTCGTAGGTCAGCGTATCACCCAGGAGCTGGTTGTACTGCTTCAGGCCCTCCAGGCAGTCAGACATCGCCTTGTTAAAGCCGTGTTGGTAGCCCTCGACCGCTCCGCCATAGGCTCCCAGTCCCAGCCCGATGACTCCAGCCAGCGGGGTGGCCAGAGCTGCCAGGGCGGGAATACCGGCAGACCAGCTTCCTTTGTAAACGGGGCCGTGCTCGGACGTCCACAAGTCGTGATAGGCGCGCACTACGCCGGCTTTCGTATGCAGCAAGGTGATGCCGGCCATTCCCACTCCCTCCAGCATGGCGCCGGCCATGGCGGCAGCCGCCCCGCTGGCAAACTTGCCCACCTCTGGGGCGAAACGGTCCACCGGGTTGGTCGACTCCTCTGAGAGAATTGGGCCTGATGTAACGGGGACGGTTCGGGGCATTGAAAGCGATGGTTTGATGTGCATAAATCCTCCTGTGTGTCTCGCTTCACTGTAGGCCCCAACCATGCAGGAAACGTGAAGCGGTCGTGACGAGGAGGGGCCGACTGTTACCGGACTGTTAAACGGTTAGAGTGAAGACTCAACTCTCAGTTCCAGTCGATAGCGGCACATCTGTCGATCGCCGCGCAGATACAGACTGTGGTCTGGCGGTAGGTCCACAATCCCATCCAGGACCGCCCCGGCCCACTCGCAGCTACGACGGGAGGCCAGGTTATCGACCTTGCACGTGATCCAGATCCGTTCGTAGTCGTGGTGCCGGGCCAGAGGCATTAAAAGTCGCAGACTCCGACCGGCCAGGCGGCGGCCCCGAAATTCCTCGCTCACCCCGTAGCCGATCTGGCCAGCATAGAGTTGGATCGAGTCCTGGTCGCCCGGTCGCCATTCGATCAAGCCCACACTGCGCGGATGATCGGGAACGAACATGGCAAAGCGATAGACAGATCCATGGCCGCCCCGGGGTTGGGCCGGCGTTCTTCTCATTAGTCTGAGTTCCAGCCCCGCTTCTCGCATGGGCTCTGGCTTGTTCATCGCGTCCATCCAACACCTCGGCCACATCGCCCGGACGGGTTCTGCCATCAGGAGCCCATGGCCTGCGATTCTGGTGGGACAACAAACCTCTGTTCATATCCGCCGACCACTTTTCACGCTGCCGTGACGAGCGATCCACTTTGCGCTGGTAGTGTGGCTTTGCAATACAAACGAAGCGAGGCCCATCCGGTGAAACTCCATATCAATGCCCACAGTCTGGACCAGGAAGCTCAGCGGCTCACCTCGATGCTGCGCAAAGCCGGAGTGCATAACGAACAACGCGATGTGCTTCAGCTGGTCGTCAACGACTCTATCGAAATCGAGGGCCGGCCTGAGGCTGAGAACGCCTGGGTTGCCCTGCGCATTTTCGAAAGACAGGGCCACGAGAAATTTCTTCAAGTGGGAGTGGACTACGAATACGGTCCCTCTAAACAATTTATGGAGCGGACCGTGTGCGAAGACAGTCGCATGACGTTGGACATCCGTGAAAAGACGGTGGTCGATGTCAAGAACGGCAGTCTCCAGAGCCACATGATCAGCGGCATTGCCCCCCTGTCCGAGGAGGCTCGTCACCAACTCGATGACTGGAACATCGCCTACTAACCCCTCACAAAGGTCACACATCCAAAGGAGTCAGAAATGCTAAGCAAACTTTCCTCACCCATATCCCCTAGAGTCACCCCCAAAGCCGGCGCCTCTCAGCCCGCTCGCCTGCCCGAACTGCCCCAAGACCGGCTGGAAGCGGGACAGAGTTCCACTCCCAGCCTGGCCAAGTGGGCTCTGGCCGGAGTGGGTGCCCTCAGTGTTTTCGCACCCGCCGCGCAGGCCGCCCCCCAGGCGCAGATCCACAAACACAGTCGGCGCGCCGACGTCGAATTTCAACGCCTGGTCAAGGCCTACCACGAAGTTGAAGCCGAAATGGCCGCCGAAAAGGCCGCCGATGCGGCCATCCCCCGCATCGCGCCCGAGCCCAACGCGACCTACGTGCTGCCGGGCAGCGCCCGCGTCGACCTGTATAAGCCGGTCGGAGTCACGCCCTTCAATACCGAAATGGGCGTCAACCTCGGTCACGGACTGGTGCTGGATGGCAATGGAACTTTGAGCCTGCTCACTCAGTCGGGTTCAGAACTGACAGACTTTCAGCAACTAGAGAGGACCGACGGTGGCTACTTGACCAGCCATGTGAAGCGCGATGGCAACACCTATCGATCGGAGACTCCTGACGGGAAGCGCCTCAATATCGAAGACAAAGACGGCGGAGCGACTATCCGTTCTGGCCAGGCATTCTTTGCCATCTCTGGCGGCACGGGCGGGCCTTCTACCTTTATCAATGGTCGCCAGGGAACCCAGCAGCAAGCCTTTCGGATTGATTGGAAGGGCAACGAAGCGACCATCAAACTTCCCAATCAAAAGGAAGTGAAGGTGACCATAGGGCTGGACAAGGCCATTGTTGAGGATGGCAGCAGTCGCAAGGAATACGCTATCACCCCACGCCACGTCATTCCCCAGGATGCCCAGATTACCGTAGATCAGCAGTTCCGCGTCTCCAAAGACAACAAGCAGCTTGAGGCTTTCAAAGCCAAACTGGACGCCGTCGAACCGGGCTTTGTAAAAAGCCATCCGGTGACCATGGCGCTGGTCGAGCACACCATGCAGAACGCCGACTTTGCCGATTTGCTCAAGACCCAAAAAGAGTTAAAACTCTTCGAGGTCGCCGTGCCGGCGGCCAGCGCCGTGACAGGGGTCCAGGTTGGTCTGGCCCTCACTCAACAGGCTCAGGCTCTCAGCCTGGGCGCCAAAGCCATGGCTCTCAAAGGGACGGCCCTGGGCATCGCCAAAGAGGCGTACGCCGCCAAGGCCGGTGCCGAGGCTGCCATGGCAGCGGGCAACCTGCCTCAAGCTGTCAGCCTGGGTCAGAAAGCCCAGACACTGGCCGGACAGGCTCAGGCCGTGGGAGGCCAGGCCAAGAGCCTGGGAGGCCAGGCCGTGCACATCGGTGAGAAGGCCAAGCATGCCGCTCATGTGGCCAAAACCGCCAGCATCGTGGGGGGTTCCATGGCCATCGTGGACGGCCTCATCACTGGCTACCACGGCTTCAAAGAGATCGAAGCGGTGGAAGGTGCCATGAAAGTCGTCAGCGCCAAGCTGCAACAGGTTGCCGAGGAAGAAAACTCACAGACCTTCGAGGTGGCCAAGAAGGACTACGAGCAGGTCACCCCCATCCTGCTCAAACTGGCCCAACATGCCCACACCACCGTCACCATCGGAGGGGTCAAGGTTGGCTGCGGCGCCCTCACTCTGGGCAGCGCCTTCATGAGTGGCCCGGTCGCCCCCATTGTAGCTGGCGCCGTGGGCAGTGCCTGTTACCTGGGCACGGCCATCTACGACCACTACCGCCAGTAGCACAAGCCCAGGCTCAGGACTTACCCGGTTGACAAGCATACCATACAGTATGGTATGCTTTCTTCATGATGGACCGAAAAGCGGTTTGGCTGGAAGTCGGTCTGCAACTGCTGGTGGACGAGGGGCCCAAGGGATTGACGGTAGAACGGCTCTGCCAGTCAACCGGCAAGACCAAAGGCTCTTTCTATCACCATTTCGCCGGGGTGCGCGAGTTTGAGCAGCGCCTGCTTGAGCATTGGGAGCAGGCCCACACGCGCGACCTGATCGACCTTACCTCGCAGGGACCGCCTCAAACCGCCTTGCGCGAGCTCAGGCGCCTGGCACTCCGCCTCCCCTTTGAGCGCGAGGCCGCCTTTCGTGCCTGGGGCGCGCGCAATCTGGAGGCAGCCCGAGTGGTGGCCCGGGTGGACGCTTTGCGAGTGGCCCATCTGGGGCGCTTCCACATTCACAACGGGCACCCGCCCGACCAGGCCGAGACCATGGCCTGGCTGGAATACAGTTTGTTTTTGGGAATGGCTCAACTGGGCGACTCACTGCCCAAGGAGCAAAGTCGATTGGCCCGGAGCCTGTTTGAGAGAAAGGTGATCCCCCATGATTGAATGGCCGAAAGTCAAAGAATTCGTGGCCCGACGGGCCTTCTTCTGCGCCGTAGCGACGTGGGACGAGGGCACGGGCATTCGCCTCTTTCCCATCGGTTCAATGCGAGTCAACGCTCAGGGACAGGCCACCTACTTTGAGATCTTTGCCCGGCCCGTCCGAGAGGGCTCTCCGATCGTATTTTTAGCCGTGGACGCCAACCCGATTTTCTGGCTGATCTCTCTGCTGCGAGGTCGCTTCTCACATCCGCCGGCGATCCGCCTGCGGGGCACAGTGGGCATACAGCGACCCGCCACCGAGTCGGAGAGACAGGGCTGGTTTCGACGCGTTGGCCTGTTCCTCAAGACTCGGGGGGGACGGGCACTGTGGTCCAATCCCAAAAGGATTCGAGAAGTCCAGCTGTGCCACGCGGAATCGGTCCGGGTGGGACCGATGACGCGCGGACTGGAAAACTGGGTCTAGCAACCGGCGTAGCCGATCACCAGTCCCAACCAAGCGCCGGTGATCAGGCCGGCCGAGGCGGTGAGCGCGGTGGCCAGTCCGGTGGGAACGCCAGGAATGGCCACCACCAGTTGAGTGGCCGCGCCGGCCAGGCCGCCGATGCCGGCGCCCACGGCCATAGACTTGGCGATGTGAGCGTAGCCCGCCTGGTTGCGTTCGCGGTCGAAGGGATCCGGTTCAAAAACATCAGGCCGCTTCTCGGGCTTGGGCAATTTGGCCACGGTGGGTTGAACATAAAATGCGGGTTGAATCTTCATTATAGAAATGCTCCTTGTAATACTGCCCCCACTCAAATCCCTCACTGTCTCCCCCCCGTGAACTCAGCGTAAAACTGTCAGCCCTGAAGTTACCAACTTCGTACCCGCATACAAATACTGTCTCATTCACCCTTTGTTCATCTGTTCCGGTCATTTTTCACGCTGCCGTCACTCGCTCTTGGCGCAACCCTTCTAGCCTGACTCCAAGCTTACGAACTGGAGTTTCTGTCATGTCCCTACCTCCGATCGGCCCCAGGCCGCACCCCAACCCTCCCCGCCGCGCCCTGCGCGAGGCAGTCGGCCAGGTGGCAGGCATTGCCGGCCAGGTACTGGGCGGTCTCACCGCCGCCGTCCCCGGGACCGTCGTGGGCGGCCTCTATGCCGCCGAATGGAAACTCCCCAAGGAGGCCCGCCATTCCAAAGAACTCGGAGCTCTGATGTACGCCGGCACGAGCGTGGCCTCCTCGGCGGGCACTGCCTTCCTGCTCCAAATCCCAGGATCGGGAATGAGCCTCACCAACTGGGGCACGGCGGTGGCCGGCTCCGCCTGGCAATACTACAGCGGCGGCGCTGGCGACGTAGCCGAGCGCATCTACCAGGCCATCGATCAGGAAACGGCCCGCCCCTCAGACACTCCCGCCATGATAGGCAAAGGCATGCTGCATGGCCTGGTCGAGGGGGCCAAAGGCGGGGCCCACGAGGGCAAGATGCAAGGCATTGGCATCGTCGAGGGCACCCTGGAAGGTGCCCGAGACGGCTGGCAGGGTCTGCAAGGCAAGTGGGACACACCCGAGGCGGGCCCTCCTGACACCCGAGACAAAACGCTCACTCGCAAAATCGTAGAGGGCGCGGTGGGCGTGGTAGGGGGAGCCCTCTATGCCCTCGATGGCGCCGTCCAGGGTGGAATGCGGGGGCTGCTGGGCAAGCATACTCTGCTCAACAATCAGCAGGCCAACTACAAGGCGCAGGCCGCCCTGGCCGGGGCCGTCGGAGGGGCCGTTCTGCTGGGCCCCCTGGGCGCCGTGGGCGGCCTGATGGTCGGCCAATGGGCGGGCAATCTAATCCACTGCGCAGAGTCCAAGTCCTTGACTCGGGCTCTGGACGAATCGCTGGGCAACAACCTTGACCTGGGGGATAAACAGGCCAACACCTACCGCGACACCATAGAAGGCGCTCTGGTGGGCTGCATGGTGGGGGCCCGCAACGGTATGAAGGCCGGCTCTCGGAGCGCCCAAGAAATTCTAGACACCATTCACAACCCGAAAAGAGGACAAAAAAAGCCATGAATATCGCCTCACTTACCACCCAAACTCCGGTCAGGCCAGCCGCGTCGAAGCCCATGAAGGAAGTGGACTTCAGCTACAATCCCCAGGACCAGGTGGTGCTCGACCCTGGAACCACCCGAGTGAAAGTTGGCGACGACCTTTCCAATGGCAAAATCCAACTGGTGGGCGGCTTACAGCCCAATCTGGAGGGATCCTACGTCTATGACCGTCACGATGCCCGTTTTCACGGGGCCAATGCCTTCGCGGCCGTAGCCAAGACCCAGGCCCTGTTCGAGGAGGCCTACGGGCAGCCCATCGCCTGGGCCACCGGTAAACCCCAGCTCGAAGTGCATGCCGACAACGGCAATGTTCTCAACGCCTTCTACAGCCGAGACGACGGAGGACTGTTTTTCTTCCACTCCACCGACCCGGTCACCCAACGGGTCGTGCACGGGGCGGATTCTGGCGAAGTCACCGGCCACGAATGTGGTCACGCCATTCTCGACGCCATCCGTCCCGGCTACATGAGCAGTTGGTCGGGAGACGCCGGCGGATTTCACGAGTCCTTCGGGGATGTGGTGGCCATGCTGGTGTCCTTACAAGACCCGCGTGTCCTCGACAAAGTGGCCGAGCAAACCGGGGGGGACATGAAGAAGCCCAACATGGCTGCCGCACTCGGCGAAGAGCTGGGTATCACCATCAACCACACCGCCGGCAAGAATGCCACGGGGGGTGACTATACCCGCAACGCCATCAACCATTTCACCTGGAAAAAACCTTCCAGTCTCCCTCACACGGCCCCACCGGAGCAACTTTCAACGGAACCCCATAGCTGGTCCCGTCTTTGGACGGGTGCCGTCTACGATGTCTTCAGCGACATGGTCCAACAAAACCTGGCTGGCCAGCCCAACGTCGCCGCCGCCATCAGTCAGGCCGCTAACGAATTACTCGGAATGTACGGCCGCCTGATGAAAATGGCGCCCAAAGGGAGCTTCACCTACAAGCAGATGGCTGCAGCTTTCATCCAGTCCGACCTGGAACTCAACCAGGGCAAACGGGCCGGCCAGTTGAGTAAGGCATTTGCTGCCCGCAAAATCTTGGAGCCGAAGGAGTTTCGCGCCGACTCCTCGGCACCGGAGAACAGCCGCACTCAGAGTGTCTTCCTGAGCAATGACGCCACCCACAACTTTGGAGTCTTTGCTGGCGCCCGCGTGGAAACCGATGTGAGCGACCGCTTCCCGCAGGCAGCCGAGGACCTCAAGGACCGCCTGGCCGTTCTGGTTGCAGCCGGCGAAATCAAATACACCGAGCCCGGCCAGAAGCTGACTCAGCAAGACCTCATCAAGAGCAACGGTGCCCCCTATACCGGAGTGGTGCGCTGGTTCGATGGCGAAATGACCATCGAGCGCGTGAAAATTCTTAGCTGATGATCGAGCAGGCCTCCCGAATCAAGCCTTGCAAACACTCAAGGCGTCACGCCCAGCCCGCCACCCAGGTGGTGCGCTGCGGCGTGGTGGGAGCCGGCAACTCGGCCCACGCTCTGAGTTGCTACCTGGCCCAGCAGGGCCACCACGTCTACCTCTATGCTCGCCGTGCGCAGCAACTTGCCCATCTGGGTCCGTCGCCACGCCTGCGAGCCAGCGGTCAAATCGAGGGAACCTTCCCCCTATCTGGCGCTGGGTCCGACCCGCGTCGCCTGGCTCAGGAGTGTTCCACTCTCTTTGTGTGCACCACAGCCACCGCCTACCCGGACGTCATCGAGCAGCTCGCTCCCTTCCTGCACGGCGGGCACACCCTGATCCTCTTCTCCAGCAAGCTATGCGGCTCGCTAGAAGTGGAACGGTGCCTGCTCGAAGCCGGCAAACCCGAGGTAGCCGTAATCGAAACCGATGCTCTGTTTGCCTGCCGCGTGCAGTCCGATCATTCCGTCTGGGTGCGCGGTTTCAAAGGCTGGAATCTCTTTTGCTCACCCCGGCCCTTCCAGACGCACACCCATCGGGCCCTGATTCAAAGATTCTTCCCCCAGCTCGAGCCAGCCCAGAACTTACTACACAGAGGCCTCACCGATTTTGGCGCTCTGGCCCACGCATTGACCGTGCTGGTCAATGTCAACTCAGTCGACCGCGGTGATCCCTTTCTCTTCTATTACCAGGGGTTCACCGAAAATACGGTGGTCTTGCTGGAGCAACTGGAGCGCGAATTCCAAAACCTGGCCGGAGCCTACGGCTGCAGCTTGTTGAGCGCCTCCCAACTGCTCAACCGCTACTATCAGTGCGAAACCGGCTCGCTGCTTCAGGCCATGCGAAGCGTTCCAAACTATCGCCACAGCCAGGCTCCCACCACACTTTCCACCCGCTATTTAAGCGAGGACGTCTCCTGTAGCCTGGTGCCGGCCCAGCAGCTAGCCCGCCTGGCCGGCCTGGAAAGTCCCATGCTGGACTCCATTGTGGCCATGGCATCGGTACTGCATGGAATCGACTACCGCCGGCAGGGACGAACTCTGGAAAAACTGGGTTGGGGTGGATACACCGCTCAGGAGATCAGCCACTGGGTGAACGACTGATGGGTCCCTGGCCGGTTATTTTGCTGGCTCTGCTGGCCGCCTCCCTGGAGCCGGTTCTGGCCAAAATTGCTTATCGCTCGGGGGTCACTCCCTGGGATCTGCTCTACACCAAAAGCGTGGTAGCGGCCCTGCTGATCCTTCCCCTCACTCGCCGCTGCGTATGGCTTAGCGGCAGCCAGCGGATGGCGGTGATCCAGGTGGCCCTCCTCTTGCTGTGCACCAACACCTGCCTGTTGTGGGCCGTGCAGAGCCTGCCCGCAGTGAGCGTGATCACCATACTCTCCACCACACCAGCCCTGGTAGCCCTGGTCAACCAGCGACGCGGTCGAGATCGATTGACCTGGCGTTTCTGGTCTGGCTTCTCCCTGTGCTTTGGCGGAGTCGGCTTAAGCCTGGGCACCCCACAGCCGGGCCTGGCCTACGACGTCGCTGGCTTGGCCCTGGTGGCCCTGGCTCTGGCCAGTTCCACCCTCTATCGCACACGGCTGGAGGACGTGACCAAAGCTGTCTCGCCCCTGGTGGTCTCCACCTATATCTTCTGGGTGCACGGTCTACTTTGCTGGCTATTCCTGTCACCCCCACCCGGCAGCACCTCCACCATCGGAATCTGGCTGGGACTGGCAGCGGCCGTGGCCAACGTAGCCTTTCTCTATTCCATCCGCCGAGTCGGAGCTACCAACATGTCCCTGTTCAATCTCCTGCAGCGCCCCCTGGTGGTGGTCATCGCCAGCTGGACCCTGGGAGAGTCCATGACGGGCTGGCAGTGGCTGGGGGTCGTCTTGGTCCTGACGGGCATCCGCCAGGCTCAGTTGCGACGAGCCTGATCGGCAGCATAAGGGGCAACGCTTTCGCGCACCTCATCGATGGGTGGCTGTGGAGGGAGTTGTGCAAAAAGCTCCTTAAGATCCAAAGCCAGCGACGGAAAGGACGGGCTGTGCAAGACGTCTCTTTCTGTGTAGACCCTCTGAGTTGTAAAAAGGCCCCCCTGATTGTGCAAAACTTCCACCATAAAGGGATGTGGCGTCACCAACCAGTACTCGGCCACGCCACAGCGGCCATAGAGGGCCAGTTTGCGCACCCGGTCGTGTCGTTGAGTGGATGGGGAAGAAATCTCCACCACCAGACTGGGCGCACCTTCCACGTGGGAAGGCCGCAATTGTTGGGGATCACAAACCACCAGGAGGTCCGGTTGAACCACATCCGTCTCCGAAAGCTTCACGTCCGTGGGCGCAGCCAACAGTCGACAACCCGTCCCGGCCAACTGCTGCCTCAAATGGAACGATAGTTCCATGGACACCGCCTGATGCAAGAGCGACGGAGAGGACATCGCATAGGGCTGACCGTCGATCAACTCCCAGCGCTGATCATCATCCCAGCTGGAATAGTCTGCAAACGTCAGGGGCCTTGGTTCGGGCTGCATCAGACAATGAGGTTCGCAGGGTCTACTTGTTCATCCTCTGTTCAAAATCGTGACCCAATTTGACGCTGCAAAGACGTTGCCGGTACAAGCAACAGACTAGAGTGACCGCACACACAAGCAATTCAGGAAAGGGTCAGTCCCCTATGCACATCCAGCCCAACTATTCCAGGGCGCGCCAGTTGGAGGCCCAACTGTCTGAGCATCGTCCCGGTGAACTGCTGGTCCGGCTTCAACCCGGCGCCGGCTTTAGCGAAGGTATCGTCGATCGACTCGGCGGAGAGGTGTTGCATCGCTTCCGCTTTTCCAACCCGACCATGGCACCGAGCGGTGAAATGGTCCAGCTTCGGCTGCCGGAAGGCATGAGCACGGCCGAAGGCCTGTTACAACTTCAGGACGACCCCAGCGTGGTCTATGTCACCCCCAATCACATTTACCACTTGGACGAGGTCAAGTTGACCTCGTCCCCCAATGACCTGGACAAGAAACTGTGGGGAATGAAGGCCATTCACGCTCCCGAGGCCTGGGCCATTCAGCACGGCTCTCCCAGCGGGCCCATCGTGGCTGTGCTCGACACCGGTGTAGACCTCAATCACCCCGACTTGAAGGCCAACCTGTGGACCAATCCGCGCGAGATCGCCGGCAATGGTCTCGATGACGACGGCAATGGCATCATCGACGACATTCACGGTTACTACCCCAAAATGAACAACGGCGACGTCCAGGACGGACACAAACATGGCACTCACACCTTCGGTACCATTGGAGCCGTTGGCAACAACGGCCTGGGGGTGACGGGAGTCAATTGGGAAGGTCAGATTATGGCCATCAAAATCTTTGACGACCAGGGCCGCACCGATGCCGCCATGGTGGCCAAAGGTCTGGAATATGCCACCAACCACGGGGCCCGCATCACCTCCAACTCGTGGGGCGGCACGGTCTACAATCCGGCCATCGAAGACGCTTTTCGCCTCAGCCCGGCCCTGCACATTGCCGCCGCTGGCAACAGCCACATCAACAACGACCTCAAACCTCACTACCCCAGCAACCTGGACCTGCCCAACATGATCTCGGTGGCCGCCAGCGATGGCCAGGACCGCCGCGCCTCCTTTAGCAATTATGGTCTTAACACCGTCGACATGGCGGCTCCTGGGGTTGATATCTACTCGACCGTGCCGGGGGGACAGTACGCTCTCAACAGCGGCACCTCGATGGCCGCGCCCCATGTATCCGGGGTAGCGGCTTTGATTGCTAATTCTCATCCCTACGCCAGCAATGAAGACATCAAAAATCGCCTGCTATTCAGCACCGACAAAGTAGAAGCGCTCAAGGGCGTGGTCTCCACGGGTGGGCGCCTTAACGCGGCCAGCGCTTTGGAGAACGACAATGCCGCCCCGAATGCACCCGCCAATTTGACCCTGAAATCAGCCAGTTCACGGGGGGTGGTTCTGCAATGGACAGCCCCAGGTGATGACGGAAATCAGGGCAAAGCCGCCCAGTACGAAGTGCGCTACTCCGACACGCCCATTTCCAACGACCAGGCCTTTGAGAAGGCCACCCGGGTGGCGGCTAACGCCCCCTCTAAAGCCGGCCAAAAAGAGGAAATGCGCATCGACATCCGTCCCATGGAGAGCGACCGCAACCTCCATTTTGCCGTAAAAGCTTACGACAATGTCGGTAATGGCTCGCCCATGTCCAGCCTGCAGGGTAAAGTGCCGGCCGCCAAAGTGGTCTTTGCCGATGGCGGCCCCTCCAGTTGGCAAAAAGACGGAAGCTGGGGCCAGGTTCAGATGCCCGAAGGGGGCACCGCCTGGGCGGACAGCCCCAACGGCAACTATGAATCTAATCAGACCAACAGCCTGACCAGCAAGCCCTTCTCGCTCAAGGGAGTCAAGAACACAACCCTCGTCTTCGACGCACGCACCGAACTAGAGGAAGCCCGCGACGGAATGTGGCTCCAGGTCAGCAAGGACGGCTCTAATTGGAGCCCGGTGGGCAGCCTCACCGGCACTCACCCTTGGGAGTCCCACACTGTAGACCTATCCAAGTTCGACGGCAAATCGGGGCTCCAATTCCGCTTCAGCCTGGTCACCGACAACACCGGTGACCTGGACGGCATCTACCTTCGTAACATCGCCATTGTGGGCGACCCCAGCTAACCACACCAAAGGAGAATGATCATGAAAGTGCAAACCACGCCCGGATATAGCCTGGCAAACCGCCTGAAGAAGAATCCCGTTTCCCCACAGCCGGCCCCCGATCCCAAGCCCCAACCCCCAACCCACTTCCTGGATTCCTCGCGCAGTTTGCGCCGGGACGCCCTGCTGGCCGGTGCCCTGGCCTCCACCATAACTCTGCCCAAGACTGCTGCCCTGGGCGTTGGCGGAGTGGTTGGGGTGCTGGGTCTGGTAGCCTCTTACGGAGAGATCCGCGAGGGCATGCGGACCATGAATACTCACGAAGTCATCGGAGGCGCTCTCCATATGGGTGCCTCCACCGCCCTGCTGGCCTCGGCTGCTCTGCAAACTTCCGCGACCGTGTCCGGTGGTCTGGTGGGTGGCCTGGTGGCGGCCGGTGGCCTCAGCATGCTGGCCGCCAAGACCCTTTATGACCGCCCGGGAGACGTGGCCGACGTAGTCTTTCGTCAACCTCTCAATTTGGTTCGCGACGCCGGTAAAAGTATCTGGCTCGAGTTCCGCCCTCCCGAAAAGTCTTAGTTCCCAAACTAACCATACACGCAAGGAGAACACCCATCATGCTTATCACCTCATCCAAACCAACCTCAACCATATCCCCCGCCCCTGCTATCAAACCTCAGACCGCTCCCACCTGCGATCCGGTGGACAGCCATAGCTCGTTCTACGAGGCGGCCAACTCCAGTGTGGCCGTCATGGCCGGGCTCACCCAGGGCATCACGCGCATCATCGTAGGTGGCTGTGCCGGCGCGGCTCAAGGCATTGTGCACGGGGCTGACCTCAAAGAAGAGCAGGCTAAACTGGCCTTCAAGATAGCCATGGGGGCCAATCTGGCCGTCACCGGCGCCTTGGCCGGCGGAGTGGGCGGGCTCGATTTTCTTGCCCTCTCGCCGGCCCAGGGAGCCATGGCCGGAGCCGCCACCAACGTAATGGTGGGCAATTCCCAGTGGGAAATGGCCCCCGGAATGTTCCAGCAAAAGGTGCGTCAAACCTCGTCGCAATGGCTGGACTCTACCCTCTCTCACTTTCCCGAGGGGCTGTCCACGGACGCCGGGGTGCTGGCCAAAGTAGCACGCTGCACGCTGGGAAACATCGTCGGCCTGGCAGCTGGAACCTACACCGGCGTGACCATGATCGGCAGCAATTATCGTCAGGGTCATCAGTGGGGGAGTCGCGCCTTTGACCAGGCTGCCCAATTCCTGACTCCTCCCGACGTGCCGTGAACAAGCTCTGGACTGTCGTCTTGACGCTGGTGTGTCTGCGGGCCGTGGCGGCCTTGCCCTGCTATCAGGGTGAGCTCAGCGCCGACAGGGCCGTGGAACTGGCGTTGAGATACAGTCCCGAGGCGGCCCTGGCGGGTTTTCAGCGGGACCTGCAAAAGTCCGAGCGTGAAAAAGTTGCCTCGGAGAGCCGTCTCAAAGTCGGCCTGGGAGTGCTGGCCGCTCAGCAAAATACTCCCATGATTTACGCGACCGGGGGTGACCCCAGTTTTGCCCAATTGCTACCCGGAAGCGGCACTCTCAATTTCAACGCCGTAGCCATGCTGCCGCTTTACAATGGCGGCTGGCTACGACACCGGTTGGCGGCGGCCGAGAAGGCCGAACGAGCTGCCGAAGCGCGCCGCGAGGTGGCCCTGCGCCTCACCACCCTGCAGGCCCGACGGGCCTATTTTGAAGTATTCCAGGCGCGCGCCGAAATTGATGCCCGAGAACAGGAGTTGCAGGCCCGTCAGGAATTGCTCTTGCAGGCCCAAAACAAATTCAAGGCGGGCAAAGAAGCCCGTTTCGTGGTTTTACGTGCTGAGGCCGAGGTGGCCTCCCTTCAGCAGATGCTCAACACCGCTCAGTCCACTTTCGAGCAACGCGAATCCCAGCTCAAGTCGGTTCTGGGGCTGTCCTGGGAGAGTCGCTTTGACTACCCCCAGTCAGGTCCGCCTCCCGCCTCGCCGGTCTCGCAAGCCGAGAGCCTTCAGGAAGCACGCACCCAGCGTCCCGATCTGGTGGCCACCCAACTGGCCATCGAAGAGGGCGACGAGCGCTTGCTGGCAAGTCTGGCCGAGTATTCACCGCGCCTGTCGCTGGCGGCCATGGTGGAAGGGATGGGGGCTACCACGATACCCTGGAATCAGGGCTACTCGGTCGGGCTCAATTTCAGCTTCCCTCTCTATGACGGAGGCCAAAGGGCCGCCCAAAGCGAGGCTGCCCGGATCGAAGTGGAGCTAAGCAAGACCCGGCTGACTCAGCTGGAGTTGAGCATTGAACAAGAAGTCACGGCCGCCCGCAGCGGCCTGCTTCAGGCTCTCAAAAACGCGGACCTGGCCGAATTGGAACTATCCAAGGCTCAGGAAGAGTTGCGCATCTCTCGACTGCGCTTTGATCTAGGTCGAGCCATCTATCTGGAGGTGCTCGACAGCCTGGCCCTCCTTTCGCGGGCGCGCAGCAATCGCCTCAACGCTCTCTTCGAAGCGCAACGGCGCCAGGCAGACTATCAATACGCTTTGGGCAGGTTCCCATGAAACGATTCTTCACACATTATGCCCCCTCGCTTCTGCTTTTGCTGGCAGCGTTGCTGCTATCTCGCTGGTTGGTGAGCAAACTGCGACCGCCCGGTTCCATGACGGTGGTGGAGTCGCAGGCCATGAACATGTCCATGAAGCCCCCTCCTGGGGCCGCCCCTGTCTCCCTGGAGGAGGTAGGGGCCGAGTTTATTCAGCCCAGCGCCACCTTTACGGGAACGGTCATGGCCTGGGCTGACGAAGAAGTGGTGGCCCGCGTCCCGGGACGTGTCCTTCGTATCAACGTCTATCCCGGCGACCCGGTCAAGGCCGGCCAATTGCTGGTAGAACTTGATTCGCAAGAAGTCCACCTGCGCACGCTGGCTGCCGAGGCAGCCGTGGCCGAGGCTGACTATCGCAGTCAGGCTGCTCATCGCCACCACCAACGAGGCGAATTGGAATTGAAGAGCATCGATCAGGACCTGGAAAGCGCCCGTCTGGGATTGAGCCAGGCCCAGGCCGAAAAGGAGTCGGCCAGCGCCGACCTCAAATACCGTCAGGCCGAGTTTCAACGCTCCAGTCAACTCTTTGAGGCCGGTGGCATTTCCCAAGAAGAATTGCAGCGTAGCCGGACCGGTCTGGTCGAGGCCCAAAGCGCCCAACGGGTCAAAGCGCTCGAGTTGGCCAAGGCCAGAACCAGCCTCGCCAAGGCCCATCAAAGCCGGGCCATGCAAACGCTGGAAGCTCAGGTTTTTGGAGACGAATCACAGGCTCTGGCGGCCGGCCGTCAAAAAAACCAGGCCGAAAGTGAGTTGGCCGCAACCGTCGAAAGTTATACCCGCCTGACCGCCCTCGAGGAGGGGACGGTGGTGGAGCGCAAGGTCAGTCCCGGAACCCTAGTTCAACCTGGCACAGTTCTGTTGCGCCTCAAGTCAACCCACAAACTGCGACTTCAGGCGCGCGTCCCCCAGGACTATAGCGGCCAGATTCAGCGAGGCGCTAAAGTGCGGGTCCAACTTCCCGGCCGCCCAGAACCCCTCGATGCCCGCCTCAGCTCGGACTTTCTCGAGACCGACCCAACCACTCGCACCTTCACCGTAGAGGCCGTGGTCAATGGTTCCAGCGGCTTGCGGGTAGGTTCTTTCGTGCCCATGCAGATCGCCCTGGATAGGCGAGGGCGGCGTCTGACGGTGCCCCTGTCAGCCCTGCAGCACGACCTGGACAATCACCCCTATGTGTGGGTGGCGGTCAGCCAAAGCAAGTCCGACTCCCCAGAAGAGAAGCCTTACTATACCTGCGTCATGCACCCAGAAGTTCGCCAATCCGAAGCGGGCAAGTGTCCCAAATGCCAGATGCCGCTGCAACTGTCCGACAAAGCCGGTGGCCTGCGCGCCGCCAAACGACCCCTCCAACTGAGCGGAACTCAGGCGGGACGGGTGGCCGTGGCCTCCGGATTGAGCCCAGGCGACCAGGTGGTGGTGGCCGGTGCCGGCAGCCTGCGTGACGGCATGGCGCTGGTCCAGGTGCAATGGTCGGCACAGGGACCGGTCGATCTCCCGCCCCCTCCCGGCGACCATAGCATGTCAGGCATGGACCACGGGGCCCAGGCCGAGGACTACTGCTCGCCCACGCCGGGAGCGACGCCGTGAATTTCAATGTGTCGCGCTGGTCTATCCAGCACCCCCATGTGGTGATCGCCTTCTACCTGGCCGTGCTGCTACTGGCCGCCCAGGCCCTCAGCAGCGCCCTGCCGCGCCGCTTCATGCCCTATGTGCAGAGTCCCATGCTGGGGGTGGCCACCATGATGCCGGGCCTGTCGGCCGAAGAAATGGAGACCTACATCTCCAAGCCCATCGAGGAGCGCATGGTCAGCATCCCCGGCGTGCGCTACATCCGAAGCACCTCTCAGGAAGGCTTCTCCATCGTGTCGCTGGAGTTCCCCTACGGCCACGACATGAAAGCCGCGCTGGCCTCGACCCAGGCCTTGCTCAATGTCATTCAGGCCGACCTGCCGGTGACCGGAGCCAATCTCAAGCCCTCCTGGGTACTGCCCATCGACCCTCTCAATCTGCCCATTCTCAGCCTGTCCCTGCAGGGGGACTCGCGCTGGAGTCTCACCGATTTGCGTCAACTGGCCGACAATCAGGTGGTCAATCGGCTCAAATCCTCCAGTTCCGACGTGCTGGCCGTCTATGCTTATGGTGGGTCTCGCCGCCAACTTCAGGTCAATGTGGACCGCAATCAACTGGCCGCCCGCGGCCTGTCCATTCTGCAAGTGCGTGACGCCATCGACCGCTTCAATGTGGCCCGACCGGCCGGCACCCTCACCCAGGGCAACAGTGAATTCAGTGTGCGAATTGATGGACTGGCCCACAACGCCGGCCAACTGGAGAAGATTCCGGTGCTGGCCAACGGCGACCGCATCGTCACCTTGAAGGATGTGGCCCGGGTCGAAGACCGCAGCAGCGAGGCTCGCAGCGGCTATCATCACTTGCGCCAGGGCAAGGTGAGCCGGGCCATCGAGGTCAACGTTCTGCAAAACCCTCAGGCCAGTTCCCCGCGGGTGATCGCCCTGGTGCAGAGCGAACTGCGCCAATTGGAGCAGGACTACCCGGGGATCCATTTCGAGGTGGCCTACGACAATTCTCAGTTTGTCGGCACGCTGATGACCAATATGGTCGAGGAACTGTTGGTGGCCATCTTGCTAACCGGGCTGGTGGTTCTCTTCTTTCTGGGAGAATGGCGTGGGACTCTGATCGCGCTGGTGACCATACCGGTCTCGCTGGCCCTGGCCGTATTGGGCATGATTCCGCTGGGTCTGACTCTCAATTCCAGCACCTTGATCGGCTTGCTGATCTCCATCGGTCGCCTGGTCGACGATTCGATCATCGATATCCACGCCATCGAACGCCATCTGGACATGGGCAAGGACCCGGCCACGGCCACCGTCGATGGCATCAGTGAGGTTCGCCTGGCCGTGGCCGCCTCCACCTTCATGCTGATACTGGCGCTGTTGCCCCTGCTGCTATGCGGCGGCATCGTCCAGCAGATGTTTGAGGGCCTGGTTTGGCCCATCATTCTGGGACTGCTGGCCTCCTTTCTGGTCTCCCTCACTCTGACCGCCTTACTGGGGGCCAGACTGCTGGCCGTTCCCGAAATACGCCGTCGCGAGCGTCAACACTGGCTTTATCGTCGCCTGTTGGCCCCCTTTCAGAGCTGGTTGGAATGGCTGGAGGGCGCCTACGCCCGCTGCATCGCCTGGCTGCTGCGCCACCGATTTGCCAACCTGGTGCGCGTGCTCCTCACCGTCATCGTGGGTTCTACCTTCTACTACTTCATCGGCAGCGAAATGATGCCCCTGGCCGATGTGGGCCAGGGCTATCTGGTGATGGAAATGCAACCCGGCACTTCCTTTCGCGGCACCGAGCAGGCTGTGGCTCGCCTGGAAAAGATCATGCAAAAATACCCCGAGATCCAGCACGCCTCCATCGAGATCGGCAGCGAGCCCATGACGGTTCCCAATTTCACCGGCTACTCGGCCGGTCTGACTCAAGGGGCCACGGCCATGCTCACCTTTAGCGACAAGAGTCAGCGCCGTCACAGCCTGTGGGACATTGCTGACGCCATCGAAGCCGAAGCGCGGCGCACCATTCCCGGCCTACGCCGTCTGCAGATCAAAGAGATGGGCTCGGACGTGATGGCCAGTTCCGCAGCGCCCATTCAGTTGCTGGTCACCGGTCCGGACCTGCAGGTGCTCTCGCGGCTGGCCGACCAGGTCGGCGATATCGCCAAGGATACCGCGGGATTGCATCAAGTAGGCAATTCCTGGACCATGGGCAATCCGGTCTACCAGGTTGAGGTGGACCCGGGTCGGGCGGCCCAACTGGGCATGAGCCCGGAGGACATCGCCGCTCAAGCCTATTTCTCTTTGCGCGGAGGCTACACCAATGAGTTCTATCGCCTCGAAAATCTGCGCCAGACCAGTATTTTGGTGCGCCTGGATGGAGACCAGCGTCGGCTAACTCCCGAAGACCTCTACGACCTGCCCATCACCACTCCGGGAGCCGGCACGGTGCCTCTGCGCAGCCTGGCCACGGTTCACAGGAAAGCAGCCCCGACACTCATCGAACACGACGGTATGCGTCGCGTGGTCAGCGTCACCGGCTACTACCGGATGAGCGGCCCCTACTCGATGGATCTGGCCATGAAGGTCATGATGAAGGCCCTCTCTCAGCTCAACTGGCCACCCGGCTACGGCCTGGAGATGCGCGGTGACATGACCCAGATGATGGATTCCTTTGGGCGCCTGCTCAACGGTCTGGCCTTCGCCATGGTGCTGATTTTGCTGGTGTTGGTGGCCCAGTTTCGGGGATTCCTGCAGCCCATGCAGATGGTCTTTTCCATCCCGCTCGAGTTAACCGGGGTATTCATCGCCCTCTGGCTCAATCATCAGGCCTTCTCGTCGGTGAGCATTATGGCCGTCATTGTGTTGACCGGCATGGATGCCACCACGGCCATCTTGCTCATCGACGAAATCCTCCGTGAGCGCAAACGGGGCACGCCCCGCGACCAGGCCATCATCCGGGCCTGCCCCAGGCGCCTGCGGCCGATTTTGATGACCTCGCTGATCACTATCGTGGTCATGATTCCGGTAGCGCTCTTTCCGCGCACCGGCCTGGACGCCTACTCGCCGCTGGGCACGGTCATCCTGGGAGGGCTGACCATGGGCACATTGCTCAGCCTGATCGACATTCCCATCATGCACTCTTTGGTCGATGACGCGACTAAATATCTAGCCAAGAAAAGAAAGGTACATTCCCATGAAGAAGACCCTGTGCGCGATGCTGGCTCTGGCCAGCCTGGTCTGGGCCACTCCCCAGAAGGCCCTGGAGCCGGGCCAATCGGTTCCCAACTTCCAGTTGACCAATCAAAACGGCAAGAAGGTTCAACTGAGCCAGTTTCGGGGCAAGGCGGTGCTGCTGACCTTCCTGTTTACGCAATGCCCCTATCCTGACAAGTGTCCCACCATCGCCAACAAGCTCAAAGGCACCAATGAGGTGATCGATAAGGTGGGCATGGCTCAGAAGATCCAGGTCCTCTCAGTCACCCTCGATCCCGGCCGGGACACCCCGGAAATGCTCAAGGCCTATTCGCAGGGCTATGACAAAAAGCGGGTCAACTGGGACTTTCTAACCGGCGACGAGGAGGCCATCGACAAGGTCGCCACCCACTTCGGGGTGGTTTACTACGACCAAAAGGGCACCATTCAGCACAACATGAAGACGGCCGTAATCGACTCCAAAGGCAATCTGGTCAAGGTATTCAGTGGTACCGACTGGACCAGCGAGGATGCGGCCAAGAGCCTGCGCGAGGCTGTCAGATAGGCAGAGTCCCAGGGGTTGTTCACAAGGGGGCAGGCTACGGCCTGCCTTTTTCACGCTCTCTTGACGACCGCCTGACGCTGACTTATTACCCTGGTTGCATAACCACTCCAGGAGGCCAGCATGACTTCACTAGTATTTGACACCGGCACGGGCGACCAATACTGCCTGTTGGGACCGGCGCTGGACCGCAAGGATATCTGGCTGGTTCGCCACCAGGCCAGCCAGCAACTGGCTCTGGTGCAAAGGTTCGCCAACCCTTCGCCGCTCCTGGTCCAACTTCTCCACAGCCAGGACAATCAGTTACCCACCATCCAGGACAGTTGGATGGAAGCCGGGGCCATCTATGTGGTGATGGACCGAATCAGTGGCACCGGCCTGGATGAACTGGGTCCCAGCCGGCTGACCGGACAGGGGCACCAACAGCTCAAGCGTCTGCGGCTGTTGCTGCAACAATTTGGGTTTCCAGTCGTGGCGCCGGCCTGCCTGTGCCTGAGCAGCGATGGCGTCCTGCGCCTGCGCTGTTTTCCCGACCCCCGCCAGCAGGTACAGCCACCTGCCCGGACTCAGGTCGCCTCAAGAGTCTCCTGGCTCCGCTGGCTAAGCCCTCTTTTCAATCTGTTCAATCTGTTGGACCGCCCCCAACTTGCCTAACCTTGCTGGGAGCCCCAGTCCAAAGGGCGTCGCAGGGCGCGCGCCATTTGAGTTGGCTCACCGCTTATACCGGCTTGACCGGACTGGCCAGCGTCATCAGCGCTGGCAATGTGAGCAGCGAGGTGAGTAAATTGGCCCCCAGCCCGGCCGCCATCACAAAACCAAAGCTGGACACTCCCACATGGGCGACCATCAAAAAGGAAGAGAAGCCTAAAATGGCCGTCAATCCTGACAGTGCCACGGCCGCTCCGGTCGGGCCGCAGAAGAGCGCGCGAGCCCCCTTTTGTTGGCATTCCAGCAACACATTGACCCCAAAAATCAGCCCGATTCCCAGCGTAATGGGCAGGGCCAGGAAGTTGGCCGAGTTAAAACTCACCCCAAAGACGCCCATCGCCCCCACCATCCAGAGCACTCCCAAGAGTTTGGGAAAGACCGCCAGGGCGGCATTTTTTAGGGAGCGAAAGTGAATCAGCAAAAGGCCGCAAATGACCAGCAAGCCGTTGCGACCTGACGCCGCGTAGGCCAGGCGCAACTCCTGGCTGTAGTAGTAGATCAGCAAAGGAGAGCCAGTCACGTTGGGGTCGGTCTTTTGCAACTGATTGACAAAAAACTCCAGCGGTTCGCGGTCCCAGCAATTTCCATTGGGAAAAATGCGCAAGCTGACCCGTCCCGTGGCCGAAACGCTGCGGGCCCGCAGCGCCTGGGGCAGCAATCTCAGCACATCCGGGGGCGCCTCACTCTGGGTGCGCAAAAATTCGTTCTGTTGCCGCAAGTCTTTGCTCAATTGGCGCTGATAAGCCAGCAGAGCGGCCGACAGAGGCCCTGGATTGTCAGGATCCAGCAGTCGATTGAGCAGATCCAACTGACGGAGAAAGTTGTCACGCAGGGGACTCTGGTCCATATCTAACAAGAGCGTCTGCAGGTGAGCAGAGGCCTGTTGGAAGGAAGCACCCAGCTGCAGCAACTCGCTTCCCGAAAGAGTTCTTTCGGGAATCTCAAGCTTCTTCTGAGTCAGTGGCTGGGCCAAAGCCACGATCTGTTTGACCAGGCTTCGCTTCTCTTCCACCCGCTGCGGCTCCAGGGCAGCCACGGTCTCTACCCGCGACACGCTGCTGAGAGCCTCAAACTTCTTGGCCAGTTGGTTGGCCTCTTGCATGCTGGCTGCGGAAGTCACCGCGAACAAACCCGAATAACCCATGGTCTGAAGAAATTTCTCCAGGCGAACCGTGACCGAATCTTTGGGCTGAAGACTCAGCACGTTGTAATTGAAAGGCACTCGAGCCACCCAGGTCAGGCTGTAGAGGCTGACAAACAGCGACAGGGCCAGTACACGGTAGGGATGGAGAGAGATGGGTCCGCTCCAACTACGCCAGCCGGGCAAACGCACCGCCTGACAAGTTTTGCGACCCTCGGTCATTTGCAGCAGCACCGGCAACAACGTGGTAATCGAGCAGAAACACAGAAGCACGCCGGTGCCGGTGATCAGACCCAGTTCGCTGGCCGCCCGAAACTTGGCAAAGTTTAAAGACCAGAAAGCGATAGCGGTGGTCACTGCGCCCACCGAACTGGTGGGGCCGGTTTCGGCCATCGTCTGCACCAGCAAACGAGTGACACTGGGATTGGACTCCTGAGAGCCCAACTCAAGGTAGTAACACAGCACCTGAATGGCAAAGGTCATACTCAGACCGGCCACGATGGTAGCGAAGTGAACCGTGAGTAAATTCAGATGGCCGACGGCCATGGAGGTGAAGGCCAGCGACCAGGCCAGACCTACGCCCAGGCTCACAACGGCGCACAACGGCCGCACAAAGTCCCCGAAGGCCAGGGCCAACAAACCATACACCAAAATCAAAGCGGCCAGTCCCGAGGTGCGCGAATCCTGATAGGACCCCACCATCTCATCGGTATTCATGACCACTTCGCCGCAAACCATGCAGTCGACTTTGGTATAGCTGCGCATGACCTGCGTCACCAACTGACGCAGCCGGGCCACGGTAGCCGCATCTTGCTGAAAAGAACCGCTGCGGTCACTGGGCTGGACCAGCATCAGACAGGTTCGGTCGCCGTGGATGGTGTTGTAAAAGGTGCTCTTGTCTATCTGGAAAGGCTGCTCTCGAAGCAATGAGGCTTCGGGCTGAAATGCCGGCAGAGGGCTCTTGTAGAGGCTCTGACCCCGGCTTTCAATGCTCTGATTGACCCCCACCAAAATCCTCAGAAATTGCGGCAGCACCGGCTCCAACATGGCCTGAGCCCGGGATTTCGGAATCGCGCTCAGCTTGCGCAGCAGGCCTGGAAGACCCGAGTCCAGCGCATCCATCCAGGGTCCGGCCTGCCGCAACTGACGAACTAAGCGCTGCAGGTCTTCGAAAGAGAGGAAGTAGAGCGCGTGCTGCGAGATCTGAGGAATATCCACCTTGAAGAAAATCTCGTCGAAAAAATTCTTCTCCCGAACCAAAAGAGTCGCCAGATCTTCAGCGGCTGCTCTCACGTCGGCAGGGTTGCCGGTAATCAGCACTAGCAGATCCGAGTTTCCCTGAAATTGTGCTCGGTAGGTCAGCCAGCGACGCTGAATCGGATGCTCAGGGTCGAGCAGTTGAGTTCGGTCGGTGGAAAAATGAATACGCTGACTGGCCAGGTTCAGGCTCGCTACCAAAGAAATCAAGGCCAAGCCCAACACCAGCCAGGGGTGAAGCAACGTCAGCCTGGCCCATTTACGAAAGAAACCGTCTTGGGGTGACGAGTTCAGAGCGACACCATAGCCGGGCTTGCGAGCGTTTTAAACAAAATCGGTTCCTTCCAGAAATGGGCGCACGTGTGTGGATAGTCCTTACCGTTCAGGCCACTCCGCGAAACCCCCGACCTTGATTTAGGTCGTTGGATTCAGCCGTTTTGGACCAAGACCAAGACCACGGCCTGTAAGTTAAGTTACACTCGGGTCACAGCGAACTGGCGCTTTTCACGGTGGCGTGACTCTGGCGTAGTCGGATCGGGGGGGGGACTCGCCTCGCCTGGGTGGAGTGCTGATGGCCATGCCATACTCACTGCTGTTTGAGAATGACCAGCAGGCCGCTGATCAGGGCACAGGCGGGCAGGGCCAGGATCAGCAGCATCCACATCCAGGCCTGGGAATGGCCAAAATTGATGGTGGTACCGGCCCCTCCCAACTTGGGAACCCAGAGGCGGGGGTCATCGGCGTTGGAGTAGTAGAAACCGCGGTAACCAGGCGGGAGCGCGCCTTCCTGGCGCATTTCGGCATACAGCTTCATGGTGCTCACTACGGGATAGGCGATGCACCCGGCGACCAGAAGCAGTACAGCCCACAGGCTGGGGGGGCCGTGGGGCAGGCTCAAGGCCAGGTATCCAAAGAAGAACGAGGTGCACACGCTGGTCATGCGCACGAAGCCTTGGGTGGCCTGGGCCAATCGTTGGGGCCATTGGCCCGGCAACGTAGAATTGCGCATGGTGCCCGTCCACAGGGCGATGACCTCCATGAGCAGGGCCATAGCGGCGCCCATCAGCAGAGGGAAGGCAGCGCCCATGGGGGTTTTGTCGGTAAATCCGTTGGCCTGTCCGGCAGCATTCCAGTGGATGGCCCAGCGGTCGGGAAAGCCCGGGTAGGCCTGGTAGAGCTGCATGGCGGCCAGCCCCAGGGCCAGCCATGGAAGGATGATCAAAAGTCTGCGCATCGTTTCAGCATACTCTTCGGGGGCGGCAGGTCAAGGGGGGGTTTGGACTTCGTCGCCATCCTTGAGGCCGCTTTCGGGGGCGGCCACCACGGTATCTCCTTCGGCCAGGCCCGACCGGATGGACACTCGCAGATCTTCGCTGACGCCCAGTTCCACCGTCTGCTCCTGGAGGTGGCCGGCCACCACTTTAAAAACGTAAAAACTACCGTCCGGTTTTTGCAGCAAGGCAGGTCGCGGCAGGGCAAGCACCTGGGGGTGTTTGCCCACTACAAATTCGGCCTCCAGGCGGTAGCCGGCGCCCAGGTTGGGGGGGATTTTGTCCAGCTGCATCAGCACACGCACTCGCTTCTGCTCCACGCCCAGCGAAGAGAGCTTGGTAAAGCCTCGAGGCTCGATGCGGGAAACGTGGGCCAGGTGGGGGGGGCGACCCGGCCCTGGATAGAGCTGGACGGGCGTACCGATACGCAGGCGCAGAGCGTCCTGAGTGAGCACCTCGCTCATGGCCTCGAGATCCTGGCTACGACCTAACGAGAGCAACTTCTCCCCGGCCGGCATCGGTCCAGGCCCCTGTTGAAATCTTTCCACCACCACGCCGGTGACAGGAGCTGTCACGAAATTCTGAGAGGCCTCATGGAGGGAGCGCTCGAGTCGCTCGCGGGCCTGGACGACCTGCTGCTGGCTCGACTCCCGTTGGTGAAGACGCCGCAGTCGCTGAGCCCGGGCCGCCTCCAGTTGATGACCGACAGCTTCCTGGAGGGCCTTCAGAGAGTTGAGCCTGCCCTTTGCTTCCAGCACCTGGGCACGGGCTCGGCGTTCGTCGAGTTGGGCCCGCTCCAACTGTTGCCGGGCCGTGGCCCCCTGAGCAAAAAGAGTGGCGGCTCGATCCAGGTCCAGGCGGGCCTGGGTAGCCACCGCCTCCATCTCAGATACCACGGCCCGCTCGCTGTCGAGCCTGCGTCCAGCCTCACTGACCAGGGCTTCGGCACGTGCCTCTTCGGCGATCTCGGGGGCATCGTCGGCGGCCAGTCGTTCTTCAGCCTGCAGTTGAGCCACCTCGGCCCGATGCTCAGTGGCCTCGCTCTGGGCCGGCAGGCGATCGAAAGAAACCAGGGTCTGGCCCGCCCTGACCTGATCGCCGGGCTCCAGTTCGATGCGGCCGATGCGGCCGGCGGCCGGCACCGAAACCACATAGATCTTGCGCAGACGGGTCTCAGCCTGTTCGCGGAAGCTGTCCACCAGGTCGGCCCGGCTGACCTTGGTGACCTCCACCAGCGGGGGCCTGGCGCAGCCACAAGCGGCCAGACCCAGGGTCAATCCGATCAGCCAGAGCCTCATTCGCGCACCTTAAAGACATCCAGCCAGCGCATGGCCACCACCAACCGGTAGACGACCAGTTGGGCCAGGCTGATAAAGAACAACATCAGCGCGGCCGCCACCAGCAACGTGGTCGCGTCGACGATGACGGGCAGGCGAAAGAGTTCGGTGTTGTATACATTGGAAATCAATTTGGCAAAGGCCACTCCGCCGGGAAGGCCGAGCAGCACTCCCAGGCCGTTGACCAGGTAGCTTTCTCCAGTGAAGATACGCCATACCTCCTGGTTGGTATAGCCCAGCACACGCAGAGTGCCCACCTCGCGCTCCCTCTCTCCCAGCGAAACCAGAGCCGTATTGAGCACGCTGCCAAAGGCCATGCCCCCACAAAAGAGCACCAAAATGCCCAAGGAAGTGCCGATGGACTGATTGAGCAGCTTCTCGATTTGGGCCAGAGAGCGGGAGCGTTCTTCGATGCCCAACACAGCCGGGCGTCGCCGCAACTCCTCCAGCAGTCGGTCCGAGGGTGGACTGTGAAACGTGCTGAGTTGCAGACTGTTGGCCACGTCCACCTCTCCCAGCAAGCGACTGAGATAGTCGCGGTGGGCGTAGGCGGACAGGCCCAGGTAGCTGTCCACCACGGCAGTGACCTGGACCTCCACTTCGCGCCGCTCGCCCAGCAGAGGGCGCAGGCGCACGGTCTGGCCGGGTTTTATCCGAAGGATTTCGGCCAGCTTCTTGGACAAAAGCAGACCTTCTGTAGGAATTTGCACCGGCTGTCCCTGCACGTTCAGGGGTCTCTGCAGGCGAAATCCAGTGCCCAGGCCGGTGACGCCCACTCGCTTGCTGGCCGCCCCACGCGACAGATCACAGGCCACCGAGAGTTCGGCCTCCACCCGTCCGGTCTGACCGTGGGCGGCCACCTCGCGGGCGGACGAAGTCTCGATGGGCTCGCGCAGGCCCACCGTCACGTCCTGACTGGAAGTGCGCCGGAAAGTGAAGTCCACCAGGTAATGAACGGCGTTGAGCATGCACAGCGTCTCCACCAGCAGACAGGTGGCCACGAAGCTGGCCCCCATGGTGACCAGACTGCGAAACGGATTGCGAAAAATGGAACGCATCACCATGCGGGCCTGAAAACCCAACCGCGACCACAGCCAGGGCAGGCGTTCCAACCAGATGGCCTGCACTTTCTCAGGCGGAGGGGGCCGCATAGCCTCGGCCGGCTCCAGGCGCAAAGCGCGCCCCACGCCCAGGGCCGCTCCGGTGACAGCGAAAGTCAAGCTCATGGCCAGGGCCACTACAATCAAGAAGGGGTTGGGATGGGAGGTCAGATTGGGAATTTCAAAATAGGCTCGGTAGACGCCCATCAGGGCTTTCTGCATCTGCCAACCCAGCGCCACCCCACTCAGGCCACCTGCCAGGCCCACGGCCAGGCCGTAGCTGAGATAGTGCAGGCGCAGCGACCAGGGGGAATAGCCCAGCGCACGCAAGGTCCCCACCACGGTTCGCTGCGAGGCCACCAGGCGCGACATGACAACATTGAGCACCAAGGCCACCACTCCCAGACAGATGGTGGGCAGAAAGATGGAATTCACGCGCAACTCCATTAGTTCGTTGGCCAGAAAATGAACCGAGCTCTGTTCCTCTTGGGGCAGAGCCAACTGGACTCCATAGCTATCGAGGCGCCGTTCGATCTGCTTGAGAGTCAGGCGCACGGAGCCAGAGGAGGGGTGGTGAGCCATGCCCACCACCTCGTTGAAAGCACCGTCCATGCCGCCGGCCTGTTGCAGAAATCGCTGGGGAAGCCAGAGCACGGGGGAGCGGGCCGGGTCGGGGGTGAGGCCGGTGCCGGGGGGCACCACGTAGACAAATTCCGGACTCATAACGGTGCCCACCACCAACAGATTGTATTCGCCCCCCTGAATAATAGCCCGCAGGCGTTGTCCGGGCCCAATGCCCCGAGCCCGGGCGAAGGCATCGTTGAGCAGGGCTTCCTGGGCGGAACGTCCGGTGAAGTAGGTACCGCGACGCAGAAAGACATCGTCGATGACGGGTTGGCGCTGCTCGGGAAGGGACAGCGCGGTGCCTTGCAGAGGTTCGTTGACTCCGGTCAATTCCAATCGGATGGGCAGATTGACTCTACCCCGCACGGAACGAACGTTGTCGACAGTGGACAGGGTCTCCAAGGCCCAGCCGGGCGCCCGTTTCATGGTGAGGCTAAAATCGGCCAGTTGACAACCGGAATAAAAGTTGGATCTAGCCCGGTCGAGGTCCTCCAGATTGGAAGCCATGGTCAAAAAGAGGCACACACCCATGGCCGTGATGGCCGCCAGGCTGGCCAGCGACCCCTTGCGTTGCCAGAGTTCGCGGGCCATCTTGAGCCACAAAACGTTGATCCAGCGCGAGATCACCATTCGATGTCGGCCGGGTCGGCCGGATTGGCATTGGTCTCCAAAGAAAGAATGGCCCCGTCGCGGATGTAGGCCACCCGGTTGCCCACCCGAGCCACCGAGCTGCTGTGACTGATGATGACCACGGTCTTTCCCAGTTCGCGGTTGACACGTACCAGCAACTGCAGCACCTGGCGACCGGTCTCGGTATCCAGGTTGCCGGTGGGTTCATCGCAGAGCAGCAGGGGCGGGTTGCTGGCCAGGGCCCGGGCGATGGCCACTCGTTGCTGCTGCCCGCCCGACATCTGCGAGGGAAAGAAGTTGGCCCGATCTTGCAAGCCCACGATGGCCAACGATTCGGCCGCGTCCATGGGTTGGCGAGCGATTTGCACCGCCACCTGCACGTTTTCCAGAGCGGTGAGAGTGGGCACCAGGTTGAAAAACTGAAAGACAAACCCAACCTGCTGTCGACGATACAGCGTCAACTGCCGGTCGTTGGCCTGGGCCAGGTCCTTGCCCTCAAAGACCAATTGGCCCCGGCTGGGACGATCCATTCCCCCGATCATGTTGAGCAGGGTGCTCTTGCCTGAGCCACTTGGGCCCACGATGATCATCAGTTCGCCGCGCTCGATATCGAGGTTGATCTCGCGCAGCGCGAAGACCTGCACATCTCCGGACCCGTAGATTTTCCAGAGGTCGCGGGCCGAAAGCAGCGCCATTCTAGGGGTTGAGCAATTCTTGGGGCTTGTCCTTCAACAACTGAAGCATCTCTTCGTGGCTACCGTATTGAACCACCTTGAGTTGGGAAATTCCCTGGCGGATGGCGGGGGGGACGCCGTTCAAATCGGGAGTGAGCAGCGTGCAAGGCTTGCCCCAGGCCAGCGCGGCACCCAGTTCGACCCACATGCCCGAGGGGCGAGAGCTGTTTTCATACTGGTAAAAAACACATTGGCGGCTGCCTTTGAGGGCGGCCAGGTCGGCGACCAGGCTCTCTTTGGGAGTGCCGAAAGTATCGGTGGAACCCACCGCGATGCCCTCACAGAAGTTTTGCGGCGAACTCAGTTGCTGTCCCAGCGTCTCGTGCACCTGGAGCAGATGGTTGCGACCTTCGGCATACTGTTCTTTGCTGAGCCCTGACATAAGGCATCCGATAAAGGTGTCGTATTGCGGGCCTTGCGGGGCGGGCTCCGCGTGCAGGGCCTGAACCTGAGAGGACTGTGGGGCCTGCTGACCCTCGACCACCAGGACCTGCGAGGGATAAGAGAGGTCGGCTTCGCGCAGGAACCAGGGGAGGTGTTTGCGGTCGGGCGCTGCCAGCACAGTGGGGAGCCCCTGTGCCAGAGCCATTCCGGCTGCCAGCAAAGCATCCTCGGCTCCCGGATTCTCCAACGAAATGGCCACGTAATCGCTGCTGGCCATGGTTGCCGGGTCGAGGCGATGGGCTGCACCGGCGGCCAACCATTCGTTGCGTTTGGGGAGAGAAATGCTTGGGGCGGTTGCGCTAATCATGAACGCAGTCTACGCGGGTCCAATGAAAGATGCCTGAAAGCCGTGTAAATGGGATTGGCGTTAAGCGTCGTAGTTTCCAGCCATGCTTCGAGTGCTTTTTGTGGCCTGGCTGGTGGGCGGTGCGGCCTGGGCCCAGCAAGTGTGGGATCACCAGGCGGACCGGTTGCTAGATCTGATTTCGTGCCGGGATTCACAGCATGAACTGCTGAGAGAAAACCTGGCCACCTATTTCTTCAATCTGCGCCACACTCCGCCCGATCTGGCCCTGACCAGCCTCGATTCCTTCTATGCCTGGTTAAAAGAAACCGAAGAACTGCTTCGCAAGGAAAGGACGTATGGCAGCAACGAGCAGGGTCGCTGGCCGTCCAAATTTCGTAACAGCCTGCATCACCCTTACAGCGATGCCCAGGCGGGTCGCAAATGGCACGAAATTGTGGTCAGCTTTCGTCGTCAATGTGAGGCCCTGGCTGCTGCCCGACCGGGCTATCCGAGAAGCTACTACGTCTTTGGCGGCATCCTTCACGGTCGCTTCGGAGCCAATTCGGACCTGGACTTTATCTTCAACGATCCGGACGGGAACCCGGCCAGCAAGCAGTTTATCGTACGCGGCTTTAGCAGCGGCTATGCCTTTGACGAAAAGAGTTTTGGCGAGCGGCAGGCCAGGGCCCGAGCCGGAGAACTCAAAGTGGTGATGGGAGGCCCCGTTCATGCTTTGAGTGGGCCCAAGCCCTGGACGCAGCTGAATGCCCTGTTGATGGATCGGCTCAAGGGGCGTGGGCTGAAGGTTTTGAATACTCCCGACGGCTGGGTGGTAGAGCGCAGCTTCTACCCCGAACGCCACTACGAAGACCCCTCCACCGAGTCGGAGCGGAATCAAAAGCTCTAAGGACTTCCCCTGATGGCGAGGATAGTTGTATGGTTAGTCCGTGCCTCATTCATCCGTGAGCGGATCCAAAACGGACTTCCGACTCACTCTGACCTGGAAAGCCATCGCGATGGCGATACCTCTGCTGGCCCTGGCCGCCTATCTGGCTTCCACAGGAATGTCCGTAATGCATCGATTTCACCCTCAGGACCCGGCTCGGTGGATGTTTGGCGTACCCCCCATGATCCTGGCCGCAGTCCTGGTGATTTTGATCGCAGCCACGCCCAGGCTTTTCTGTCGAGGCAGACTGACCCTCGATCCTTTGGGGCTTCACTTTGATCGCGGCAAGGGTCGGACCGTGCAACATTTTCCCTGGAAGAACTTGCTGGTCAACGCGCCCTCCCACGAGCAGCAACTGCTGCGTAGATTGCTGATTACCAATCTCGAGGTGACTGGCAGGCAGGAGCGCCTGGCGTTGTATGACCTGTTTGTGCCGGACTTTGACCAACTGACCGCAGCGGTGGCCACCTACAAGCACCGTTACGGGCGTGCGCACGATGCGGTGATCCGACTCGATTGAGCTACGCTCGACAGCCCCGAATGCATTCGAGTAGCTTGTAAATCTGCGGCTGGGCGATGCGATAAAAGACCTGGCCATCGCGCCTTTCCGAGGCCAGCAGGCCACGCGCCTTGAGAGCATTGAGGTGCTGAGAAATGGTGGGCTGAGGTTCTTGGAGCTGGAAAACGACCTGGTTGACCGACAGGCTCTCGTGAGCGTCCAGTAGCTCCACAATGCGCAGACGCACTGGATGCCCCAGCAATTTTAGCATTGCACAGGCATATTCAAGAACGGATGGGTCCAGAGGAGCCTTTACCATGATTTCAATATACAGATAAGTGAATACTTTGGCAAGCCTGTCATTTTCCCCCTTGCAGTCGGAGAATCGAGCCGCTCGGAGGTTTATTTGAATTGGACAGTCTGAGCCAGAGGTCGGATATCCCAAGTTCCTCCGCCCACCGCTCAACATAGGAAACGTCCAGGCTATCCCGGTGGATTTGCCACAGCCCCAGCGCATCGCGCCACTGGCGCTCAGAAACATGCTCCCCCAGGCGATACCACTGCAGCTTACTCAAAATCAGGTCTTCGGGGCTGGCCAGCCAGAGTTCCCAATCCTGGCTGTGATAGAGGCGGCGCCGGGCAAACTCTTGACGGTCAAAAGGGCTGAGACCCAACACGTAAATATCCACTTTGAAACCGCTGGAAAACTGAATCACGTTGAACATCGAGCGACGACGGAGGGCTTCCTCGGCCGCATTTTGGCTGACGTAGAATTCGGACTCCAATGCGGACACCAGCGGAATGATGTGTTCGGGACGAAGATCGACGACCACATCGGCATCAAGGGTGCTGCGGGCCATCCCTTGCATCGAACTGGCTACGGATCCGACCAGCATGTAGTCAATTCCCAATTTTTCGAAGCAATGCAAAACCTCAAAGGTAATTTCAATCGGAAGGTCGGTCATCGGCCTGGGTAAACTTGCTCGGCCAGGTCATGTCCATAAACCAACCCCACGAAGTACTTCAGAAGCTGGGCTTCGTCCAGTTCCGGGCGAGCCCGGCGGACCCCCTCCAGGGCCCGGTTCCAGGTGGCCCGGCTTAACTCGCCGGACAGTCGCAAACGTTTCTCCGGCGACATGTTACGGAAAATCTCCAGCTGAATAGGGTGCAAGGATTCATCTAGTTCACGCACAAGAACTGCTTCGGTCCCGTCCCGGAGAATTCTTGCGGGTGTAGCCGTTTTGTCAGTGGGATTTTTCGGCGTTCAATTGTGCTATCCACCAGCCGTAGCCGGCAAAACCGGACTTCAAAGGCTTGAAGGTGATGCGTAGCCCCGTCTTTTTGGGCAGGGTAGGTCCCCATCAATGTTCATGGCGATGATGGAGGTCTGGATAGTGGGGGTGTTTATGGCTTAAGCTTGAGTGCCGGTGGCGGTGGGTGTGCGGTTGGGCGGCACCCTGACCGGGCTCATGACTGTGCTGGTGGTGTTCGTCGTGGATGTGTTCGTGTTCATGCTCAAGCTCTTCATGAGTGTGCTCGTGGTCGTGATTTTCAGTAAGGTGGAGGTAGACGCCGGCGGCCATAAACAGGGCGGCCGCCCCAAAGCGGGTGGTGAGCGGCTCGTGGAAGATTAGCAGCGACAGACTGGCACCGACAAACGGGGCCAGCGAAAAATAGGCGCCCGTGCGGGCGGTGCCCAGGTGGCGCAGAGCGGCCACGAAGGCGGCTAGGCTGACTCCATAGCCCAGGGTGCCGGTCAGTGCGACGCCGGCCAAGACGGGTGCGGAGGGCCATTGGACCTGGCGCAGTCCGGCGGCCAGGATGAGATTGAAGGTGCCGGCGCTGAGCCCCTTGAGGGCAGCAATCCGCAGCGGGTCGCCGGCGCTGACCTTTTGGGTGAAGTTGTTATCCAGGGCCCAGCACAAGCAGGCTGGGGAGGCAAGCTGCCCAACAGGCCTTTAGAAAGGGGAGTACTGGCTCCAAAAAGGACAGCCGCCAGCACGGCCAGGCCGACGCCCCTCATGGTTTGCGCCCCTTTAAGAGTAGATAAAGCACCGGCAAGACCAGCAGAGTAAGTAGCGTGGAAGTGACGACGCCGCCCAGCACCACCGTGGCTAGCGGACGTTGCACCTCGGCTCCCGACCCCTGGGACAGGGCCATGGGCAAAAACCCGAGGCTGGCCACGGCGGCGGTCATGAGAACGGGCCGAAGTCGAGTCACAGCGCCCTGGACAACGGCTTCCTCGGCTGACAATCCTTGCTTGCGCAGGTCCGTCACAAAGGTCAGCATCACCACGCCGTTGAGCACGGCCACGCCGGCCAGAGCCACAAATCCGATCAGAGCCGAGATGGAGACGGGCAAGGAGCGTAGCCAGAGACCGGTCACTCCGCCCACCACTGCAAAGGGGATGCCGGTGCAGATCAGCACGGCCAAACCCCAATCCTGAAAAGTGAGGTAGAGCAAGCCCAGCACCAGCGCAAAAGTGAGCGGCACCACCAGCGCCAGGCGGGCCCGCCCGGACTGCATCTTCTCGTAGGTTCCGCCGTACTCCAGATAGTAGCCGACGGGCAACTTGACGTCCGCGTTCACTTTCCTTTGCACTTCCTGGACAAAACTCCCCAGATCGCGCCCGCGCACGTTGGACTGAATGACGATGCGGCGCTTTCCGTTCTCGCGGGAGATTTGCACCAAGCCCTCCACCTTTTCGATGCGGGCCAACTGCTGAAGCGGGATGCTGGGGCCGAGCATTGAGGGAATTTGCAAGCGCCTGATGGTGTCGACGTCGTTTTGGCGATCGATGGGTAAACGAAAAGCCACGTCGTAGCGCTGGTTGCCGTCGTTGATGGTGGTGATCGGCTTGCCGCCCAGGAGCATCTCCACGACCTGGTTGACGTCGTCCACGCTGATCCCGTAGCGGGCAATGGCCGTTCGATCGATGGCGATCTGCAGTTGCGGCAGGCCTTCTGTGATCTCCACCTGAACGTCGGCGGCGCCCTGCACTTTCTCCACGACGGCTGCAACTCTCTTGGCTTCGCGAGCCAGCACGGCGTGGTCGCTGCCATAGAGCTTGATGCCAAGGTCCGAGCGAATGCCGACGCCCTCGATCAATTCCATCATACGCATTTTGATGGGCTGAGTGTAACTGATGTCGAGTTCCGGGAAGCTGCGACCCAGGTAAGCTGACATCTCTTCCACCAGCTTTTCGCGTTGATAGGTGCCGGGCTTGAGATCGACCAGCACATCGGTTTGACAGGTAAGCATGGGATCGGTAGCGATTTCGGGTCGGCCGATGCGGGTGACCACCTGGTCGACCTGAGCGGGAAATTTGCTGCGCAGGGCCTTTTCGATCTGGCCGGACTGGCGCACGGCTTCGTCCAGCGAGATGCTGGTCGGGTAGGTGACCTGCACGGCCAGGGCGCCCTCTTCCAGTTCGGGGATGAAGTCGCCGCCCAGGCGCAGCAGCAGCAGGCCGCTCAGCGCGGTGATTAAAAGTGCGCTGCAGACGACGAGAAGTGGCTGGCGGAGCAACTGGCGCAGGCTCCTTTCATAGCCGTGCCTGAGGGGGTCCAGCACAGGATGGCGTTCTTCGCCGCTCTGGCGCAGAAAGTAGGCGCACAGAGCCGGAACGACAGTAAACGAGCAAATCATGGCCCCCAGCAAAGCAAAAATCACCGTGAAGCCCATAGGACGGAACATTTTGCCCTCGATTCCTCCCAGCGAGAGAATGGGCAGGTAGGTGGAAAGGATCAGGATTTCGCCCAGAATGGTGGCACGGCGGACTTCAACCGAGCCGGCTCTGATCTCCTCCAAACGCTCTTCCTCGCTGAGTTCTGAGCCCTTTTGTTGGCGACGCAAGGCCAACCGGCGCAGGCAATTTTCCACGATAATCACGGCCCCATCGACGACCAGGCCAAAGTCGATGGCTCCCAGGCTCATCAGGTTGGCCGAGATCTTGAAGTATTGCATGGCCAGGGTAGCCGTGAGCATGGAAAGCGGAATGGCGCAACTGACGATCAGTCCGGCGCGCACTTGCAGCAAAAAGAGGAACAGCAGTCCGGCCACCAACAGCCCGCCTTCCACCAGGTTAAGCACGGCGGTGCCCAGAGTGGCGCGAATGAGCACGGAGCGGTCCAAAAATCCCTCCAACCGGCTGCCGGGAGGGAGGGCGGATTCGATCTGGCGGAGACGCTCTTTCACGCGTTCCACCACCACCCGGCCATTTTCGCCCAACAGCAAGAGAGCGATACCGTAGACCTCTTCGCCCGTGCCGTTGGCGGTGACGGCGCCCTGGCGGGTGAGCGAGCCTTCTTGCACCGTGCCGACCTGACCCAGCAGCAAGGGCACGGAATTGCGCTGGCCCACCACGATCTGACGGACGTCCTCGAGGGTTTGCAGCGTGCCCAGTGTGCGCACCACCTGCTGTTCCGGCCCCTGGCGAATGAGCGAACCGCTGCCGTTCGCGTTGTTGCGTTCCACAGCCTGGGCCAACTGGGGATAGGTAAGGCTGAATTCGCGGACGCGGGACGGGTCCAGGATGACGTGGATTTGCTTGGCCTCGCCACCCCAGACATTGACGTCGGCCAGGCCGGGCACCGTTTTCAGAGCTGGCCGCACCACCCAATCCATGAGGCTGCGCCTTTCCCGGAGGGACAGGCTAGGGTTGTCCAGGCGAAAGTAATAGATCTCGCCCAGGCCGCTGCTGATGGGAGACATTTCCACTTTGCTGCCGGGCGGCAAATTCTCCAACCCCTGCAGGCGCTCGCCAACCAGCTGCCGCGCAAAGTAGATGTCGGTGTCATCGGTAAAAACCAGCGTAATTTGCGACAGACCAAACTGTGAAATGGAGCGCACCTCGGTCACCCTGGGAAGTCCAGAGAGGGCCAGTTCGAGTGGGAAAGTGACCCGCCGCTCAATTTCCTCCGCCCCCAAGGCGGGAGAGACCGTGTTTAATTGAACCTGGCGATTGGTGACGTCGGGAACGGCATCCACAGGCAGGTGGCCCAGCATGGCCAGGGCGCCCAGAGTGAAGACCAAGGCCAGCACGCAGGCCAGGCCCCGATAGCGGATGGAGAAATTTAGAATCCCGTCGATCATTGGCGCAGTTGCTCCAGGGCCATTTGGCCGCGGCGAGCCACCACGTCACCTTCTTGGAGGCCTCCTTGCACTTCCACCCAGTCATCATGCTGAGGTCCAAGTTCCACTGGCGTACGCCGCAAACCCTGGCCTTCATCGCGAAAGACCAGCGATTGGGTGCCCTCGACCACCACCGCCTCCTGGGGTACTCGCAGGACGGTTCGGCTTTGCCGAGACGGGAAGACTGCCCGCGCGAAAGTGCCGGCTTTGAGCTCTCCACCGCCATTCGGCACTACGATGCGGGCTTTTAAGGAGCGCGTTTCCGGATCGAGGACGGGCGAGAGATAGGAGACGCGCCCGACGAACTTGCGGCCTTCCACTTCCAGTTGGGCCTCCGACTGGAGTCGCACCGAGGGGCGATCGCCTTCCTGCAGGTAGATCCATAGCCAGAGTACGGCCGGGTCGACGATGCGAAAGAGTTCTTGTTCGGCGTTGACCGCCTGCCCCAGGGTCACCGGCCGTTCGACGATGGTTCCACCGCGCGGCGCGCGCAGCACCAGGCCGGTGCCGCCGGCTTCCGGGTCGAGGCCGAGATTGCGCATGATTACGTCTAGATGGCGCACTTCTTCTTCGGCCAGCTTGAGTTCGGTATTGAGAGCGTTGAGTTTGGGTCCTACGACAGCCTGCTGGCTGCTGATTTCTTGTTCACGGCTTCGATGCTGCAGAGCCAGACTTTTGAGGGCTCTCGATTGTTGTTCACGGGCCACGGCCTGGGTGTACTCGGCCCGGGCCACCTCGAGGTCGCGGGCCGAGACCACGCCCATTTTGAAGAGACCTTGCACCCGCTCGAGGTTTTGCTGACTGAGGCGGCGACTTGTCTGGCGCACGGCCAGTTCGGTGGAACTGGACACTACTTCGGTGCGCGATTCCTCCAGTGGCCGGCGGGCTTCATCGCCCAGGCGGATGGCCTGAACACTCTGAGCCTGGCTGGCCCGCGCCTGTTCGTAGCGCAATTCGGCGTGATGATGTTCGGCGACCAACTTGGTGATTTCCGGGCTGGTAATCACGGCCAGAGGCGCTCCGCCTGCGACCTGATCGCCCACCGAGCGGTGAATTTCGCTGACGCGGCCGGCGACGGGGCTGCCCACGCGGCTTTCACGATCAGGGTCGGTCGTCAAATTGCCTACCGCTACTACCTGGTTGTTGAGCCTCTCTGAGATGACTTTGACGGTCTCCAATCTGTCCTTTTGGACGGCCGCGGGAGTGGGGGCCGCCGTGTTGACTGGCCTTGGAGAAGTGTGTCCCAAAAAATAACCGAGGGCGAGGGCCACCGGCAGGCTGGAGATCCAGAGAAAATTTCTGTTCATGGTATGATCCGTCCTGTCCTAACGTGAGAGGTTGCCGGCGATGGCCGCTTCCAGGCGAATGAGAGCCAGTTCTTCCTGACGAGCTGCTTCCAGCTCGGCTCGGGCCGCTTCTAGATAAACGCGCCGCGAGTTAAGCACCTCGGTGAGTGAACGAGCACGCACACGATAAGCATCCTCCAGGATTTTAAGGGTCTGACTGGTGAGGGGCAGCGTCTGCTGGGCCAACGTGCGGCGCGTCCTCTGATTGGCCACCACGGCCAGGTAAGCCGATTCCACCTGGGCCCGAACCTGGCGCAGAAACGCCTCTCGTTCCGCTTCTGCCCCCTGGACCCGCAGTTGAGCGGCGGCGATATTTCCGCTGTTGTCGTCGTGAAACGGTAGAGGGATGCTCAGGCCAGCTGCCAGGCTGACCACGGGTTGGCCAATGCCGGTCAATCCGCTGCTTTGGTTCTGCGGAGAGATGTAGGTGCGATCATAAGCCAGACCAGTCTGCAAAGTCAGGTCGGAAACGCCTCTGGCCTGCTCCAGGCGAGTCTCGGATTGACGACGCTGCAGGCTCAGGGTTTGCATCTGCAGATCGGGCCGATATTGGATGGCCTGAGCCAGCAAGTCAGGTAGCGGTGCCAGGGGCGCATCGCTACCCAGCCGACCCTGAACCTGCACGTCTTCCGTGGGCATTCCCAGCCAGACGGCCAGCCCGGCCCGCCGTGCTTCGCGTTCGGTTTGGCTTTGTTGGGCCGCAGCCTGGGCGCGGCTGGCGTCAGCCTCCAACTGCATGACCTCGACCTTAGGAATGTCGCCCAGCTTAAAGCGGTCCTTGGCCAAAGTCCATTGATGAAGAGCAGTGCCGGCCGCTTGAACTTCCAAGGCGTATTTACGCTCGGCCGCCAGCAGTTCGGCATAAGCCTGGCGCACTTCCAGAAGTAGCTGGCGCTGCGTTTCTTGTTGGCGGGCGTCGGCTTCCTGGTGCAAGACTTCGGCCAGTCGGGTTCGCGCTTGGCGTTTGCCACCCAGTTCGATGGGCTGGGAAAGCGACAATTGTACGCGGCTGACGACGCGCAAAGCCGGCACTTCGGTGCCGAGACTAAGAGTGGGGTTGGGGGTCATCTGCGCCTGGTCGACCAGCTTTTGAGTGGCCTGAACTTCCAATTGGGCAGCCTGCAGACGCGGCTGCTGAGCCAGCGCCAGTGCCTCTATTTGCTGGCGATCAAGCGGTTGGGCAGGCAGTGGCAGACTGACTGCCAGCCAGAACATCGCTATAGAATTTTTGAGCACGGGTTCTCTCCGATTTCCTAGACTTTGCGAAGGGCAAAGCCAGGGACGGAGGGCCGCGGAATAGCAGATTTTTGAGGTTAGGGGGACGTGGCGGCGAGTGGCGCGACTCGGGAGTCTGCGGCACCCCTTTGAGGTCAAGCACGGCCGGCACCATTCGAGCCACCAGAATCAGGATGGCCAGCCCGATCAGATGGAGAGGAACAGGCACGGCTGGCACCACATCCAGGCGCCAGGCCTGCGTGATCACAGGCTCAGGGCTGCCGGAGTGGTGGTGATGATCATCAGCGAGCACGAAGTCGTGCAGCCCCACCGCAAACGCCCAAGAGGCAAGCAGCAGTGTCAACCAGAGCTTGCGCGTGCAGGAGAGCCACATGGACTTGCGTTTCGGGTGCCCGGTATGCATATCCTTTGCTCGACCTACTCAACTCAGGGCACGAAGAACGTGAGGGTGGAGCACCAGGCCGAATAGAAACAACTTTCGACCGGGAAGGTCGCCTGGTCCAGGCGCTCTTCTAAGTGCCTGATGGGTTGCGCACGAAGATTCGATCACAGGCTGGATCTGGGCGAGACGGGGCAGTCATAAAAATAGGCTTGCACAGTCCCCATATCGGCACCAACTTGCTTGACCCATCGCTAGACCAGGAGTGGGATGACCTGTAGGTCGGCGGGCCCCCGTGTAACCGTCCCCTACGAATACGAAATCGATGCGTTGGGCAGGATCCCCCTGGTTCAACAGGGTCTTCACCAAAAGACACCCAGTCCAATACGTAAACGAGCTATCGGCCTACAGGATTATCTCAATGAGTTGAGCAAATTATCTCAAAATGATGATTGAAAGATACCAATTGGCCACGCTCTGTCAGCGACTAGCGGAACCCCGCCGTTTCATGCAAGTGCTCACGGGGCCTCGGCAGACCGGCAAGACCACGCTGATTCAGCAGGCCCTGAAGAAATTTCCCGGCCCCACTCGCTATGGTAGCGCCGACGCGCCTGGACTGGAGGAATCTCTTTGGGTAGAACAGCTTTGGGATCAGGCCCGCCGGGACGCACGCTGGGGGGCCGAGACATTGCTGGTCCTCGACGAAGTCCAGAAGATTCCGCGCTGGTCGGAGGTCGTGAAGCGATTGTGGGACGAGGACACCCTGTCCGGTGCCGCAGTAAAACTGGTGGTGCTGGGTTCAGCACCTCTATTGTTGCAGAGAGGTCTGACCGAGAGCCTGGCGGGTCGTTTCGAAGTGCTCCCGGTAACCCACTGGCAATACGCCGAAATGCACGAGGCGTTTGGCTGGGATCTGGATCACTATATTTTTTTTGGAGGTTACCCCGGAGCCGCCAGCCTGGTGGCTGACGAGGAGCGCTGGCGTAACTACATCCAGGACAGCCTGATCGAAACGACAATCGCGAGGGATGTGCTGCTTCTGACTCGCGTCGACAAACCCGCACTCCTGCGGCGACTCTTCGACCTGAGTTGCCGATACTCGGGACAGATCCTGTCCTATCAAAAGATGGTGGGGCAACTGCAGGAAGCCGGAAACACGACGACTCTGGCTCACTACCTGGATCTCCTCGGGGCCGCCGGGATGGTGACGGGTTTAGAAAAATACGCGGGAAACCGACTGCGCCAAAGAGCCTCCAGCCCCAAGCTATCCGTCTACAATACGGCCCTGCTCAGCGCCACCCAGGCCGATAGTTTTGTCAGCGTGCGAGGACAACCACGAATTTGGGGGCGCTGGGTGGAATCCGCCGTGGGCGCGCATTTGCTCAACATCGCCAGGCTGGAGGGCTTCTCCTGCCATTACTGGCGGGAGGCCAATGAGGAGGTCGACTACGTCTTGGAGCGCCGAGGCCAACTGATCGCTCTCGAGGTAAAGAGTGGACGCCCCCGTGAAACGCCCAGCGGCCTGCTGAAGTGGCGAAAAAGCTACCCGAATTCACGAGTCGCCCTGGTCGGGACGGGTGGAATCACGCTCGAGGAGTTCTTTACTACCTCGCCATTATTCTAGTAGGGGAGCCGCCACCGGAGCCAATAACCATTCGCGCGGGCCGTATCTCATCCGTGGACCGGCCGGAAAGGCGGAGGTCGCCCACGCGTTTGGGCTTCAACCAGGTGATCGTTAGCAACCCCGCACGGGAAGATGCCACTTTGCCGGCGGTTGACCCTGCTCCGCATCCTCCGGGTTTGCAACCCGTCGTCACGGAGGTGCCCATGGGCTCTGCGGCCGTGGATTGCGCCTTCGATCCGGCCAGGCAACGCCTGTATGTTAGCCGCGCCAACCAGGTGGACAGTTACGATCCGTCCACCCGCCAATTATCTCCCTTGATAAACCTGGCCACTGCCGTGGGACGGATGGATCTCTCGGCGGATGGCTCCCGGTTACTGGTCACCTTGCCCGGTGCCAACAGCCTGGGCGTCATCGACCTCACCGCTTCGCCTCCCACCTCGACTTCGGTCTTATTGCCCAGCGGCCCGCCCGGGACGGGAAGTCAGCGGCCTTTCGACGTGGTGGGCCTGAGCAACGGGAAGGCCCTCATCTCTTGTGGCGTGAGCGGAGACTGTACCACCCTGCTGCGCGAGGTGAAACTGGCCACCCTGACCCCCCCCGAGTCCGCACGGAGGTGAACATCAACTGGCAAGTCTTGCTGGCCGTCAGCGGGGATCGCAACCAGGTGATCCAAGCTATGACCGTGGGCGCTAGCGTCTAGATTGCAGCCAGCCTACAGGCGCGCAGGTACCAAAGGGGCGGGTGTCGGAGCGGGAGCATCCAGTAGCCAGGGGCTGCTGATCTTGCTCTGGTTGATCAGGCCGTGCATGAATTCGGCTCTTCGAGAACATGCCACCAGTGTCTCGCAGGTCGGTTTCAGTTCCGCGTAGCTCTCTCGCTTGGAGCCCAGTTTGAGAATGAGCAGGCCGTGGGGCGAGGTCACAGTCGTACCCACCGAGTTCGGCTTAAGTTGTGACACGCAGCGAGCGCTGGGCGCGCCCAGGAACGACTCGACCTGAGACAACGTCAGAAAGCCCAGGGCACCGCCGTTGGCTCGACTGCTCGGGTCTATCGAGTAATTCTTCACCAACAAACCAAAGTCCACCCCGTCCTCGAGGCTACGGCTTACGTCCACTCCACTTTTCTTGGTAGCCAGGAGAATCACGAACACCTCATACTGTGTCAAGGAAGTCTTGAAGTCATCATAGACCTGGCGGATTGCGGACTCGGGTACTTCCCGGAGCAAGAGTTTCTGGGTGAACAGGTTGCAGGTCGCGATACGGCGGTAGGCATCGGCCAGTTCGGCGACCTGGATCTTGGCCGCCGCCTTGGCAAGCTGTTCCTCTTCCTCGGGCGACAGAGCAAGTTTTAGGCGGCGGGCTTCCCGGCCGACCAGCTTTTCTTGCACAATCTGCTGCAACACTTCGGGACCGGCCTGGGCCAGTGCGCGCCTGCGGAATTCGTCCTCAGCAAGCGGCTCTCCGTCGACGATCAAGGGGGGAACGGGCCGAGGCGCGATACGGGCCCTCCTCACCTGGTAGATTGCAGCCAGCGTTCCTATGGAACCCAACAGCACGCCCAGGAAGAGAGTGAAAAGCCACCGCTTCACAGGGGCTTGTTGGCGGCGTCCTGACTCACCATTTTGGTGCGCCGCAACAGCCAACGACCCCCGAGCAGAGCCCACTCATCCTGACAAACGGTCTCCAGATGAAGCCAGCGTTCTTTCTGTAAGAGCCGCGTCTGGTAACGCACCTTGGCCCGCGCGACCGTTCCCTCTTGCTGGAACGTGAGAATCTGAGTATCCTCCTCCACGCGAAGGCCCGAGCCCAGGAAAAACGCCAACCGGCTCCGCTCCACGCTATTGTCTCGCATGACACCGTCCGTGTCGAAAAGTTGATAGCCAGGGGCCCGGATCGAAAGAATACCGTCCACATACTTCAAGGCCATGGCCCGGCTGCTGCGCCCATAGGCGGCGGCGATGTCGGACCTGGGATCCGCACCCGCTGTGGCGAACAAAACCGCCCACACGATGGCAATTTTTCCTGGCCACATAGGTCGTGCTTTCTGGTGCCGAACTCTCAGCAGGTCGGCGAGGTCCTGCGTCGCCGCTGCAGGAGAGCCAGCATCACCCAGATGCTGGCGACAGCAGCACCGCTGGAGCGACCATCGCTCTCCGGCGCCCCGGCCGCCGCCGCAACAAAGTTGAAGTTGGGACCGAAGATGGAGTTACCAGCGAATACACCGGTTGGATCTGCCAAAGCGGGGCCTAGAAAGATTCGACCGCCGACAAAAGTAATCGCCGGGTCGGTGGCGAAGCCGGTCGCACCGGTTCGGATAAGTTCTGGACTGCCCGCGGCATAGAAAGCACCGATTCGAAACGTCAGGCCTGCACCGAGTAGAGTTGGCGCAACAGGGCTATAGCGGAACTGATTGATCAATGGGGCGCCAACCCCCGCTGGCACGATGGCTGACACCAGCAAAGCACCGGCGGCGCTAAAGATACCCACGTCGTGGGCTTGAGCCAGGCCGTTCTGGGAGTCGTCGAAGAAACCCAGATCCGTGACGGTGACCGCCGAATTCGTGGTAAATTGCCAACCGGCCGTAAGGGCCGGCCCCGCGAGGACATTTCCGGTCAGCTCCGCGAAGGTCACGGCGGGTACGGCGTTCGCCATGGACGTCAGCATGAGCCCAAGAACCAGGCGGGTGAAAAGGCTTCTCCATTTACGCATAGGGCCCCAAATCTGAGGCCTCCATGGTAACTCCTCTAGTGGATTCGGACTACCCCGTCAGCGCTGGCCCGAACTGGAAGGTATCTTAAGCGCTGCCGGCGTCACTTGCGTCGGCGACCGTGCCAGCGGGGGGTTGGACTCCGGTTTCCGATACACGGCGCCATCGCACCTTTGTTACGGCTTTCATGGCAGACGTTCCGTCACAGACTGCCGCTTGCCAGGCGAGACCACGAAACTACTCGAATCCTGGCCTCTGGACCGCTCAGGAATCTCCGCTTTTGTCGAAGCTCCCATTTGTCAGCCCACGGCTCGCCCCGCCTGGAGCCCTGCAAGCGGAAGGGGAGGCTTGAAATACCTACCAGCTTGCCCTGGCGGCCCTGCCTGCACCGATGCCCGGCACGTGCCCGGAAGTAATGAATGCGAACGCTCCACCAGCTAGGACTGGCTGGCCGATGGCTTCACCTGCCAGTTCCGGTCGTTGGCCCGGTGCTCCCGCATCGTGGCCTTGTAGTTGGAGTCCATGATTCTCACGCCGGCCTCATAAAAGTGTTGATCAAGGTAGTGGCCTCCGGTCCGATCTTGAACGATTTCTCCGCCCAGTCGGAGGGGATTTTCCATCCCCAATTCGTTGTTGTCAAAACCAACCAGTTCATCCGTTTCGACCCGTCCGTTCTTCGGATCGACCACCCTGCGACTCCAGAACCAAACTTTTTCCATGTGACTCCGCTCACTGTCCAGCCAGAGGGAATAGTCGCGGTCCAAACTGAAGCGGTCCACGGGGCCGGACAATTTTTCCACGGGTTTCCAGAGCCCCCCAGGACCTCGCCGCACCAAGATAGGTTCTTCCGGGTCCGCCTGGTCGTTCTGGTTGAAATCAACTCGATAGACCGTTCCCCGGCGATTCTGGTCACGGTAGAGCCAATTCGAATCTTGGCTGACATTCATAAGCACCTCCCTTGTTCGTCCGCATCCGGGGCTTGTCAGTGGCCGAGAACCGGCCGCGGTTCCAGAGTTGACTCTATCAGAATAGACCTATAGCTGGCCTATGGCGGAGCGGTATCTGTTGCGAGATTGTAAGTGGATGGTTAAAAAACATAGCGCAACGGCCAAACATTTCGGGCAAATACGACACGCCAGGAGCAGTTGGGGGCGATGCAAAAATTGAACGACCTTTCGGCCCAGATCGCAATGACGGTGGGCTGCCTTACCGTTATTAGCCCAGCCATTCGGCGAGCACCTCCTGGCTGTGCTCGCCCAACGGTGTTGGCGCGTCGTCGAGGTCTTTTCGATCTCTTGACGAATTGTTCAAGGGAGAGAAATAACTCTGTAACGATTTTTTACAAAGGGGGATCCAGAGCGTGCTGCCCACATCCAAGTTCATCCCCTTTGTCGCTGTTACGAAGTTACCGGCGCTCGATCGACCCCCAGCCGTACTGGGCGCCAAATCTGGGCCCGGTGACTCCTTCGTCAAGTCGGCTGGCAGCAAGGAAGCCAGGGATCCCAAGGCTACCCAAAGCCCTGGTGCAACGGTTGCGGGCAAGACTAAAAGCAAGGACAAGGGAAAGAAGCCTTCTGGCTCAAGCAAAAGCAGCAAAGGCAGCAAGGGGTCAAAGGGAAGTAAGAAGTTGGCCAGCTTTGCCGTTCAGCCCAAGAAAGGCATGAAGCAGCAAGGCAAAAAGGGCAAGTACAAGCAGAAGGAAGGTGGCCGCCAGCGCACCCCCTGGAGCGGAACCCTCAAGCGTATCCGCCGGATTTTGCGCGGACAGTTGACTCCGGCGCAGGCCATCTCCTCGATTTTCAGTTCCCCCTCCATGATGATGGCCAGCGTGTTCCTCGAGGCCAATCCCAAGGACCTGGCCATGCCGTGCCTGTCCGACGAATTTCGCCAGCGAATGGATCAGCAGTATTTGGACAGCACTCAGACCTTTCGGCTCTATCAGCCTCCGGCCCGGCCTTTAGAGTCAGCGCCTGACAACCTGATAGCCTCTACTCATCAAGATTATCTGCTGGCCAACTAGAACAGGCGCAACTGGCTGACTCCAGACTCTAATTCCAGCAGGCGCCTTTTGGTGTGCACGCCACCTGGGGCCGAAAATCCCACCATCTGGCCAGCCTTTCCCACAACCCGGTGGCAGGGGATCAAGGGAGGCCATGGATTGCGTCCCAGCGCTGTCCCCACCCATCGCGCCCCGCCAGGACGCCCGCATTGGGCGGCGACCTGGCCGTAGCTCAGCACCTCACCGTAAGGAATGCTCACCGTCGCCTGGTATACCTCCCACTCCAGCTGGGAGCAGGCGGCCGGATGACGGGGGAAATCGAACGATGCCATCTTCTCTCCGGCAAAGTAGCTCCGCAGCCAGTGCGCGCAAGGCTCTAACCAGGCAGGCAGCTGTGCCGGAGTGGACAGTGGACCTGTCGGCAGAAGACAGCGTAGCAGGCCCCCCTGGCTCCAATGCAGTTGCGCCGCGCCCCAGGCGGTCTCTACCTGGCTCTGGTAAACAGATTCAGACAGCGGTCTCGGCGGGAGGCTGCACCGCCAGAAAATCGTGGCGCATCTGTTCCAGGTAGCGATCGACAAGTTGGTCGCGACGTCCAGCCGACTTGCAGTTTACGATGATGCCGGCGTGATGATGCTTCTTCAGCGTCCAGGCCACCTCGGTGTCCTGGTAGTGGGACAGGTCGGGTTCGGCCTGCTTGGACAGACACAGCATGAGCCCGGCGTGGCCAAAATGTCGCTTGGGGACCTTGTAGGGGTGGCCGTGGAACTTGGCCAGTTCTAGTTTGACCCATTCGGCCCAAAGGTTGACGCCGGTCGCTTTCTCTACCAACACGTCGATATTGGCTCCACCCACCCGGGCAGCCATCTCCAAATAGTAGATGTGGCCGTCCTGGCCGCGAATAAACTCGGCGTGAGTCACCCCACGGGGCAGACCCATGGCTTTGATGACCTTGTCGTTTTGGGCCAGCAATTCGTTGAGTTCGGGCGCTTCCTTATCGAGGCTCTTGGTGCTGAAAACGCCGCCGTGATTCCATACGTTGAAAGGCGGGATGCCGTAGCGATGGGCCTGGGAAAAGACCACCTGGTCGTCATACACAATGGAGTCCACGTGGTAGACGTCGCCGGCCACATACTGCTCCATCAAGTAGTGGGATTGAATATCGCCCAGCGTCTCGATGGTGTCCCACACCTCCTGGGCGTGGTGAAGTTTTTTGATACCCACCGAACCGGCTTCCGAGCGCGGCTTGAGCACCCAGGGCGGGGGCGTGCGCTGAATGAAATCATAGACCTGTTTGTGATTGAGCACATGCACAAAATCGGGGACGTGTACGCCCTTTTCGCGGGCCTGCATGCGCATGGCCAGTTTGTCTCGGAAATAGCGGGCGGTGGTATCGCCCATGCCCGGACAACGCAAGTGTTCGCGCAGGCGCGCGGCCGTTTCTACGTCGTAATCGTCGAGAGGCACGATGCGGTCGATCTGGTGGTGACGAGCCAGGTAGCTGACGCCGCGAATGATATCGGGGTAGCGGTTGAGCTCGGGCATATAAAAGATGTCGTCGAGCGCATGGTGGGGCCAGGGTTCGTTGCGCAGCTTCTCCTGGGTCAGGAGCAGAACTCGACAGCCCTGGCGTTTGGCCTCTTCCATAAAGGCCACCCCTTTGAAATAGCTGGCCAGACATAAAAACGTAATTGACACGGGCGACTCCTCGGTTGCGATGCAGGGGAGACCCTTTCCGCGGACAACACAAGTACCCTGCGGAGGTGCAGTTGAGGCCCAAGTTTGGAATGTCTATCGTGCCCCACGCTTCGATTGAAGACCAGATTCGTCTGGCCGTTTTGAGCGAGCGACTGGGCTACGACTCTTGTTGGTGGCCCGATCACATGGCTTATACCGATGAGGCAGCGGCCATCGACAGTTGGACGGTTATGGCCGTGGTGGCCTCCAAAACCAGGCGCCTTTTGTTGGGCACCGCTGTCTCTGACCCGCACCGCATGCATCCGGCCGTCTTCGCCCAGCGGGCGGCTACTCTGGACCAACTCAGCAAAGGCCGATTGATCGTGGGTCTGGGCTCGGGCGAGGCCATGAACCTGGACGCCTTCGGCATACCCTGGAAGGATCGCCGGGTGGGTCGCATGCGCGAGTTTATCCAGGTCTTCCGGGGACTGCTGGATAGTCCCGAGCCCTTCACTCATCGGGGGCCGCTCTACCAGTTAGATAGGGCCCGGCTGAGCGTGCGGCCCTACCAAAATCGCAAAATTCCCGTGCAGATGGCCAGCCTGGGCCCACAGATGCAAAAACTGGCCGGTGAGGTAGCCGACGGTTGGAAGCCGGTGGTTATCCCTGCCCAGCACTATGCTCACTACTTTGAAGGCATTCGCCAGGCGGCCGTGGCTGCTGGGCGCGACCCCAACCTGATCGAACGCGGCCTGCCTTTCGCGGTGGCCCTGGTGGATCGGGGGCCGCAACCCAGCGCCGAGCAGGTGGCCACGGCCGTGCGACCCTATGCCGGGGCGCTGGTCTGGGATGCGGCCATCCGTCAGATGGGGCTGCCCTGGGATCCACCCACCCACCTGGTGGGCGTGGATTATCACACCGTCAATCCTTTCGACCCGGATTCTCTCAAGTTGTTTCGCGAATACGCCGATTGGCTGTCGCCCCAACTGCTGCGTCAGTTTGTCGTGGTCGGTGATCAAAGGGTGATTCGCCAGGCCGTGCGCGACTATGTGGAGGCAGGCGTGAATCACTTTGAGATCACCAATGCCAGCCTGGATCCGGTGGCCTCGATTATCTGGTTCGCAGCCGAAGTGATGCCCGAGTTCACCGGTCGTCCGCCCACCATGTGGGCCCGAGCTTTGAATCTGCTGGTGCAACCTTTGAGCAAATTGGGCCTGACCCGCCGGTTAATCCCCCAAGATCTCGATGTTTGGAAGAAAGTAGGACTATAAACCATGTCATTGATTCCCGAAAAGCTCGTCGATCTGCTTACCAGCAATCTCTTTGGTCATCTGGCCACCGTCAGCGCAGAAGGAATCCCACAGGTCACGCCTGTCTGGTTTCGCTGGGTGAACGGCAAGTTGGAAGTGAACTCGGCCAAGGGTCGACTGAAGGATCGCAATATGCGGGCCAATCCCCATGTGGCCATGTCGATTCTCGACCCTAAGAACAGCTATCGTTACCTGGAACTACGCGGCAAAGTGGTGGAAATCACCGAGGAAGGCGCCTCGGAGATGATCGATCAGTTGGCTCAGGCCTATATGGGAGTGGAAAAATACCCCTATCATCAGCCCGGCGACGTGCGCGTTCGTTATGTCATCGAAGTGACCAAGTTCACCACCATGTAACCGGGCACACAGACCGCCCGGCCCCCACCGGGTAGGTTTACACCCATGAAGAACAAGAACAACGTCACCCCTGAGAAATGGCTGGGGCCGGTGCGTTTAACGCGCCGACCCGGTCAGTGGTTGGGCCCGGTTCGCGTTAAGGTCCAACCTCGCAAAGCCAGTTAGCGGCGCCCGGCCAAGGAGGCCCACAGGAAGAGAAGCGCTTGAAAAGCGCTGGCCAGCAGGCCCCCCAGCAATAGGACCACGGCCGGAAATTGCAGGGGGTTTAGCAACAACAGTCCCACCAGGAAAGGTGCCACCAGGGCCAGCCAGGCGGCACCGCCCAGGCGATACTCTTCGTAGACCAGGTAAAGCGCGGCACCTGCCAGCACGTGAGAGACCCACCACACCGGGCCGATTAACCAGCCCCAGGCCAGCCAGGCTGCCGGAGTAGCCGGGTTGAAAGCCACCACCGCGGCCGTCACCACCATGGTGGCCAGACGTAAGCGCGCCGCCCATAGAAAGAATCGTTTGGCGTCCGAGCCGGCCAGAGCGCAGATCGACAAGAACATGCCGAAGTTGGCTTGCAGCAGCAGCACACACAGCCCCAGGGCAATGGCATGGTCGCGGCCCACAAAGGGCATGGTCAGCACGGCCAGGTAGCACATGCTGATTCCCAGGAGACCTCTTCTGAGCGCCGTTGGTACAGTCTTTTCCGTCATGGGGTCCGTTTCTTGAGATGGGCCCGGCTTCCTCTCCCATCGGGTAGCCGGGGGTCTTTCGACCCCCTAGCTCCCACACCACCGTAAGTA
>JADMJV010000007.1:0-18716 GCA_018780265.1 bacterium
CCCGCTGTGCAACATGCCACCGAGCAGAGTGATGGCCGCAAAGGCCTTTAAGTTAGACTTCATTCCCGCTACACATTTCCTTTTCGGTGGCTTCAACCCCGCGCAGAAGTCGCAAGCACTGGCTGGCGTCTTCCGTACGGACCAATGTTTCCCCGATCAGGAAGGCGTCAACCTCGGGAAAGCTCAGCAGTTGTTGGTTGGTTCCAAATCCTGATTCGGCCACCTTGATGGTTCCCTCGGGAAGCAAAGGAAGGAGTTGCCGGGTCACTTCTAAGTCCACTCGAAAGCTCACCAGGTCTCGGTTGTTGATACCGATGAGGGCGGGGCGCAGGGCGGCCACCCGACGAGCTTCCTCTTCTGTGTGCACCTCCACCAGCGCGTCCAGACCACACTCTCCAGCCAGTTGCAGCATTCTTTCCAGGCGCGCAAACGGTAAGGCGGCGGCGATCAAGAGAACGGCGTCGGCGCCCCAGCAGCGCGATTGGGCAATTTCCCAGTCTTCCAAAAGAAAGTCTTTGCGCAATACGGGCAGTGAACAGGCCTGGCGGGCCAGTTCCAGATCGGACTGGCTGCCCTGAAAGTAGTCCGGTTCGGTCAATATTGACAGAGCCACGGCGCCTCCTTGCTGGTAGAGCCGGGCCTGGGCAATCGGATCCAGCCCGGGCCGCAACAATCCCTTGGAAGGGGAGGCGCGCTTGAACTCGGCGATAATACGGGGGCCGGTTCCGCTTTTCAGGGCCCTGGCAAAACCTCGCGTGGCCGGTGCCTGACGGGCCTGTTCTGTCCACTGGTCCTGCTGAGAGGGGGTCGGGACCGGCTGATGGCGACGTTGACTGAGGATTTGATCTAGAAACATAGGAATCTGCGGGGCGCCGTTCGGGTCCCGGCGAGGAAGTCCTGTGCCGGAATGGAAGGGGGCGCCATGGTTCGGCTTGCAGAATCGCCGCAGGACCTGGAACGAGTCTACGCGATCCGGCACCAGGTATTTGTTCAGGAACAAGGAGTGCCAGCCGATCTGGAGCAGGACTCCTACGATGCGCAGGCTACCCACTGGTTGGCCCGGCATCAAGAGCAGGACGTGGCAACCGCCAGACTCGTGCGCTATTCGGCAGACCAGGGCAAAATCGGTCGCGTGGCGGTATTGCCCGAATGGCGTGGCCAGGGAGTTGGACTAGAAATCATGGAGGCCATTCATCAGTGGGTTGAGGGTCAACCGCTCAAACAATTGTTGTTGGACGCTCAATTCACGGTGACTCCTTTTTACCAAAAGCTGGGCTACCAGGCTCAGGGCGAAATCTTTGAAGACTGTGGAATCTTGCATCAAAGGATGGTGCGGTGGCTGGCCTAGAACCTCAAACCCTGGAGGGGGAAGAGCTATCGGATCGCATTCGCGTCACGCGCCTGCGAGCTATCGGCTGGATTGGTTACGTTTATCAGGGCGAGATGCTTTCTCTGGGAAGACCCGTAGCCAGTTGCGCCATAAAGTTGATTCATCCCCGTCCGATGTGTTCCCCCGACACTTTGCTTCAGGACCTGCGCGAACAGGCTCGCTTTGTTCACCCCCATTTGCTGGCCCTGCAACAATCGGGCCTGGTGCGTGAAGGGGTGGCTCGCGATTGGATCTACCTCACCTCCGAACTGGCCGACTATTCCATTCAGGATCTGCTCACTCGAGGTCAGACGCTGACTCCCACTCAGGTGCGCGAATGCCTGGTGCAACTGCTCGAAGCTTTACGTTATCTGCACGCCCAGGGTATCGTGCACGGCGAAGTTCGCCCGGCCAACGTACTCTCCACCACCACGGGGTGGCGCCTTTCCGGGCTGGAATATCGGGGAACTCTGAGTCGACGCCTGGAAGAGTTGGGCTTCAGTCAGAATCATTTTGTGTTTCGCGCCCCCGAAGCTCAGGAACGGGGAGCCGACCATAGTTCGGCCGATGTCTGGTCGCTGGCGGTGGTGGCTCACGCCGCCATGACGGGGCGACTCCCCTTTGACGAGGAAGAGTCGCGAGACCGTTCCGATCTGCTTTGGCGGATTGTCAATCAGGATCCCCAGTTCGAACATCTCGAAGAGCCTTTCGATCAGTTGATGACCCACTGTCTGGTGCGCGAACCGCGCATGCGTTGGACGGCCGAGCAGGCCCTGGCCTGTTTGTCAGGCAGACCAGTGCTCGAAACCAACTTTGAACAGATTCGCCCTGGCGGCTTTGAGGCTCCCGAGCCAGCCGAAAGCCCCGACCCCCCGCTGATCGCCTCAGCACTACCCCCTCCTCCCAGCAGCAGCCCCCTGTATGTAGGACTGGGTATCGCGCTGGTGTTGGTTGGGCTGTTTATCGGCAAGTTTTTGCTGCCTCCACCCCCCAAGAAAGCCCGGCAGGTGGTGGCTGGCGATCTGGTCCAGCAACAATATACAGTGGCTTATCTCGACGATCGCGGTCGCCTCACCACTCAGGCGGCCCAGGCACCGGTGCTCAAGGAGGACATAGGAGAGGGGGTTGTGCTTGATCTGATCCAGATTCCCGCCGTCGACTTCGAGCAAGGCGCATACCCTGGCGAGTTGCAGGCCGAATCGGACGAGAGTCCGCGCCATCGCGTTCATCTGGACACATTTTACATGAGTCGCTTCGAAATCACCCAACACCAGTGGAGTGTGGTCTGCGCCATGCCAGCTGTCGAGCATGATCTGCCCCAAACACCCTGGACCATGGCTGGGCCCAACCGTCCCGTTCACGACGTAAGTTGGTATCAGGCCCGCGAGTTTTGTCTGCGCCTCAGCCAGGGACTTGGGCGCGTTCATCGCCTGCCCAGCGAAGCCGAATGGGAATACGCCTGCCGCGGAGGTCCGGTTGACCGACCCTTTCACTTTGGCAGCTTACTGACCGACCGGGTGGCCAACTTTGCTCCCATCCCCGCCTTTACCCAATCGGTACCTCCGGGCTTGAACCGCAATGAAGTGGTGGATGTGCAGACTTATCCTTACGCCAGTCACTATGGCCTCTATCAAATGCATGGTAACGTCAAGGAATGGTGTCAGGATTACTATGGCCCCTACTCAGCCGCGGCCCAGTCTAACCCGCCCGGGCCGGCCAGCGGCCACGATCGGGTCATTCGCGGGGGAGGATTCCGCAGCCCGGCCGCGCGTTGCCGCACGGCGGCCCGCTATCACGAGCCTCCCGATCAGTCCGGCAACGACGTTGGCTTTCGTCTGGTGGTGCCCGAGGTCACCGGAGTCAATGACTAACCGTTTCGATCTGGTTGTGCTCGATTTGGATGGAACTCTGCTCGATCCTGAGCGCGAGGCCCCCGTCCGCCCGGCCGTCAAAGAAGCGGTGCGGCGGGCTTTGCAGCAGGGGGTCGGGGTGACCTTTGCCACTGGCCGCACCTGGGACTACGCTCAAACTCGCATCCGCGAACTGGGTCTGAGCTTGCCCATTGTATCCAGTCACGGGGCCACCCTGGTGAGCGCCGACGGAGCGATTTTGCACGAAGACCGACTTGGCGACGAACTGTCCAGGCACCTGGCCCGGCTCTCCATCCAGCTCAGCGAAGTGTTCTGCTTTTATTTTCGGCACAGGCTCAGCGGTCAACTGGTGATTCGTCAAAACCGGGCCAGCCAACCCATGGATGTCTATCATCACCTGCTTGGTCCTCAAACTCAGGTCGATGCCGATTTGCACGCCTACCTGGACGACCACCAGGTGCTTAAGTTCGTGGTCTTCGACGAGCACCCGGAGGCCAGCCACAAGTGGGGTCAGTGGGCTGGCCCCGGCGCCCACGTGAGCCGCACGCATCATCTGTTGGTCGAGGGCACGGCTCCCGGCATCGACAAGGGCACGGGCGTGCAGCGCCTCATGGGTCACCTGGGCCTGGACCCGGCCCGCGTACTGGTGGTGGGCGACAACTACAACGACCTGCCCATGTTTGGCGTGGCTGGCACCAGCGTGGCTATGGGCCAGGCACCCCTGGCGGTGCAACAGGCCGCCCACTGGGTGGCTCCATCCTTCGAAGACGACGGCGTGGCGGCCGCCCTGCATCACTTCGTGCTCGAACCTTAAATGGGATTTTGACAGGATGCAAAGCCGGGGAGACAGAAGGCGCGGCCAGCCAGAGAGAAGAGGAACCATATTCATGCATCGTAACGAGTTCGAGGCTCAGATCGTCGCCAAAGCCTGGAAGGACGCGGCCTTTAGAGAGGCACTCAAGAAAGACCCGAAGGGAACCGTCCAAAAGGAGTTGTCCGCCCTCAAAGGCGGTGAAATCAAGCTTCCAGAAAACATCCGCGTCGAGGTCGTCGAAGAGAGCGCAGACGTGATGTATCTGGTGATCCCCAACAATCCGTCCGATACGCACGGAACCCTGAGCGACGAGCAGTTGATGGCCGTAGCCGGTGGTGCGGGCGGCGCAGTGCAGGCCGTGACCAGCGGCCCGGCCGTAGTCACCGGCCCACAGCTTGACGTGGTCCAGGTGATTCAGGTGGTGGTGACCATCAGCGGAGGCGGCGGCGGTGTAGCTGTCGTGACCGGTGGTCCCTCTGTAGTAGTGAGCGGCGTCGTTTGCTGATTCGGCCCTCGTTTTTTGAGGCGGGCGACTTCCCTTTCAGTGCCGGCCTCATGAACTGCTGGGACGGCCTGCGCCAGGCCGTCCTGGATCGCTACCTGTATTTGCAGTTCACGCATCCTCACATCTACACTACCCGCAACCTCGGAGTGGTGGGCCAGCGCGGAATGTTCTACCTGCTGATGGCTGGCATGAAGGTGCAGGCCAACCGGGGCCGCTGTCCCCTGACCTGCCGGGCCCTCGAGTTGGTCCCAAATCTGCATAATGCTGCCTTTTACCTGTTGGGTCCGGGCTGTCATATTCTCCCCCACACCGGCCTGTGCGATCGGGTGTTACGCGCCCATCTGGGGCTGATCTGCCCGCCCGACTGCGCTTTGCGCATTGGTACCGAGCAACAATGCTGGCGCGACGGGGAACTGATGGTGTTCGACGACACCCTGGAGCACGAGGCCTGGAATCGCAGTTCCCGCTGGCGGGCCGTCCTCAGTCTGGATTTTTTTCATCCCGTTCCGGCCACGGCCGAATTGCAGATTCATTTGGCCCATCACGCGTTGAATCAAAAGCCGGCCGAACTGGCCTGGTACGCCGCTGCCGGTCTGGAGTTGCCCGCCGGTCTGCAACTCTCCGAGCCCGGTCCCTCGTTGCGCTCTATGGTGGACACCCATGGTCTCTATTTTTGTTAGCGTGCGTAGAGGGCGTCTGCGGCCGGGTAGCTTGGGTAGGGCTTAAAGCGCGAGAGTAACCGAAATCCCAGGCCTTCCAGGTGAGCGTGCACCTCTTGCTCCAGAGGAGCACCCTGATAGCGCGGCACCTCATTGACCTCGGTCAGGATCAGCGGAACAAGGGCCATCACGCGCGAGCCGCCCTGTAAAATTTTCAACTCCGCCCCTTGGGCGTCGAGATTGATAAAAGTGACTCGCTCGGGGGCGATGCCAAGCTCGTCCAGCAGTCCATCCAGGGTGCAGCAATTCACCTCCAGCGAGTTTACCGTCTTTACCCGGTCGTCCTGGATGGGCAAGATGCTGGAACACATTTCGTGGTCGGTTTGATGAAAAGTGACCGTACCGCTGCGATCGGTGATGGCCCTGGCTACGGTGGTGATAGTAGGAAGCCCGTTGGCTCCAAAGCGGTCTCGAAACACCTGCAACCACGATCTCCAGAAGCCGGCGTGCAACTCCAGGCGGGCAAAGGTCTGCGGATGGGGTTCACAGTAGATGATTTCGCGAAAGCCACAGGCCAGATACGATTCGAGTTCCTGGCCTTCGTGGGCCCCCACGTGGACCACCACGTCGGCCTTCAGTTGGTGCTGCGACAGCAGTTGCTCCAGAGGCAAAGGCTGAGGAGGGGCAAACTGAGCCAGTTCGGTTAGCGATCCCATAGTTCGGCTTCCTCATCGAGAGCGCCCTGACTAAAGAGCGATTCGAGTAGTTCCATGGTTTTTGCGGGCGGAACCAGGCGGGTGTAGCTGAGCAGTGTGGCGATGGTGCTGGCCTGGTGGCGTCCCTCCCCGATCAACTCGCCCAACTCGCGCAAATACGCAGAGTGATTGGGATCCTGCAGGCGCACTTGGTGCAACTCGCTACCGATGGCGAATCCGGTTTCCGCTTCTTTCAGGGACAGGGCCCGTTCCGGGCGCACCAGGGGAAGGTCCTCCACGCCGAGGGGCAGGGAATCGAACCAGCCTCGCACCAGGGCTAGAAAATCAGCCGCCGTGTCGAACTGGCCCCGGTAGCGAACCTGAAAGCCGTCGCGCCAGCGTTCGTCGGACTTGCAGGGGGTGACCAGGCGAACGGTACGCTCGCACATGTTGACCAGCAGGCCGGTGACGCAGGCGATGGTGCTGCTTGAAACCAAGGGTTCTCGGTCCTTATCTCGGGCTTTGCCGGCCTCAGCCTTGCGCAGAATCGATTCCTTGTTCTGAGGGATCAGTTCGGTTCGGCGCAGTTCTTCGGGCGTGAATTCCTGGTGAACCCCCAACACCTGACGCAGCGTCAAGAGCGAGAAACGATTGCAGAGCACGTCGTGCTGCTCGGAGATGTCCAACAGTTGGCGGGTCCGGGCCGGGTTTTTGAGGGCCAGGGCCGTGGTGGTCTGAGGAAACACTCCGGTGATGCGCCACAGATCCAGGCAAAATTTCTCGTAGTCCGGATTGTCTAGCGGGTCGGTGCCCCAGTAGCAAAAGGCCCAGCGAAGGGCCGGTCCGATCAACTCCTCGTGGGCTCGCAACAGGTCGTTCCAAAGAGCGGCATTGTCGGCCGTGTACTCGAATAGACGGCTCAGTTTTCCGGCCGAAATACCGCAGAACCAGCAGCCCACCGAGCAGCCCACTGCCAGTTCGTAGGCGGCCGGGGCGTGAATGATGCTTTCGTTGCGGGCGGCCCCGATTTCCAGGTTGGTGCGCCGTATTTGTCGCTCTCGCCAGGCGCGGTAGCGGGGGTGACTGGGCGAGCCTTCCTGGCGAATGCGATCACGCCAGGCGTTCTGCTCTTTGATGTGCTCCCTGTATCGAGCGCACAGTTCATTGGCGGGGGCGCTGGTGTCCAGGAGGGGCCGCAGCAAATCCAGGCTCCAATTGACCCCCAGTTCTTGGGCCGTCTCCTGGGGGCGCTCGAGAATTTGCAGGCCCATCCCCTCTTGAGCTGCGTGGCGCTCAAGAACACGCTTCACTTCCCAAAGAGGAATCTCTATCGTTGTGTCCGTCATGGAGGCGCCCTTCCCTGTTGCCGGGTGTGGCCCTGTTTCCTGTGGACACCGAGATGGGCGGCCTGCGGGTGCGCGAGACTCGACAATACCTGCTCGAAGCAAATAGTCGAGCCATCAAATGATGAAATGCAGAAACAAAAAACCGCGCATAACCGCGGTTTACTTTGGCAGGAGTGACAGGCTTCGAACCTGCGACCTACGGTTTTGGAGACCGCCGGCCCCCGGTTTCTTTGAGTTCTGGTGAGTCGGATGGGTTCCGCTGAGTGGTGTGGTTGTGGGGTTTGGTGGGGTGGGGGTGGGCGGCCTTGTCGGGGGAGTTTGGTTGACTTGATTGCCGAGGGATTGCCAGGGTTTGTGCTGCTTGTGAGCTCAGTTAGGCGATTCCTCGTCAGCCATATAGCTCCATTTCTCGCCTGAGTTTTTCCAGGTCAGTTTGAAAAGTTTGCGAGCGGTCTTCTCCGCCTTGGGCCTCTCCAGGTGGCGGTAGTCGATGAACGAGTGGGCATCGTTATGCGCCAACGGCCAATGGTATCGGCTCAGTTCGAGGGATTTGCAGTCTGCGTGAGAGACAGTGATTGTTCCGACAGCTTCAAAGCCCAGAGATACAAAGTGTTCAAACGATTGTCTCGGTTCTCTCCAGTCTGACCTGTCGACCGACAATTTCCCCTGGTCTTTCGGCGTCGGTACGAGGCAGGCTGAAGTTGGCCTGCGTTCGTCCTGAAGGTTGAAGGCCGGCTGAATCACTCGGTGGACGCCGAGGCCTTCTGCCAATTCTTCATATTCGGCTTCGTCAGACGTGTCGCTCACGAGACCCGAGAGGCCTCGAGTCTCTCGGCAACCCAGATTGCAGCAAGTGCAGGGGACTCGGTTGGATAGAATTTGTCCAGCTCCAAGCCCAGATGAAGGAGTGTGAATCCGTCCGGCGACAGCGACATTGTCAGTTCTCCGTCCGGAAGATCCCATTCGGCACTGACAACATCGTTGCTCAGTAAATAAAGAGCCGGATGGTCTTGGACCTTTTCATTGAAGTACTTGGTCCAAAGCTGATCGAAGGCACGCAGAGTTTTTACCGCACGCTCGTCTGCCGCGTTCCGATGAAGAAGGAATGGGATTCGCCATCTGAGATCGCGCTCGCCCAAGAGTTCGAAAGTCTCAGGGTTGACTTTGGACAGATTGCCATTTCCGTCATAGGAAAATTCCCCCGAGACGATGACCTTCACGTTCTTGTCCAGGCCCTCGAACTCCTGAAATGCTTCGTAGGCCGTTTTCTCTAGCTGTGGATTGCCAGTAAATTGAACCTTGCAGGTGCCACCATCAGGCGAGCATAGTTCGAAGGATTTGTGAACTTTATCGAATTCCGAGACGGCGAAGACCTGCTCTTCAGTTCGACTAAAAGACGAGTTGAGCTGACGTAGAAGCTTCCGTCGAACTTCCTGATCGTATTTGACCTTTCGGTCGCCACGTTCCAGAATGATGGCCTCGTCGTCCTGCAGAGAAGACCCTAGCTCCTTTACGCAGTTGGTCATGACTCGCTGCATCTCCGGCTGGAGAGAACGTCCTCCTTCGACGAAATCCAAGAAAGCTTGGACAGACCTGTTAAGGGCATCACCCATCTCTTCGCTCAGGGTTTGCTGGTAGGGCCTTCGAGGGTCTAGGCAAGCAACGGTGCTGCCTTTCTCGATTGCGCTCAGAGCTAATACCAGTGCATCCTTATAGCCTTTCGGAACACGTTTTCTGTCCGAATTTTGTAGCCGATACTGGAACCTGTATAAATCGTTCAGTGCACGCTGGAGGGCGCTGAGTTCACCGAGACAAGACAAGGGTATGGCGGCGTCCTCGAAGCGGGCACCGGTGTAGCGCAGCTTCAGGAATGAATCAGATTCGCCCATTGTAGAGATCTTTGCACGGCCAGAGCCCCTGTCCTTCCTGGTTACCGTTCGACTGTGCGAAATCCGGGGTGTTTGGAGTCACATGTCACTGTTGTTGGCCCCTTTATGTGGCTCGAGAATTGTAGTCTGGAGCCTCTAGCCCGCTCAGGCGTTGATTAGTCGCCAGAGTCGATTTTGAGGTCAAATGTTTCCCAGGCCGGGATTCGGCCCTGCTTGACGACTTTTTCGATTATCATATTTACGAGCATTATTGCCTGAGCGATCAACTCGGACACCGAGATCTTGGTATCTCCCACTTTTTGAGCCTTTGTGGTGTCTTTACCCTGCGATTATCCCGACGTGCCTGTCATCGTCGTCAACCAGGGGCACGTGTTAGAGCGACGGCGTCACACCCTGGCCCACGAGCTGGCCCACCGCCTGGTGGTGGGTCCAGAAGAGTGGATTGAAAAGGCAGTTGATCGTCTGGCTGGCGCTCTGCTGGTTCCTGAAAGGCCGGTGCTGGCCGAACTGGGCCGCCCCCGCCATTCCGTAAGTTATCGGGAAATTATCTTGCTCAAGCAGCACTTTCGAGTCAGCGCCATCTCGCTCTGGGTCCGGCTTTCTCGTTTGGGCATCATTAACGAGAGCACCTATCAAAATGCCTATCGAACCTTCGCCCGGGGCTGGCGGTCCGTTGAGCCGGAGGCGATTGAGAGTAAGCCAGGCTCTCTGGAACAGCCCAACCGCTTCCAGAGGCTCTGCTTCCGCGCTCTTTCCGAAGGGTTGATTTCCCTGGTCAAGGCTTCCGAACTGCTACAACTCCCCGTGGACGATGTCTTGGAGGGTTGGCGGGGCCCCGAGGATTGAAGCGACGGGTTGTCATCAATGATGCGTCCATGCTAATCGACCTCCACAAGCTGGTCTTTTGGACGCTCTGACTTCTCTGCCGATGAACCTTTGGATTCCGGACTTGATCTGGTCCAGCGAGCTGCTCTCTATCTCGGATGAGACGAAAGCCCAGATCGCCTCTGCCTTTCAGGTGGTCGAATTGGACGGGGATCAGGTGGGACATGCTCAAGATTTGATGTCGGCAGATCTGCGCCTGTCTTTCGCCGATTGTTCGGCGTTGGCGGACTTTGGCGCGGAAGCGTTCGGAGGCGCCGGGGGCGGCAAAGCCGGGCAGTTCGATCGTCTGGGCCTCACCGATTTCGTCCTCAAAGTTAGTGAAGATGAGGGGGCGTTTCTTCTTTTCCATCAGTTTCATGAGGCCGCGTAGGCGGCGGCGCAGGTGCTCGAGCATGGGCAGGGTGATGTCGGTCCACCAGCTTTCCTGTTGGACCTCCTGGATGAAGGCCAGTTGCTGTTGGACGACGGGGATGCTGGATTGTTCTTCCAGGGAGGAGGCGAGTTGGATGACGGTGTCGCGGAGTTTGGCAAAGCCGGCTCCTCCGCGCAGCAGGCTGAGCTGCAATTGAAGCACGATGAGGTCGAAGCGTTTGGGTTCTTCGCTTTCGGATGCTAATTGGGTGGGCAGGCCGGCCATCTGCTGGCTCAGCTCTTGCACGGCCTCGGGGCTGAGGCTGTGCCAGTTGTCGGGCTGGGCATAGTGCTCGACCAGTTGGCGACTGGAATAGGTCCAAAGTCAACACTGGGCTAACTGTCATTACCCTGCCCAAAGGTCAGCCATAATCCAGCTTCTTGGATGGGGAATCGCAGTCAACCGGGGCTGGCCTCGAGCTCGGCGTCGTCATAGGCCCTCAGGTCCATATTCCACTCCATCCTGTTGAAAAAAGGGTAGCAAGAAGGCGCTCCCCGTTCGGGGCTGCCGTTCTCCGTCATCGCAACCCGTTGAATGCTGGAGTCGGACTCCGACAGAGCGTGGCAGCGCGCGGGCCAGGCTACCGAGGGCATTGGGCACCGCTTGCTGATTGGACGCGAGCGGGTAATAACACTCGTATGACATTACCCACAGGGTTCCATCATTCTTTACACCCATGGCATAGCCGTCTGGCAGTGTGGAGCGCCACAGCACGGTGCCGTCGGCATCCACCTGGCATAGATAAAGGGTCGGGTCGCTGTAGTCATTCAGGCTGAACTTGAGATAGATGCCACCGCCTGGCGCGGGCAACAGTGAGGGCTCTATCGACGGGCTGTTTAAGAGCAAAGTCCACTCTTTCCCATTCGCTTCAAGGCGGCTCAGGACGGACTGGGCTTGGATTTCCCGGCCAACAGGGCGGCCATCAAGCGACGTTGTCCGCGGAGGATTGGGCGGAAACCAGTTCACATCGAGCACGTAGTAAACTGCCCCATCTGCCACCTGCATGGAGGTCGAGGCACCGGACGGAATTGTATACGTGACGGTTGCATCGGCATACTCGGTGCTGTGGTCCCACAATTCCAAGAGGTCAGCGCTCACAAGAACATCCCCGCGGAACCTCTCCAGCAAGACCTGTTGGACCGTGAGAGGCATATCGAAGCAGACCGGGGTTGGGTCTTGCCAGACTTGAGGCCCCCAAAGCAAGACTCCTCGCTCATCGTAGCCACGGACCATCAGCACGTCTTGTCCGATGTCCGTCATTCGGTAGAGCCAGACCTGAAAATTTTCAGGATCGATGTTGACCCCCAGATTGCCAACGAACCCGGTTCGTTGGCAACAAAATTTTTCACTTGAAAGTTTTTGCTTGGCGAGTGAAATTCCTGGATTTTCAAGGGTTTGCACCTCGTGGGCGAGGCAGTCGTGGAGGGGCCCACCTTCCCAATTGAGCAGGTCAGCCTGGCGTCATAAACTCAGCAAGTGGGTAGGCAGACCTTGCCATGTGTGTCTCTCCCAGCAGAGAGTGCGCTGGAGGCCTTGGGACCTACTTTACGGCTGTTCTGCAGCTTCTGCCGCCTGTCTGAATGTGGTAATCATGGTCTCAATGGCCGCATGAGTCTGGGGCAATGAATCTGCGGAGGCAGCGGTCGCGACCTCGAGTGGCCGAAAGCGAACTGAGGGCACTTCGCTGAGCAATCGATCCAGTTCCTCGCGGGTCAGGGACCTGGAAAGGTATCGGTCAGCGACGTGACGTTCCCAGTCGATGTCCTCTATACGAATGGGCCAGGTGTCGTAGTCGACGAGGGGAACTGAGAGGTCAAAGAGAGCGAGGACCAGGGACGCGCATGTCAAGCCGACTACCTGCGGCAGGAGGTGACCCGTTCGGTCGAGCGCTCCCTTGGGCGAACTGAAGCCGTAGGGAACCCGACCTTGAGCATGTTCGTTCGCGAAGAGCCTGCAAAAGGCGGAGACAGAAAAAGCCAGTTCCTCGGAGATTGCGGGTCGAATCCAACAGGAGAACTGCCCATCCACCGCTTCCCAGCGTAAGTCATTGTGGAAGGCCAGGTGCAACTGCCTTGTCTGGTTGCCACTAGACGAATGGTAGATCCCGAGATGTCGGCGGTGGCTATCGATAGCCACCGCCACGGTATGGCTGGAAGTAAAGGGCACCTTCGCTTGCCCGTAACAGGGAGGCATCTACCGGAGCAGCCGTCCTAAAACCGCCTCGCTATTGCGTCCTTCGGCTTCAATCGAGCTAACAACCTCATCCAGAAAAGCTTTTCTGGCCGGCAGCCGTGCGGTAGCAGGTTTGGTAAGCGCCAGCAGACTCACGGAGAGCTTCAACGGGAAGAGATTTGCCGGCAACTCCAGGAGTTGATTGCATGAATGAAAATGACTCTCTCGGAGCCAGCGGTTGACTTCTTTAAACAACTGGTCGACCGCATCTTCCATCTGGTCATTTTGGGCCAACCTCAAAACCTGAGGGAGCCAGGGGGCAAAGTCGACTGAACGAGCCGCCGGGACGGTAGCCAGGCTGGATAGTCTTGGGTTTGGACGAGGCGGCTCGCATAGCGGCAACTCGGCGGTAACCTCGCTCTTTTCAGGGGCCTCAATTGGCACGAAACCTAAGCTCCTTCGTTAAGTTGGCTCCAGTGCTCGATGCGGAAGTCCTCACTGGTGAGTTCTTGGAAGGTCGTTAGGATCCATTCATGAGCTCGACAAAACCAACCAAGAATTTCGTCGTGAGAAGTTTCCCCTGTGGCCTCAGCCTGGGCTACAAAGTCAAACCGGATCACGGGAGTCCCCCTGAGGCGACCTTCCAGGGCCAGGGCAGGGGCCTGGAGATAGACGTTCAGGACGCAAGAAGGGTCGGGGTGGAAAATCGTTTGCCAGTTGACACCCGAAGGAACGGGTAACTTTCGGTTAGGCTCTCTCCGCCACCCAATGTCTGGGAAAATGTTCTGGAGCAGGTCGGCGTAAGGTTGCGCCTCTGGAATGGACACCTGGTTTGCGTAGGCTAGAAGCAAGGTTCGCGGGTTGAGCGGACTCAACTGGAGTTGCTCTAGATAGTTGGAGAAGGCCTTAAGATCTGCCTCAAAGCGCTGGTGCAGGTAAGAATTTCCTGGGTACGGTCGGTCGCGCCTTCGCCAGTTTGCCGTTATCCGCTCCGGATCCAGTTGTAGCATTTGCGACTCATCTTCCGACAGCAGTTGGACCCCCCTGGGCCCCGGCCCCTCCCGCTGTGTTGGATAGACCTGCCGAAAGTGATCAACCATTGCGCTATAGCCCACTAGGGGCAATACAATGGGTTCAAATTCCAGACTTATAATGACTTCGCTCACCGGTGGATTTGCGAATCGAATGACGGTGTTCTCCGGTGGGGACTGATCCATGGAGGCGACTTCTACGCCTCAACCCCGATTTCCCGGTGTTCTATTATCAGAGGCGACGTCCGTGCCCTGGTCCACCAGGGTGCCAAGGGCCTTCTCGACTCTTATTGCCACTGTATTGCCAACCCCTCCACACAGTTCCCGCTCAGAAACAAAAAAACCGCGCATAACCGCGGTTTACTTTGGCAGGAGTGACAGGCTTCGAACCTGCGACCTACGGTTTTGGAGACCGCCGGCCCCCGGTTTCTTTGAGTTCTGGTGAGTCGGATGGGTTCCGCTGAGTGGCGTGGTTGTGGAGTTTGGCGTGGTGGCCGTGGGTGGCTGGGTCGGACTGGTTCGGGTGAGTTCTGCTGAGTTGATTGCCACCAGATTGCCAGGTCTTAAGTGGCCTTTTTCGAAACCGATGATGGTGGATAAGCGGACGGCCGAATTGACTGGCGAGGAGATTGTGGTTTGGGGCTATCACGGGACGACTCAGGAGCGAGCGGATGCGATTCTCGCTCATGGACAGTTTCGTCTCAGCCAGAATCCGTGGGAGTGGCTTGGCGATGGCGTCTACTTTTGGCAGGACGCACCGAGTCGGGCCCTGCAATGGGGGAGCGAATGGGCTGCTCGCACGGGAGAGAAAGTTGCGGTCCTCAGGGCTCGAATACGCTTGGGGGAAGGATGTCTGGACCTTCTTGATACTGAGGCCGCTGAACTGATCTGGGAGTATGCACGGCACTTTGGGGCCAAGTTCCCGAAGGGGAGACCCTGGCCCATGAACAGGTCTAGCGGTCGTCACGAACTAGATGCTACCTTTTTTAACTGGGTGGCCCTCGCGCTCGCTGGAGATGGAATTGCCGTGACTTCCATCCGGGCTGCCATCGCTGAGGGTGAGCCCTTGTTTGAAGGATCTCCCATTCGCCGGCGGTCCCACGTGCAGATCGCGGTTCGAGACCCAAAGTTGATTGACGGTATCGAAATGGTGTAAACTGCTAGCATGCCCATTGATCTGAAGAAAGCTAGAGCGGCTCTGGAGAAAGAATTAAAGGGTCTCACTCCGGCCAAATTTCGCGAGCGCTTGGAGGTCTGCATTCCTCCGTGGGCGGAGCCGGTTCTTCAGAAGCAAGACCCTGGCCAGCCGAAGCTTGTCATCCGTGGCAAACCTCGTCGGGCAAAGGGAGTCACTCTCCCGAAACAGGGGTAGTCACCCACCCGAGTCTTGGGGGGCCTGGCGACGTGCGAGTTTTTGACTACGCAATCCCACTTCACAAGATGGGCCCGTGCTCAAGGGACTCCAAGCAAATGCGACCAGGCTCCAAACATCTGCCTGTCCTCCTGCCGTCGCGCGGGGCTTGCCGTGGGACCCCGTTGAGGAGCTTCCGGCCGTGACTGTAGTCTCACGACGTCACTTTTGAGTCGGCGAAGTCCCAGCCTTTGGGCTATCTGGTTGGTCGGCAGCAGGCTCTGGCCAACTGATGCAGGTGCCCGTGACGGCTCTGGTCGAGTTTGGACCAAATTCGTCAATGTTGTTGATTGTAAACGACCATTCTGTCTTGCTGTCATCACTATCTCGGTAGTGTAGCGAAATGTCGTCTCCCTGACCGCTGAAGTTACCCGGTCCGAAATGTTGTTGGATAGTGCCTTGCCAGATAGAATCTGCACAGTGAATCTGGGTGACGAACTTCTGACCGTGGTATTCGAACTGGCTCCCGCTGAGACACCAGCGGTGATCCCACTTTTCGAGGGTTAGCATTTCGAAGGTGATGATGGGCAGGGTCCCGTCGGGCTTGATGGGAGGCAAGGGTGGATTCCACATCCATCCGCAGCGCTGATCGGAGAGTGGACTCCCAGGCCCCAAGCGAGCCTCAATCTGCTCTCGCGTGACGCCGGCACGAAAGCCTTTGATGGTGACTTCGTGCAAGTCCCACCTTTGTCCAGGAATCAGCGGAAAACTGCCGGGAAACAGCCGGTAGGCAAGAGCAATCAGTGCGAAAACGACAAGGAACGCGCGCAGTTGAGAGTTTCGCGAGGGTCGGCTTTCCACGTTGTAATGATTCGTCGGCGGCTGCCAGGCTCATCCCCGCGTTGCGGGTTTCAAGGAGCTTCACGAAACCAAACGTCATCTCTTAGATGCCGAAATCCCAGCTTCTCGACCACCCGGACGGCGGGAGGTCGATATTTCGGTTTCTGGGTAACGGCCAGGGCCACCAAGTTCACGAGTCCTTCGAACCATTCGATGGCCTCTTCATGACGGTTTCGAGGTCGCCGGAAATGGCGTCGCAGCCATCCTGAGAGTCGGGGCCGAGGCCGGGAGCGGTGACCACGATGGCGTGACCGACTTCGGGCGGCTTGGAGTTTCCTTCGAGCAGTTCGTAGACTCGGACCGTCCATTGGCGGACGGGGCGGGATTCAATCAGAATGATGATGAAGAACCAGTCGATGGACATCTTCCAGGCGAAGTCCAGTTTTTTGCATCGGATACACGGGTGTCAGGGTCTATGGTCACCACGACATGTTCGCCTGGCTGAAGAGAAGTGAGTCGTCTTCGGAAGGTATTTAGCAGACTACGGTAGCCCTGGCAGGGCACAACTGCAACGAACTTACCATTGAGGCCCGAGAATCCAAAATGCCCCTTTTCCAACAAGGTCCCGGTCACCGGATGGATGGCGCCTTGGCTCAGACTCTGAGATCGTTGGCTGGTGCCAACAAATCTTGCGCCAATCGGCGTAAATCAATGCCAAATCCGAGTTTTGAGGCTTCGGAGAAGCGGTCTTCCAGGCTTGAGCTCTCAAAAGGCCCGAGGGTCTTCACCGGTGGAAGGCCCGCTAACGATTGGTTGGCCGCCAGTGTAGTGGTGCCTTTCAGTAGCCACAGGCCGTCGACCAGACTCAGGTCATATCTGCTCTGGCCATCCTGCCACTACCTCCCTCGTATTCAGTCAGAGACGTGACTCCCCCCCTAAGTTTGGCGGGGTCGGTGTGCAGCGCGCTCATGTCTTCGCAGGGTCTTGTCGGTCCAGGCTGAACACGGGAACGATGGACTGCACATTCTGCCTGGACCGACCTGACCTTCATGACCAGCGCCTGGCCCTGGCCCCCCGGTGGGGTACGCCCCTCAGTCAGCCCGGCGAACAATTCAAAGAATTGCTGTCTCGATGCACGGCCACCCATTTCGCTGCCGGAGACATTCTCTTCCAACAAGGAGAGATTCCGGAGTATTTTTTCCTCGTTCAGCATGGATTGATCAAAATCAAGCACTCATCATCCCAAGGCCGCGATTTGACGGTAGAATTCCTATTCCCAGGAGACGTGTGCGGTGCCCTGTGCGCCCTGGATGGCACGCCCTATCCGTGTACGGCCATATGCGTTTCCGACGCCCAGGTCGGTCGCGTAACCCAGCGAGATTTTGCCCAGTTGGTCAGCAAAGACCCTTCGTTGATGTATCGCGCCTGTGCCACATGTCGGGACAAGATGAGCCACCAGCGCAACTTCCTCATGGGTCTTGCCCTTGAACAGGCTGATGGAAGAGCAGCTCGCCTCCTGTGTTTGCTGGCCCTGCGCCTGGGGGTAGCCGACGGTGAAACCGTCAAAATCCCCCGCCTCTTCGACCGTCAGGCTCTGGCGGAAGCCATCGGAACCACATCTGAAACAGCTATTCGCACCCTATCCAAGTTCCGAAAGAACGGCTGGATCAAAGAAAAAGCCAAAACCCTCACCCTGACTAACGTAGCCGCCCTACGAGAACTGGCGGGACTGACCAACTGATCCGGGTGCCTGGAGAGTATGGCGTCCGGTGAATTCGTCCCTACCCCGGGCCGGCACACTTTGTACTGAGAAGATGCCCGTTTTGGGGGTGTCCGCTGTCCTCCCTGCGGGTTGGACTTACCGGACGCTCTGCTAGCGCGGTAAGTCCTCCGGATCCACCAACTCCCATCCATTTCCCGGATCAAATACCGTGATCTGTTCAGCCAGGCTACGGGTGTCGACGCCCAGGTCTTTCTGGTAGACCGCTCCATTTTGATTGCAAATGAACGTCTTATAGCCACTCGAAGCATGGCTCACAGGATAGGCGATCACAGCCCAACCCGCCACCTGAAATCCATTGACTTTGTAGTCAAACGCTCCTCCTGCAGCGTGGCTGCCCTGACCGCTCAAAAACCGATAGCGATAACCCCACCATGGAGTTCCCCTGGCCCGCTGGCGAGAGTAACTGGCCGAGTCTTTCAGAGCCGTCTCTAGAGGACTGACGAGCTGATTGGGCTTCACATCCCAATAGAGTCCATCGTGCTTTCCCGTGCTGCTCCAAAAGCTGCTGGAGTATTCGCGAACCCCGTCCATATTGGCGTCGCGCCGGTAGTAATCTTCCTCGGCGAGCATAATGCAGGTCAATGTCTCTAAATTAACCAGTTCGTTAGTCCCGATGCGTCGATTGCGCACCTCCTCGATTCCGGCCGAAGTATCAAACTTCCAGCCATCAGCGGACTTGAACAAGGTGACCGGAAAGGGCCACCCCTCTTTGCCCAGGCGGAGGAGTTTGCGGTTATCGTCCAGGTAGGACAGCTTCCAGCGTTCCTTCAACAAAATCTGGACCAGACGTCGAGACTCTTTGCGAAGTTCAGGACTCGGGTCCAGTATTTTTTGAACCTCAGGTCCAAACAGGTTCTCCAGCGGCTTCTCGTCCTTAGCAGCCAGAGCATGGGTGAGAGCCTTCACCGCCTCCTCCGGTGTGGAAAACGCCAGAGGCTTGCACCACCCGGCACGCATCCCCAGGACCGACAGGGATAGCGTCAGACTCCAAATCAACTTCCTCATCTTCTTCGACCTCCTCCGCCGCCTCGACTAAAGCTGCGGGGGGGGGGGGGGGGGGGGGGGGGGGGGGGGGGGGGGGGGGGGGGGGGGGG
>JADMJV010000007.1:18783-55318 GCA_018780265.1 bacterium
CCTGAGGAGGAATGCTGGGATGAAAACCCTCCCGACGGGCGAGAATAGCCCGTCGACGGAAAGCTTCCACTCGAGGGGCGCTGAGAGGGGAAATTGGGTCGCGACCCATTCAGTCCCGATTGCCCGCCCCAAGCCCCCGACTGAGAAACAGCCGGTCGCTCCGCCGGGCGCGGGCTTGCCGAGGGCCGATGGCCCGTTCCCGGTCGGTTACCCCCCCCGGGCCGATTGCCCGGTCGATTGCCCGCGAAAATGTTTCCGGTATTGATATTGTTGATGTTGATCGGGCGATTGATGTTGGTGCTCCGATTCCACACATTGTTGCGGTTGTAGATACCGCTGCCCTGCCATCCGTAGGCTCCATAGTGGGCTACCCCAGGCCGCCAGCCGTATGGTGGGTGATACCAACAGCCACTGCCCCAGTGATACATGCTTGACCAGAGCAGCGAGGTGGTGGCAACGCCCAGTCCCCACGCGACCAACGCATCATAGTCGTCAGAGTCATCCTCGACTATGATCGTCTGAGGCATATAGGTGGGCACATAGATGATTTCCGGGTTGGCCGGCTCAATGCGGACCGTGGTGCCCTCTTCGATGACCTGCACCTTGTCGTTGGTTTGCAGGTTGCCAGCGGTTTGCGCCTGGTATCGAAAGCGTTGCACCGCATCCATCAGGTCGCCCACCTGGTTCACGCCAGCCCAGCCGACGGCTCGAGTCCATTCCTGATTTTTGTTCATCATCGAGACCACGTCAGGATAGGAGTAAACCGCCTGAACGCTCTCATCCCAGTTCGTACTGGGACTGCTCTGTCCCTGAGCAATCGCCTGATTGGCCGCTCGAAGCTGGTCGGGTTGAGCCGCCGCCGCCACCACGGTGTCCAGCAACGGATCCGGGTAGAGGGCGATGGGGCCCACCAGTTTATCCAATTCATCCGTCGAATAACCGCTGTCTGCCAGTGCCGGCCACGGCAACCAAAGACAAAAAATTACCAGCCATCCGGTGATGATGCGCCACATGTTTGCTCCAATATCATCCGCTTCAAATTCACGGGCCCTTCTACTCGCAAGCTCGTCCCCCTCCACAATAGGCCACGCAGGCTCCGGCTCATCGGCAACACCAACGCTCACGTGCCAAGGGGGACATCATAAATCCAACCTATCCCTACCCCGCCCGATGCGAGGACGAAAGTTACATCAGGGAGCGTCTGGATCGGGCCGAGGGGGTGGAGGAAAATGGGGCGGCGGAGGGGTACGGTCAAAAACTTCCTGCTGCTCCGGGGTCAGTCGGTGGTACAACTCTGTTAGGGCGGCCAGATGTAATTCCAGGTTCGCCTCTTGTTGGCGCAAATGCTCCAGCATCCGTTCCAGTCTCTGTGGAGCCTTCAGTTTGCCAAAGTCCTCGCGTTCGGGCGGCGGCGGAGGCTGCGTCTTCTCTACAAACGCCAGCCAGGCCGCCTCTTGGTCGGGTTGGAGAGCGAGCTTCTGATGCAATTCTTCCAGGTGCTTTCGACGCATCTCGGCCCGTTGGGCCGGGTCGGGAGGCTCTTTCTTTCTCCAGGGCTCAGCAAAGGCTGCTGCAACCACTCCGATTGCGATCAGGCCCAACAAAATCTTTTTACACATGCGAATTGCCGTCCTCTCCCAAATTATCTGGAGGGGTTCGAGAATTGGCTCCGATTCCCTTACGCGGATGCAAATAGACAAAGACAGCGCCAGCTATTCTGTCTGGCGCCCAGTTCCAGTCCTTTGAGGGCGGCCGAACCGCCCTCAAGCTGCAATGAATGCGTCCGCCCAGTTCGTAGGCACAGATGCGCAGTTCCGCCTGACAGTTAGAGACGATATTGAGCAAAGTGCGCGCGTCGGGTGCCATAAACTAGCGGGGCGCGGCAACCTCAAAAGTGGCCAAAACTCCACGATGGTCAGACGGGTAGGGCTCTATCACCAGGTCGCTGGTGGTCGGGCTCTCGCCCACGATCTTCACGTCCTTGAGAGTTAATTCGGTGCCGCGATACTGCACAAAGTCGATGCGGTCATGCTTATGTTCGGGGTCGTCGGGCAAGGCCGTGGGAGTCCACGTGTGGCCTGGGAAGGCTACCTCGTCTGGATGAAACTCACGGTATGCGTCCTTGAAGCCGGCCTTCTCATATTGGGTGCTGCCCGGCCAGGCCACTTTCAGCGGCTGCGTCCCGGCGGCTACGGCCTCGGGCGTCCAGTCCAGATGGGAAGCTTCGTTAAAGTCGCCCGTGCAGATGGCGGGAAGCTTGAAGCTATCCGCGTCGCCGATCATGTTTCTAAATTCCCAGCCCCGAGTCTTGTTCGCCCACCAGATGGCCTGGGACTCTGTGCTTATGGCCGGTCCACCGCCAGCCGTGGTCAAGCCTTTCAATTGATACATCTGGTTGGGGTATGAAACCAGGTGAGCGTTGCAGAAAGCCACTTTCTGACCATTCTCCAGAGTCACTTGAACGCCGTATTTGCGGTCGCTGACTTGCTCAATGGGATACTTGCTGAGCAGGCCGGTACGTTTGTCTTGCTGCAAAAAATGCATCCCCAGGCTGTTGGCCAGTTTTTCGGTGCTTTCGTTGACCTCTTGCAAGCCCACTAGATCGGCTGCGCTGGTGCGAATCAGGTCAGCGATAACCTCTACTCCTGCCTGGCAGTCAAACATGGTGTTGAAGCTGAGTACTTTGAGCACTTGCACGGCCGTGTCCTGGCCCGTTTGGGCCAGGCTCTTGGCACCGGGCCCCCGCCCGCTGACCGGGTTAAGGTCCACTGTGTCGACGGGGGCTGAGTTCGCAGCCTGAACTGCGGGGGCCGTGTGGGCGGCGCGGGGGCGTTCTGGCAATCTCGCGACCGTGCTTAAGGAATTGGTAATCATGTTGGCTACCTTAGCTTGTTCGCGGAATAGATGTGTGAAAACCCTATGAACCTTCCGCCGCTGGCGTATGCCGATCAGTTCTTCTGGAGCAGGTCGATCAGGGCCTCGCTCATCGCTCCCACCCCGGTTACCAGCACCGGCTCGAAGTCTGGATAGAAGGTGGAGGAATGCAGCGACGGCGGGCTGCCGCTCTGACGCAAGGCTTGCAGGCGAGGGGTCTCGGTGGCGCCCAATAGAAACATCACGCTGGGCACCCCCGCCAATCCGTATTGACTGAAGTCTTCGGCGATCATGGCCGGTTCTACCGCCTTCACCCGCTCTTCCCCCAGCGCCTTTCGAAGAGTGGGAAGCAGGCGCTCCACCAATTGCGGGTCGTTGAACAGGGCGGGGGTGGGCTCAGGATCCACCTCGATAAGCGGGGCGGGCGCACCAGCGCCAGCGGCGATAGCAACGGCCCTGCGTTCAATGGCTTGCAACACTCGCTGACGTGTATCGGGGGCGAAGGTCCTCACCGTCATCTGCAGGTCACATCGCTCTGGGACGATACTGCTTTTGGTTCCTCCCTGAATCATCCCCACGCTGATCACAACCGGCTCCAAGGCACTGATTTCTCGGCTGGGAATCGAGGGTAAATCGACGATCAATCGTGCCGCCTGGGCCACTGGATCCACCGTCAAGTGAGGTGTGGCGCCGTGTCCTCCGCGACCGCGCATGGTGACCTTGACCAGGTCAGCGCAGGCCATCAGGTAGCCCGACCTGTAGCCGACCGTGCCGGCCTCAAGGTTGGGTTCCACGTGTAAAGCCAGGGCGAAATCGGGCTTGGGGAAACGCTCGAAAAGTCCGTCTTGGAGTAACTTTTGGGCCCCTTCACCAATCTCTTCGGCTGGCTCTCCCACCAGCAATAACGTTCCGCTCCAACGCTGGCGAGCCTGGTTCAAATAGCGGGCCACTCCCAAAAAGGTCGTCATGTGCATGTCGTGGCCGCAGGCGTGCATTACCCCAGTCGTCCGGGAAGCATAGGGTAGCCCCGTTTTCTCGACCACCGGCAGAGCATCCAGGTCGGTGCGCACCATCACTGTGGGGCCTGGACCGTTGCGCATCACGCCCACCAATCCGCTCCCCCCGATGGGGTTCACTTCAACGCCCAGTTTGCGCAGTTCCCCGCAAAGAAAAGCCGAAGTTTCCTTCTCCTGGAAAGACAACTCGGGAGATTGATGCAGTCTTTGGTAAACTTCGAACAGGGGAACCACCTGAGTCCTGGCCCAGGTTAGCGAGGCCGGTTGAGACCAGGCCGCTGCCGTCAATGCCAAACACGCCAGCACACGTTGCATCGGAAGCGTGCTGATTAGCTCCCGCGGACGGCCAGCGCGCTCAGTTCGTGAAAACAGTGAGTGGCCGCTTGAAAGTGTCTTGCCAGACCGGCTCGATCGCCGCTGTTGAGGGCATCCACCATCTCATGCAGCAGGCCGTTCAGGCGCTCGGAATGCTCCTGCCCGTCCACCGCCAGAGACGGGACAGGCGGAAAATGATAACGACGCAAACCCGGGTGAGTGATTTCCGTGAGGCGCAAGGCGCACTCCTGGGCCGACGCGCCCTGCTCGGCATAACTGCGGTAGGCCTGCACCAGACGCCAGTAGTTGGGAGACTGATGCACGGCGGGCTCGCTCGTCGATTCCAGCAGTTGAAAAGACCGTTCCTCTGTCATTGATATCCACTCCCCTCGTCGTGTGGGGCAGCCAATTAAACTGCAAGGGGCAGGCTCCTGCTGAATTTGTTTCAAATTGTCGTTAGAGGCACATAATGCAGGACCAGTCCGCCCAAACACACCAGATTGCCAAGCATTTGCAAACTGGGCTCTCCGCTCAGCGTTCCGGTCAGCAACAATCCCGCGCCCACCCCTTTGGTGGAGCCGCTCACCAGAAAATCAGGTCGATTCAGGCGTCGTGCCTCGACAAGGTCCTCCACGGCGTCGGCCTGGATGCCCACGCTTTGCGCCACATTACCGGCGTCTGCCAGGAGGCCGGAGGGGTGGGCAAGATGGCCCAGCCCCAGTTTCCGCCGCCCACCAGAGTGACCCAGGGCCCGCGAGTGGCGCGTCACGGGCGGTGCTGCGATAAAGGTCTTCCTGGCCCCGTTGGTGGTCGTGAGCCTGAACCGGTTGAGGAAGAGGGCGGGGCATCCCTCCCGAAAGTGGCGGCTGAATGTTCATAAAGTGAGGCATTCCACAGTCGCCTCAAAAATATCTGAAAGCTTCGGGATAAGTTGTCTATGTATGTATGTCATTTTGGGAACGGCCCCTTAATTCGAACAATGCTCCAGCGCTTCGCCGATGCAGCTTTGCAGGTCGGCAAAATATCGGGGCTTCTGGTGTTGTTCAATCCACAAGCGCAAGCTCAGCAATCGTGGTCTACAGCCCGGCTGGCCCAGCAAGTGAGGCCCAAAACGCAGGGCGGCTGGCCGCGGCAGCCCTGCATAGGCCGGGTCGTCGCCCGTGCCCCGGCCAAAAGTTAAAACGGCATGTGGTTCCGCCCAATGCTCGGCCAGCAGGTGGAATCCGTGATCCAAACCCCATTCTCGAACAGGTTGGCACTCGTCCATGGGCTGCAGAACCAGGCACGCCGGCAGTCGGTCAGGATGGGACTTGAGGATGTGGACGATATTGAGAGCGCCCAGGCCGGTGATACTCAAACTGTTGGTCTCGGCACTCAGCAGTGGTTGCAAACCGTCTCCGCGGCGGACTTCGGCCGCGTAGCCCTGCAGCGCCCGACAGGCTCGGGCGTAGGGTCCCGCATGCTTTTCTACAGCGATAATGCGCTCGACACGACCGTGGTCCAGCAAATAGCGTGGAAGTTTGGCGTGGTCGGTGCCGATGTCGGCGTGTACGGGTGCGCAAATCTGAGCGGCTACGGCCTGCAGGCGGGGGCTGAGCATGTCTGCTGGCTTCGGGCGCTGGGCCTCAAGATCCGCCCAAAATTTGACGGTCTGGCAAAACTATGGTAACATCGGCACCGCTCGTCGCAAGGCGGGACATTCATGCCCGGCGCGTTCCGGTTGACCTCTTGAACGAGGTGGATGCGCAGGGGCTAAACGCAAACCGGGAGGATAATCCTTTGGCTATTATTAGCATGAAACAGTTGCTTGAAGCGGGTGTGCATTTCGGCCACCAAACTCGGCGCTGGAACCCCAAGATGTCGCGCTACATCTTTACTGAGCGCAATGGCATCTACATCATCGACCTGCAGAAGACCGTGGTCAAACTCAAAGAGGCCTTCAACTTTGTGAAGGCTGTGGCCAAGGGCCATTTCGACTACGACGAGTACAAAATTCGTGAAGAGCAAATCGGCTCACCCCGCCCTATTCTTTTCGTGGGAACCAAGAAGCAGGCCCAGGACACCATCAAGGAAGACGCAGTTCGTTGCGGTGAATTCTTTGTGACGCAGCGCTGGCTGGGCGGCATGCTCACCAACTACAAGACCATTCAAAAGCGCGTCGAGCGTCTCAAGAATCTGGAAGAGATGAAGCAAGTCGGTGTCTTCGACCGCCTGCCCAAAAAGGAAGTCAAGCGCCTCGAAGACGAGCGCATCAAACTCGAGAAATTCCTGGGCGGCATCAAAGACATGCCCGCTCTGCCCGGAGCCATCTATATCGTGGATCCTCGCAAAGAATACATCGCCGTGCAGGAAGCTCGGCGTCTGGGTATCCCCGTGGTGGCTATCGTGGATACCAACTGCGACCCCGATGAGATCGACTTCCCCATCCCGGGCAACGACGACGCCATTCGCGCCGTTCGCCTGATTACCGGAAAAATTGCGGACGCTATCATTGAAGCTAAGGCCGAAATCGAAGCCAGCCTGCCGGGCATGGAAAACTCGGAAGATGGTGAAGAAGGTTCGCTCGGATCCCCGGAGAGCTTCTTTGCTGCTACAGTGGAGACCGAGACCGTGGTCTACACCACCGATGAAGGCGCCACCGAAGAAGTTCGTGTGGGTGTCTGGCGCGCCGACTCTTAAAGAATCGAAGGAAAGCAATTATGTCCAAGGTAAGTGCTCAATTAGTGAAGGAGCTTCGGGAGAAGACCGGAGCCGGCATCAAAGACTGTCAGGAAGCTCTCGCGCAGAACGCCCTGCAGGTGGATAAAGCGGCCGACTGGCTGCGCCAGAAAGGCATCTCCCGCGCTGAGAAAAAGGCCGACCGGGTGACCGCTGAAGGCGCGGTGGGCTCGTACATCCATCTGGGTGGCAAGGTGGGCGTGCTCATCGAAGTCAACTGCGAAACCGACTTCGTTGCCAAGACCGACGATTTCAAGTCGCTGGTCAATGAACTTGCCCTCCAGGTGGCGGCCATGAAGCCCGACTATGTCAGTCGCGAAGAGGTGCCTCAGGAAACCCTGGCGGCCGAACTCGACGGCTACAAGAAGGTCGCGATGGAAGAGGGCAAGCCCGAGAACATCGCCGAGAAGATCGCTCAAGGCAAGATCGACAAGTATTTCTCTAACATCTGCCTGTTGGAGATGGATTATATCCGAGACGACTCCAAGAAAGTTCTGGATGTCATCAAGGAATCGATCGCCAAGCTGGGTGAGAACATCCGCGTCAAGCGCTTTGTGCGCTACGTGCTGGGCGCCTAAAAATACAGCCTCACCTCTAAGCAGAAAGAGGAGCCTTCGGGCTCCTCTTTCTGTTTATCCAGGGTCGATGGTGGGCTGGACGTCGCGGAGATGAGAGGCATCGTTTCCCTGGATTACCCTGCACGAAGAGGCTCGCGAAACGAGTATTTTGAGAGCCCTGCTCCTATTCATGGATGAGGCTGGCCAGCGCGTAGGGCTTGCTTGTAGCGCCCGGATTTCGCCGGCACAGCCCACTCGAATAGCATAGTCATCTCCCGACACACCAAACCCCCGGCCATGGCCGGCCAACCAGGGAGGAGGTGTTACGAACTCGGCCCTGCCGGAGAAAGACTGAGCTAAGCAAGGCCCCCTTTCGGCCTTTGTCACCAAATATACGGATGTTCCCGGTGCGCACAGCTTTTGACAGACCGGGCTATCTTAAGCGGCGACCCCGAACTTCGGGATGCGGCCATCTGGCGCTAATACCGAGAAAGCTGGGAGGTATCCAAAGAGGCCCTGAGTGTGAGCAAGCCCGAATTTGGCTTCGCCAGCAAGATCGGGAGGCACTCTGCGGCCAGGTCAATCCGAACACCCACCCCAATTTGCTCCTGTCGATGCTGGACTTCTTAGACGCAAGCTTTGCCGAAGAAGTGCGGCCGCTGCTCCGGCACCCAGAGCTCAAGATCCGAGAAAGAGCCGCAGGTTGCCTGGCCGACTGGGAACAGCTCTCGAAGACCGAGCTAGTTGCGCTCAGCGAGACTTGTTATCGAATGAATGCGTTGCGCGGACTCGCCCGTACCCACCGAGATTCGGCTGTTGAAATTGCTGTCTCGAAATCGGCCTTCAAATTTTTGCTGGAGGTTGGTAGCCGCTGCGGACTTACCCGGGCTCGGGAACTGCTGCATCGCGGCAGCTCGTGTCGTGAAGTGATTGATTATCTGCAAGAATTCGGCGAGCCGGAAGAGGAAATGTTAGAAACCGCATTGACTTCAAACCGCTTTGCCGCGGCGCGTGCTTTAATCCAACGAGGCAATTTGCAATACTGGGACGTCTTCCGGCTGGGATTGGAGAGCAGTGATTATGATGAGTGCGCTATCGAGCTGCTGGACTGGGGGACAACGGAAGCCCTGGACACTCTGGTCCTGCGCGACCGCAACCCAGCAGCCATTCTGCACGAACTTTCCCATCATTCTCTGAGCGATCGCGTCCGCCAGATGATTCCGATCGCCTGGCGGCGCCTGCGGGAGGTGCGCGGAGGGACGCTCAATCGACCGGAGTGATGCAATGGCCCCAGGCGGTCGCGTCTTCCACCGCTCCGCGCGGGTCCGGTAGCGCTGACTCACTTTCCCGCACGCACCACAACCCTGGAAAACGAAGAAACCCAGCATTTCTACTGGGTTTCTATTTGGTTGCGGGGGCGGGATTTGAACCCACGACCTCCGGGTTATGAGCCCGACGAGCTACCTGGCTGCTCCACCCCGCGACGACTTCTGCAAGGTATCTCATGTGTGAAGCCTTTGTCAAGCTTCTGGTCTAAAATTACTAAACTGGCTTAGCGAGCGGCCTGGTGACCGACCAGTTGACGCTGGGCGGCGGGGGCGGCCGAGGAAGCATCGGCCGGGGTGGCCAGCAAGCGTCCCACGCCCATACCGGCCAGCAGTAAGCCGCCACAGACCAGAATCATCAACAGCATCCGCAGGGCCAGGATGGCCGACTGGCGAACCACTTCAGCACCCGCCAGGGTGGTTTCGGCCGCCTTCTGAACGCCTTGCTGAACGGCGGCGCTGGCGCAATCGAGAGCTGCGCGCACCTGGCGCTCACGGGCTTGACGGGCTTCAAAGGCGATTTGAGCCATCTGCTTCTCGCGCAGGATACGAATGGCTTCGTCTACCACATCGACGGCGGCCAGGGTAACTTCTACCGGAGCGATTACGCTGGGGGTGGCCGCAGGAGCCTCCGCTACGGGAGCGGCGGCTTCGGAGATAGCTTCGGCCGTGTGGCCGGTCACCCAGCAGTGACGCTTGAGGCTGATTTCGTGGGCGAAGGTACGTCCGCAGCTGCAGAGAAATTCGGCTTTGGCTTCGGTCTTGACAGCGCTCATTTCGGACTTACCTCCTCTCTCGTGTGACCTCTGAATTCAGAATACGCAATCGTACTGAAAAGAGTGTGAAAGAGAAGTTACCGGCGCGTCAGTTGGCTTGAAATAGATACGCCCGGCTGGGGGGCCGGGCGTACTGGACGGGGTGGGAGGGGCTTAGCTCAATGCCCGAAGGCCCCTTTGACGGCCTTCCACAGACCCTTGAAGCTTTTGGCCAGCCAGCCCTTCCAGGCGATGGGAAGATTCATGTAAACGAAGTAGAGGGCGGCGATCATCAAGAAGGTGAAGCACCAACCCAAGATGGTCCGCATCATCTGGGGTCCACGGGCGGCGGCGTCTTTGACTTTCATTTCGGCCACGCGCTGGTCTGACTGAAGGCGCTTTTCGTAGCATTCGTTGCCGCAGAACTTTCCAGACTCGGTCGCCAGTGTGCATTCTTCGCAAATCGGCTTCAGGCATGCCGAACAGCGGGTATCGGTGAGACGATCTTGATGCTTCAGACAATAACTGAGCCGCTGTTCAACTTTACGTGCCATCAGGTAAGGTGACTCTCCGGTCCGGTGACTACATCCACCAGCCAGTCTTCGTGCCTGTCCTCGCCCTCATCAATCGGGCGACCCGTGTCCCGGGCCAGAATCACAAAGTAATGGTCGGGGGCCTCTTTGAGGTGAATCACCTGGTAACCTAATTTCCCCAAACGATTGAGGTCGTCCTTCAGGTCATCTTGGGAGGCCTTGATTGTCTCGTACTGCCATAAATTTGCCACGGGTAGATTCCTTTCGCCTTGGTAGAACTTGCTAGGTGGTAATCAGCTTTAAACAGGTGACCGGAGGCAGCGCGGTGCGGATCTTGCCCCAGGTAGACCCGAGATCGCGGCTCAAAAAGATATCGCCGTGGTTGTTGGCCACCATAAAGCGGTCGTGAGTGATGGCCATGGCCGTGTAGCGCAAATTGGCCGCAAAAGGAAGTCCCTCACAGGCCTCCCAGCGCTGCCCGGCATTAGAACTGCGGTAGACCGTACCACCGCCCTCGGCGGAATTGTGGGAACTGAGAAAGACCACATTGGGCTCCTCAGGATGAACGGCCAGCACTCCCGTGTTGAGATAAGCCAGGCCGTGATTGCGCTCCATCCATTCTTCGCCCAGATTCTCGGTCACATAAAAACCGATGGGGCTGCAGGCATAGAGACGGCCCGGCAGCAGGGCGTGACCTTGCAGGTCGGTCACTACCCGCCCCAGACCCTTACTGCGCTCCTGCCAGGTTTGTCCAACATCGCCGCTTAGGTAGAAGCCCCCGCTGAGCACGGCCGCGTAGACCACGTCCAGATCGTGGGGATGCAAATAAAGACGATGAAGTCGGCTGCGATAGGGCGCCTCGGGATAGCCCCACTTGTCCGAAGAGGGGTGCTTGCGCAAGGCCGGCAATTCCTGAAATTCCTTACCGCGGTCCAGACTGAGAAAAAGCGACGCGGGGGCGGTTCCGCACAAAATCACCTTGGGCTGCTTGGGATGAAAGACCATGCTATATATCCCGCGGCCACTTAGATCGTTGACAACCGGGTGCCAATCTTCCAGATTGGCGGTATAAGAAAGCCCGTTGGCGGCCGTTCCGGCCCATAATTGAGCGTCGGTAGTGGACTGCAGGCAATTGACGTGAAGGCCGGTCAGTCCCTGGCCGATCAATTTCCATTCGTCGGGGGTTTCGGCGAGTACAAAAGCACCTTTAGCGGTGCCGATAGCTAGGACGGCTGACATGCTGGGCGGGGTTCCTCGCCTACCCAGGAAGCCCTGCCGCCAAGAGGGAACCGTCCGCCATGAAAGACGCACTTATCGCCATTGATCAGGGCACCACCGGAACCACCGTGCTGGTGCTTGACCGCCAATTACGACTGTTGGGTCGCAGCTACCGCGAGATTCCGCAACACTACCCACAGCCCGGCTGGGTCAGCCACGACCCCGAATCAATCTGGAGCAGCGTGCTGGACGGCTGCCGCGAAGCCCTGGAAAACGCCAACAGGGAGGCCTCTCAGGTGGCCGGCATCGGCCTCACCAATCAGCGCGAGACCAGTCTTTTTTGGGAACGCAGCAGCGGCCGCCCCCTGGGTCCTGCCATCGTGTGGCAGTGTCGACGCAGCGCAGAGATTGCGGAGCGTTGGCGCAACGAAAACGGAGACGATATCTATCAACGCACCGGACTGGTGGCCGATGCCTATTTCTCGGCCAGCAAAATTGCCTGGTGGCTGGAAAATCATCCCGAGCACCGTGAGGCCGCCCGCAATGGTGAAATCGCTTTCGGAACCGTGGACTGTTTCCTGTTGCAGCGCCTGTGCGGGGTGCACCGCATGGAGATCTCCAATGCCAGCCGCACCATGCTCTTCAATTTAAAGGGCCACTGGGATGAGACTCTGCTGGATCGCTTTGGCATCCCGGCGGCCATCTTGCCCGAGGTGGTCGAAAGCGTGGGCCACCTGGGCACGGTCAAGGCCGAGTGGTTGGGCTGCGAGATTCCCGTGATGGGAATCGCCGGCGATCAACAGGCCGCTCTCTTTGGGCAGGCCTGTTTTCAGCCAGGTGAAGGCAAAAACACCTACGGAACCGGCTGCTTTCTCATGATGCAGTGCGGCGACCGCCCGGTTCTGTCCAAGCACAAATTGCTCAGCACTATCGCCTGGAAGATCGGCGGCAAGATCAGCTATGGGCTGGAAGGCAGCGTTTTCTCGGCCGGTTCGGCCGTGCAGTGGCTGCGCGACGGACTGGGACTGTTGATGAAAGCCTCGGAGAGCGAAGAAATGGCCCGCCAGGTGGAGTCTAGCGAAGGGGTCGTCTTTGTGCCCGCCTTCACGGGCCTGGGCGCCCCTTACTGGGACAGTCAGGCTCGGGGGGCCCTGTTTGGAGTAACCCGCGGTAGTGGCCGGGCCCATGTGGTGCGAGCGGTGCTGGAATCGGTGGCTTTCCAGGTGCGCGACGTTGTCGAGGCCATGGCCTCCGATCTGGGCAGCCGTCCCGTTCGCCTGAAAGTGGATGGAGGCATGAGCGCCAACAACTGGCTGATGCAGTTCCAGGCCGACCAACTGGGCGTAACCGTGGAAAGACCGAAAGTGGTCGAGTCGACGGCCTTTGGGGCGGCCGCGCTAGCGGCCCTGGGCCTGGGCTGGCTGAGCCGGCCCGAGGAACTATTGAGCCTGCGCGAGGTGGACCGCGAGTTCGCCCCTCAGACTTGCGACCCGGCCGGCTATGCCCTCTGGAAGCGAGCCGTGGAGCGGAGTCTGGCCTGGCTCTAAGGCTTTCAGCTTTTCTTGAGGCCCTCGGGCCATGCTCAAGACATGCAAATATCGAACCAGACGCTTGTCCAGTCGCGCCCCCTCAATTCTGCCGAAGGCCAACTGGCCGGGTCCTTGATTCGCTCCAGTCGGCTCCAGGATGGCTACGTAGGCCAATTGCAGACCGACATCACGGCCTTTCCGACCCCCTGGCTGCAGCGCTTCCAAGACGAGCACCTGGCGGTGGCCGTGCTTAAGGATGATCAGACGTTGGCCGATACCCCGATTTTGCACACCCTGGAAGACTCCGAGATCGACGAAATCGTCACCAAAGGACGCCCCCTGGTGGAAAAGGCCGTGGCCGAAATATTTGGACCTTTGCGCGGCCAGGCCGACGAAGATTATCAAAAGTATGGGGCGGCGCCCGACCTGCAGACCAGACTGCACGAAATTTCCAATCAAGAACTGGGGTTCACCGTGGCCATCGGTCGTGACCCTCAACATCTGGAATATCTGGCCGAAACACTGGGCTTTGACCCCAAACTTGATCCGGACGGCTTTGCGCGTTGGAGCCAGGCCTTTCTGGATATCAATCAAGGATTGCTCGAACACACGGGGGAGCAGGTGCGCCCGCGTGACGGAATCTACGTGGTTCCCTACGTAAATTATCGAGGCAAAAACGTGCGTGCCATGACCCTGCCCAGCTATCAGGCCATCACCGGGCTGGATTTTCAACAGAATTTGGGAGCCAACTACCCGGAAAACCGGCTGGTGATTTTGCACGACAGCGTGGTTCCCAATCCCAGTCCACGCTCTGGCAAGCACCGGGTCGTGTTGCATGAACTCGGTCACGCCGTCGACTGGATCTGCAAAGAACTGCCCCAAACCCGTGAAACTCACGAAAAGAAAGTGGAAGAACTGTTCCAATTGGCCCGTAAACGCGAGGCTCAGGGGCAGACGCCCTTTCTTACCGACCGGGCTCGCGACAGTTCCGGCGAGATGATGGCCGAGGCGGTAGAAGCCTATCTGACCAGACCGGAGCCGGACAGTTTCTACAAGCCCGAGAACTTCCGCGAGAACCTCAGCGAGAAGTTTCCAGAGCTTTATAACTACGTGGACTATCTGATCAACTTGGAGTGAGGGAGGAATGGGCCTCAAGCGCTAAGAAACCCCGGCCACTTGCCGCATCCGCGCGGCTAACCCACATATCGGAGTAATCTGTGAGCCAAGCCCTGTCCGACCGAAACGCCCCTGAGGGTGTCGAACCGACCCCCAATCTTCCCTATCGCAGAGTGCTGCTCAAGCTCTCCGGCGAGGTATTTGCCGGAACGGCCGGGTTTGGTATCGACCCCGCCATCGTGGTCCAGTTTGCCCAAGAACTCAAAGAAATCCGCGCTCTGGGCGTGCAGGTGGCCGTGGTCGTGGGTGGCGGCAACATCTGGCGTGGCCGCATGGCCCCCAAAATGGAACGAGCCAATGCCGACTATATGGGCATGATCGCCACCATTATTAACGCGCTGGCGCTGCAGGACGCCCTTGAAAAGCTGGGCGCAACCACTCGCGTGCTGACCGCCATCGAAATGAAAGAGGTGGCCGAACCCTTTATCCGCCGGCGCGCCCAGCGCCATCTGGAAAAGGGGCGAATCGTGATCTTCGCGGGAGGCACCGGCAGCCCCTATTTTACCACCGACACCTGTGCCGCCCTGCGCGGCCTTGAAATCGGTGCCGAGGTCATTCTCAAGGGCACCAAGGTCGACGGAGTCTACGACTCCGACCCCGTCAAGAATCCTAACGCCAAGAAATTCACCAAATTGCCCTACATCGACGTCCTTCAGCTTGGTTTGCAAGTCATGGACGCCACGGCCATCTCCCTTTGTATGGACAATCGCCTGCCCATCGCAGTTTTCGACATCACCCAGAGCGGCAACATCAAACGCATGATTCTGGGAGAAGAAATCGGAACCATCGTCAAGGAGGAGGCCTGAACCTATGCTCGAGGAGAGCTTTTTTAAAGAAACCGAAGAAAAAATGAAAAAGAGCGTGGACTCGATGCTGCGCGATTTCTCCAATGTTCGCACGGGTCGAGCCACTCCAGGCATGATCGAGAAATTGCCGGTGGAGGCTTATGGGTCGGAAATGCCTCTCAACGGCGTGGCCAACATTTCCGTGCCAGAAGCGCGCACCCTGGTGATTCAACCCTATGACCGCACCCAGATCGGGGCTATCGAACGAGCCATTCACAAGTCTGACCTGGGTGTCAGTCCACAAAACGACGGCCAGGTGATCCGTCTGATCTTCCCGCCTCTGACCAAAGACCGCCGCAAAGACCTGGCCAAAGGCGTGCGCACCCGGGCCGAAGAAGCCAAAGTGGCCCTGCGAGGAGTGCGCCGGGATGCTCTGGAAAAACTGAAGGGCATCAAGGACCTGCGCGAGGACGATCTGAAGAAAGCCCAGGACCGGCTTCAGAAGCTGACCGACAAAGTCGCCACCGACATCGCCGTGCATACCGATTCAAAAGAAAAGGAGATCATGGAGATCTAGTTGACCCCCGGAGAAGAATGGCTCGGCTGGGAATTTGTGGAGGCCTTGGCAGAAGCCAGGCCTTTTCGCGTTTTCCTCACCTGTCCGCCCTACCCGTGCCTGGGCAAGGGGCGACTGCTGGTGGTGGGCCAGCGCCAGGAGAGCCAGGGCCTGTGTTTGCTGGTAACCTATACCGAGTTTGAACGAATTGCAAAGGAAGCCCGCCTTGAGCGAAAGTGAACTGCTCCGCCAACTGGATTTGACTCGCCTGCCTCGTCACCTGGCTGTGATTATGGATGGCAACCGGCGTTGGGCCCAGGAGCGTCATCTGCCCGCCGTTTTTGGACACCGAGCCGGAGTCAAAGCCTTTCGGCTGGTCATGGAGACATGCCGGGAATTTGGCATACCGTGTTTGACTGCCTATGCCTTTTCGGTGGAAAACTGGCGCCGTTCCGAGACGGAAGTGCGAGTTTTGATGCAGCTTTTCGAGCAATACACTCGGGCTGAACGCGACAAAATGGTGCGCACCGGCATCTGTTTTCGCACCATCGGCCGCCTCGACGAATTGCCCGAGTCGGTGCGTCGTGAGTTTGTGGAAACCGCCGCCGCCACCGCCCAGAATCGCTCGATGACCCTCAATCTGGCCGTCAACTATGGTGGTCGTGACGAGATTGTGCGGGCCGCCCAGCGCCTTTTGCGCCAGGGCTGCAAACCCGAGGAACTCACCGAGGAGAGCTTCGCCAGGCATCTGGATACCGGTGATCAATCCGATCCGGACCTGATGATTCGCACCAGTGGCGAGGTCCGCATCAGTAACTTCTTGCTCTGGCAAACCGCCTACACCGAGCTTTACTTTACACCGCTCTACTGGCCGCAGATTTCGCGACGTGTGCTGCTGGAAGCTTTTTTAGAATTTCAGCGGCGCAATCGCCGCTATGGGGGTGGATAGCATGCTTGCATCGGGTCGTTGGACCAATCTAGGCCAGCGCATCAATACTGCCGTTATCCTGGCCGTGATCTCCTTGGCTCTGATCTGGTGGGGGCGAACCCCCTTCGTGCTAGAAATTAGCCTGTTTGCCCTGGCTGCCAGTTGCGAAGCCTTTGACATGGTGGAGCGCAAAAGACTGCGCCCACTACGTCGCTCTGGAACCCTGTGCACCCTGCTGATTTTGATTTCAGCCTGGCTGGGCGGGGTGGCCGGACTGGCTCACGCCACTTTGCTAAGCTTCCTGCTGATTTTGACTCTCTGTGTCTTGCGCAGCCAACAGCGCCAATCCATGATGCTGGACGCAGCCGCCACCATGATGAGCGTCATGTATGTAGGTTGGCTGTTCAGCTTTCTGGTGCTGTTGCGGGCCCTACCCCAGGGAGCTGCATTGGTGACTCTACTCCTCGGTATGATCACTTTGACCGATAGCGGAGCCTATTTTGTGGGGCGCACGCTGGGAAAACACAAACTCTGTCCGGCTCTAAGCCCCAAGAAAACGCTGGAGGGAAGCCTGGGCGGGCTGTTGCTGTCGGCCGGGCTGGGCTACGCCTTGGGGCCCCATTTTGGCTTGACTCCGCTCCATGGCCTGGCACTGGGCGCGGGAGTGTCGCTGCTTGGACAGGTGGGCGACCTCTGGGAGTCGGCCTTGAAGCGCGAAGTAGGCATCAAGGATGCCGGCGAGCTTCTGGGAGGACACGGAGGCGTGCTCGACCGTTTCGATTCACTGGCCTTTGCCGCACCCTTCTTTTATCTTTATTTGACCTACATGGTGGGCTGAGGAGCGAGGCATGAAAAAGATTTCTTTGATCGGATCGACGGGATCTATCGGGCGCCAGACGCTGGAAGTAGTGGCTGCCCATCCCGACCGATTCCAGGTGATGGCCCTGGCCGCCCGCCAATCGATCGACCTGTTGGTCGAGCAGGCCCTGCGCTTTCGACCTCAAGTGGTGGCCGTGCTCGACGAAAAGCTACTGCCCCAACTGGAACAACGCTTGCAGGGCACAGGGATGCAGGCGCTGGGAGGTATGGCCGGGGTTGTCGAGGCCGCTCGCATCGACAGTGCCGACTGGTTGGTATCTTCGCTGGTGGGCATGGCCGGACTGCAGCCCAGCCTGGCCGCCCTGCAGGCGGGCAAGCATCTGGCTCTGGCCAATAAAGAGACACTGGTGGTAGCCGGCCAGTTGATGATGGAGACCGCCCGCCGCAACAGCTTGCAGGTACTCCCCATCGACTCGGAGCATTCGGCCCTCTTTCAGTGTTTTCAGGGGCAGCCGATGGAATCGGTGGCGCGCGTCATCATCACCGCCTCCGGGGGACCCTTTCGCACCCTACCCAAAGAGCAGCTGCCCGGCTTGACCTCGGCTCAGGCCCTCAAACACCCCACCTGGAACATGGGGGCCAAAATCACTATCGATTCGGCCAGCCTGATGAACAAAGGCTTTGAGGTCTTAGAAGCACACCACCTGTTTGGCCTTTCTCTGGAACAGGTCGACGTTTGGGTGCATCCCCAGAGCATCATTCACAGCCTGGTAGAGTTTGTAGACGGGTCGGTATTGGCCCAACTCGGCCCCCCCGACATGCGCACCCCCATCAGTTACGCCCTCAGCTACCCCGAACGCTGGGCCCCCATATGGTCCCGCCTGGAACTCAAGCACATGCGCGAGCTCACCTTTGAAGAGCCCCGCTGGGACGACTTTCCCTGCCTCAAGCTGGCCTTTGAATGCGGACGCAAAGGGGGCAGTTGGTCAGCCGTTCTCAATGCTGCCAACGAGGTCGCCGTGGAGCTCTTCCTACAAAATCGAATCCTCTTCGGAGACCTCCCCCGCATGATCGAAACCACCCTCGAGGCCCACACCCCGATTGCCCAACCCGATCTGGCACAGCTATTGGAAGTGGACGCCTGGGCGCGGCAGTTTGCGGCAGGGACTTTGCGGGCCAGCAGTCAAGCTTAAGGTATGTCCTACGTGGTTGGCATTCTGGCTGCGATCCTGTCTTTCGGCTTCATCGTGTTCATTCACGAACTGGGCCATTTCCTCACCGCCCGCTGGGCAGGCATTCGCTGCCCCCAGTTTGCCATCGGATTTGGCCCCAAGTTGTTGGGCTTTCCCCTGGGTGGCACCGACTTTAGCCTGCGCCTCTTTCCTCTGGGCGGCTACGTGCTCATGGTGGGCGAGGAGGCTGGATCGGATGCCGACGACAGTTGGCACAAGCAATTCATCACCTCGGTGGGCGAGGTAAATTTTCCCACCACGGCTGGCAGCGTTTTGCAAAACATCGCCCAACACGACGCGGAGGTGGAGGCCTTCTTGCGCTCTTTGCCCCCCCACCGCGTCTACCATCAACTCGATGACCTGGAAGGCAACTTCAATGCCAAGTCCACCTGGCAGAAGACGGTGACCATTTTGGGCGGCGTAACCATGAACTTCATTTGCGCCACCCTGATTTTGCTGGCCTTGGGTTTCACGGTGGGGCTGGGCAACATCCAAAAGGAGCGACTGGCGCGAGCTTCCCAGGTGGGAGCAGGAACCCCGGCCGAAAAAGCCGGCCTGAAGCCGGGCGATAACATGGTCCAGGTGGACGGCATCAGCGTGATTAGCGGCCAGGACTTCATCGATCAAATGTCCGGCAAGGTGGGTCTGACCGTCACCGTCACCGTGCAAGATTCCAAGAAACAGAAACGCGACCTGAAAATCACCCCCGACCTTTTCATGGATGAAAAATACACCTTTCGCCAGGGCAAGCAAGTCGAATTGGTCAAAGTTCAAGAAGAAGTCTTGATCCCCAATGGCCTCAAGCTGCCCTACCTGGTGGACAAAGTCAACGGCAAGCCCCTCAAGGATCTTCAAGAACTGCGGGCCTGGGGCCGCAACGCCAAAGAATTGATGCTGTTGGGTCCGCAAGGCTCATGGCAACTCAAGACCGAGAAGAATTTTCGCCCCAGAGCCGTCGTCGGCGTCATTCTGGCTGAGATTATCGCCTTTGGCTTTGAGAAAAAAGCTACCTCCGAAGTTCTCGAAGTGCGTCCGGGCAGCCAGGCCGCCCGGGTGGGCGTGTTGCCCGGCGATCAACTGTTGACCATGCAGGGAGTCGAAGTGGTTTACGGCCAGACCGAATTGGAAGCCTGTTTGCTCGACCTTTCCAAGCGGCCCATCGTTCCCGCCGAGTCCTTTAAATTGACGGTTGTTCGTAAAGATGAGCTCAAAGAACTGCCCATGGAAGAGATCCCCAAACCCACTGCCGAGGGATGTGGCGTAAAGCTGCAGCCGGTGGACGCCAAAGTGATCGTAACCACGACGGCCATGGTGATGAAAGAGATCATCACTATCCCTTACAAAATCGCCCGCGACCTCTATAGCAATTTCACCAAAACCTGGCGCTCTCTCAAAGAGGAAACCACCGGACCCATCGGCATCATGCAGCAGATCTATGATGTTAGTGATGAAGGCCTGCCGGAACTGCTCTTTCTGGTGGCCATCCTCAACGCTTTCATCGCCACCTTCAACCTGCTGCCTATCCCGGCCCTGGACGGCTGTCGATTGGTCTTCATCTGGTGGGGCGCTTTGCGGGGCCGAGCCGTTGACCCCGAAAAGGAAGGCCGCATCCATTTGATAGGCATCGTCCTTTTGCTGCTGGTGGTGGCTATGGTCAGCTTTCGCGATATCGGCAACCTGTATATGGGCAAGCATTTGATGAAATGAAACGGCTGGAGGTGAGCGGGCTGCGCAAGGGCGGCCCTCTCCTGGATGAGGCGGCGAAGGCCTGGACCAACGCTGAGCCGGTGGCCCTGCCCAGCGAATGTGGCTACTTTCAACTCGACCGTGAAGGCGAAACCTGGCTTAGCCACCAACCCCCCCCCCTGACCGACCCGACCCTGAGCGCACTGGCCCAGGTTTTTTGGCCCGGTCCCTTGCGTATACGCCTGCCTCACCCGCAAGGAAAAAGGCCCTGGCAGGTGCCTGCCCACCCCCTGGCCCAGGCCTTTCTGGCCCTGATTGGACCGGTCAGGGCCCGCTGGTTGGGGGACCCACCCGACCACGGAACCGTGCTGGTCTGGAAAGACCCAACCCTCAACCTGCCCTTCAGCGAAGTGGACTGCGCCTGCACTCCCTGGCGCTGGCTGCGCAGCGGCGCAGTGGATCGGCGCGAGGTAGAATGGGTGGCCGGGTGCACCACGGTATTGTCGGGATTGGCCTTGCCTCAACTCCCTCTGCTGGCCACTTCCGTTCAGGAACGCCAACTCTGGCGGGTCGACCCCTAAAAGGCCGCGTCCAGGGCGCCAATGGCGCCAGCCAGGTCGGGAAAACGTTGCCCCGGATCGGAATGAGAGAGGCGGTAAAACAAAGGCGTGAGCGGTCCCAAACGTTCCAGATAGGGAGCAAACACCTTATTCGATTCGGGTTTGCCCAGCATGCGAATATGCACTCGCAGGCTGTGGTCGGGATAGCGGCCACCGTAGATCACTTCAAAAAGGAGTCGCCCCAGCACGGCCTGATCGGATGCCGGCGTGGGCAGGGGCTGATGCAACACCTCGGGCGCAGAAAAAAACTCGGACACGTGGCCATCGGCCTTCTGCAAGTGGGCGTAAGCGTCACGGTAAGCGGCATCGCTAAAGTGGCTCAAATGGCAGTCCTGATTGGGCGGCCAGTCGATATCGCGCAGCGAGAAACAGCCAGAAACCTGGCCTTTATGATGGAAGCCCACCACCTGCTGAAAAACGGGTCGGAGCAACTTCCAGGCCTCAAAAGCCGACAACCCGTTGCCAGGCAATTTAGCCCGCAGCGACATAGAGTAACTGGAGTAGTAAAGAAAATGATGCTCGTGCAGGGTGTGCAGCAGCTTGGCCCGCTCCGCCTCGACCTCGCGCTCAAGCAGCGGCGCCCATTCCTTGGTGGCCGGCAGGCACAGCACCCGATCTCCCTTGTGGGGCAGATACTCCGCCTCCGCTTCGTAAAGTCGGACCGGAGAATTTGCGCCAGAGTGGAGGCTGACCAGTCGATACCCTTTGACCGTGATGCCCAAGAACGGATCGCCCTGCTCGGAGCACTCCCCCCAGACCCAATAGTAGGTGCAAAAATCCTGAAGATTCTGTTTGCGTGCCTCGGGGAAATGCAGCAAACGCACCGCCTTGAGTAGATGACTCACGTCCAGAAAGCCTGACTGAATGCGGGCATAGAGCAACTCAAAGGCAGCCAGCGAAATGGTGGCCGAAACCGTATCGGGAACCCGCAACTGCAGCAGTCCCTTACCCCAACGGTGATAATCGACCACCAGTTGGGCCCAACGCTGAGGGGAACCGTCCCTGAGGTAGTCCAACTCGATCTCTTCCCAACTGCTGAAGAAAGCCAGCGCCTCGCTGACTTTTAAGCGTTTGGAGCGAATCAGCAGAAAGAACTGACGCAATCCCTTCTCGCGCATCTCTTGCAACTGCTGGAGATGAATGTCGTAAAACCAGCGCAAGGCACGACTGGCCGCCTGTCCCGGTACGGAACTGAGGCGGGTCAAGAAGTTGGGCGACTGAGGTTCGAAACTGAGCACGCTGCGCACCGACTGCAACAACGCCTGCATTTTGAAGGGCTTGAGCAGATAGTCGTCGGCCTGCAGACCGGCTGCCCGCACCGGCGCGTCGATATCGCTGTAGCCGGTCATCACAATACTGCGAATCTGCGGCTGAAGCTTACGGATTTGCTTGAGGGCTTCCACCCCGTCCACCTCGCCCGCAATGCGCACGTCGCTGATCAACAGGTCAAAATTTTCGGACTGGGCCCTTTCGATAGCCTCGGCAGCGCTCTCCGCGCTGGCTACGGTGTGGTCAAACTGGAGCAGAATGCCTTCCAGTGTTTGCCGGAACAGGTAGTCGTCTTCCACCACCAGGATGTTTGCCACGGCTGGGGAGTTCCCAGAGAGCCACAACCAGTCCTGCTCTCACTCCTGTTCGGGGCGACGGCGAAACCCCAGCCACACCAGCACCAGAAGCAGCCAGCCAGTTCCGTGGAAAATCCAAAACTTTGGCCACCACGGAGGTTGATAACGCCATTCCACCACCCGCACGCCCGCTTTCACCCAACAGGCCTTCAAGGCCAGATTGGCCCTTACCACCGGCACCGGAAGTCCATCGTGCCAGCATCTCCAACCCGGATCCCACTGGTCGGCGCTGATCAGCAGGCCCGCTCCCTCCACTCGCAGTCGTTGATAGTCAGCGCTCTCCCACTCAACCTGCAGGCGGCCGCCCTGGCCATCGGGCACCTCCGTGGGCCCTTCTACGCAGGCGCTGGAAAAGGGGTCGCCCTCCGTTCGACTGGCCCATTCTGGCGCACTCTCGCGGGCGGGCCGGGACCACCAATGTCGGGGGGGGTCGGCCTGCAGGCGACGCCAGGCGAACTGGTCTCCCTGGCCCTCGAGCACCCAGGTCAGGCCCCAACTCAAAAGCAGGGGGGCCTCGGGCTTCGTGACCGGAACATTGCGCGCCCCCCGCACAAGCGGGCCCAACTTATCCACAGCCGCAGCTCCCCACTGACTGTATGCCAGACCGGACAGGTAGCCTCGCTCCAAGATCACTTCCGGCATCAACAAGGTCGGCATGCCCTGCAACACGGCAGCGACCTCCCACAGTAAGGGAGGTTGAGGGCTCGAGTAGCGCAGCACGGAAACCCGACCCGCCGGGCGCCGGGGCATGGGCGGTGGCTGCAACACCGCCGGATTTAAATAGCGCGAAGTGAGAGCCGAAGATTGGGCCAGCAACGCAAAGCAGACGGCCCAACCGGCTAATCCGTCGCTCAGCAGCCGCGTCGGTCGCGAATACTGGCGCCAATGTTGCCAGGCTAACGCAGCCGTTAGCACCAGACCCCAAGAACCCAAAAAGAAGAAGCGCTCGGGCCCACGGATCTGCAAAGTGGCCGGAGCCACTTTGTGCAGCAGCCACAGCAGTCCGCCCCGCTCTCCCATCGACTGCAGCACAACCAGGCTGCTCAAGACCAGCAGCGGACGAAGTCTGGCGATGGCCAGTGCCGAGCCGGCCAACAACAACAAGGCCAGCGAGAAGTCCACCTGCAACGGGTAGCCCATGCCAAACTTCAGCATCGTAGGCGAACCCACGTGACTCTCCGAAGCCAGCCTCATCACTAACTCCATGGGTGTGAGACGGTAGCTCTCTGAAAGTGCGGCACCCGCCACCTCGGCCATGCTCCGATGGCCGTGCGAATGGTAGTCCTGCATGGGCAACAAGGCGGGAGCCGCCAGCAACGCTCCCCCGGCATAAGCCAACATGGCACGAAGCACCGCCGGCCAGGGGGGGCGGGTCTGCAGATATACCCAGGGCAGCAACAAAGCCACGCTGCAGTGGTCAAAAAAGAGAGCGCTGGGACTTCCAGCAGCCACATGAAGGTAGCCGCACATGGCCAGCCCGGCCAGGTAGCGAGGCTGACGCCAACGCCACCAACGTTGCAGACAGGCCAGCCAGAGCAGCGAGGTCAGCAGGCTCTCTTTGTAGCAAGGATGCTGTGTTTCGTAGAGCACGCTGCCGGTGACCACCCAGGCCAATGCCGCCCAGGCCGCCACAGCTCGACTGCCGCCAAATTCACGGACAACCCAGTAGCAGGCCCACAGCAGTAATCCGTCCAGGCATAAAGGATAGAGTCTCCAGGCCCACACCGGAGGTAGGGCTACGAACCAGAGATTGACAGGCGACAGCCAGCCGACTTGAATATTAGAAAGGCGGGGCGACCCCAACAAAGTGAGCGGATCCCACCAACTCCAAGGCTCCAGGCCGCGACTGAGCAGGTAGAGACGACTCTTCATCAAGTAGAAGTGGCCGGCGATGTCTTCGTCGATGTAGACCCCCCCCTCCCACCATCCCCCTCGGTGAATGCCCAGCATTATCACCAGCAGACTTAGCGGCCAGCGGCTCATCAAACCTGCCCCACCCAGCGGGACTCGCGTCCCGGGATCTCTGAGACGTGGAACCTGTTGGATTCGTGATAAAAGCCCGACCAGGCCACCTTGCCTGGCGGGGGGTGCTGCAAGTCAGAATTCATCACAGGCGTCCTTGCCAAAAGTGGGAACCCATCGTAGGGCCTTCATTTCCGGCGGAGACGCGATCTGTCCCTCATGGGGGATACCGGACGTTTCAATACTCTCGGCCACTCCCGCGACTTCGGTCGGAGACCCAACTTACCTGGCAGGGGCCCGCAGAACCACGATGGCGCTTACTCTTCTTTCGTTGCTCACAACGCAGTCCGCTCGACCCGTCAAGCAGTCATGAAAAAAGCCCCCGAGCGAACTCGGAGGCTTTCTCTATGGGAACCGGCCCCAGGCTAGTAGCGGTAGTGGTCGGGCTTGTAGGGCCCGGCCTTGCTCACTCCCAGATATTCGGCCTGCTTGTCGGTGAGGGTGGTCAGCTTCACGCCCAGTTTGGGCAGATGGAGACGGGCCACCTCTTCATCGAGGTGCTTGGGCAGCACGTAAACGCCGAGGGGGTAGTTTTCGTGCTTGGTCCACAGTTCGATCTGAGCCAACACCTGATTGGTGAACGAAGTGGACATCACGAAGCTGGGGTGGCCGGTGGCGCAGCCCAGGTTCATCAGTCGACCGCGAGCCAACAAGATGATCTCTTTGCCGTCGGCGAACTTGAAGACGTCCACCTGCGGCTTGATGTTGATCTCGGTGGTGTTTTTCTCCAACCAGGCCACGTCGATTTCGATATCAAAGTGGCCGATGTTGCAGACGATGGCCTTGTCTTTCATGGCCTGGAGGTGCTCTGGACGGATGATGTCCATGCAACCCGTGGCAGTCACGAAGATATCGCCTTCTTTGACAGCATCCTCCATGGTAGTGACTTCATAGCCTTCCATGGCAGCTTGCAGGGCATTGATGGGGTCGATTTCGGTGATCAGCACGCGAGCGCCAAAGTTGCGCATAGAATGCGCGCAGCCCTTGCCCACGTCGCCATAACCGGCCACGACCACCACTTTACCGGCCACCATGATGTCGGTGGCCCGCTTCAGGCCGTCAGCCAGCGATTCGCGGCAACCGTAAAGGTTATCGAACTTCGACTTGGTGACAGCGTCGTTGACGTTGATGGCCGGAGCCAGCAACTTGCCTTCTTTGAAGCGCTTGACGAGGTTGTGAACACCCGTGGTGGTCTCTTCCGAGATACCGCGGATCTCTTTGAACATCTCCGGGAACTTGTCGTGGATCAGATTGGTCAGATCCCCGCCATCGTCCAAAATCATGTTCGGGCCTTTGCCGCCGGCGAACTTGATCGACTCCTCGATGCACCAGTCATACTCTTCCAGGGTCTCGCCTTTCCAGGCGAAAACCGGGGTCCCGGCGGCGGCAATAGCGGCCGCGGCCTCGTCCTGAGTGGAGAAAATGTTGCACGAAGACCAGCGCACGTCGGCGCCGAGCTCCTTCAACGTTTCGATAAGCACCGCCGTTTGAATGGTCATGTGCAGGCATCCAGCGATGCGCGCACCGGCCAGCGGCTTGCTCTTGCCATAGCGCTGACGCAGCACCATCAAGCCGGGCATTTCGGCCTCGGCCAGGGTGATTTCTTTGCGGCCCCATTCGGCCAGCTTCATGTCTTTGACTTTGTAGTCTTGGGTTACCACAGTCATTCGCAGTTCCTTTCCTTGAGGCAGCGGCTGCTGCCTTCGGTCATTTGTTGCGTGACGCAAATGCGTCCGACCAGCTGTGTGGACGAGGGACCCCTCGGACTACGAGCCAGATTGTTCAACTCTTTACCCGGGTCTTTTTTCCCTAAAACCCGGTCGGGAACTCTACAAAACGCGTCTCCACGCCAAACTCCCTTTCAAGTTCTGGCATTAGCGCTTGAACGCCCCATACCTCCGTCTGATAATGGCCCGCCAGCACAATGCTGAGGCCGGCCTGTAAAGCCGCATGGTAGATAGGGTGGCCGGCTTCACCGGTGAGCAACACCTGGGCTCCGGCCGCCACTGCCTGGTCGACCATGCCCACCGAGGCCTGTCCTGAGCTGACGGCCACTCGGGAAACCTGGGTGGGCCCAAAATCGAGCAGTCGGGCGGGACCGATCTGCTCCTGCACACTCTCATGAATTTGGGCCAGACTCTGAGAAGTCTCGGCCAGGTAGCCCACCGGAGCGAAGAGAGCCCCCTGCTGCCATCCCAGTCGGGCGATCATCTGGGCATTGTTCCCCAGCTCAGCGTGCACATCGAGCGGGAGGTGAGAGGCATACAGAGACGTGCCAGCCTGCATCAGGTGAGCCACCGTGCGCGCCATCACCCCGGTAATGCGGCTGATCTTGGGCCAAAACAGCCCGTGGTGAACGATGACCAACTGGCAGTCCCGCAGGGCTTCAAAGGTCTGCAAGCAGGCGTCCACGGCAAAGCCCACCTTGCCCACCTGGGTGCTGGCTTCCACCTGCAGCCCATTGGTGGCGTATGGTTCGGGGACGCCTCTGGTATCGAGACGTTGATCGAGGTATGCGACTATCGAATGCAGATCAGCCACGGTTTTCTCCCAAGCAAACGGCGATTTGGGCGGCCAGGCGGGCATTGGCAATCAGCAGCCCACGGTTGACTTCCACCGTCAAGCCGGCGCTGGCCTTGGCTACCCACTGCAGCAAGAACGGCGTGACTTCTTTGCCCCCTTTGGGAACCTGCGCCAATCCCTTGTGCAACCACTTGTGCAGCAGCTTGGGAGAAATGGAGCTGGGCGGTTCCTGCACCACCAGGCAGCCCCGCCCCAAGATTTGACGAGAGAACCGGTAGGCCTGAGCGATTTGCTCCGGCTCGTCAAACCGGTTTCCATAGACCCGGCTGCCCGGACAGAAAAACTCGGGAAAGGTATCAGTGGCGTAGCGGAAGACGGGGATGGCCAGCGTTTCCAGCGCTTCGAGGGTGGCTTCCACGTCGAGCACACACTTCACACCGGCACTTACCGTGACCAGAGAGGTGCGGGCCAGTTCCAGCAAATCAGCCGAAAAATCAAAATGGTCCTGCCAGCCGCGATGCACCCCACCCACGCCGCCCGTGGCAAAGACCTTGAGGCCCAGCAGTTCGGCGGCGCGCAGGGAGGCCGATACGGTAGTGGCCCCGGGTTGGCGCGTAGCCAGTGCGGCCGGCAGGTCGGCCACGTTGAGCTTGGTGCCCCGTGGATTTTTGCACAGCTCTTCCAGGCTGGCAGCCCCCAGCCCAAAGTGGATGAGACCGTCCTCCACCCAGATTACGGCCGGAACGGCCCCCTGCTCGCGTATGACTTGCTCCACCTGCTGGGCCGTTTCCCAATTGTGCGGCCAGGCCAGACCCTGCACCCAAACGCTCGACTCCAGGGCCACAATCGGTTGGCCGCTGGCCAGGGCCGAGGCCACTTCCATACTGGGAGAGAGAAAATCAGCCAAGACGCACTCCTTTGCAGTACACCGCTTCTACCAGGTTAACTCCGTAGTGATAAGGCCACTCGCGCACATCCTGCAAGTCGAGGGCCAGCACATCGGCACGCTTGCCCGCCTCCAGGCTGCCCACCTGCTGACCCAGCCCCAAGGAATGGGCCGAATTGACGGTGGCCGCCAAAATCGCCTCCTCAGGACTCAGTCCCAGCTTTAATACGGCCAGGGAAAGAGCCATCTGCATCGATTCGCTCAGACAGGAGCCGGCGTTGAAGTCGCTGCCAATGGCCAGGGGAAGGTTGGCCTCGATCAGGCCACGAGCCGGCGCAAACTGACTCATTCCAAGAAAAAAACTGGTGCCGGCCGTCATTACGGGGATGGTGCCGGCCTGACGAAGCGCGGCAAAGTCCTCGGGGGGCAAAAACTGCAAATGATCGGCCGAGAGCGCTCCCAGCTCGGCGGCCATACGGGCCCCGCCCAAGTGGGTGAACTCTTCGGCGTGAATGCGCAGACGCAAGCCATGCTCGCGGCAGGCCAGCAAGACTCGCCGTGACTCCTCGAGCGTAAATGCCCCCTGCTCACAAAACACATCGCCAAACTGGGCAAACCCCTGAGCGGCTACGGCCGGCACCATCTCGTCCACGACCAGGTCAACAAAGTCGGATTGACGGCCGGCAAACTCCTGAGGGACCGCATGGGCGCCCATGAAGGTGAGTACCAACTGCATAGGCAGTTCTTCCTTGAGTTGCTGATAGACGCCCAGGTGACGAAGCTCTTCGGCGGTGGACAGGCCATAGCCCGACTTTACTTCGGCGGTGGTCGTGCCGTGGGCCAGCATACGCCGCAACCTTTGGGCCGTGCTGTCCTTCAGCTGGGCTTCGCTGGCCTGACGAGTGGCCTGAACAGTGCTCCAGATGCCTCCGCCGGCGGCGTGAATCTCTTGATAGGTGGCCCCCTGCGCCCGCATCTGGAACTCGTGCACCCGTGAACCGCCAAAGAGAGGGTGCGAGTGGGGATCGACCAGGCCGGGGACCAGACAGCCCGGATGGTAGCGACGCGGACCCTGGTAGTGGGCCAACACTTCGCTCTGCGGCCCAACCTTCACAATGGTGCCCTGGCTGATGGCCACGGCCCCTTGCGCCACCACACCCAACTGCCCCATCTGAGAACCCGGACGTGGCGCGTTGCCAGGCGCACAGGTAACCACCTGAGGGGCGCACAAAATCACATCGGCGACCATTCAGACCTCCATCCTGTGTAAAACATTCCATTCCAGCAACTGGCCCGGCTCCAAGGCGGTCATCTTGAGGCGGTGGCGGGCCATTTTCACAAACGACATGGCCGGTGCCATTCCGATCAGTTCGCTGCTATGCACGGCCACGCCCTGGGCTGCCGCCTGTCCAGCCACTTCTTCAAACACCTGATCCAGGTCGACCTGCTCAGGGTTGGTCAGATTGATGGAAACCTGCACCCGCTGCTGGCTCTCCAGCCAAAACCCCAGCGAACGCACCGTAGGCAAAGTGCGCAGATGGCGGGCGATGGCTCGGGCCAGTTCCAGGTCCTGACTGTCCAAGACCACGTTAAAGGCCACCAGCGGGCGACGCGCGCCCATTACGGTAGCCCCCAACCGCGGATGCAGCAAGGCCGGGCCAAAGTCGGGGGGGTCTTGATCCAGGCGCTCCTGCAGCCCCTGACGGCGAAGATCCGGCAAATTCTTGCGAGCGGGCGTGCGAGCTGATTCCTCGTACAGCAGGACGGGAAGTTGAAAACGCCGGGCCACGCGGGCGGCGGTCTGCTGGGCCACCTCGCGGGCGGCCTCCATGGACGTTGCCGCCAGCGGCACAAAGGGGACCACATCCACAGCCCCTATGCGGGGATGAACCCCACGATGAGTAGCCAGGTCGATACTCCGGTCGGCCACCTCAAAAAGCCTCAAGACCGCTTCGCTCAGCCCCGCAGCCGACCCCAACAGGGAGACCACCATGCGGTTATGATCCGGGTCCATCGACAGATCGGCCAGAGCCACGCCGGCCACTTCGCTCATGGCCTGCTGGACCTCGGTCAGCAACTGGCGGTTGCGACCCTCCGACAGATTTGGCACACATTGAAACACGCCAGGCCGTTCTCGCTAGGGCGCGAATCTTCCCTTGTCCAACAAGCGGGCCCGTTCTTGACCCAGCAGGGCCAGGCCTTCGCTGATCTCCTGCGGCGTAGGGTAGGCAAATCCCAGCCGGAGGTGGCCCGACGGCCGTTGATCGAGATGATAGGTGGAACCCGGGCGAACATCCACACCCACGGACAGGACATTCAGAGCCAACGGGTCGGTATCGACTCCCGTGTCCACCCAGAAACACATGCCCCCGTGAGGAAGGCGAAAATCCAGGGCCGGGGTCCAGGCCGATAAAGCCTGGGCCATGGTGCGCCGGCGGCCCTCGTAGTGACGGCGCATACGCCTGAGGTGGCGCTCAAAGCCCCCTTCGGCCATCCAACCCGCCACCGCTTCCTGCGCCAGATTGTCGTTCTGCCGGGAGACCACCGTTTTGAGTCGAGCCACCCGGCCAGCCAACGGAGCCGGAGCGATCAAAAAGCCGAGCCGGGCGGACGGGTGCAGCACTTTAGAAAAGGTGGAGCAATACACCACCAACCCGCTGGGGTCTAGAGCCTTGAGTGGCGGCTGCGTGGACCCCTGATAGTGAAATTCGAAGTCGTAGTCATCTTCCAAAATGGGCACATTGTAGCGTTGGGCCAGTTGCATCACCTGCTGACGCCGGGTCGGAGTCAGGGTGACGGTGGTGGGATACTGATGCAGGGGCGTGACATAGATCATGCGCACGGGTTGAGCCTTTAGGACAGCCTCGAGTGAATCGGGGCAGATCCCCTGCTCATCGATGGCCACCGGCGCCAACTGGGCCCCGCAACAGCGAAAGGCTTCCCATGTCTTGGGAAAACCTTGCTCCTCCACGGCCACCACGTCACCCGGGCTCAGCCAGCAGCGAGCGACCAGATAGACAGCCTCCTGGGAGCCGTGGGTGACCACCATCTCTTCGGGAGCAAACTTCAACCCGCGCACGCGTCGCAGATAGTGGCCCAACTGTTCACAGAAAAAGGCCCGCCCGGCTGGCTCACTGTAGCCCAGCAGATCTTCGGCCGGGCAGCGCCGCAAAGCCTGGCGCACCTGGGCATAGTATTCCTCGTGGGGAAAGATGCGCAAGTCGGGTTGCCCGCTGGGAAAACGATAGCGCGCCGCCAGCCGGGGCAGCTCCGCTTGAGCCGCCAGATCGTGGGCAAAATCCCAGTGAAAAGGCGGCCCATCGCTGCGCGCCTCCGTAGGGTGCACCCAATCGCAAGCCACCCGGTAACCCAGACCAGGATGGCTTTCCAGCCAGCCCTCCGCGATCAACTCTTCGTAGGCTGCCATCACCGTGTGGCGATGAACCCCCCACTGGCTGGCCAGTTGACGCGTAGACGGCAACCGATCGCCCGCCCGCAACTGGCCGCTGCGCAGCGACTGGCGAACTTCGCCGGCAAGTTTCCGAAATTGAGACTCCACTGGTCGGTTCCTTTTGCTGCAAAGAGTAAACCTCCTTCGACCACCTGGTTAACGATGGCGCCCGCACGCCCCAAGTTAATGACCCGCTGGAAGTCAAATTCTCTGGCGGCATCGGAGAGCATTTCATCTAGCTTTTGTTGGTGATTGGCCAACGTCCATCAGCCCGGCAACGTGGCGTTATCGTTGGCCAGTTCGCGCAATTTTGGGACGGCACTCAAGCAATCGGCCTGGAAAAATGACGAGTATTTCGTCGTTTGGTATGTTAAATGACGATGCATGGTGCAAAAAATCCGGTAATTCGACGTCATTTAGACCTGCCGTCCCTCCTTGAGAGTAAGTCGCACTTTTTTTTGGTCATCTCTCGGGGCACCTTGCCTTCAATTTACTTTTCCGACGACGCAGGTGCCGACCTGGAGGCCTACGCTGGTTCTTACCTGCAAGAGGAGATTATGGCCGAAGGGGCCACTCGGAACGTGCCGGCTTTCAGCCGATTTCTTCGCGTGGCCGCGCAATGCAATGCAACCGTTATTAACTTCACCGAGGTCGCCAATGACGCCCAGGTAGCCCGCACCACCGTCTATGAATACTTCGACATTCTCAGAGACACTCTGGTGCTCCACGAACTCCCCGCCTGGCGTAGATCGCAATCGAGAAAACCTCTGGTTTCTTCTAAATACTACTTCTTTGACGTGGGCGTTGCCGCAATGCTCCAAGGGCAGGTCTTTCGGCCTCAGACTCCCCCGTATGGCGAGGCCATGGAGACCTATTTGATGCACGAACTCGTCGCCCACCGCGACTATGTTTCTGGAGAACCGCTGACATGCTGGAGATCTGCCTCGGGTTATGAGGTGGACTTTCTGATAGGCGATCACACCGCCGTAGAGTTGAAAGCCAAGGCTACTGTCTCGGTCAAAGACCTCCGCTCGCTCCGCGCTCTGGCTGAGGAGAGGGTCATGAAAAGACTTCTCTGCGTTTGTTTGGAAAGTCGACCCAGACGAGTGGGCGACCTCGAAGTGGTGCCCGTGCACCTTTTCCTTCAACGACTTTGGGCCGGTGAATTTGTGGCCTGACTCGTGGTTGCGCTTTGACAGGCAAGATGCACCCAGATTCTCAGAATCAGCATGCAGCCTGCCCATGGATTCGCAGAGACTCGTCTCTATTTCTTGTGTTGTGGGGGAGGCGGCGGGTAGGCAAAACAAGGCTGATCCAGAAGTTTTCGCGCGGGAGTAGAGTCCTCTATCACGTCCGACCCAGGTGCCGGCAGGCAGTAGGTTGATTCAACTTCAATCTAAAACTTTTCCTCATGGACTCCAATTCAAGCAGAGCGTATCTTAAGCTGGATCTGTCAGACTATGATCTGGAAGGTCTATCCGCCGTCCACCTCAAGGACACCTACTGCTCCAATCCCGACTGTAGCTGCGGTGGGGCGATTTTATACCCGACCCGCCTGGCCGGCAGCGAGCTGGAGGATTGGATTGAGCCGGCCAAAGAAATTCAATTCATCGTCAATGTGCAGACAGGGGAGGTCCTGGCGAAGGCCCCCTCCTGTCGCGGCGCTGGGCGACGACGAATTGACCCGCCGGATCGAGGACGATCTGGAGCCGCTCACTCGGGGCAGAGGGTTGGCAGCTCCCATCCGGGCGTGCACTGGCATGGCCCTGACGGTGAGTATCGCGCCGAACAACCGCACTTACCACAGTGAACCTCAACAAGCTGTCTGGCTCTTTGGATGTGCCGGACCCAGTCGCCAGAAGCGGACCTGGCCGGTGAGCTCCACAGCGGCCAGGATGTGAGGGTTGGTTCCAGAACCCCTACGGGGCCATTCAGCGCCTGATGACGCGGTGAACCAGTCGCCCGATTAGACTATTCCGTAAGCTCAGACCCTTCTTGCATAAATCGCTGGGCAGCTGATACAGCCAAACGGTCACAAGCCTCGTTGTGCTCTACGCCAGCGTGCCCCTTGACCTGAACCCAGTTGACTTTGTGACTCCGCGCCGCCTCGATCAATTCCAGCCAAAGGTCTTGATTTTCTACCGGTTTCTTGCTGGAGGTACGCCATCCGTTGGCCTGCCACTTTTGGATCCAGCGTTGCTTAAAGGCATTGACCACGTAGCTGCTGTCGCTGAGCAAGTCGACCTCAATGGGGCGCTTTAGCGCTTGCAGCCCACGGATGGCACCCAGCAGCTCCATCCGGTTGTTGGTGGTCTTGGCCTCGCCCCCGCACAGGTCTTTGATGGTGCCGGTTTTGGTGTCGATCAGGCGGGCCGCCCAACCGCCCGGCCCGGGGTTGCCCTTGCAGGCGCCGTCGGTGTAGATGATGACCTTATTGAGGGTCACGGGGAGTCTTTTCTTGCAGATAAGGTCTCACCAACTCCGTGATATAGGGGATCTGGGCCTGGTTGCCCAGGAAAGCGTTGACGGCCGCAAATACCGTGGTAAAGAATGCGATCCATTCGGCCAGTTTCAGAAAGGGGTAGAGGAGCAGGCCAAAGAGGCCAAATTTGCCGAGTACGGCTGCGAAGGTCCACAGGCAGACGCCACCCCAAAGGATTGCCAGTCCTAAGAAGAGGGCGTGGAAAAGGTGGTAGCGCAAAAAGGGGCGTTGTTGGTATCGGGCGGAGAGCAAGTAGACGGGAAAGGCCACATACCAAAAAGGGTAGGCCAGGGCAGCAAAAAGACGGTCTTCGGCTTGGATAGCGTTCTTTTCCATGCTGGTCCCTTCGCTAACGGAAGCGGGACCCGCTTCGACTTATACGGCCGCTGTGGCTCGCTTAAAGTGAGGGATGATATGCTGGGCATACTCGGCCACGATGCGTTCCTCGTCACCACACATCAGGTAGATGTTGAATTGCGTGACACCGGCAGCTTCCAGTTCTTTTAGTTTGGTGAGATGGTCTTCGATGGGTCCCAATACCGAGAAGCTGTCGACCACTTCGTTGCTGATGAAGTCGAGGTGGTCGGCATCCTTGTCAGCGTGATGCTTGTAGTCGTAACCCTTGCGGCCCTCGATATAGTCGGTCAGGCGCTTGGGCACGTGGCCCCCTTCGCGTCCGTAGCGCTCTACCAGATCGGCCACGTGATTGCCAACCATGGCCGGGAACCAGCGGGTTTGTTCGCGGCATTTCTCGATGGGTCCAATCCAAACCGGAGAGGCAGACATGATGCGCAGCGAACCTTCCGGTCGGCCGGCCGCTTTGACGGCTTCCTTGGCTTGATCGGCGAACCATTTGACCAACCATGGGTCGCCGATCTGCAACACCAGACCGTCGGCGTGTTTGCCGGCCATAGCCAGCGCTTTGGGTCCGTAAGCGGCCACCCAGGCCGGCATATTATGGCCGTGAGTCCAGGGTAGCTCCTGCGACTTGCCGTGATAGGTCACCGAGTTGCCGGCCACCATGGTCTTGACAAAGTCGGTGAATTCTTGCATCTCCTCCAGGGAGCTGGGCTTGAAGCCCAACAGTCGACGAGAGCTATCGCCGCGACCCACGCCCAGGTCAAAGCGTCCTTCGCTGATGTCGCACATGTTGGCGTAGACGCTGGCGGCAACCGTCCAGTCGCGCACTAGAGGGTTGCTCACGCAGGGCCCAAAGCGCAGCTTTTTGGTTTCTCGCATACACACCGCCATGGTGGTATAGCACTCCCGCCACAGGACGTGTGAGTCGAAGAACCAGGCGTAGTTAAAGCCTGCCACTTCGGCCTGTTTACACAGCGCCACTGTGCGCTCGAGCGGGATGTCCCCCTTGAAGGTAATAGCGAATTCCACGGTACGGCCTCCCCGTTGCAATTTGGAACAAACAGATGGACCAGCTTTGCTGGCCCTGGCGAATTTACGGGAATTTACTGCCCAAGTCCTGCACAGATGACCGGTTAAAGGTGCCGATGGGCCAGTTGGCAAGACCATTTGTAGACTTCGGCGTAGCGGCGTGCTGAAGTGCCCCAACTGAAGTCTCGCGTCATGGCTCGCTGCATGGCCTGATTCCAGGCTGGCTTGTCGTAGTAGTCGCGCAGCGCCCGGCTCAGGGCGTGCAGCATGGCTCCTTTGTCGTAGTTGTCGAAGCGGTATCCGACCCCGTCCGGCTGAGAACGGTCGGGGACCGTGTCCACCAGGCCCCCGGTCGAGCGCACCACGGGCAGGCCGCCATAACGCATGGCGATCATCTGGCTGATGCCACACGGCTCAAAGTTGGAGGGCATCAAAAAGATGTCTGAAGCCGCATAGACCAGATGAGACATTTCATTGTTGAAGCCGATCCAGTTGGCCATGCGGTCTCCATGATAGTGGGAGGCCGAACGGAAGGCATTTTCATAGGCATCATGGCCCGAACCAAGCACCATGAATTGGGCATTGCTAAAGGCCCACAGGTCGCCCAGCGACTCCACGATGAGACGGATCCCCATCTGGTCGTCCAGGCGGGAAACCACTCCAATCAGCGGTGCATCAGGGTCGACGCGCAGACCCTGGCGGCGCTGCAGTTCCATTTTGCACTTGCGCTTGCCCTCCAGATGGTGGCGGTCAAAGCGCGCCGGAAGAATGGGGTCGGTAGCCGGATTCCAGATTTCGGTGTCGATGCCATTGACGATGCCTACCAGGCGTTGATCCCGCTGACGCAGCAGGCCGTCCAGGCCAAATCCATATTCGCGGCGCTGAATCTCGTGGGCGTAGGTGGGGCTCACGGTGGTTACGACATCGGCGGCGTAAATAGCCTGTTCCATCAAGTTGAGGTTGCCGTGGGCATCGTATACCCCCAGCAGCGGCCAATTGTTGTTGGAGCACAGTCCCTGATGGGCCATATTGTGAATGGTAAAGACCAGCCCGGCTCGATTGGGGGCTGACCACTGCAGCCGAATGGCGGCCGCCGAATGCCAGTCATGGGCATGGATCACGTCGGGGTGCCAGCCCGACAGTCGGCAAGCCTCCAAAGCGGCGCGGGCAAAGAGGACGAACCTTTCGGGATCGTCATCGTGACCGTAAGCGCTCGAGCGCGAGCCGAAAAAATGAGAATTTTCTACAAAGAAATCGGTGTTGTTCGCCGCCCACAGTTGGCACCGTTCCTGGCGCCAGTCCATGTAGACCGGAAAATCGTGCATAGCCACGGTCATGGCATAGCGCCCCGGATCGATGGATCCGTAGCGAGGTAGCATCAGCTTTACGTCAATCCCCAGACGGCGCAAGGCTTGGGGCAGGGCACCGGCGACATCGCCCAGCCCTCCGACTTTCACATAAGGGGTGGCTTCGGCAGCTAAGAAAAGTACTTTCATCGCGCGCCCTTCTCCAGGA
>JADMJV010000155.1:0-8052 GCA_018780265.1 bacterium
ATTTCTGTTGTAGATTGCGCCCCTGCTCATCCGAGAACACGAGGTTGCCCGGCGTCCTCAATCTTGAGCCGGCCCTCATGAACATTGCGGTGGCACCCGGCGCAGAGGGTCAGTAAGCTGAGTGGCTGGGTCTTTCCCCCGTGCGAGTAGTAGTGAATGTGGCGAGTTTGCAGGTAGAGGTGGTGCGGACAGCCCGGTCTGCTACAGCGATATCCATCACGGCGCTGCAGCTCGCGCGTCTGAGCCGGAGTGGTGTGGCGAGCCTCCGGATGAAATCGCGTGTCCCGCAGGGGACATTCCTCCAGATCTTTGTTAGCCTCCGAGCGCGCCTTGGCCAGGGCCCGTTCCCGCTGCTCATGCTGCAACTCCTCATCGAGCGGATGCCCGGCCAGGAGTTGGGCAAACATGAGGGCCTGTAAGAGCGCATTCGTCCTGGGTGGCCTCCCATGGTTTGGGCGGGCTAATGTCACCGAAAATACATAGCTCTGAACGAACCGATCGAACCAAAGTTGGAACAGATACCCCTAAGATGCTTGTTGCTGATCCGTCTGACATAGCATTGTGCGCACCGCATCCAAAAACTCAACCTCATTGAAAGGCTTGGTAAGGTAGCCGGTCGCTCCAATCGCGGCTCCGCGAGCAATACTCGCCGGATCGCGCTCGGCGGTCAACATCAGGATTGGTACATGCGGATTCCAGCGCCACTCCCTCACTTTACTCACGACCTCAAACCCATCCATCTCCGGCATCTTGATGTCGCAAATCAGCAAATCATAGTCGCGACATTCGACATTGATGACGGCGTCAATCCCGTTCTCTTCCTCTTCAATATAGAGCGGTTCAGACCAATTTTCTAAAATGTCCCGCACGATGCCCCGAAAGCAGGCCTGGTCATCGATAATCAGTACGCGTTTCATGGGTGGTCCCTCTCCAACAGATTTCCCGTCAGGCTGGGTATCGGCACTTAATCTTCCTCCTTAATGGCCGACGATCAAGTCGTAGAGTTTTTGAGCGAAAGGCAACCCGGAATGGAATGTGAAGAGATAGGTCTCAGGCAAGAATTGGAGGCCATCAGACGCGCCAAAGGGGCCCAAGACCGCATGTTGGCCTCCGTATTGCACGACATTCGCTCGCCCCTGAATGTCATACTGTTGGCCTCGCAGGTGGTGTGCGACCCCGAGGCCCGCCAGGAGCGACGACAGCGAAACGCTCAGCTTTTGCAGGACGCCGCTACCGCCATCAACACTCTGTGCCAGGATGTGCTGGACTTTAGCAAATTGCAGGCGGGCCAAATGGAGTTGAGCCTGCAAAGCTTCAATTTGCGCGACTGCATCGGCAACATCACAGACGGTCTCCGCATGGTCGCTGCCAAAAAGGGGATTGAACTCAGGGCCTTCGTTGCTCCACAATGCCCCACCCAGGTAGTAGGCGACCCTGGTCGCCTACGTCAGGTCCTGGTCAACCTGCTCAGCAACGCTATCAAGTTTACCTACCAGGGCCAGGTGGACGTGACCATTACCTGTGGGCCCATCGAGTCAGGGGAAACCTCCCTGTTCTTCGACGTGCACGATACCGGGCTGGGCATCCATGAGGAGAAGTTGCAGAACCTGTTCGAGGCGTTTTCCCAGGCTCACGGAGATCTGAGCAACCAACTGGGCGGTTGCGGGCTGGGTCTGGCCATAGCCCGTCAACTGGTCCTGCGAATGGGCGGAGGCGTAAGGGTGTCCAGCCTGCCTGGCAGAGGAACAAGTTTTGAGTTTCACGTTCGGGTGGGGGTCACGGAAGCAGAACGGGAGCCTCTCGACCTGTCGCTCAAAGCCCTACGAGTCCTGATTCTGGACGAGGTCGTCGAAACCCAAACAGACCTCCAATCCGCCTGCATTTCCTTAGGTATGCACCCCGTGGTGACGGCCGATGGTGGAGAGGCAGTCCGATTGCTGCTGGAATCGGCCGACAAAGGCTGCCCATTCCCTTTTGCCATCGTCAACCTGGAGTCAGGTGGCGGCGACGCACTCTTCATCGTGGAACAAATCCATCCAGACAAACGCAAGCTTACCCATTTTCTGGCCTACACGCTCCAGGGCCAACGGGGCGATTCTGTGCGATGCCAGGAGGCGGAGGTGCAAGGCTACCTTACCGGAGCCGTGGAAAAGCAAATCCTGGAAGACTTGATGCGCGATTTGCTGACTCAACCTGGTCCGGAAAGATTCGTGACTCGCCATAGCTCGCGCCCAAGCCCGGTGCCGGAAAACGCATGAACGGGACAGAGCCCGCTTTGAAGCGAATGAAGCGACTCTGTTCCGTTCTGAGTCACGAACTCAACAATGATTCGGGTATCATTCAAGGGTATGTGGAACTCTTACGCATGGAACTTGGCTCGAATTCCGAAAGCGACTACTACCTGGATCGTATCCTTCAAGCCTGCGGCCGACTCACGGACAGAAGCCGCAGCCTGGAAAGTTTCGCTGAGACCCGAGAACTGATGTTACTCTCCTGCGACTTGTCGCCACTGCTCCTGGAAGAAAGCGAGCGTCATCCAGGGGTCCAACTCTCCCTGGATGACACGATAAGACCGGTGGCCGCCAACCCTGACACCCTCAGGCAGGCAATCCGGGAACTGCTGAACAACGCCACGGAGGCTTCCCCCAACCTCCCCGTTCGCGTTCACTACGCACCTTGCGGGGAAGGCATGCAATTAGTGGTTAGCAACCGTGGTGAGTGTCTCGATCCAGAGCTACTGGACAGTATTTTCGACCCCTATGTTTCGACCCGCGGAAAAGGGAGGGGCTTGGGGCTTGCCCGAGTTCACGGCATTCTATCACGCCATCACGCCCAATTTTTCGTAGACAAATCCCCAGCCGATGAAATACAATTCCACATTCACTTTCCTCCAGCCCCGCCCGACCCGGCATGGTAGCGCAGGGAAGCGCCTCTATACCCTCGAATGACCGGGTGACAGGGAGCCTGCGCGATGATTAGTGTCATGCTGGTGGATGACCACGAAATGGTGGTCAAAGCCTTAAGCCAGATTGTTGAAACGAATTCCAACATTCAGGTCGTCAGTCTGGTGGGTGACGCGGCGTCTGCCTGGCAGTTTCTAAGCCAGAAATCGGTCGATGTCGTGGTAACCGACCTGGACCTTCCCGGGGAGAGCGGCCGTCAACTGGCCGTCAAGATTCTCGAGAAGAACCCCAATCAAGGAATCGTGGTGCTTTCCTATCGCGTCGAGCCAGAAGAAGTTCATTTTCTGATTGAATCTGGAGTCAGGGGGTATGTGCCGAAATCGGCCCCCGTGTCCGAACTGGATCAGGCTATCCGACTGGTGGCGGCTGGCAACGAGTATTTCTCCAGTCAAGTGGTGCGTGCGCTGACGACCTCGATGCGAAGCGAGGACCGCCCCAATCACAAGTTGCTGTCCTTAAAACAGACCGTAATTCTGCAGTTCATAGCCCAGGGCCTGACTACCCGCCAGATCGCTGAAGAGATCCACATGTCGCCGAAAACCGTTGAGAAATACCGGGGAGAGATCTTTCGCCGCCTCAACTGCAAAAATCACCTGCAAGCCTTAGACCTGGCTCGACGGTTGAATATATTGAGTTAGAGGTGACTCAAAAGAGGCTGAGAACAACCTCGTCCGGGCCTGCCTTGACCGCTATTCCTGCCAATTTCAACCCGTGTAGCAGGTGAGTCAATGCCGCGCGTCTCTCTTTAGCACATCCAAACCGAAATGTCATTCGATGAAGGCTTGCTTCGATCTCCACATTTCGGTCTAGAGCCCTGGACGTCAGAACCAACTCCCGGCAAAAGTGCCCCGCCACGGTGTTGGCGGCAAACCCTTGACAGCCCGACTCACCTCCCGCGGCCAACTGCTCTTGAAAAAACTGTGAAAACTCCGTCGTGAGAGTGCTGATGCTCTGCAACAACTCCTCTTGAGCCTGATCCCTCTCTGGAGGCGGGCAATTTTTAAGCCAGTGCGATTGCAAGTCCACCACCATGGCCACCTGACAGAGCCCTCGGTGAAGCTGCTCCGCCAGCGAGGTTCTTTGACACCTGAGACTCTTGGCCCAGCGGCGCAGCAAAGACTTGCACGCCTGCCGAAGCAGCGCCTTGCGGTAGCTGACGCGTACTCTTGCCAGCGTGTCTAACTGCGCCTCGGAGGGACTGATCAGGCGCACGCCAAGACTGTTCCAATGATAAAAATACCCACCCGCTGGTGGAGTGGCCGCCCCTTCGCTCCGCCAGGTCCACTTGCCGGGCCCTCTTAACCAGCATCCCGTGAGCAACAGGTCACCTCCAGCGCAAACCCGACTTAAGATCCGAAACCGGGCTCGCTCTGACAACAACCTGTACATGCTCCATCCTTCTTCCCCTGGACCCCCAGCCCTGTGCAAATTGGCTACGATCGAAAGCCCGCCGTGGCCAACAGGTAGGGGCGCAAGGGCGCGCTCTTTTGCACCACCACCTTGCCGGCCCCCGCCGAGGCCGCCAGCATCCAGTTAGAATCTACCCGCAGACCCACGTGGGTCACCCCCGCATAGGCTTCCCCTGATTGAGAAGAGGGATAGCGAAAGAAAACCAGATCGCCGGCCTGGGGCTCTCTGACCACGCTCAATCCATGCAAGCCCTTTTGAGCGGACCGATACTGTTCATCAGCGCAGCGACTGAGTTCCGGGGCCAATTTGGCGGTGGATTGCTGGACCAATCGTCCACAGTCGGTCGAGGAAACTCCGTCGCCACCCAGCCGATAAGGCACACCCAACTGTTGGGCAGCTTGATAAAGAAGTTGCTGACCGGGAGTTTTGGTGGGCGGATGATTCCAAAAGGAACCGTCCGACATGCGCACCAGGTGTTGCGACACCTCGCCTGAGATGACTGCGCCGCCCGATTTAGAATAGATGGCCTGGTACAGACTGATGGCACGTTCCGTTTTCAGGTCAAAGACGCCGTTCACCTCCACCCCCAGGCGCGGGTTCCAGCGCGCCAGAATTTTTTGCAGCCGACTCACTTTGGGGCCTACCGAGGCCGGTCCAAGGCCTGCAAAAGCGGCCGTCTCCACCTGCTGGTACACGTCGGAAAAATTACCACGGAGGGTGACAACCTGGGGCAATGGAGGAGGCTCCTCAGCAGACACAGGCGGCGGGGGTTGCAGTAGGGGAAAACGCAAGCTGTCCATAATCCACAAATTGTGCGCCTGCCTCCTGGACACTTTTCCGAGTGCTGCTCCTATTTAGCCAACGAGCGAAAACCTCGACTCACCTCGCAGCCAGGATTGGCAAGCCTGACCACGGGTTGGCCACGGCGCAGTTGGACGAGTATGAAGTCGCCCTGGAGGGGCGCCTGGGGGCCGGTGGTATAGGCCCCTGCATAGCGTGCGTTTCCGGCGGGGTCTCGAACGATGAGCATGGGCAACAGGACCTGACCGCAGAAATCCTCCAACTCGTTCGAGGGTAGGCTGCTGACTTCAAATCCGATTGCCTGGAAAAGCTCGACGACCGAGGCAGTACCCTCCACCAGGGCGACAGTTTCTGACCACTCCGGCAAAACCCCTCGATTCTCAAGATGTGTCAGTACGCGCCGCGAGCACGGGCATCGGACGGCCAGGATATGCAGGGCCGACCATTTTCCGCGGGCGAGCCCGTCGGGGGGGGGGCTCAGGGGAAGTTGCGCATGGCTCGACGCCAACAGACCATGAACGATCAAATTCACCAACATCCAGAGAGCGAGGGAAAGGCGAAGGACCCATCGATGGAAGCGCACCTGCTTAATTTCGGTTGAACCAGGGGGTTTCTTAAGAGAAGCTGGCTCAAAGAGGAGGGCAAACCCTACCCCAGAATAGGCCATATGTCCTAACCGATTCCGCCCGCATTGGTTTACAGTATAACTGTGAAACATCGCAGACGTGGGGCTGGTTTGGCTACCGTTCTGGTAGTTGGCAGTCTTGTCATGACCATCGTTCTGGTATTGCTGGCAAGTGTCATGGCTTCACACTCGCTGGTGGATCGACTCGAATTGACCACGCGCTGCCGTGCTTTAGCCGAAGCCGCGGTTGAGGAAGCCTGGTTGAAGCTCCGTCTGGAGCCTGGCTGGGGGACCCGGGGTGACGAGGTGGTTTCCATCACCTTTCCCGGAGATCCCGGCGACGCAATTGGCCAACTGTGTTTCGCCGGCAGCGATGCCAGTACCAACAATTTGAGCGGCGTGGCGGCGCGTCCCGGCTGGCGACAGCAAACGGTGCCCCCCGGGTGCGCACAACTGGTAGGGGTGGGGCGTTGCCGGGGGGTGCAGGTGCTGCTCAACGTGGTGCTCAAATCCGGCCAGTTTCCTTATGCGGTTGCCTGCGAAGGTCCGTTTATCAGCACCGGGGGCACACGCGTGTCCGCCTCTCTGGAGCCCGACCAAAACGCCCCCGCCGACATGGCCTGCAATGCCCCCGTGGCCGAAGCCGTACAACTGGGTCCAGGAAGTTGGGTCAGTGGTGACCTGCGTTCGGCCGGAGGCATTGTGCTGGCCTCGCAATCGGGGGTGGCCGGCCAGACGCTGCCCTATTCAGCCGCAGTGCCACTCCCAGAAATCGACCTGGCTCGCTACGACCCGTCCCTGAACGGGAGTCCCTACCAAAATCTTCCCGTCAATCTGCAATCGGAGGTTCTGACGGGGGAATCCCGCTGCTCATCCGACCTCTCCGTCAGCGGCGACCTGCGCCTGGAAGGCGCCACCCTGTATGTGCGCGGCAACCTTACCGTTTCTGGAGCCCTCTCCGGCAGCGGTCTGGTGGTGGTCGAGGGCAACACCTCGGTGCGCGGCAGCACCACCCTGGATACGTCTCACAACGCCGTCTTGCTCAGCGGCGGCAACGTAAGTCTTAAGGGCAGCGGAGCCGAGGCCTCGTCCTTCCGCGGCCTGGTCTACAGCAAAGGGTCCTTCTCAGCGGAGCAGGTTTCGATGGTCGGAACCTTTATCGCCCGCGGCCCCCTACCCACCCGTCTGGACGCCTGCCAGGTCGTCTACGACCCCAGCGTAACCACGCTCCATTCCAGTGACTCGGTGACATTGAGTTGGGACAAGTTTGCCGGCGTCTACGATCAGGCCAGCCAGGACTGCCCCCCCCTCGTCGACAGTTCACAGGCCAGTTGGGGCTTTGCCCTGGGTAGTTTCATCAAGTCGGCTATTCCCACATCAAGAAATTTCAGCCTGACGACGGAGGACCAAGAGCGTACCCTCACGTTGACCCTGGAGCAACAGGAGGGCGGGGCCGAGTCGTCGTCCCAAGCCCTTTTCAGTCTCAACGATTTTCTCGGCCAGGGTAGGCCGTTGGAGTTGCTATCGTGGCGCGAAAACGAATAGAGGGCGCCGCCCTCATGGACGTAGTGGTATCCGTTTCACTTCTATTCCTGGTAGCCTTTCTGGTTCTCAATCTGTTTGCCAGTTCGTCCCTGGTGCTGCGACACGCTCAGCAGCGCCAGATAGCCCTTGAAATGGCTCGCTCCCGACTGGAGTGGCTGAGAGGGCAACCCTTCGCCTCTCTGACACCGGGAGTGGAGACTTTGCCAGGGGTGGTTTCTGACGGGGTCGGATTCGCTGGTGAATGCACCCTGACCACGCGCCACGACGGCGATATCCTGGTAGCTCAATGCAAAATTCGTTGGGGGAGCGGTGTCCAGCTCCGAGAGGTATGCTATGCAGGCTACATCGCGCCACATCGCTAGGGGATTCACGCTGGTGGAAACGCTGGTGGCCGCCTCGCTTACGGTGGTCATGTTCACTCTGATCACTCAGTTCATCGTGCCAGCCTTAAGCTACCAGTCACGGGGCCTTGCCCGGTCTGAGTTAATGCGCCAGGGATACCGCGCCATGGACGGTCTGGTCAGAGACCTGAGGATCTGTCCAGCCGCCGTGCTCAGTTTTGACCCTGCCACTTCCCGACTTTGTGGGCGGCTACGCACCGACTGGACACCGGATGGCACGGGAATCTACTCGGCGGAGTGCTGGGTGGTTGAGTGGGAGGCTGCTGAGCAACGGCTTCGCCGGACCGTGCTTGCCATCGGGGCCACC
>JADMJV010000155.1:8062-55078 GCA_018780265.1 bacterium
GACCATCGGCGCGCCCGGTTCAGAGAGCCTGACCCAGCCCTACCGGGTTTCCGCGTCTGATCTGGGGGCGGCCATGGTGGGAGCCCGCTGGAAGACTTTGTGCACGAAGCTGGCTGCTTTTGAGTTTAAGCACCAGGGCGTTGACATTCAGGCCCCCAGCGGCCGATATGAGGTGCGCCTGTGTCTGAGACACGACCTTCAGCGACTGGAAATCCACCAGATTGTGACGCCGAGGCAAAGCCGATGAACGGGTCGCGCGCGCAATTGTTTCGAAGCCTGGCCGTCATGGTACGCGCGGGAGTCCCCATTTTGCGCGCGGTGCAAACTTTGAAAGTTCAATGGCGGGAATACCCTGCGGGCCCCTCCCTGGACCGATTCCACCTCCAACTCTGTCAGGGAAAGAGCTTGAGTCAGGCAGGGCGCGGAATCGGTGAGCCATTTCAAGAGCTGCACCTGGCCGTCTTTGCATTGGGAGAGCAAAGTGGATCTCTCGATGAAGCCCTGGAGGTCCTGGCCGGATATGAAGAGGACAGGAGCAGGCTGGGGCAGCAAATCCGCTCTCAACTGGCCTATCCTTTGCTGGTCCTGGCCACCATGCTGGTCTTGTTGGGGGTAGGTTTGCCCTGGTTGGCGCGCGCTCTTCCAGGGACCGTCTCATGGCCGACCTCATTGCTTGTCTTGACGGGAGTCGGCGCCGTCTCCCTGGGCCATCGAAGGGTTGTGCAATGGCTGGGCACCTGTCATCCCTTCTCCGATTTGCGCAAGGCCTGGGCCAGCAGCCAGTTCCTGGGCCTGTGGAGCGGCCTGCTGGAGCGGGGCGTTCCCATCGCTCAATCCCTGGTCTTAGCCGGCCGGGCCAGTCCCTGCCCGGAGTGCCGCCAGGCCTGCCAGCAATTGATTTCCGACATTGTAGAGGGAGGTGACCTGGGTCAGGTATTCCAGGCCAGCGCTTACTTCGCCCCAGCCGTAAAGGGCTGCGTGGTAGCGGGCGTTGAAAGCGGGCGCCTGCCCGCCATGCTAGGCGCGCTGAAGCGACTCGAAGACCAACGAATCGGCTGCGCGCTTGATTCCTCGGTGGCCCTCATCACTCCCTTCGTGATGGTCCTGCTGGGACTGTTGCTGCTGCTCTTTCTCCATCAGACATTGACTCCCATCATGGGCATGATGGGCAATCTATGAGCCAGCGAGCTTTAAAAGTGATGGCCGGAGCCTCCCTGGCTGTGGTGATGCTCTTCTTCGGTTGGGCACGGCTGAGTTGGGAGCGAGAAACAAACCAGAAGGCGACCCGACAACTGGCCCACCTGTTGGCTCCCGAAGTGCTGGTCGATGCCCAGAAATCAGCCGTGTGGCAGCGCTTTCAAAGTCTGCCCGGGCTGGAAGGCGGCGAATTGCTGGCCGGTGACGGTCACGCGTTGGCCAACTTCGGCACATCCTCTGGTGATGCCTACGAATGTCCACTCATCGAGTCCGGTCAACTGGTCGGCACTCTGCGCCTGCACTACGCGCCACCCACCTGGGGCTGGGCATGGGTCTCCACCTGGCTGGTCCTGCTGGCGGCGCCGCTGGGCTGGACCCTGTACCGCTTGCCAAAGCAACGTTTGATCGAAGAACCGACCACGACGGGCGCACTGTTGCTGGAGGTAGACGAGAACGACAGAATCCTACAAATGAAAGGCACCATGAACGGCCCCGCCGTCGTGGCCATTGGGCAATCCCTGAGTGACGCATTTCCCGACAAATTGGTTCACAGAGAGGACAGTCCCGGCGGTCCCTCAAGCCTGGTCGTGGTGCGCGACACACAGGCCTGGGAGGGCCTGAAAAAACGAGTTCAAGAACTCAAGGACCACTACCGGAGCCTGTGTGATCACGCCCACGACCTGATTCTCGTGTGCCAGCCCGAGGGTACCCTGGTCTTCGCCAACAAGGCTATGCTCCAGATCTTCCCTCAGCTTGAAGCCGGCTCCATCGTCTGGTCGTTGTTCGAGTCTGCCAGCCAGGAACTGGCCCGGGAAAAATTTCGAGAGAGTGTTCTGGCCGGTGAAGCCAGCTTCTTTCAGGCGCAAATGTCTGTTGCTCAGGGCCAGGCTCTTCATGTCGAGGGCAGTTTTTGTCCAGGGTTGGTAGACTCCGGGGTGGCCGTCACCGTGCTGGGCATTTTTCGAGATCTGACCCGGCAGCGGAAAGCCGAAGCAGAGTTGAGGCACGCTCAAAAAATGGAGGCCATCGGTCGACTGGCGGGGGGAGTGGCCCACGACTTTAACAATTTGCTCACCGTCATGGGCAGCGTCTCTTCCCTCATCCAGTTTGAGCCAGAAGACTCGCCAACGCGCTGGGAGCACCTGAGTCTGTTAGACGAGACCGTCGATCGGGCGGCCGAATTAACTCGCCAACTTCTACTCTTCAGTCGGCCCCGCAACTGCGCTTGCACCCCCCTGGACGTGGACACGGTGCTGGCCGACCTTTTGCGTCTGGCACAACGCCTGCTGGGCGAGGACATCGCCCTGCACACGGAACTTCAATCTCGATGCTGGCTGATGGCTGACCGGTCCGAACTGGAACAAGTCGCCATGAACCTGTTGGTCAATGCCCGCGATGCCATGCCTGACGGTGGGCGACTGGACGTGGTCAGCCGCTGCTGCCAGTGGCGGGGCGCACCGGCCGTGCAGCTTGAGTTTCGCGACTCCGGCTGCGGGATGTCCGAGGAACTGGTGCAGCGCATCTTCGAACCCTACTTTACCACCAAGGAGTCGGGAAAGGGGACCGGCCTGGGGTTGTCAACCAGTTATGCTATCATCAATCGTCTCAAGGGGAGCGTCAAGGTCAATAGCAAGCCCGGCCAGGGAACGACTTTTCTAATTCACTTGCCCGCCACCATGGAGGCTCCGCCGGCCCAATCCGTAGTGGGGTCCGAAGTGGCCCCCGCCCGGAAAAATGAACTGGTCTTATTGGTGGAAGATGATGAACGCCTCTGCGAATCCACCACCAAAACCCTGCGCATGCTGAGCTACGAAGTGGCTTCCGCAATTTCGCCCCAGACTGCCCTGGAGTGGTTGGAAAATTCGCAGCGCTGCCCCAATATTCTGGTCACCGACCTGATCATGCCTGGCATGAATGGGGCCGAATTGGCTCGCCGAGCGCGCCAGATCCATCCAGACCTGAAGGTCCTGTTTGTGTCTGGCTACCCGGGAGACGCCCTGGAAGAACTGGACCCCAACGGCCTGGAATTCCTCCCCAAGCCCTATCGTGGAGCCGAACTCAACACTCGGATTCGAAAAATTCTGGACCCTCCGGTGCTGGGGCGATGAAAAAATGGTTCGTCTCCATGCTGGTCGGGCTGAGTGGTTGGGCTCCTGTCCCCGCCGAGTCCCTCTGGTTTGACAGCATCCCGCCCCACCCGGCCGTGGCCGTCTGGCGAAACCATCGCTGGATTCCACTGGCGGTCTCGGGCCGCTGCGTGGAGAGTGGGCCCATCTCCGGCAAAACTCGTTTTCGCCTCTCCCACCCGGGCTATCAAGATTCCGAAGTCGAATTCCTCGTCAGCGACCTGCAGGGACCCGTTCCCGTGCGAATTCCCCGGGACCCCCGTCAACGCCTGACGCTCAAACCTCGCCTGGCGCGCGTCCTTTTTGAGACTTACCCCAGCCGCGCTGAAGTATATCTGCTACTGCCGGGCGGACAGAAAGACTATCTGGGTTTGAGTGGAAATGTGGTCGTCCTAAATCTGGCCAGCGTTCTGGGCGGCACCCAGTCAGGACTCTTTTACATCGAATTGTGCCGGCCCGGACATCAATCGGTGATGGTACCCATTCCCAGCTATTCCCTATACTCGGATGGGGTGGTGCGCTGGCCAGGTCAAGGCACCTACGTTTTGCCCAGCCAATCCTATCTCCCGCAGGCCGCCCTGATGATGGCCCCGCTGGTGGCCGGTATGGTCTGGATGGCCCACAAACGGCGTCGACGACATCGAGAAACGCAGGTGAGTAAGCGTCAGGGGCTGCGACTTGGCCCGTATCGACTTCTTGAGCGAGTGGCTCAAGGGGGAAGCGCTACCGTCTACAAGGCCGTTGGCTGGGACGGGGGGAGTATGGAACCGCTGGCCATCAAGGTTCTCCACCCCGAAATCCTGGGCCTCAACACCGACAGCACCATGATTTTGAAAGAAGTGGAGGCACTGCGCCGTCTCGACCATCCTGGCATCGTCAAGGTGAGTGACTGGGGGGAAGAGTTGGGACGCGCTTACCTGGCCATGGAATGGGTGGACGGCCAGGACCTGCGCCAAACCATTGCGGCCTCTCCTTTGGGCCTGGCCGCCAGCGCGGATGTATTGCGCCAGATACTGTCAGCCCTGCAGCACGCTCACCAGAAGGGCATTGTTCATCGAGATCTCAAGCCCGAGAACATCCTGATCAACGGGAAGGGTCGCACCAAACTGAGCGATTTTGGACTGGCCACCAACCGTCCCAACTCGGCACCGTCGAACTCGGCACCATCACTCAGTGGAACACCGGGTTACCTGGCACCCGAACTGCTCTCCGGTCACCCCGCCTGGTGTGGGTCCGATCTGTTTGCCGTAGGAGTGATCGCCTGCGAATTGCTAACCGGTCACCTCCCCAAGCACAACCCGGAACTTCCAACCATGTGGAAAGCCTGGATTCAAAGCCTGTTAGAAGCGGACCCGAAGCAGCGGGTTGCCAGTGCCCAGCAGGCCCTGGAGACGATGCCATCACGGTGCACAAAGAGCCGGGCCCAAGCGACTCATGCGGGAGACATCAACCAAGGCCCCATTCCCAGCGACCCAACTGACAATACTGGCGGACATCCTCGGCAAAGCAAGGGTCCGTGGAATATCTGGCCACCTCTTTGATCAAAGTCTCACACTCTTCCTCACTCAAGCGCCCTAACATTCGGGACAGGTCCGCCTGATCTTGGGCGCGGGCCGAATCAAATTTCATCAGCACCAGGTAGGGAAGGCGAACCATGGGCAAACCTGTCGAATCTACGACGGGCTTGACGAGAGCCTTTTGTCCCCAGAGCTGCGGGGTCGAGAGAAGATCGATGAGCTTTCCTTCCTTGAACCAGGCCTCACCATACAGGCCTAAAGAGGCGTTAGGAGAGAACAAAGTTTCATCCCGAATGTAGCCACTGTCCAACAATCGCCGACTGGCGTCCGCAAAGCGCTTATGGTCTACCAAGAGGTCAATTTCCTTCGTAGCCCGCTCGGGTGAGTAGACCCGAATGGCCACTCCGCCTACGACCACCACCGCGATGTCCCCGAAAAGTTCCCCAGGGTTGACCTGTAGGGGGTCCCTGGGCAAATCCATCAGTCTCTCCAGATTGCTGCCGCTTCCGAGCGGCCGTTTTCGCAAGCCGCGATGCAAGAATAACCGGCGACGATTTTTCGCCTCGCCAAAATCAACGGTCACCCCATGGAAATTCGACCGGGCGACCGTGACGCCCTTCCGGGCCCTCATGCGGCCTCCCCCAAAAAAGCTGTGGTGTAATCAAGAGTGAACTGGCACAGGGGGCGGATAGCTGCGGATCCTCAACTTCTTCTGGACCAGGTCATCGGCCGTGGTAGCCTGAAAAGAGTCCATCAACTCCTCGATCTCGGACAGATCGGTAAGACTGTAGCTTTCGACCTGGTTGGACGAAAACTCCAGCCAGAGATGCAGGCCAAACAGCCCATCAAGACGGCCGAACTGCACCGCGATAACCCGGGCGACAGAACCTCCCGCTTGCGGCGTTCGGGTGCCCATCAAGGCCTGCTCCCGGTGCACTGACCGTGAAACAGGGCCCCCTCCTGGGATCGGGTGTTCAAGAAAAGGTCCAGTAATTCCGGATCGAACTGGGAGCCTCGTCCGGCTCTCATCTGCTCAAGCGCTGCCTCCACCGGTAGAGCTCTTCGATAAGGTCTGTGGCTGGTGAGTGCGTCAAACACCTCACAAATACTTACCAGGCGGGCGCACAGAGGAATTTCGGCACCGGCCAGGCCTCCCAGGTAGCCCCGTCCATCCCAACGCTCATGATGGTAAAGGGCGATCTGTTGGGCCAGCTCCAAAACGGGGCAGGTCCCCCCTTGCAAGATATCCCTGCCGGCCAGTACATGCTGCTTCATCAACTCTCTCTCTTCCACGGTAAGAGGGCCCGCCTTTAACAAAATCGCTTCGGGAACCGCCAGCTTTCCCACATCGTGCAACTGGGCGGCCAACTCCAGCCGATCTTGAGTTTCCTCATCGAGGCCAGTCGCCTGAGCCAACTGGCGACAGTATTCTCCCACTCGAAGCGCATGGGTACCGCTGGGGTCATCGCGAAGTTCGGCCACCAAACTCAGCCGCCTCAAGCAGTCGCTCCGATAGGCATGCAACTCACGCAGGCGCTGACTCTGCTCAAAATACTTGCGTTCCAGGCAACGAGACTCCAGCAAATTTCTGATGCGGCAAATGACTTCAGGGGGGTCGAAAGGTTTGCTTACAAAATCTCTGGCCCCCAAGGCCAACGCCGTTCTGCGCGAATCCGTGCGGGTGTCGCCCGTCAAAACCAGCACCGGCAAGGGAGGGGCGTTGCGAATCTCTCCTTGAAGAAGCTCCAGAAGTTCGAGCCCGGATAGGCCCGGCATGCTCAGATCCAGTAGCAGCAGATCGGGCGGATCTTCTTTCAGGCGGGCGATAACCTCTTCAGGCCGCTGACAGGTCGATACCCGCACAAACCCGTGGCGACCGAGCAGCTTGCCGAGCAAGGCCAGATTGTGTGGTTCATCATCGACAATGAAGATATGACTTTGCAAAATAATGTCGAGCATATCAATCCTACTCTTCTCCCTACTATACTCGGCAGGCTGAGCGAAGAATTAAGGACAATGGACGCTGCGGATGAGGCTACCACACAGCAGAGCCCAACCATCCACCAGCACGAACAACAGCAGCTTCAGGGGAAGAGAAATCGACATGGGCGGCAGCATAAACAGACCGAGAGCGGCCAGCACTCCAGCCACGATCAAGTCGACCACCAAGAAAGTCAGAAAGAGCGTAAATCCCATGCGAAAGGCGGTCCTCAATTCGGACAAGGCAAAAGCTGGAACCAACAGGCGCAGAGGAATCTCTTCCAGGCTCTGAAACGGCCCCAGGCGGGCGGCCCTGGCCAGAATGAGGATATCCTTTTGTTGGGTATTGCCCAGCATAAATGCTCGTAGGGGCCGAGCGGCGGCCCCGTAGGCTTGCAGGGGGGATAGTTTCCCATCCAAAGCGGGCTGCAGGGCATGACTATAAACGTCGTCCAGCACCGGTCCCATGGACAACACAGTGAGCATCAGAGCCAGCGGGATCAGCACCATATTGGGCGGTATGCTGGGGCTGCCCAAAGCCTGGCGCAAGAAGGCCAGCACCACCAGAATGCGCGTAAAGCACGTGGTCATCACCAGCATGGTGGGACACAGGGCCAGCAGAGTCAGCACCAAAACCACATGAAGCGCCTGGGCCAACTGGCCGGGTTGCGACAGATTGAGCAGTTGCTGGGTCAGCGACATGGTGATCTGAACATTGCGCATGGCCGGTGATTTTCACTCTCCCAGTCGGGCATTAAGTTTTGCCTCATCAAGCCGAAAATCGCTTCACAAGATAACCGGAGGTAACATTGTGGCGACACGCAAGAGCACCGCGGCAACGAAGGTGGGTAGAATACTGGCAGCCAGCGCCGCCGTGCAACGCGTGGTGACTCCCTGTGCACAGGCGGAAATGGTAGAGAAGAATGAATTATTGGCCAACAGCCAGGCCCTCCTGGCCGTGCTGCAGGCCATGGAGGCCAAGGCCCCCATGGCGCAGGTGCTGGCGGCCGTGAACCAGGCCTTTGACCTGGCCTATGCTTGCTACTGGGAAGTGCAGCCCAACCCAAACGTTCTTTTTTACGAGTGCGACTCCGGCCAGGTTCCCGACGAGTTCCGGAACCTGACCCGGCAGACACAGCTTCAAGAAGGCCAGGGTCTGTGCGGTCGTGCCTGGCGACAGAGGAGCCTGGTGGTGGAGTACGACCTGGCCCAGCTTGCCGACTGTCCGCGAGGACCACTGGCTCAAAAGGCCGGGATGCGATCGGCGCTGGCCCTCCCCATCATTGTGCAGGGCAGGGTGCGCGGAGTCATGGAATATCTCTCCACCGACTCGGCGCCCCTCTCGGCTGCCCGGCAATCCGTTTGGGAAGGCATTGCCGGCCTGGTCTCGACCGCCATCACAGCCGCTGAAAATGCGATCGAACAAACCAGAGCCAGTCAAGAAGCCCGCAGAGTTCGCAGCATTCTGGAGAATGCCCCGGTAGCCGTGATGCAATGCAACCTCGATCTCCATATCGAATATATGAACCAGGCTTCTTTTCAATTGCTAAAAAAAATCGAACCAGAGTTGCCTTGCCGGGTGGAAGAAGTGGTGGGTCGCTGCATTGACATTTTTCACCGGCACCCTGAAAAACATCGCGAAATGCTGTCTGACCCAAGAAACCTGCCCCACAGGGCCCTGATTCGCCTGGGTGATGAGCATTTGAGCCTGGTCATCAGCGCCCTGCACGACGAAGCCGGAACCTATGTGGGTCCGATGTTAACCTGGGAACTGATCACGGCCCGGATGAACGCCGAGCAGCAAAAACGTCGGGAGGCGGAAGAACTGGCAGTCAAGGTCGACAGCTTGCTGGTCCACGTCCAGGCCGCGGCCCGGGGCGACTTGACTCGGCAAATTCAGTTCGAGGGTGACAATCCGATTGACCGACTGGGGGAAGGTCTACACCAACTGCTGGCCGACTTTCGCAACAGTTTGGGGGAGATCAAGCACAACGTCCTGACCTTAAGCGGAGCTGCCGAGGAGCTGACGGCCACCAGCAAACAAATGCAGATCAACGCGGTCGACTCTTCCGGTCAGGTGACGGCCGCCTCGGCAGCCGGCGAGCAGGTCAATCAAAATATCCACATGGTGGCCAGCGCCTCGGAAGAGATGACCGCCAGCATTCGAGAGATTGCCAAAAACGCACATCAGGCCGCACGCGTCAGCGGGTCAGCCGTCGATGTGGCCAATTCCACCAATCAAACCATATCCAAGCTGAGCGACAGTTCTTCGGAAATTGGCAAAGTGATCAAAGTCATCAGCTCCATAGCCCAGCAGACCAATCTGCTGGCCCTTAACGCTACCATCGAGGCGGCTCGTGCTGGCGAATCCGGGCGAGGATTTGCCGTCGTGGCCAACGAGGTCAAAGAACTGGCAAAAGAAACCGCCAAGGCCACGGGGGACATCACCCTGAAGATTGAAGCGATCCAGGCCGACAGCAATTGTGCGGTCCAGGCCATCGCCAAGATCACTCAGATCATTCAGGAGATCTCCGACATCGCCAGTACCATTGCCGGCGCAGTGGAAGAACAATCGGTCACCACCTGCGAGATCAGTCGTAGCGTAAGCGAGGCAGCCAAAGGATCCACCGAGATTTCTCGGGTGATCGGAGGGGTGGCCATTTCGTCGCAAAACAGCCGCATCGGGGCCGACGAGACACTTCAAGCCGCCCAGTCGCTGGCCGTTCTCGCCAGTCAACTCCAGAAGCTGCTGGGGCATTTTCGACTATGAGTCGCGGCCTCGGGCAAGATGAGGCATCCAGGTCCGCACCGTCAACCCGCACCGATGCCGATACCGAAATGATGGTCGACTTCCTCATGGAGGCCTGGGAGCAACTGGAGATCCTGGACCGAGAGTTTTGTGCCCTGGAAGACGACCCCCACAACCTGGAGCGCATCAACACCATTTTTCGAGTCATGCACACCCTCAAAGGGGGCGCGGGGTTCCTGGGTCTGGAGATGCTCGAATGCCTGACCCACTATGCCGAGACGCTGCTGGCCCGCATGCGCGACGGGCACCTCAGCGTAACCCGAGAACGCACCTCGCTGCTGCTCAAGACGGCGGACGGTGCCAAAAGCATCCTCTACTGCCTGGAGAAGGACGGCCAGGAAGGAGAAGCCCGCTTCAACGACCTGATGGTCCTTCTCAAACGGGCTGCCGAAGCGACTGACACGGAAGCAAGCGTTCCCATCTGCCGCCAACAAGAACTGTCGGAACTGGCCCAACTGCAGGCCCGCCTGCTGGCCGCGCTGGACCCGCCCGCGATAAACAATGGGCCAGTCCCAGACCCCAACCAGACCCAGGAGGAACTGCCCGCGGTGCCGACCGAGCCTGAGGAGCCGAGTCAGGCGGCTCATACTGGCGAAAACCGGATCCGGGTGCATGTTGAGTTGCTGGACAGACTCATGAACCTGGTGGGAGAACTGGTGCTCTCGCGGAATCAGATCGTGGAGGTCTCGGGCGGCCTGGAGAGCGCCACCCTCTCCTCCGCCTGCCAGCGACTCAACCTGGTGACCAGCGAACTGCAGGACCAGATCATGCAGACTCGGATGCAGCCTATCTCGACGTTGCTCAACCGATTTCCCCGCATTCTGCGCGACCTGTGTGAGCGGACCCACAAGGAAGCTCAGTTTTCCATGGAGGGGCAGGAGACGGGCCTTGACCGAGCCATTCTGGACGCCCTGAAAGACCCGCTGGTGCACATCGTGCGCAACGCGGTCGACCACGGGCTGGAGGCCCCGCATATCCGGATCCAATCCGGCAAGAATGCGCGCGGACAAATTCATGCCAAAGCCTACCAGGAGGGTGGCCAGGTCACCGTGGAGATTACGGATGACGGTGCCGGTATCGACCTCAAGCGGGTGCGTGCCAAAGCCGTATCGCAGGGCCTGATCAGCCTCCAGGAATCCGACAGAATGTCGGAACGGGACACCCTGCACCTGCTCTTTCGAGCGGGATTTTCAACCGTCGACCAGGTCACCAACCTGTCCGGGCGCGGGGTCGGTATGGATGTCGTGCGCTCCTCGGTTGAGCGTATCGGGGGCACGGTCGATATCTTCTCGCGAGCAGGCCAGGGCACCACGGTAAAACTGCGCCTGCCGCTGACTCTGGCCATCATCCCGGCCTTGTTAGTCACCTGTGGTGACGAACGGTACGCCATTCCCCAGTTGAGCCTGCAGGAACTGGTGCGCCTGGAAGGCCCGGCTGCCATGCGCAGCATCGAGCGCATCCACGGAGCCGAAGTATATCGATTGAGGGGTGAGTTGCTGCCTCTGCTGCGCCTGCGCAACTCGTTGGGGCTACCGACCGAGACACCGGACACCATCCACATCGTGGTTGCTCTGGCCGACGGCAAGCCATTCGGGCTCGTCGTGGATGGCCTCTGCGACACCGAAGAAATCGTGGTAAAGCCACTGACCCGCCAGCTCCAGCAACTCCGTATTTATGCGGGCGCAACCATCATGGGGGACGGGAGGGTGGCTCTGATCCTGGACGTGGCCGGACTCGCTCGGGTATCAGGGCTGGGGCAGGAGGCAGTGCCTCGGGCCGACCTGGCGGAGGGACCCGACGGCCAGCAGTCACTGAGGCAGAGCCTGCTTCTATTTGGGCTGGGAGATCTGGAACGCTATGCGATTCCGTTGAACCTTCTCTCTCGTCTGGAAGAATTTCCTCGTGAACAAATTGAAACAACTCGAGGCAAAAAGGTCGTGCAGTATCGAGGGCGGATTTTGCCCCTGCTAGACCTGGCCGAACATTTTGGAGGGGCCACAGCCTTCCACAAGGAGCTGGTCCAGGTTGTGGTGCTCAGTCATCAGGACCGAGAGTTGGGACTGGCCGTGGGTGAAATCCTGGATGTAGTGGAGGAAGCCATGCAACTGGAGTCGGTCTCCCCCGCCTTTGGAACTCTGGGTCACGCCATTGTGGCCGGCAAGGCCACCACCGTTGTGGACCTCTACGGCTTGATTCAGGCGCTAGAACCCGATTGGTTGGCCCCCCAAGCCTATCCATCAAAGCGAGCCGCTCGCCGCTTGCTGGTGGTGGACGATTCGGCGTTCTGTGCAGCCCTCACCAGCTCGTACCTTCAGGCCCCGGGTATCCACGTGCAAATGTGCCGTGACCGGCAGTCTCTGCTGGAGAATCTGTCCCGTCAGCAGTTTGACGCAATCATCGTGGAAGCCGGCTGCCCGGAGGCCGAGCAGATGATCGCCACCCTCACCGCCACCACATCCGACTATCGAGAGCGCACCCTGGCTACCACCCAACGAGGTGCCTTGCGCAATGCCCTGGTACCAACCATCGAGCCATTCAGCCGCACACAGTTGCTCAACGCAGTCTGCCACCTTGCGCCAGTGGCACCCTACTAGGAGGACCGTCTGTCACATTCAAGACAATACGCAACTTTCTACCTCGGTCAGGAATACCTGGGGGTCGACGTTCTTCGTGTTCAGGAGGTGCTGCGCCCACAGACCATGACGCCCGTACCCCGAGCGCCCGACTACATTGCCGGTCTGATCAGCCTGCGCGGCCAAATCGTCACAGCCATCGATCTGCGCCGGCGATTGGGCATGGAAGAGCGCGTTCCGCCCATTGCCCCTATGAGTGTGATCTTGAACACCCAGGACGGACCCATCAGCCTGTTGGTAGACGACATCGGAGATGTCCTGCAGGTACCCGCCCATTCGTTTGAGCCCCCTCCCGAAAATCTGGCCATCTCGATAGCCAGATATATCCAGGGAGTCCATAAATTGCCCGGCACCCTGCTGACCGTGCTCGACGCGGACCTGATCACCGGGCACACAGGAGGAGAACCGTGAGAGTACTGGTGGTCGACGACAGTGCGGCGCAACGCCGCAAAATTGCCACATTTTTGGTTCGCTGCGGAGCCGAAGTGGACGAAGCCCGCGACGGTGCCGAAGCCCTGGAATGCCTCCGGGAAAACCCGGACTACACCATTCTGGTAACCGATTGGAATATGCCCCGAATGGACGGCCTGTGTCTGGTGAAAAAAGTACGCGAGAACCCGGCCCTGGAGCGCCTGCCAATCCTGATGGTCACCACCGAAAACGACCCGTGGTCGGTAACCCGTGCCATTCGTTCGGGCGCCAACGAGTACCTGATGAAGCCCTTTGACCACCTGGCGCTCTGGACCAAACTGCGCACTGTACTGGGACCCGGACACCTCATGTTTGACGAGTTGGAGTCATGACATTTCCCGATAAGCTCAGAGTCCTGGTTGTAGATGACTCCGCCATGTTCCGACGCGCCATAACTCGGGCACTGGGGGAGATGCCCGAGGTCCACAAGATCGACACCGCCGTCGACGGCGAAGAAGCCCTTCTGAAGATCAAAGGACTGCAACCCGATGTGGTGACGCTGGACCTGGAGATGCCAGGCATGGACGGGCTGGCGACCCTGAGGGAACTGCGCCAGCAGGGACTGAGAACTCGAGTACTGGTGGTGTCTGCTTACGGCGGAGAGAAGCGTGTGGTGGAAGCGCTCTGCCTTGGCGCCGAGGATTTCATCCTGAAACCCGTCTCCAAACCCGACGGGCCAAGACCTACACTCAAAGCCTTGCTAGAAGGCAAGTTTCGCAAACTGTTCAGGCCCCAAAGCCCCGCCCTTGGCGTTGCGCCCATCTCGACGGCGCCGGCACCGGTGGCTCTGGTCGTGATGGGCGTGTCCACTGGCGGACCCAATGCCCTGGCCGAGATACTGCCCCAAATGACCCGACCCGTGGCCGTCCCTATCGTGATCGTTCAGCACATCTCCGCCGACTTCATCCCCCTGCTGGCGGAAAGGCTGCGTTCAAAATGCAGCATGCCGCTCCATGAGGCCGAAGCCAATCAGGTTCTGCAACCGGGCAATATCTATCTGGTACCGGGAAACTACCACATGGAAGTGACTGGAACGCAGGATTCACCCAGGGCGCACCTGAGCCAGGGACCTACCGAAAATGGGTGCCGCCCCGCTGCCGATGTGCTATTTCGCTCGGCAGCCAGGCTCTTTGGCCCGGAGTGCCTGGCAGTGGTCATGACCGGGATGGGTAAGGATGGTCTGGCTGGCTGCCGGGCGATTGTGGCCGCTGGCGGCCGCTGCATCGCCCAAGACCGAGAATCGTGCGTCGTATGGGGCATGCCCAGGCTGGTCACCGAGGCCGGACTGGCCTGCGAGGTTCCGTTGGCGCAAATCGGACACCGGATCATGGAAATGGTGGAACAGGGGTGTCGCCCTCGATGAGCACTCTGTCCCAAGAAGACTACCAATTTGTGTCGGGCTTTTTGTATGAAGAAGCTGGAATCGCACTGGGGGGAGACAAAGCCTACCTGGTCGAGAATCGACTGGGGGAACTGTGCCGGAGCGTTGGATTGCACAGCATCTCAGCTCTGGTCCAGGAGTTAAAGTCGATACCAACTACGCAAAACCGCCAAAAAATGCTGGAAGCGATGACCACCAACGAAACCAGTTTTTTTCGAGATCTCAATTCCTTTGACTCCATGCGCACAAGCCTGCTGCCTGAACTGGAGGACCTGCGGAAAAGCAGGCGCGCTTTGCGAGTTTGGTCAGCGGCTTGCTCAACAGGTCAGGAGACTTACTCGCTGGCCATGCTGATCGATTCTCACCTTGGGCAGCACCGCAAAAGTTGGCAGATCGACATTCTAGGAACCGATATTGCCGAGAAGGTACTCCATCGGGCTAAGACGGGCGAGTATTCCCAACTCGAAGTAAACCGGGGGCTTCCCGCTCAACTGTTAATGCGCCATTTCAAAAGAAAGGGCCGCGGCTGGCATGTCAGCGACAACATCCGCTCGATGGTCCGCTTTGAACAGGTGAACCTGATGTCGGTGCCGGCCAGTCTGGGCCAGTTTGACCTGATCTTGTGCCGCAATGTGCTGATCTACTTTGACGTTCAGACCCGGCAAAAAGTGCTGGCCAATCTCCATCGCCAAATCAAACCCGACGGCTACTTGATCGTTGGAGCCTCGGAAGTACTTCACGGGTTGACCGACCTCTTTGAGCGCACTCAGCGAGATGGAGCCATTTGCTATCGACCAGCTTACCGCCCGGGCTAGCCCACGCGTTGACTTTGCTGCAAATGCGGAGTCAAGAAGGCGCGCAGCTTCATGAGGCAACGGCTGTGAATCTGAGAAATTCTGGCCTCAGTGACCCCCAATATTTGACCGATTTCACGGATATTCAGCTCTTCAAAATAGTAGAGCGACAAAATCAATTGTTCCCTCTCCTGCAAAGTCTTCAATCCCCTGAGCAGCATCTGCTTCTTCTGGTTTCGAAAAGCGACCTCTTCCACCAGGGCAGCCTGGTCGGAGAGGCTATCTCCAGGTCGTTCGTCGCTATCGGGGGAGCGCTGATCATCGAGCGACAGAACGTGAGTCAGGGTCGCCTCTTGCCTGCGCCTGTGAACCTCGTGGTGGGAAATGCCGGCCACTTGAGAGACCTCCCCGACGGAAGGTGCTCTCCCCAGGCTGTGCGACAACTGCTCTTCCGCTTTCTGAAGATCGCGATGGCGGCGACGCACGCCCCGACTGGCCCAGTCCAACGCCCGCAGGGCGTCCAGAATCGCCCCCCTGACTCGTGAGGCAGCGAACGTCTGAAACTTGATCCCCTTGGAAGGGTCAAATCGATTCAATGCCTCCATCAGTCCGACCACTCCATCATGAATGAGGTCATCCACCTCCAGGTGGTCTGGCAGGCTGACCGCCATTCGACTGGCAATGTGCTTGACTAAGCCGGCGTGCTGGCGGGCCATCTGCTCCTTTTCTTCGGGCGACAGACATGTTTTTGCGGCAATGCTCACGGTTCCTCCGTAGCCACTTTTCATGGGCTGCTCGTAACATTGACTCTGCAGGAGCAATACTCTCGCCACAAATCCGATTGGAGGGGAAACCCTACCCAATTTGGGCACAGATCCCCCCCAGAGAGTAGGGCGCCCTCCACTTAATGCCGAGCCCAACCTGAGCTAAGCTGACTCCAGAAACACACATAGATGTGCTCTGGAGGAACGATGATTGAATCGCAACGAGAGACCAAAGATCGGGAAGAGCAACTGCTCATTTGCAAGGCCCAGTCTGGTTGTCAAGCCAGTATGGACCTGTTGGTACGGGACTATGATCGACTGGCTCATCGGATGGCCTCGCGCTTTTTCTTGCAAGGCGGTGAAGCGCAGGATGTCAAGCAAGAGGCTCTGGTAGGACTGGCCTTTGCCATCCGCAGTTACGACCCCGGCTACCAACGTTCGTTTCACGAGTATGCGGTGATGTGCATTCGCAACTCGCTGGTCCGAGCGATCCGTGGAGCTACCCGCAAAAAGCACCAGATGTTGACCCGGGCTACCGAGTTGACCGACCTGCAATGGCCCACGTCCGCTCAATCCACCGAAGAGACGGTACTGGCCAGGGTACTGCTCAAACAAATCTGGACCAGTCTTTGCTGCAAGCTCTCCGAACTGGAACTCGAAGTATTGAGGATGAAACTGGGGGGAAGCAGCTCTGAGGAAATCGTCCAGACTCGAGGCTTCACTCTCAAGCAGATCGAAAACGGTCTCTTTAGAGCCCGCCAGAAAGCCCGCGAATTGCTGAGCGGGCCCTTCGCGACGCAGGTAGCTTGAGCGCTTTTAGTCCAGGTCACAAGGTTCGATCAGAGCCGGTTCACCCTGACTGAAGGCTCGTAGCAACTTGGCCTTGCCGGCCGATTTAGCGCGCAGACCGGGCCTGGGCCGAAGCCCGACGAGTTCATGGAGAAACTGTCTGCCTTCCTCCAACGCCTGCAAGGCCTGCCCCCGTTCCTTACTGGCCTGAACATACTGCTCCGTCTGAGCCCGTCGCTCCATGACAATCTGATGGGCTGCCTGCACCGCTTCCACGAGCTGAAGGGCCGTCCAGGGCTTGCTGAGGTAGTGGGTGATCTTGCCACGGTTGACGGCCCGAATCACCGAGGTCAAATCAGCGTAGCCGGTGATCAAGATGCGTTGAACATGGGGCCAGCGTTGATACACCGAGGCCAGCAACTCGTCTCCGGACATTCTGGGCATCACTTGATCCGAGACGACCACGTCAAACTTCCCCTTCTCTAACATTTCCAAAGCCCGATGACCATCGGTTGCCGCCGAGCAGTGGCAGAAAGCAGACAACTGGTCCACCATCACCTCCAGGACCAACTCATCGTCGTCCACCAGCAATACGCTTGGCAGAATGTTCTCTGGTACAGCATTCATCGGATGGAAACTTCCTCTCGTGAAATCGTCGGGGAAACTTGGTGCGCCAGGGGAAAATCGACCACCAATTTAGGCAGGGGGAAGGCCGACCGCTCCAAATTCGCCTCCACCTGAATGAGATGCAACTGGCGAAAGGCCACCGTCACTTCGGCGGGCTCAGGTCCAAGGAGATTGGGGTTGTATACGTTGCTCAGGGAGAAGGCGCAATCGCCGCAATCCGTGGGAGCATCACAGCTTGCGCAACTGCTGGCAATCGACAGGCGAACCTCTAAATGCAGGCGCCCACCTTCCACCCGGCTGACCAGAGAGATCCCTCCCCCATCACCGCGACGGACAGCGTAATCCAGCAGGTGAGCCGCCAACACCGTCAGAGCCTGAGCAGCCACCCCCGGGTGCACCAGCACGTCCACCTCGTCACGCACCAGGTCACGAACCCACACGCTGCCGCAATTCTTTACCGTGAGCAGGCGGCACACCAGCCGCACCAGCTCGGTAAAGGGCATACTTTCCGTCGGACATTCCTGCAGCAGGGTGGTGGTGCGCAAATCACTGACCAGCGTTTTGATGCGATCCAGCGCCTTGCCCAATACTCCAAGATACCGAGTAGACTGGCTGCATTCCGAGTGAACCCGCAGCAACTCCGCAGCCATGTGATAAGCGGCGGACAGCGGGTTGTTGACCTCATGGGCGATCAAGGAGACGACCGAACCCATCGACGAAGTCCGCTGCTCCTGCAAGGCCCGCAACGACGCCTCGTAGAGGCGCACGGCGTTGCCCACGCGCACCAAGAGTTCGGTACGACCGACCGGTTTGGAGATGAAATCAGTAACGCCGGCTTCAAAGCTCAACTGAAGCGTGCACTCATCGTTGGACGAAGTACACATGATAATCGGTATATGGGTAAGGTGATTCCTGCTCCTCAGCCATAGTGTCAATTCGAGCCCATCTCCATCCGGCAATAGAAAGTCCACCATGATCAATCCGAAGGCCTGCTCCTCTGCCATTTCTAGAGCCTGCTGGCAGTTGCTCGCAACCTCGACGGCGTGGCCACCGCCCTCGAGGTGACGACGGGTAGTCGCTGCACAGATACAGTCATCCTCAACCAGAAGAATCAGAGCCATGGTCCTTTTGTCGGAATATCCTGCCAAAACTTTAGTGAAGTGCAGAGGTTAAGGATTCAGCAAAGCCTGACGATAAAAATCCACACAGTGTTTCGCAAGCAATGAAAGGCAAGGACATGGCCCAATCCGATTCGGAGAAATGCGCTCAGTATTTTCTGCAAGCGACAGGCGAGGTCCTCAAGCTGGTCCTGAATGAAGCAGGCGTTCGCGAGGAAGTAACCGGTATGGCCCATTCAGGCGCTGTCTCGGACGTGGTCGTCATTCTTGGGCTCACGGGCGAGGCCCAGGAAGGCCGGGTATTGTTTGAGCTGACCCACGACACCGCCTTGAGAATTGTGGGAGCCATGAATTCCGGGGAAGAGTTTGATGAACTCAACGAAATGGCCAGGGCGACCGTGGCCGAGTTGGGAAATTTGGTGGCCGGGCGCGCCCTCACCCTGTTCAATGACGCGGGCGGAAATTTGCACCTATCCCCGCCCCTGCTACTCTACGGGGTTGGGATACGCATCGCCCACTTTAGCCCGGCCAATCGGATGTCGGTCCTGTCCTCTTTGGGCGAGGTGGGGGTGAACCTCTGGCTCCGCCCCAAAACCAACTCAGCTCGACTTCCAAAGCGCCCTGCGGCGGGAAATCCCGCCGCCAGCGAACTCATCCGGTAAAGGAGCATCAGGCTATGTCCGAGACATTGCAAATCAGAAAAGCAGACGGGTCCCCCTACCGATTTATGATCGTGGACGACTCCGAGTTCATCCTAAAAAGCCTTAAGGTGACCATCAGCCTGTTGGGCGGCGAGGTCGTGGGCGAAAGCAAAGACGGCACGGAGGCCATCGATATCTACAAGAAGGTCCGCCCTGACGTGGTCACCTGTGACATTGTGATGCCGACGATGAGTGGCGTCGAAGTGGTCAAACACCTGGTCAATTTAGACCCCGAAGCCAAAGTCATCATGGTATCCAGTCTGGGCCACAAGGAAATGATTGAACAGGCGGTCAGTCGAGGAGCCAAGTATTTCATTGTAAAGCCCTTCAAACCGGCCGAAGCGGCCATGGCCATAGGAGCGGTGATCAAGAAGTTATTCCGCCATTGAACCTGGAGCAAGTGTCTATCCCGCCTCTGCACAATGTAAATTGCCGGAGGTGATATCGAATGGGAAACCTCAATCAGTCCGAAATCGACGAACTGCTCAACAACCTGGCAGGCCAATCTCGTCCATCCAGCACGGCCTCGCCCGCAAGCCAGGCCAAGCTCCGGATTTCTGAGTTTGAGCCGATTCTGGAAGACGACTCCGTTCCCGCGGATGCTCCCAGGCGAAGCCACCGCCTCTATGATTTCAGACGTCCCGAAAAGCTCTCCAAAGACCAGGCACGTCAGTTACGGACGCACTTCGGCCTGTTCTGGCGTCGGGTGGCCAACTACCTGGCCAACTTGAGTCGCAGCAGCGTCGAGGTGGAATTGGTGGAACTGGATCAGACCACCTACAAAGAAATTTTCACCGCCCACGGGATGTCCGTAGTCATGTCCACCTTTCAGTTGGCCGGGGAATTTCAAGGAATGCTCAAGCTCGACTTGAGTCAAGTGTTCAGTCTGATCGACCGCTTGATGGGGGGCACCGGCATTTGCTCCGTCCGCCCCCGCCCTCTCACCGAATTCGAGCGAAACTTGTGCACCGAACTCTTCGGCAAAATGCTCTCCTTTTATGCCGCAATTTGTGGAGATTGGACCCATCAGATAGAGAACTTAGAAACCGACGAACGGCTCTTACCTCGCAAACTGTCGGCTGACGAAACCATGGTTCGCGCCGTCTACGACCTGAGACTGGGCGGCGTCAACGGTTATCTCAGCCTGTACGTGCCCGTCAAATCCCTGGCCGGCGTCTTCGGGGGAACAACCCATGGCCTGAAGGTAGACCGGGAAGTGCGCCTGGAAGACATCTCTCCTGTGGTAGCCCGGCTTCGACTGCCCGTTTCTGTCATCTTGGGGGAAACGAAGTTGGCCGCCGAAATCGTGGCCAACTTGAAACCCGGGTCGGTCATTGCCCTCCAACAGGAGGAAAGTCAACCCCTCAAAGTGACCGTGGGTAATCAGGCCCGCTTTGGGGCCAGGCCCGGCCTGGTGGGCAACCGAATGGCAGTTACCATCGTAGGAAAATGGGAGGCAACATGAACGGACTGGAGCCCGCCCTGCAGACGCTCTCGAGCTGGATGGCCAGCGCATCTGAAACCTTATCCATTATTCTCAATCAGGGGGTAACCCCCGATGCCGCCAGCCACAGCCTGCTAACCGTCGAGGAGCTGCGCGACAAAGCTTGGGACGGGGTAGTCTTCCCGGCGCGGCTATTTGGAGGCGTCGAAGGCGAGCTGCAGTTGCTGCTCAACCGTGGCCATGCCAATACCTTGATCGACCTGTTGGTAGGCGGCACCGGAGTGGACTCCTCGGAGGAGCTGACCGAACTCCACCACACTGTGCTGCAGGAGGCCGTCCAGCAGGTGGTTGCGGGGCTGTCGGACCAACTCACTCATCTACGGGGTCAGGCCGTAAAAATTCGCCTTTCGCCAGCCCTGACGGCCCTGCGCACGGACGGTGGGGGCGAGTTGCGTCTTTGGTGGGATTGCCCCCTGAGCCTGGAGGAGGGGCCCGGATTAGGATTTTCGGTCCTTTGCCCGGCCAGCGTGGTAGCCCAGCTTGGTCCTAACGCGGTCGAAGCGCCGGCCAGACCCCCGCGCGGACACGCCCACGAAGGCCCTAGAGAATCCATTGAACGACCGCGTTTTAACGAACTGAAGCCCACTCCAGAAAATGTCCGCAAAGGGCACCTGGAACTCATTTTGGATGTTCCCCTCCAGGTCCAGGTGGTGCTGGGACGAACCACGATGATGGTCCAGGAGTTGATCCACCTTGGCGAAGGTTCCATTTTGGAGCTCGACAAGCTGGCCGGTGAACCGGTGGAACTGTTTGTGAACGACCGAATGGTGGCTTATGGAGAGGTGATCGTCATCGACGAACGCTTTGGGGTCAAAGTCTTAGAACTGGCCTCCGATCGACGCCCGCTCAAGCCAGCCTCTTCCCTGTAAAAAGCTAAAGTCCAGGCCCATTCGGCCGATATACCTCAGGGGTAGAATCCCTGCTGAGGAGGCAATGTGGAAAATCTGGCCGAGCGAAATCCCCTGCAAATCATGATTGTAGATGACGTGCCCATCAACCGGAGGGTGCTCGGCCTTCTACTCTCCCGGTTGGGTTACCGACCCGATCTTGCCGAGAGCGGATCGGCGGTTCTTTCGATGCTATCCCGGCGAACTTACGACCTGATTTTCATGGATATCAATATGCCCGATATGGACGGAATCGCCACCATTCGTCAAATTCGTAGCCTGCCCACGCTGGCTCATCAACCGCGAATTGTGGCGGTCACAGGGAACTTGCAGTGGCGCAAAGCCGAAATCGTGACCGCCGGAGCGGACGGGGTCATGGTCAAGCCGGTCCATTTCCATCAATTGAAACGGATGTTTTTGCTGGACGACCGGCAACCTTCGCCTCACAGCCCGGCGGTGTCGCACTCTACAGCCGATATTCTGGACCAGAAGATCGTGCAATCCCTGATCAGCCTTGACGACGGTGACTTCATCCGCGACCTGGTAGAAACAGCCGACCGCGAACTACCCACCGAGGTAGACCTCCTGGAGACCGCCTTACGGTCGGGCACCGCCGACTCGGCCATTGCGCATGCGCACCGCCTGCGCGGCGCCGCAGCCACCTTGGGCGGGCGCGATTTGGCCACTCAGGCGGGAATCATGGAATGCCTGGCCCGTCGGGGCGATCTTGAAGCACCGCTGGACCATCTGGTGGCCATCCGATCCACCCTATCCTTGACGCTGCTTGAGCTTCGCCGACTGGCTTCAAAACCGCCGAACGCTCAGGTGGGCCCCAAAATGTGCAATTTTCGGGCGGCCTCCAGTGCCTGAATCAGGTTTTTGCAGTTGAGGCGTCGCAGGATCTGGCTGCGATATTTCTCTACGGTTTTCGGTGACAATGACAATTCCTCGGCGATTTGACGTGTTGTCAGCCCCAGCGAAATCTTCTGAAGGATGGTACTATGCCGTTCAGAAAGGAGGTTCAACCGATTGGGGTCTTTATTGCGCACAGCCTCCGCCAGAGCGGCTGAGGCCTGGCCGGCAAAATAGTCCCGCCCTGCCGCCACTAACCGAATCGCGCGGACCAGCTCGTCCACCGAGGACGACTTAGGAACGTAGCCTCGCACACCCGCCTCTACCAGTGACAAGACCTCCCTGGCATCCACTCGGTAAGACAAAATCACGATCCCCTGAGCGGGATTTTTTTCCAAGATTCTCAAGGACAGTTGTTGACCATTTTGGCCGGGTAGATCCAGGTCGGTCACAACCACGTCAGCATCTTGACTCGACAGTAGTTCCCAGGCCTTGCCAGCGCACCCGGCCATGCCGACCACCTGGAGACCCGCATCCTTTTCAAGAAAACTGGCCAGCGCGTTTCGGACCATATCATGATCGTCAACCAAAATCAGCTTTATCAAGCGTCCCTCCAGTTGTATGCAACTGTTCGCCCGCCAGCTCGCATTCCCCTGGACTGCAGTCGGTAAAAGGCCTCGAGTTCACCGGATCAGCAACTCACCGGACAGAGATCCAACCTTGTGCAACGTCTGCACCACTCCCAAAATTTCGCGGGGCGTGGCCCCGGCCTTTTGGAGGGACTCTACCACGCTGCGTAGCGTCGCACCCTGTGACCCAATTTCAAGCGTGACACCCCGGTGGCTGATCACGGTGGGCATGAGTCTGACCTCAGATCCTGCCACCACCGTACCCGTCCTCTCGTCACAAATGATCCTGGCGGACCGGTCCAACTCAACCTCCACCTCCCCAGCGCGAGCCAACTGACCCATGGAATCGGCGCCCGGGCCAAAATCCATCTCGATGGTGCCGGGCCCAACCACTCGGGCCGCCAGTCCCTGCCCGGTCAGTGCCGTGGCCACCCGGGTGGCCGTGCTCAAATCAGGTTGAAAAAGCTCCCAATAAACCTTGGCGCGGGTCAGGGCCGGGCTTTCCAGATTCTGACTGACCGTTCCGGCCAGTGTAGCCACTCCGGTCACGGCAGGCTTGCTGCCCTGAACCGCTGTGGTGGGAGACAAAGAAGACACACTCCCCTGAGCGGAGCCATACACCTTTCCATCCGGTCCCCGCAAAAGAGAAGACAGCAATGTGCCACCCTGCAGGTCCTTGGCATCTCCTAAACTGGAAACCCGCACATCGATTCGGTCGCCTGAGCGACAATAAGCAGGAAGTTCCGCGGTGACGGCCACCACCGCGACATTTCGATTGAGACCGTTGCTGAGAGCGGGATTTAACTGCATACCCAGTTGGGTCAGCAGATTGACCACCAGCGGGGAGCTCAGGGCGCTCTGGCTATCCCCCGAATTGGGCAGACCGGCAACCAGCCCATAGCCCGTCAGGCTATGCTGATTGAGCCCGGCCACCCGGGCAATGTCCTTCAGTCGGGAACGAGCCAGAGGCGCGGGGCGGGCCAGAGGAGAAATCGGTCCCCCCAGTTCTATTTTGATGGGGATCGGCTCGGCCCAAACCGACGCTGCCACAGCTATGCTCAAGATCAATCGGCGCATGATTTTGACATTACCCCCGGCCACACAAAGTACTAGCGAAAAGGAGCCAGCAGGAAATCAAAAATTCCAAAGCCACTGCCCGTCGGGCTGGACTGGGCGCCATCCACCAACACCTGGGCATCCGCCAGGCGGTCCGAAGACACCGAGTTGTTCAAACCGATGTCCTGGCGGCGAACCCGGCCACGCAATTCAAGTTCGCGAAGCTTACCATCAAGTTCCACGCTGTTGCGAGCTTCCAGCACAATCACGTTGCCTGGTTCCACCGAGGCAACCCTGGCCGTAACCGTATATTGAAATTGGGATTGGGACGAAGCCGACTCCTTTCGCTGCATGTCGCCCTTGCTGTTCATGCCCCCTCCCAAAAAGAGCTTGAGCAGGCCCTTGCCTATCGGAAGATCGACGTTGCTCTCGGACTGGTTTTGAATATTGACTTCCTGACTCGTAGAAACTCTGTCTGTGATGATGACGGTGACCAGTTCGCCGGGCTGCAGTGGCCTCATTGCGTAGAGGTCCTGGCCCTGCGGGTCCAGCAAGGAATCGGCCCAGGCTGTCGCCGAATACGTGAACAAAATAACCAACAAGCGCTTCATGGCTGTGTACCTCCCGGTGTTTTACTGCAAAAGAGCCCGTTCTGGTCACAATGAACCAACATTTGGGCACCGCTGTCCAGGCGGACTCGCAGGTCCTGGCCAGCAAATCCCTTTTCCATAGCCCTGGCCTGCATCCGCACCAACAGGCCCTGCTGGCGATGCTCTACCACAATGTTGCAGCCAGCCTCACAAACCGGAATCCTCTCCAGTTGGCGCAAGTCCAGGACCGCGTCTTGCGCCAGGTTTCGTCGCAGTCGATATTGACCGGATTGCGACCAATCAAAAACCAAACTGGGCGGGACGGCGGTCTCCACCCAGCTCTGCTTGCATTCAAAATCCTCGATCCGGGGCGTTGTTCCCGCCACCAGAGGAGTCCTGGCATGCCACTGCTGCGCGCTGACCTGGCGACGGAAGGCCACCACCCAACTGCGCCGCCCATCGCTGCCACAGACCTCCAGCCTTACGCGTGGGCTCGGCGAATCCCAGTTGCTCAAGATTTGATGCCGCCAGAGCAGGGGTTCACGCGGCAAAGAATCCGGCGCAGGGCGATTGGTGGCCGTAAGTCGGACCTGAGCGGGCGGTTGAAGAGCTTGCAATGCCCGTTGATCCAAGCTGAGCTCTTGCGCCCCCACCTGGCAAGCCAGTAGCAGCCAGCCCAAAACCCTCCTCATCGCATCAATCCCGAGGCCACTTCCAGCATGCGGTCCGCACCCTGGATCACTTTGGCGTTGACTTCGTAGGCTCGTTGGGCGGTGATCAGATTAACCATCTCTTCCACCACGCTCACATTCGACTTTTCCAAAAATCCCTGGGACAGAGTCCCGGTGCCCTGAGAACCCGGCGCCGACACCACCGGTTGGCCGCTGGCCCCGCTCACCTGGTGAAGGTTCTTGCCCAGCGAGATCAAGCCCGCCGGATTGGCGAAACGGGCCAAAGTCAGTTTTCCCAGCGGAGAAGGCTCACTGGTGTTAGGCATTTGGGCCGACACCGTGCCATCCGAGGCGATGGAAACAGAAGTGGCTTCGGCCGGAATCGTAATGGCGGGCTCGACCAGATAACCTTCGGCGGTAACCAGGCTGCCCGTACTATCCCTTTTAAAGGCTCCGTCCCGAGTGTAGGCCAGGGCTCCATCGGGCGTGGTGACTTGAAAGAATCCTTCCCCCTCGATGACCACATCGAGCGGATTTTCTGTCTGCTCAAAGAGACCCTGAGAGAAAATCTTCTGAGTGGCGGCCGCCCGTACCCCCAGGCCCACCTGCAGGCCGGTGGGGTTTTGACGGTCTTGGGAAGGAGAGCCGGCCACCCGCATGTACTGATACATCAAATCCTGAAAATCTATGCGGGTGCGTTTGAATCCCGTGGTATTCACGTTGGCAAGATTGTTGGCCGTAGTATCCAGATTGATCTGCTGCGCGGCCATTCCCGTAGCAGCGGTTCGCAATGCCCTGATCATGGTTCAACGTCCTCTCCCTATCTCTCGTATAGCCTTTTCCAGTATCTGATCCTGGGTCTGGACCAATTCACCCAGAACCTTCGTCCGCTGAATCAGGTTGACCAAAACGGACTGCTCCTCGGCGGTCTCCACATTGGAGGACTCCAATTGCGAGACAAGCAGGTCACGCGTATCTGGCCGGGTGGACAATCCCTGCCCGGGCACCAGCCAACTGCCCTGTCCATCGACCGAATCGGTGGTAACTCGGGCCATTCGACCGACGGCCTGCCCACCATCAAAAACGGTCCCATCGGCAGTCACTCGGGGTCTACCGGCCGGGACCACAATGGGATTGCCGGAGTCCGACAGAACGGGCCAACCCATTCCCACAACCAGACGATTCTGCTCATCCAGCCGAAGGTCTCCTCGCCGAGTAAGTCGTGTCCCCTGGGCAGTCTCAATCTGCAAGTAGGCACGTTCGGGCAGAGCGACGTCCAAAGGATTATCGGTAGCCGCCACACTGCCCCCGCGCTCACGCAGCCAACTGCTAAACTCTCCCTGGCGATAACCGCTGTCGCGAGCCATAAACCCTGGAGTGGTAAGATTGGCTTGATTATGAGCAAGGTAGTCCAGATGCTGATACTGGTGACTCAATCTGGAACTTGCCACCCGAAAGCTTTCGTTCATGCCATGGCTATCGGCTCTGCCCGACCATGCTTAAGTGGGCCAGGGACTTAAGTTTACGAACAAGTATACCGAAACTCAAGCATGGAGGTGCACGATGAATAACTCTGCAGCGCTCGAAAAAATGGTCAAATTCAGAGTACGCGACCTGGACGCCATGCCGCTGGTTTTTCGCAAACTCCTGGCCATCCTCAACAGCCCCTACCCATCCCCCCGAGAACTGGGCCAGGTCATCGAAACGGACCAGAGTCTGTCCGTGCGCGTACTGCGCATGGTCAATTCGGCCGCGGGCGGTCAAAACAGCCCCGTGCTGTCAGTGCCTCAGGCCGTCTCGTTGCTGGGCATCAACGTGGTGCGCAGCCTGAGCTTTTGCATGGCCAGCTACGACGCCTTCTTCTCCCCCAGTGACCAGGGTCGCAAAGAACTGTGGCGCCACAGTGTACTGACCGGCATTCTAGGTCGGATCCTCTCCAGCAAGCTCCACGTTGGCCAGCCCGAAGAAATGTTTGTGGCCGGCATGCTGCACGACGTGGGTCGCTCGGTTTTAATGAAGCACTACCCGCAGAAAGTGCGCCTGCTGGAAGCTCTCACCGCCCAGTTAGGCAACCCGTTGGAGGCCGAGCAAAAAACTTTCGGAGTCACCCACGCCGAGGCCGGGGGCTGGACCTGCGAGTGCTGGAAACTACCCGACGTCCTGACCGCCTGCGTCCGACATCATCATGCCCCCGGCGAGGCCGGCGAGTTCGCCGCCCAGGCTCGACTCATCCATGTGGCCGACGCCTGGGCATTGCGGGCCCTGAGTCCAGAAAACCCCGAACTACAACTGTTTCAGGACGGCACCCTGGAAGCCCTCCACCTCACTCCCGAGTCGGCCCAGGAAGGCTGCGACGAAGCCCTGTTGCACTTGCGCAAAATCGAAAGTTTTTTGGTCTAGAAATGGGCTTAAGTTCGGGACGCAAGTGCCGATATCGCCACCAGGAGGCTACCAAATGGAAATATCACGTGACTTGGGAGTCAGGGCCACACCCATAACCCGCAGCAGCGAGAGCACCGATTCGCCCGCTCAAAACTCAAGCGCCAGCAGCGCCGGGGGGTCTACTTTGCGAGTGTCCGACTCTGCCAAGCAATTGAACGATCTGGCCCGCTTGGTGAAGGAAAGCGGCGAGTATAGCGGCGAGCTTGAGGACGCGCGCAGCGCAAGAGTGGAGATGGTCAAACACGCGATTGAATCTCGAAGCTACAAAGTGGACCTGGACCAACTGGCGAGCCGGCTGGTCGAGGAAGACTTTAACCAATAATCGAGGACGAATAAGTTCAGGGGTGGGGACACGGAGATGAACATGCAAGCCAAGCAGTTGCTGAACGAAGAGATGCTGGCATTGGGGAAGGCGGATCTACCCAGACTGCTTGAACTTTTGGAGGTCAAGCGCACCTGGCTACAAGAGCTGTCCGCCCGACCCGACCAGCTTGACGCCGCTGAGGTACTGGGTCTGTGGCGGCAGAATCGACAGATATTGCGCGCCTGCAACCTGGTATGCCCGGCCCATAGCGGATATGCTCGCCGAGGTCGGCCGTGAGTTTTGACTCGCTGCACATGGCAGCTTCCGCGCTCCGCTCTCAAAATGTGGCCATGAATGTGGCGTCGCGCAATCTGACAGGTTCCAGCGAACCCGGGTATACTCGACAGGTTGCCACCTTTAGCGACGAGCACAGCGCCCCCGCGGGGCGCTTCTCTCAAAACATAGAAGGACTGGGCACAAGAATTTCCGGGGTTTTGCGGGTTCGCTCCGAGCTGCTGGACACCGCCTATCGGGACGCCGCTTCCACTCACCAAGAAATCCAGGCGCCCGAATCCCACCTGGCCTACCTGGAGGTTCGCCTGTCCGCCGATCCCTCTTTATCAAGTCTGCTTCAAGACCTGAACATCAGTCTTGCCCAATTGCAAGGAGATCCTGGCAACCTGGGACTGCGGCAAAGCTACTTTCGGAAGCTCGGCCAGGCCACCGCGCAACTGCGCAGCTACGACAGCGCCGTGGTAGAAAACCAGGCAAGCACCCGGGCCGACCTGGGTCAACGCGTAGAGCAAGCCAATTCCTTGCTGCAACGATTGGCCGAACTCAATCCTCGCATCGTGGCCGCTCAGCGCGACACAACCGGGTCCAACCAGATGCTCGACCAACGAGACCGCTTCCTGGACGAACTGTCGGGCCTGATGGATGTGCAGGTGTTGACCCAACCGGCCGGCAACGTCGATGTGCTGGCCAATGGTTCTCAGTTGCTGTCCTTGAATCGGGCCGAGAAGTTGACTCTGGAACCTGACAATTCGCTGAAAAACAGCGCGGGAAACCTGGTCAACGTCAGTGGAGGCTCGATCGCCAGCCTGCAACAGTATGCCAATCAAGAACTTCCTGATTTGCGCCAGCAGTTAAATCAGCTTGCCAGCAGTTGGATTTCGCAAGCCAACGAAGTGCATCGCCGCACCTATGGGCTGGACGGAGTGACCGGCAGAGACCTGCTGACGGGCACGGATGCGTCCACCATCAATCTGGCTTTGCAAGACCCCAGACAACTGGGGCACGCCGTGGCGCAAGTGACGGGCACCAACTTTGCAACCACAGCTCTGATCAGCGACCAACCTCTGAGTTCCCAGGCAGCCGCCCTGTCTGTACCGGCTACAAATTCCGGCGTAATGCAAATCAACGGCGTCAGCGTGGCCTGGAATGACGGCCAAAGCCTGCAGCAGGTGCTGGATTCGTTGCAGGTCGCCGGGGTGCGGGCCAGCTATCGACCGACCACGGGGAAAGTGGTGCTGGAACGCGATCCCACCCAGGCGGGACCCAGCGATATTACCGTGACCGACAGCAGCGGCAACCTGTCGGTTGTCCTGGGGCTGGCGGGCCAACCCTCACTGGTCGGAGGTCAGGGAGACAGCAACGGCCTGGCGGCACTGGATCAAAGAATGCGCTCCGCCACCTTTGGGCCCGGCGCAGACCGTACCTTGCAGCAATCTTTTCGAGATATTCAAAGCAATGTGGGCGGCAGCCTGCAGACTCGTCGTCAAAGCGGCCAGTCGGCCCTGACGGCTCTGGAGTCAGCTCAGGCGGCCCGAAGTTCGATCTCGGGCGTATCCAGCGACGAGGAGCTGCTGGCCGTCACCCGAATGGAGCAGGCCTTCGCCGCAGCCGCCAAAATCGCAACGGTGGCCGACGAAATGCTCACCACGTTGATGCAGATGGGGAGATAGTCCATGCGAATCGACGATAGCACACGATTTCAATCCCACCTCAGCTCCCTGCAAAACCATGCCAGTAAAGCCCTTCAATATCAGACAGAAATTTCGACGGGCAGCCGGGTCAACAAACCCTCCGACGATCCGGCTCTCTATCAACTCAAGGACGAGCTCGAGCAACGGCTGGAAGGGTTGCAGACCGACCAGAAGTCTCTGTCTCAGCAAGCGACTCGGCTTAACCACTACGATTCCAGCCTCGGAAGCCTGGCGGAAAACGTGCGCAAAGCCCGCAGCCTGGTGCAAAGAGCCAGCAACGCCAGCAGCGACGCCACGGCCATTGCGGGGATGCGCAATGAAATGGACCGACTGATCGACGGCAGTCTTTCGCTGCTGAATTCGGAAGAGGGCGGTCGATATCTGTTCGCGGGGACGCGAGTAGAGACGCCGCCCTTTCAGGCTCAAGGTGGAACCAGCCCGGTTTCCGCCGTCAGCTACCAGGGTGACGATCGATTTCCCGGTGTTCCCTTACCCGGCGGTCGGAGTCTCCAACTCCCCCTCGATGGTCGCTCCGTCACCCAAACAGAGGGAGTAGACCTGCTCAATACCTTCATCGACCTGCGCAACCAACTGCAAGGATCGGTTGTGGATGCAGAGCCTGCCATGAGCCGCCTGGTGAAATTGGAAAACGGTCTGCTGCAGCGCAGAGGGGAAGTGGGTTCCGCCACCAGCTACCTGAGCCAGCTTCAGTCGCATCTGCAGGCCCAAGAACTGCACACTCGAGAACAATTGGCGGGCAACGTCGAGACCGACCTGCCCCAAAGTATCACGAATTTATTGCAAAACCAGACGGCCCAACAGGCGACATTTTCCGTCATTTCACGCCAGGCCAAACTGAGTTTGGTGGACTTCTTGCGTTAGTCCTGCACAAGTGTTTTCGCCCACCAAAGCTAATGCAGAGGGTATGAGCAGCGACTTTACAGCAATCACAACCCGATTTGGAGTTCTCGAAGCCCGACCCGAAGGCACCCTCCGACTGACCAGTCCTCTGGCTGGCTTTGAAGGTTTGACCCTTTTCACCCTGCTGAGACTGCCCGACTTCGCCCCACTGATCTGGATGCAGTCGCTGGAAGAAGCCGGTCTGGCCTTTCCATTGCTCGAACCCGACGCCTATTTTCCAGACTACTCGCAGACGATTTGCAGCCATTTAAGCCGCGAGGCCACGATATTGTGCCTGGTCAGCCGTCAGGCCGGACGGTTGGGGCTCAATCTGTTGGCCCCCCTTCTGATCGACGCCATGAATGGAACTGCCGAGCAAGTAATCGTCCCCGATCCCGGCCTGGACGTATTTCATGCCTGCGAAAACCAGATCCCATGTTAGTGATCAGTCGTCGCATCCGCGAGGCTATCGAGGTGGGTCCTGACATCCGAGTGACCGTGCTCGCCATCCGTTCCGACCAGGTCCGCCTGGGCGTGCTGGCACCGCGTGAGGTGTCTGTCCTGCGCAGCGAACTGTTGGAAAGGGTCCGCCTCTCCAACGAAGCCGCCGCCCAACTGGAGCCCGCCGAATTGCTGGGAAAACTGACCCCGGCCGCCGCTGCTATGCGGGTGAGCTGGCCGGTAGCCGACCCCGCCGCCAGCCAGGCCTTCTATGCGGAACTAGGTTTTCAGCCCGCCCCGCCAGGGACCCAGGCGCGCCTGCTGCTGAGGCGAGGGGAGGTCGAGCTGGAGCTCAAGCCGGGCACGCCGCTTCGATCGGTTGGACTGTGCCTCAGCTCCCACCCAACCCGCTGGCTGGTCGACCCCAATGGCTATTCCATCGGACTCTAATTTTTCCTCACCGACTGCCGATGAATGGAAGGTGATGTTCAACGAGTCGAAAACCAGCCCCGAAATGGCTGGACAGCTCTGGGCCCCCAGGCTAGAACTGACTCCCTGGCAAGACCGCCGCCGCCGGGTTCGCGCCGACTGTCGACTGGAAGTGACCACCGACCTGGGTACCTGCCGAATGACAGGCTACGTCATGGATCTCAGTTGGACCGGGTTTCGCCTGGAAACGAGTCGACCGGTGCCCAGCGGCTCGCTGGTGCAAATGTCCCCGCCCAACGACCAGCCAGGTCTGCGCTGTTGGTGCACATGCCGCTGGTCCCGCAACCTGCCTGCCCGGCGCGGCGCAGCGCCTGCATTTCTATCCGGTCACGAGTTCATGCCAGGGCCAATGTCCCCCAGCGAAGGATGGGTTCGCCAATCTCTGGCCCGCCTTGGCATGGAAGAAGCGTGCCTGGCCGACCGCCGCCGTACGCCCCGCTTCGCCACCCACTTGCCGGCCAAGATACTGGGGCGCGACGAACTCTGGGGAGAAATCACCAATATCAGTCTTCATGGGGCCAACCTGCTGTTGCCCTGCCCGGTATTTGACAAACCGCTCCAGTTGTTGGTGCCGGTGGCTGACCAGGAAATTCGCCTGCAGTGCAGCCGACGCGCTACGCGCCTGGTGAGCGGGGCCGGCTTCTCCAATCATTTGAGCTGGGAGCATCTGCCCGCGCAAATTCGAGCGGTGGCTCTATGGTTGCGCACCGCCAATGTGGCCTCGCTGGACAAGCCATGAACACGGCCAACCCCGTGATTGTGGCTATCAACGATCAACGGGAACAGCTTCGTCTGTTGTCGCAAATCCTGAAGCTTGCCGGCTACCAGGTGCTGGCTTTCGAGGACCCGCTCCGATTCATAGAATCGCTGCAGCACTCAAAGTATGAGTCGACCCAGATTGACCTGATCATCACGGACCTCAATATGCCACGCCTGGACGGCTGGGGGCTCTGCCGTCGACTGCGCAGCCCCGAAATGTCGGCCTACAATCACATCCCCATTCTGGTCGTATCGGCGACCTTTGCCGACCTGGCGGCGGCCGAGGTACGCATGGACCTGGGGGTCAACGATTTTCTGCCCGTCCCCTACACCCCGGAGGCACTGCGCAGCAAAGTCAGCGAAATTCTCTACGGCCACAGTCCCAAAGCCAGGCCGAGAGTACTCCTGGTTGGATATCTGCCGGAAGACGGCGAGGTAGCCTGCTTCAACAGCTTTGGCTATGATGCGGTGACGGCCGTCGATCTTGAAAGTAGTTGGCAATTGCTGGGAACCCAGAACGTGGAGATACTGATCTTCCGCGGCCAATTGTCTCCCGAAGAAGCCTCCTTTCTGTTTGCTCCGTGCAGTCAATTCATCTGCGGCATCTGGATATTTGACGAGATCGACCCGGAAATGGACCTGAGCCTGTCACAGTTGGGCGTACACTGCCTGACCCCCGACTATCACAACGAACAACTGGTCCGAATCTGCGAAAACGCTCGCCAGCAAAGCTGCTTGAACAAGGTCCGCGACCTGCTTGAAAAGCGAACCGTGCAACTCCTCGGCAGTGAACACAAATACCGAACCCTGTTTCAGAGTATCCCCGACGTCGTGCTCTGTTTGTCCGAAAGTGGAAGCATTCTTGACGTCAATGAGGCCGGCTGCGCCATGCTCGGAGAGGATGCCCACCAGTTGAAGGGCAAAAATCTCATGGACATGGTGCCGGAGGATGGACAGGTTCAGGTCCAGGTTGCCCTCCACGAAACCCTGGCCCACGGCTATGTTCAGTACGAAGTAAACTTCCGCTGCGGACCCAACCATCTGCCCGCCGAGATCCATCAGCGCAAAGTGGACCTGGCCGGCCAGACCTGCGTGCTGGCCATCGCCCGTGACGTAAGCGAACGTCGCCAGTGTCAACAGGCCGTGCTGGCCTCGGATACCCGCTATCGCATTATTGCGGAAAATACCTATGACTGGGAGTTCTGGCTAAGTCCGCAGGGGTTCTTTCTCTTCAGCTCCCCCTCTGCCGAAAAAGTGAGTGGCTACTCGTCGGCCGACTTTGAAGATGACCCGATGTTGCTGATAGAACTGGTCGTCGAGGAAGACCGGGCCGATTTTTTGCGAAACTGGAAAATGGATCGACCCGAAGATTTGCCCAAAGACTTTGAATTCAGGCTCCTCCACAAAGATGGGCAGGTACGCTGGATCAACCACGTTTCGGTGGCCGTCTTTGATTCTCAAAATAATTTCCTGGGGTCGCGGGGAAACCACAGAGATGTTACCCAGAAACGAGTGCTTGACCAGGAGCGCACCAAGCTGGTGGCAGCCCTGGAACAGATCTCGGAAGCCATTCTGGTCACCGACAATCAAGGAATCATCCAGTATGTAAACCAGGCCTTCTTGCAACGAAGCGGCTCCCGGCCTGACGGATGGGTGGGAGTGGCAGCCGGCGAATTGCCTGGCGACACAAATTGGCGCTCTGCCGTGCCCGACATCCTGCACAGAATGTCGGGAGGAAATGCCTGGAACGGAAATTACTCCCGAACCGGTCAAGCCCACTACGATATCGTGGCCACGGTGAGCCCGGTCAAAGATAGCGCCGGCCGGGTAACCAGCTTTGTGTGGGTGGAACGGGACGTCACCGAAGAGCGTAGACTGGCCGACCAACTTCGCCAATCCCAGAAACTGGAAGCCATTGGAACACTGGCGGGGGGGATAGCACACGACTTCAATAACCTTCTCAGTGGAATCCTGGGATATAGCAGTATGCTAAGAATGCAGGCCGGTCAACACCAAGAGGTGGCCCACTCCGCCGAAGTCATCGAGCGCACGGCTCGACGGGCCGCCGACCTCACCCAGAAATTGCTGGGCTTCGCCCGCCGAGGAAAGAACCAACACGTAAAAGTTTGTCTGCACAAAGCCATCGAGGACTGCATCGAGTTGCTCATCCGCACCATGGACAAGCGCATCGAGATTGTCAAAGATTTCACTGCGCAGCAATCTTTGGTCATGGGCGACCCGACCCAGATGGAGCAGATTTTACTGAATCTGGCCATCAACGCCCGAGACGCACTGGGAGAGAAGGGCAAGATCACCTTCTCGACCCGGACGGAGCGCCTGGACTCCGATACTACAATGGCGATCGACGGTGGCCTGGCCAATGGATCGTACCTGGTCGTTACCGTGGCCGATACCGGTTGTGGAATTCCCCACCCCATTCAAGAACGCATCTTTGACCCGTTCTTCACCACCAAAGAAAACGGCAAGGGCACCGGCATGGGACTGGCCATGGTCTACGGCATCGTGAAAAATCACGAAGGAGGGGTCGTGCTGAAAAGCGCTCCCGGGGAGGGGGCCATTTTCGACATCTACCTGCCTCTGGCCAGTCTTCAAGCCAACCCGAAGCCCATTCCAGAGCCGGCTCCGGTGAAAGGTTCGGGATTGATCCTGGTGATCGACGACGAGGACCTGCTGCGCGACGTAGCCAGTCGCTACTTGAAGCACCTGGGCTATGCAGTGGTCACCGCCGTAGACGGAATGGACGCGCAGCGAGTGTATGCTCAAAAGTGGCAGGACATCGATCTTGTGATCATCGACATGATTATGCCCAAAGTCGGCGGCGCAGAGTGCTTCAGGGCTTTGAAAAAGGTAAATCCGGCCGTTCGGGCCGTGTTGAGCACGGGATACAGCCTCAATGAAACGGCTCAAGAAATGCTGGACGATGGCATGATCGGCTTTATCCAAAAGCCCTATCAACTGCAGCAACTGTCCGAGGTGCTGGCGCGCTCCCTAAAACCCCCCCAGCCGGTGTGAGCCGGGTGTCAACGAGAGTGCCTCGCGCAGATGCTGGATACGCCCTTCCAGGCTGCCTTTTACCTGGCCGAGCCCGGACTGTATCACAAATTCCCCCTCGGCTAATTGAGCGTCGCCCTGGCAGGCAATGGACGTCCATCGAGACATCCGCTCCAGTTTGCCGGGATTCACTGACAAAACCACCCCGTCATGGTCGGCAAAAACGGTGTCCAGGCACTCCTTCACGGATATCTCCAGAGCTTCAGGATGAGCCTGCAACAGAGCCGCCCAAGCCTTGCCCGAGGCGAGCAAAACCAGTTGGGGAAGTCGTTCCCCCAGTTGAGCCCTGACGTCATTCTGAAGCCCTACGGTAGCTTGCTGGAAATGCTCGATCAATCCGTCCAGGGAGGCCTGTAATCTGGCCTCACTCTCCTCCAACCACTGTGCTTGCTCCTGACGCATTTCCGACCATCCCGACTGCAGACCCTCGTCGCGAGCCTGGCGCCGAATCTCCACGGCCTCCAGCCGGGCCTGCTCCACAATCTGGTTGGCCCGCCTGCGTGACAGAGCCACCAAGGAGGAAGTTGAAGAGCCTCGCACAGCGACCGACTGATCACAGCCCGTGTCGGGTCCCGGCAATGGCCCGGCCGCCCAGGCCCGATCAGACATAGGCATCGTCTTCGTTGCCCAGCGTGATTTCGCCGGCCTCTTCCAATCGCCGCACCACAGCCACAACGTCCGACTGGGCCCGGTCGACATCCTTGAGCTTGACCTTCCCGGCCGCTTCCAGGTCCTCTTTGAGAATGTTGCGGGCACGCTCGGATAGATTGCGACTGATGACTTCGAGCGTTTCTGCATTGGCTCGCTTGAGCGCCAGAGCCAGTACTTTGCCGTCCACCTCTTTGAGCAACTTCTGAATGGAGCGGTCCTCCAGACCCGCCAGATCGTCGAAGACAAACATATTCTTTTTAAGTTCCTCAGCCAACTCTGGCTGGGTCTCGAGAAAGCCGAACAAAATATTTTGTTCCACTTCTCGGCCCACGCCCTTCATAATTCGCACCAGCGCGTCCAGCCCGCCCGCCTCAACGGCCAGACCCTCGCTGCTGAAGAAGCTATTCCACCGGGCCCCTAAAGTGCGAGCCAGATGGGACAGGACTTCCCGCCTGGGCGGTTCGCTGGTGGCGATGCGGGTGGCCACTTCCATTTGCTGCTCGGGACTGAGTTCGCACAGCAACGAAGCGGCCTGCTCGGGCTGCACATAAGAGAGCACAAAAGCCGCCACTTGAGGGTGTTCATTCTGGACAATTTCCAACAGCTGACTCTTGTCCAGTCGGCGCAAAAACTCAATCGAGGTAAGCGGGTCCTGGTCGCCTCCAAAAGCCTCCTGCATCACCTGCGAAACAAACTCCCGGCCGGTCGGCTGAGCCGAGTATTGCAGTTTTTCCAGAAACTCTTCCAGGATGGCCTGCGAGTCGGCCGGATTGATTTCTTTGACATTGGCGCAAAGACGCATCAAATCGTAGGCCACCGCACGGTCCAGTTCGCGCGTGACGGCGATGGCGCAATCCACTCCCAGAGTCAGCAATAGGGTCACGGCCTTGTTGGTGCCGGTGGTCGCTTCCATAGTTTCTGCCTTCCTTTAACGCTTACCGCGCTCATTGTTGACCCAGTTGTGAATCACCCGGGCCACCAGTTCGGGGCGCTCCAGGGCAGTGGCCCGAACGCGCTCCAACAACTCCCTACGCACCTGCTCCGGGTCGGGAGCGCTCTCGGCCTCGGCCGGCAAGGCAATGTCGACATTGCTGCCCAGCAGGGCTGCACCGGGGGCCCCTTCCGGCGTCAAATCCAAGGCCGCCTCGCGGGCCTTGCGGCGCCGTAAAATCAGCGTCACGATCAGGCCGCCCCCCAGCGTTGCAACCAGCCCCACCACCGTCCACAAGACCGGAAACGGAGCGCCCTTCTTCTGTTGGCTCTCGGCTTCTGCCCTGGCCTCTTTGGCTTCCTGTTCGCGCGAAAACATCAGCACCTGAACGGTGCATTCGTCCCCCCGAGAAGGGTCGATTCCGATGGCCAGGCCAACCGCCTTCTTGAGGGAATCCTGGGAGGCCGCATCCAATTTGACGGCGCCGTCCACCACCACCGAGGCAGTGATACGCCGAATCCGATTGGGCGTATCTTGCACGGACTCAACCCGTTTTGAATACTCAAATTCTACCTGTTGTAGGGTTTGTTTGTAGGACGGTCGCTGGCTTCCTGGAGCCTCAACCTGCACCACATTTCCGGCCGTAGTGGCGTTGCCGACCGTAGTGTTGCTGGCTCCCACCTTCATGGTGCCCTGATATTCCTCGGAGGTCAGCTTGCGTGACTTCTCAAAGCCCTTGCCCTCTTTATCCGGCTCAATGATGGTCCGTTCCACCTGGCGCACGTCCTTCTGCAACTCCACCCGGACGCTGACCACCCCCCGGCCCAGTCCCACCACGTTGTCCAACACCGTCTGGGCTCCGCGCTGCAAGCTTCGCGAAAGCAGCTCCTCTTGATGGTCGGGGTTCTGCAGTAAGTCCTCCTCACCGCTAAACAGCAGGGTCCCAGAAGTATCGGTCAGCGACACATTCTCCGTCTTCATCCCCTCCACGCTGCAAGCGACCAATCTCAAGATTCCCCGGCATTGGGTTCGACTCAATCTGGCGCCAGGCTTGAGCTGCAACAAAACGGATGCCGTCGGATGAGATTGCTCCTGCACGAGCAGGCTATCTTCGGGGAGGTTGAGGTGAACGCGCACCTTGACCACCCCTGGTATGACCCGAATGGTTTCACTGAGTTCGCCCTGAATGGCTCTCAGATAGGTGACCTTTTCCGTGAATTCGCTCATCTGCAGGTTGACGCGGTCAAAAAGGGAGAAACCCATTTCGCTGTTCTCTGGCAACCCCGAGCTGGCCAGTTCTAGACGAAGTCTTTTCAATTCTGAGCTGGGCACCAAAATTGCGCCATTCTCCCCCAGTTGGTACTGGACTTTCAACTCCTCCAGCTTATGCACCACCTGAGAGGCCTGCTCTTCATTGAGTCCGCTGGCCACGGCCTTCATTTCCGGTTTGCTCCAGTAAAAACCGGCCAGAGCCAGTGAGATCAGAAAGCAAATTACCGCCATAACGGCCAGCTTTGCGCCAGCTGATTGGGCCTTCAGCCGGTCGCCCCAAGAGCGCAACGGGGACCCCAGCGAGGTCGGCTCAAGCGGTATTAAGGCCACCGCCTACTCCCTGCCAATTTCGAGGGTCTTATTAAAGAGGTGACGACCCTCGTTCAGGGTGGCCAACCCGATCTCGTAGGCTCGCCGAGCCGCCAATAGTTCTGTAACCTCCGAAACCATGTCAATCTCGGGAAAACGTACCATTCCCGCCTCGTCGGCGTCAGGATGAGACGGCATATATTCTAGCCTGGGAGGAAGATTGGGAGTGAACACCTGGCTGTTAACCCCGGCCATTTCCCCGGCCTCGTCGACTTGAACGCGGCGCGGAGCGTAGCAGGTGGCGTCGCTCGAGGCACTGTTGTCGATATTGGCCAGATTGTGGGTGGCAGTGTCGACGCGCAAGCGACTGGCATCCAGCCCGCTCAGCGAAACCCTCATCGAAGAAAACCAGTCCATTAGCGCCTCCCTTCCGTAATCGCCTGGCGCAGGTTGCTGTATTGCTTATTGAGGATTCGGGTGAGAGCATCATTCTCCATACTGCATTCCGCCAGCCGGGCCAGCTCTCGGTCCACATTCATGGTCTGCCGGGGGGCGACGTCTTCCAGGTAAGCCCGAAAAGCATCCCCCTTGGGAGGAGTGGCCTCCTGTTCCAATAGCAATGCGCGAAAGTCCGTATTGCGCACCCGATATCCGGGCGTGTCAAAATTGCTGAGGTTGTGGGTAGCCTCGCGATGGCTCAGCCAGGTGGCTTCCATAGCCTGTTTGGCGGTGTGGAACAGGCCACTATGAAATATCGCCGGGCGCATTAAAACTGCATCCTCATGACGTCCTGGTAAGCTTCTAAAGCTTTGTTGCGAAACTGCAGGGTCATCTGAAAGGCCAGTCCTGCTTCTTCAGCTTCGGCCATGACCTGATGCAGAGGCGGTCCGGCGCCGCGTACGCTGCTTTCCAGATTGCCAGAACTTTGCAGTTGGAGCCGATTCACTTCACTGAGTGCCTCACTGAGAGAGCGCACGAATCCCGTAGCGCCTCCACCCACCGTTGGCGCCGACCGCTGCGGCTGCACTCGGCTTTCGATTTCCCGGAAGATCGACGTGTCGATTTTCATCTTGCATCCTCGACTCTGTTCTTGGTTACGCTATCGATATTGCCAGTTTGGGCAGCCTCCACTTGCCAGGCGCAAAAAGGTAGGGTCTTCCCTACGCTTCTCGCAGGGAAGACCCACCTATTGTTTCGACTGAAAGTGTCGACGGTGTACCCGTCCAATAGTTCTCTACGATGAGCGAAGCACATGCGTGGAGTTTGATACGAGGTTCGCTGGAGATGGGTCTGTGGATCAGTGCCCCCATGCTTCTGGCCATCACCATTGTAGGCTTGATCACCAGCATTCTTCAGGCACTGACTCAGATCCAGGAGCAGACGGTGGGCTTCGTGGTCAAAGTTGCCACCACGCTACTCTGCCTGTGGCTGCTGGGCCCCTGGATGCTGCATCGCCTTAGCGACAACTTGCAGCGCGTCTTGCTGGCGCTGGGACAATGATGCTGACCGACGATGCCGTTGCCTGGCTGTTGGTCCTGACCCGCGTAAGCGGCATGATGGTAGGCTGCCCTCTGCTCAGCCACGCCCAGTTGCCACGCCTGTGGAAGGCCGGCATGGCTATGGCGCTAACCGCTCTGCTCATTCCCCTGATCGCCTGGCCCGGTCAAATGAACCCGCATCCAAACCACAGCCTGCTGCTGTTGGTCGTGCGCGAACTGGCGCTTGGCTATGCCCTATCCTGGCTGAGCTGCCTTTCGCTGCAGGTAGTATCTGCCGTGGGAGCGCTCGTCGACCTGCAAAGCGGTTTGTCCAACGCTTCCTTGCTGGATCCGGTCCGAGGCGAATCGCAGTCTCTTTTTACGGTGGCCTTCCATGCGATGGCATCGTTGCTCTTTTTGCAGGCGGATGGACCTGCCCTGTTAGTGCAACTGATGCTATTTACCTTCGAGCGCTTTCCTCTGGGTGCCGCCTGGAGCGGCTTTGTGGCGGCCTCCACGGCCGTCCGCCTTGGCCACTGGTTCTTCTCCATGGCGGTTGGGCTCGCGTTGCCCTGGATGATCAGTCTTTGGGCTCTGGACCTGATTACGGGAATCGTAGGCCGAATGTTGCCCCAACTCAATCTGCTCTCGGCCGGGCCACCCCTGAAAATCCTGGCCGCCTGGTGGCTGGCGTTGCAATATTTTCAGCACTGGTTGCATCGTTTTTCGGCCATTCAGTCGGACTTGATGCGGGGGCACTGGCTCCATGTCTGACGAGCGCACCGAAGAAGCGACCCCGCAGCGTATGCGGGAAGCTCGCGGCCGCGGCCAGGCACCCCGCAGCCAGGAGTGGGCTTCCTCCTGCTCGATGTTCATGGTATTGGTCGCTTTGAGTGCAATCTGGCCCTCTCTATCCAGTTCGCTGCACATGGGGGTGGCTTACGCACTGACCCATTTGCACGATTCACCTGGCCACCGCCTGAGCACCCTGGCCTGGGGCTGTGTAGCGGCCCTGTTGCTCGCCTCGCTGGCAGGCTCGCTGCTGGCCCAGTGGGTGAGCGCCGGCTGGCTGTGGACCTGGCACCCTGTGAAACCCGACTGGCAGCGCCTCAACCCCGCCGAGAACGCCAAACGCTGGTTCTCGGGAAAAGTCCTCATCGACGCCCTTCGACTGGCCATCAAACTGGGGGGGATCCTCTGGCTGACCTGGGGATTCGTGCATGACCACCTCGCGCTGGATGCAGCCACTGGCAACCCCCTGGCCCTGTTCCAAGAACATCTGTGGCACTGGCTCCGCCAGGTGGCCTGCTTTTACGTTCTGGTGGGCGCATTGGACCTTCTTTACCAACGCTGGGAATTTCACCGAGGCCTGCGCATGAGCAAGCACGACGTCAAACAAGAATACCGGCAGAGCGAAGGAGACCCGCAACGCAAATGGCGCATCCGTTCTCTAGGACAAAAGCTGATCAAACAGCGCAGCCTGCAAGGGGTGGCCAAGGCTTCGGTGATCATCACCAATCCCACCCATCTGGCGGTGGCCCTGGAGTTTAACTTCAACATGCCGGCGCCCCGAGTGGTAGCCAAAGGAGCCGACCAGGTTGCCCTGACCATTCGCAAGATGGCCAAGAAACATCAAATCCCAGTGGTGGAGAACAAGCCGTTGGCGCGGGCTTTGTATCCACTGGAAGTGGATGACATCATTCCTTACGAATTTTTCGCGCCGGTGGCCGAAATCCTGGTGGCCGTAGCCCGAGCGGAGCAGAACTAAAATGCAAGGAAGCCTGCTGCGCAACGCCGACATCCTGATCCTGGTGGTCTTGATGGCCATTATGTTGCTGATGCTTCTGCCGCTGCCGCCATTTTTGCTGGATATGCTGCTGACCTATAACATCGCCTTCTCGCTGGCCATTCTGCTGGTCGCGCTCTACAGCAAGCGGGCTCTTGACTTTGCCGTCTTCCCATCGGTCTTGCTCATTGTCACGCTGGCCCGTCTGGCTCTTAACGTGGCCAGCACTCGCCTGATCCTGCTGCACGGCCACGCGGGCCAGGTCATTCAAACTTTTGGACAGTTTGTAGTGGGGGGCAACTACATCGTAGGTCTGGTGATCTTCTCCATTCTGGTCTTGATTCAGTTTGTGGTCATTACCAATGGCGCCGGCAGAGTTGCCGAAGTGGCCGCTCGCTTCACGCTTGATGCCATGCCGGGCAAGCAAATGAGCATTGACGCCGACCTTGGCGCTGGCAACATCACTCAAGAAGAGGCCCAACTGCGCCGTAAAGAAATTGCCAGGGAAGCCGAGTTCTACGGCACCATGGATGGGGCGGGAAAGTTTGTCAAGGGCGACGCCATCGCCTCCGTCATCATTATGCTGGTCAATATCTTTGGCGGCCTGATTATTGGCGTAACCCAGAAAGGCCTGCCCATCATGGAGGCCGTGCAGCGCTACACTCTGCTGACCATCGGCGAGGGCCTGGTGGGACAAATTTCAGCCCTGCTCGTGTCCACGGCCACCGGCCTGATCGTAACCAGGGCCGCTTCAGAATCCAATTTGGGGACCGACCTGACCCGCCAGTTTGTGCTGGATCCACTGATACTCAAACGGATCGCCGGATTGCTGATGGTGTTCAGCCTGGCGCCCGGGCTCCCCAAACTTCCCTTCTGGGGTCTCTCCGTGTTCTTGTGGTTTCTGGCCAAAAGTCCCGCAGCCGAACCCCCATCCGGCCCTTCAGGCCAGGGCGCGCCAGCCGAGAAGCTGATGCTGCCGGAGGACATGCTGCCGCTGCTGGACCTGGAGCCAATCGAGCTAGAAATCGGCTACGCACTCGTCGAATTCATCGACGAAGCGCAGGGCGGGGACTTGTTGCAACGGGTGGTGCAGATTCGCAAGAGTTGCGCGCTGGACCTGGGCGTAGTGGTCACACCGATACGCATTCGGGACAACCTGGAATTGCGTCCCGGGCAATACCGCCTAAAAATCTACGGGCAGATCGTCGGTGAGGGGGAATGTATGTCCAGACGGCTCCTGGCCATGCCGTCTGGGACTCCCATCGGCGACATCAAGCTGGAGGGAATTCCGGTAAAAGAACCGGTGTTTGGGTTGCCCGCCTTGTGGATCCTGCCCGCCCACCACGAGCGTGCCGAATTGTGTGGATACACCGTGGTGGACCCCTCCTCGGTGATCGCCACTCACTTGTCAGAACTATTGCGAAAACACGCTCCCGAACTGCTAGGGCGCCAGGAGGTGCAGCAACTGCTGGAGCACCTGCGCGAGCGCTGCCCCAAACTGGTCGAAGATGTTGTGCCCGCCAAGATATCCATGACACAACTGCGCCTGGTCCTGCAAAACCTGCTCCGAGAACGGGTCAGCATCCGCGACTTGAGAACCATTTTAGAGACTTTGGCCGACCATGCGCTGGCCGACAGCGACCCCGCCTGGCTCACCGAAAAAGCCAGGGAAGGCATCTCCCGGTCCATTCTGCAAGACCTGATGGGCGACGATCTGGTGCTGCGCAGCCTGGCCCTGGCTCCCGCGGTGGAATCCGTACTGGCACAGGCTCTGCCGGGAGGACCGGGCATGGAACCGCGCCGTTTGGGACTGATCGCCGCCCGCATCGCCAAGAACGCGGGAAACATGGCCAACGACGGGCTCACCCCTACTTTACTGTGTTCCCAACGCGTGCGCCCCCTCGTGCGCAGGCTCATTCAAAGGCCTCTGCCGAGCCTGGTGGTGCTTTCCTACGAGGAAATTCCCGCCGACGTCACCCTGGAAACAATCGCAGTCATTACGGAGGAGGCAAACTAAAGTGAGCTACACTTTTCGATTAAAGGGCCTGCTGAAACTGGTAGAACAGGAGCGAGACCTTCGCCTCAGAGAAGTGCAACAGGTGGAGAGCTATCTCGAACTGGCCCTGGCCGAGATCCGCTTGATTTGGGAAGAGATGGAGCGTTCTCAAAACTACTTTGAGGACCTGGCACAACGCTCTCCCTGCACACTGGCTCTGGGCCAAACTCTCAGGCACTTTCAATCGCAGAGAGACACCCTGAAGAATTTGCTGCGTTTGAAGCTGCAATTGGAAGAGGAGCTATCCAAGCGCAATGCCGACCTGGTAACTGCCCGACGAAACGTGCGTCGACTGGAAATGCTGCGAGAGCGCCAATTGGAACAATATCAACTGGATGCCCTGGCGAAACAGCAGGCGGGCCTGGATGAATTCGCCATCCAACAGTTTAACCGGCGCAGCTGACCTATATTATCCTCCCGAGTTGCCGATGATCCATCCTGAGGTGACGAACAATGCTCGTAATCGTGGGTGTGCTGGTCGTGGTTGGCTGTGTTCTGGGCGGATATGCTATGCACCATGGTCCTATGCACGTTCTCAATCAACCGTCGGAATTTATCATCATATTCGGGGCCGCCATCGGAGCCACCATTGTGATGTCCCCGCTACACGTGCTGAAAGCTCTGCTGAAAGCCCTGATGGCCACGCTCAAGCCTAGCAAGGTCAATCAGAAGGACTACCTGAAACTGCTGGTGACCATGTTCAAGCTCTTCAAAGTTGCAGCCTATCAAGGCGCCAACGGACTGGAGCCCCATGTGGAACGACCCCACGAGAGCAGCATCGTAAGTGAAAACAAGATGTTGATCAACGATCACCACGCGCTCGATTTCCTGTGTGACACTCTCAAGGTGGTGATCATCGGAGGGGTCCCCGACTACCAAATTGCCGAACTCACCGACCTGAGCCTGGATTCACACCACGAAGAGGAACACCAGCCCATCAATGTGCTCACCAAGGTGGCCGATTCCATGCCTGGCCTGGGCATCGTGGCAGCGGTTCTAGGCATCATTATCACCATGCAAAATATCAACGGCAGCCCCGAACAAATCGGGCAAAGCGTGGGTGCGGCCCTGGTCGGAACTTTCGTAGGAGTACTGTTCGCCTATGGCTTCATTGGGCCGCTGGCGGGCAAAATGGAGTTTAACGCCCTGGACGGGCACTACAAGCTAAAATGCCTTCAAGGCTGCGTGCTCTCCTACGCGCGCGGGTTTCATCCTCTGGTTTCGGTCGAATTTGGGAGGCGAAGCCTGCCCTCGCACTTGCGCCCAAGCTTTCAAGACCTGGAGTCAGCCTGCCGAGAAGAAGGCAAGAGTTAGCCGTGAAAAAATCGCTGGCAACCCCAATCATCATCAAGAAAATCAAAAAAGGCGGGCATGGCCACCACGGGGGCAGTTGGAAAGTAGCCTACGCCGACTTTGTGACCGCCATGATGGCGCTTTTCATTGTACTCTGGATTTTGGGCCAGGCGGAAAAAACAAAAAAGGCCGTGAGCCTCTATTTTACAGAGCCCAACCTTACTCCCGAGGAAATCAAGCTGCGCCTCGAGCACCCCTCCCTACCCTCCTCCGCGCTAAAAATGGATCCATCCAAGGACAAAAAAGATATTTACAAGTCTTATGAAGCCGAACACAAGATTTTGGAGAGCCTGGCCAAGAGGATTGAAAAACGCTTGAAGTCCCTCAATTGGTATCGAAGCATGAAGGGTCAGCTCTTGATAGAGGTGACCGACGAAGGCTTGCGCATTGAGTTCCTGGATCGTTCCAGCGCCCCCTTCTTCGATGTGGGTAGCGCCGCCCCGCGCAGCTATACCACCGAAGCACTGGCCGAGATCGCCGAGGAAATCAGCCAGTTTCCCAACCCGGTGGCCATCGAAGGGCACACCGATAGCCGCCCTTTTCTGAGCACCCAGTATGGCAATTGGGAACTGTCCACGGACCGCGCCAACTCAGCCCGACGAGTGTTGGAGCATCACGGTTGCATCAGAATCTCCGAAGTGAGGGGACTGGCCGACGTGCACCTTCGAGACACCAAAGATCCTTACAACGATTCCAATCGACGAGTGAGCCTGATTGTGCGGCACCTGGTGGAAAAAAAGAAAGCAGAGGCTCCCGAAACCGCTCCAACCGCCGCCCCCGCGGCCGTCACGCCATCCCCGGCACACCACTGACCCGTAAAAAGAAATTCGGTCGCCGGGCCGAATTCCCCAGAGTGACTGTAGGCCACTACGATTACTACGGCATAGAGCTCCAAGAAAAGCTTTGGCGAAGCGAGTCCGAGATTGCCAAAGCGAAGCTGCCCAGAACCGTGATCACGAGCAGGCGGTGGAGACGTATCGAATGGACATGAAGAGATTTGAGGGGACCAAGGCGAGCCTCGACAAAGCCACGGCCGAATGCCGCGCCCTCATTGCCGAAATAGGTCTCCGTGTGGGGGCTAAGTGAGCCGAGGTGTCCCGGGTGGGCGTCACCTTGTTTTAGCTTTGCTTCATCGTCGTCGACTAATCTTGCTGGGTGAAGCCAATCACCAGATGCCCTGGAAACCGAGGGCCAGTGCGCTACCTATCGGCTAGTGCTTCGTCAAGCTTAAATTTAGGGTTCGGCTTGCGCGACCACGCTCGGAGGGAAAGGACGGACTCAAGTCGGTTGATCCAAAAATCGATAGCCTCTATCGGAGGCCGGGAGGCAATGCCGCCAACTGTCCCCAGAGGGATTGGTGACTCAGGGCAGAACCGGCACTTGCGGGTCCATCAGAGTCTCTAATTTGTGCCGTCAAAACTAGCAGCGCCGTCCCCGCCTGTCCCAACAGGGCCTCGCTACACAGAGTCAATCCGCGCTGGAAAGTATCGTCCTGATGCCTAAGCATACCGGCAACCGACCAAGGTTGTGGGACGAGTCTGGAAACCAGCCCCTCAGGCCAAATGAGCAACTTCCGCTTCTAGCTCATAGGCTTCAACAACCACGAAAAGGTCCTCGACCTTTCCAATACCTTCATTCTGAGTTTGCTGTCGCTTCACCAGCGGGAATATGACTCATCCATGGCGTGAGCCA
>JADMJV010000109.1 GCA_018780265.1 bacterium
GAGGATGACACATCCGTGGGCGTCATTTCAAACACGCTTGCCGAAAGCTCACGAAGTTCAGCGCGTAACCGTTCACCCCCCTCTACCCAAGGCTGTGGGCACGGGACTGGAAACCAGCCGCTCAGGCCAATTGTCGCAAATTGAGACTTCCAACTCAAAGGCTTCAACGACCAAGAAAAGGTCCTCGACCTTTCTATTGCCTCCATTCCATCACACGAAGACGCTGTGCACCCGAGTGATGGAGCCACGAACTGACCCGGAACCCAAATTGCCTGAGTGTGCTGTCCCATGGCGTGAGCCACGTGACCGTCGTCTTCATCCCCGCGCCAGCCGATGAAGAAGTCCAGCCAGTGGGCCAGTTGCAGCGTTTGTTGGGTGGCCAGATCGCGCCCGGTGGCGTCGAGGAAGCGCAGATGGTGGGGAGCCTGGCCTTCAATTTGCATACGCCCCTCGTGGATATTTTTGTGGCAAGCGGCGCAGAGGATCTGAACGTGACGGGGGGTGAACGGTTACCCCATCGCAGGGATTTCGCGTGGCCGTTGCGCCCACTGGAATGTCGGCCCAGCATCCAGACGGAACGAGGGGAGGCTCTATATCGAGTGATTTTGGGCCGTTCCAGAACGGCCCAATCGCGGCTAGTGCTAGTGCTTTTTGGATTTTTCCAGTCGGGCCACCTCGGCGCGCAACAGCCGGACTTCTTGCTCCAACACGGCCTTGTTGTGTTTCTCCCGGCGAATGGCCTTGGCAGCCGTCTCACATTGCTTGATCTCGCCCTTGACCACTTCAACGTCGGCGCGCACTTTCTTCAGGCGATTGGCGCTGAAGCGACCCGGGTCGAAATCGGCGCAGCCAATTAATCCTAATAGCCCGCAGGCCAGCGCCAACCTTTTCATTTGCGCCTCTGAAGCAGCAGCGCCTTGCGGCGCTTGAGGAGTTTGTGCTTCTCGTCTTCCAGATCGCGAACTTGCTGCTGCAGCAGGGGCAGGTTCTTGATGTCTGCGTGGGTCTGCATTAGTTCTGCTTGGGCTTGCAGCAGGTTGGCTTCTTCGGCCTTGAGCAAATCAGGACTGGACAGCTCGCAGCCCATCAGGCTGAGCATGAGAAAAAGCAACCCCCCCCGTAACCAACTCACGACTAGCTTTGATGCATGGCCAGTCGTTCTTGGGCCTGGCTGTACTCCGGTTCCAGCTTGAGGGCGGCTTCCCAGGCTTGAACCGCCATCGGTTTGAGACCCCGCTCAAGCATAAGGTCTCCCAACAGCAACTGGGCTTCGGCCTGTTGCGGGTTGAGACGCAAACAGCGTCGCACGTGCGAAAGGGCCTTGCTGTTTTTCTTCATCGCATAGTAAGCCTTGGCTTGCAGCAATTGCAGTCCGGGGTGTTCGGGGTTGAGCTTGAGTGCCTGGTCCAAGAACTGGCGAGCCGGCTCGAGTTGGCCGCTGGAAATATGAATGTGGGCCAGCGCCCCCAAGGCCTCAGGCTCCTGAGGATCAATCTCAAGGGCCTTGGCAAAGCGGTCTCGAGCCTGTTCACACAGACCGGCCCTGACTTCCAGGGCTCCTAACAGAAGCAATCCCTCCAGCAATTGAGGATCAAACTCCAGCGCCTTGGTCAAAAAACCGCGAGCCTCGTCGTAGTGACCTCGATGAGACAGGGAGTGACCCAGATTGTACAGGATGTCCGGATTGGTAGGGGAGAGGCGATAGGCGCGGCGGAACTCGAGAATGGCCATATCGGTAAAGCCTTGATGCATATAAACCACGCCCAGGTTCATTCGGGAGCGCGGGAAATTGGGGTCGATTTGCACACAATCCTTTAACTCCTGGCGGGCTCGGTTGAGATCTCCGCTGTGCAGATAGATGACCCCGCGCAAATTGAGCGCATCTAAATGATAGGGCTGGACTTTGAGAATGCGGTCGATCTGGCGCAAGGCTTTGGCGTGCTTCCCCAACTCGATGTAGGCCTCCGCCAACGACAGGCGCAGCTCCCAGTCCTCAGGATCGAGACGCAACGCGTTCGACCAGACCTTGGCGGCCTTCTCCATATCGTCTTGCTGAAAATAGGCCAACCCCAGATAGTAGTGCGCCTCGGTGCAGGTAGGGTCGAGTTCGATGGCGCTTTTGAAGCACTGTGCAGCCGGCTCCAGCATGCCCTTTTCGGCCATGACTACGCCCAAGTCCAGACGGACTTCCATATGCGTCTTGTCGAGAGCGGCTGCTCGCTGCCATTCGCGGATGGCCAGATCAAGACGACCCTGTTCGCGATACTGCCGACCCGATTCGTAGTGACTATCGAAGTTTTGGGTGCGACGAAAAGGCTGCAGGGGGATAACTTTGGTACGATTGGCCTCGGGAGGGCACAGGTTCTGTTCCATAGGCCAACGTTCAACTTGGCAAATGGGAAACCTTTTTGGCCGGGCGGCAGGGGGGTAATTGTTGTTATCGGTGAGTGGTGGCAGTCCCGCTGATCACGTGATACTTGCACTCCCACCTGGTGTGACACAAGCTTGACTGGTCATCCATAATGACAACTCCCTTCTGTAGGCTTCGAACGGTTCACAGAAGGGAGTCTTCTCCGCGATTCCCGGAAATGTCTAACTTTAGGAGTCACCCCGGCCGAGCCGGGGGTTTACCTGTTATTAATTACGAGACCGCCCTGACCGCCAATAGATTCCTGATGGTAATCAGTGGCACGGAGCAGCACATCGTCAACGCCCGAAGCGTGCTTGGCCAGGCCGAAGAGGTTGCGAGCGCCGTCTAAGTCTCCTGGGAGATCGTCCAGCCGGCACCGTTCCAAGAGGTAAGTCCGGTGACGATCGGTGGCCCAACGGGCTCGGTGGTGGGTGGGCCGGCATGATACCAGCGCAGAGGAAATTTGTGTTGGTCGGCCATCCGACGCAGTCGGCCCTCGGCGGGCGTGCCGCGCAGCCGCTCATCGGCCATCAGCGCTTCCACGTCGTCATCCAGGCGCACTTCCCCGTGCACCTGGCACTCCATATAATTAGATCCGGGAAAGGCTCCTTCCACGGTCTCGTTTCGATACTCTCCATGGGGGATTTCGGCCAGCGCTACCTTCATCAACTGCTGCAGGTCTTCGTCCTGACGCTGCAAAAGGGCGGCGGCCGGAGCCTGGAGTGTGGCCAACTGCTCGGGGGTGGCAAAGCGGGAGTCGCGCGGTAATACGGCCACCCGGCCCGACATGGAATGTTTCAACACCAGATAACAGGGTCCGTAGATCAGGGCGCCGCCGCCGACCAGTTGCAGCGGGTTGACTGCCCCATACTCCGGGCGTTCGTGGTCCGGCAGTGCGTCAAAACGGCCTTGATAGAGTTTGGTTTCCTTCTGTTTGTAATACTCCACGCGGGCTGGATTATTCAGGTCGTCACGATGCGTGGCGCCGGTTTCGAAATGGTTGCGATAGCGGTCGTCGGCGGCCAGAAGCAGCGGCAGAGGTTGCTTGCCCTCGCCCGCAGGCACGAGCTTTTCCGGGTTGAAATTGATGGTAACGGGAACCCCCCGGAAGTAGTCGAGGCAACTTTGCACGTCCTCGCGACTGTAGCCCATCCGCTCGAAGCGGTCTTCCAGTTGGGGCAAGCAGCGCTGGTGGTTCAGCTGAGCCATGCGGCTTACTTCAGAGAACAGAGCGCGCTGACCGGGGGATATCTCCTGCATCAAACCATTCTGAAGCCGCGCACTCAAAAATGACTGAACGGTGGGGCAGGTTCGGCTGGCGGGGTGCCGCTGTCCTCCTTGCAGGATAGGACAAGTCCTGGGTTGTAGCCAGGACACCCCCTAGCGGACTGCTGTCCCCCCTGCAGGGTAGGACAAGTCCTGAGTTATAGCCAGGACACCCCCGAGTGGACTGCGTCCCTGTGTGCCAAGGGGGATGTACGTCCAAACCCCCGAAAATCATTCCGCGAAGATGACCGATTCAATAAAGACACGACTCGAAAAAGAATGGGATCTCGATGAGGGCTTTTTAGGGCGACTCAGGATGCGTGTTTTTGACCAAGAGGCACACCGGAGGTTGCTTGAGATCCTGAGCCAAATTCCAGCCTCACCCACGCTGGACAGGGACTTGGTGAGGCTGATTTGGTACATACCGGTGTTCCTGGAGTGGAACAAGGAGCAAGTTGTTTCAATCTCAAACGTCGATGAAACCACTTATGAACGGGCTGGCAACGCTCTTTTGGGAGAGATTGAGCGAATTTTAGGACTGCCTTAGAGAAGAGTTTAAGCCCAAGCACCCTGATTCCCGTGGGACGTCGGGCTGCGGTGGCCAACGGTGAGTGTGGGTGTGCTGGCACACCTCTGGCTACGCTGAGGCGATGTCGCTAAGGTACTGGTCCGACTGTCTAACCCCTACCCCAGTTCCATCAGCACCCGAGGCCTCCTGGCACTGGCCTTTTCAGCGCGGTGGTGGTACGTCCAGGGCTGGATTGCGCCCAAAGAAGCCGTTGGGCACCAGCTTGAAGCCGGTGCGGTGGGAGGGCATAACGGGCCATTCCTCCGGTCTGGGGTTGTGGGTCACGCCCAGCGTGTACCAGAGCACCACGTCCTGGTTGTCGAGCGAGGCGTTGTCGTTCTGCCATCCCGGCAATCCCGAGGAAATCGTGGACTGGTTGGGGTAGTCGCCGGCCGTATAGATCTGTCCCGGGTCAAATTGAGTTCCCCACAGGTGATGGCGCAGAAAACCGGCCCGTTTGTAGGTTGGCCCGTCCGGATGGAGGTAAGGCACCGAGTTTTCGCCGGGCATCAACTGGTAGCCGGTGGGCTGGCCCAGACGGTTGCGGGTATTGCGGTTGACCACCATCCAACTGCGACAGGAGTGCATGTTCATATCGCGGCCGGCCTGTTTCTCGCGACTCAACCAGGTGATCTGGCGACTGAACGCATTCTTGAGCGGGTTGTTGGGACCCACCGGAGCGGCCTGATTGTTGATCTCGACCAGCGAGTTGGAGCTGCCATCCACATCCATATCCAGCCGAAAATTGAAGAAATGCTGGTGGTTGGGCGCCACAATCTGTTTGCCTACCAGGCGGCCAAACTGCTCTTCACCGGCCGGTTCAATGCCGTTGCTGCTCTGTTGGTTGGCTACTCCTTGGGCCAGCATGATGCCGGTCAGTTGGGCTTCGGCGGCGATGGTGCCATCCTGCGACAACACCCAACTCAGGGCGTAGTCGTAGTTGCCCACGGTGGCCACGTAGGTCAGGTATAGATTGCGCGCCGGTCGAGTTTGATCGGTGAGGCTGTTGAAGTCCTGGTGCTTCCATAGAATGCCTGCGTCTTTTTCGTAGAGCGCCACGCTGTCTTTTTGCACGTAAGGTTTGCCAAAGTCGTCGGCAAAGATGGAGTCCTGCAGGATGGCGTATTTAGGCACCTCGTAGCCTTTGCGCAGAGTGTCGCCCAGTCGGCCCACCCCATACTCGCCCAGGTCAAAAGCGTTGCGCCAGGACCAGTTGGATTTGTTGGAACCATAGGGGACCACCATCTCGCTCAAGGAGCCCCGATACAGGACCGGACGCAACTTGCCGTGATCGTTGTAGCGCAGGTCGTGCAACACCAACCCCTCACGGATGTGCATGGTGTAGCGAAAATGCCAGTTTTCCCAAACCACTTCGTGGCCATTGACTTCGATGCTCGAGCCTTCCGGCTGGCTATACAGGATGGGCTTGAGAGGAGGGCGCAGGCCGCCCACTTCTTTGGCGATGGAGTCGGCGTCCAGTTCACCGTCGGGCCCCTTGTTGATGGGCGCGATCACTCCGGTGTCCTCGACCCGCACCACTTTACGCTGGTTGGGATCAAAGAGCACCACCACGCCCTCGATGGGTCGGTAGAAGGGGTTGTTGACCCCTTTGGGGCGATAAAAGGCCAGAAAGCGGATCAGCCGTCTGCCCGATTTCCGGTCGGCGGGGCTGAGCAGCCCCACCCCCCAGGTGTCCAGCTGAACATCCTCCATGTCGGTGATGCCCCGCTTGCGAATGGCCGCCTGGAAGGCTGCATCTTTGCGGATATACTTGGGTGGCTCTTCGAACTCTTCGATGAGCACGCCCGCTTGTTTGCCGGGCAGGGGAGTCCAGCGGCTCAATTTGCGGTTGTTGAGATCGATGACGGCTTCGTAGGTCTTGTTTTGGGCGCGGTCGAGAATGACCGCAAAGGCCCGCCGTTCGATCGGGTCACCGGCCTTAAAACCGCGCACCACGGCCTTGCTTGGTTCGTGCAAGGTGATAATGGGAAAGCGGCTGCTTTCAGTCAGCTTGCCCGAGACGCGCAGAATGCCCACCATGGCTTCCATTTCGCTCTGGCTCAAAGGGTCGAGCGGGTGTTGAGGCTGGGCCAGCGCCGTGGCGGTCAGCCCCAGGAGCACGAGCCAACGCTTCAAGACGGCACGCTCGCGCAGATTTCGGCCAGGCACGAGGCAAAGATGTCGAGGGCCTCGTCTAACTGCTCATCGCTGATCACCAGCGGCATCAGGGTGCGGATCACGTTGTTGCCCGCTCCCGATTTGAGCATGAGCAGGCCCTTTTGCAGACACGCTTCAAGCAGTTTTGCGGCCAGCGCGCTGGCCGGTTCGCGGGTGGCCGGTTCGACCAGTTCTATGCCGATCATGGCACCCAGGCCGCGCACTTCGCCGATACAGTCAAACTGCTTTTGGAGGGGCTCCAGGCGGGCCCGCATTCGCGCGCCCAGCACATTGGCCCGTTCTACCAGGCCTTCTTTCTCCAGTGTTTCGATGGCGGCCAGGGCGGCCCGGCAGGCCAGGGGATTGCCGCCATAAGTGCCGCCGATGCTGCCCGTCACCAGCGCGTCCATGATGTCGGCCCGGCCTGTGACCGCCGAAAGGGGCGTGCCACCACCCAAGGACTTGGCGGTGATGATCAGATCTGGAACCACGTTCCAATGCTCCACGGCAAAGAGTTTTCCGGTGCGCCCGAAGCCAGTTTGAACCTCGTCGGCGATGAGCAGGATGCCGTGCTGATTGCACAATTCACGCAGTTTTGGCATGAAGGTGGGCGGCGGCACCACAAAGCCGCCCTCACCCAGGACGGGCTCCATGACGATGGCGGCCACCTGGTCCGGGGGCAGGTCGCAACGAAACAGTTGGTCGAGCTGAGCCAGACTGACGCCCTCAGCGCCGCCTTCGCAACGACATCGATAGGGGTAGGGGAAAGAGATTCGGGCCACGTCGCCCGGAAAGGGACCGAAGCCCACCTTATAGGGCTTGACCTGACCCGTCATGCTCAAAGCCATCATGGTGCGGCCGTGGAAAGCCCGGTCAAAGACCACAATGCCGCGCCGACCGGTGTAGGCGCGAGCGATCTTGACGGCATTTTCCACGGCCTCGGCGCCGCTGTTGAAGAGGGCCGTCTTTTTGGGATGGTTGCCCGGGGTAATGGCGTTCAGCTTGGCGGCCAGTTCCACGTAGCTCGGGTAGGCCACCACCTGAAAGCAGATGTGCAGGTAGTCCTCGGCCTGGCTCCGGATCGCTTCCACGACGGCCGGGGGGCAATGGCCCATATTGAGCGTGCCGATGCCGCCCGCGAAGTCGATGAAAGTATTGCCGTCCAGGTCGGTGAGCAAGGCTCCTTGGGCTTTGGCTACCCCCAGCGGAGTGCCGTGACCCACACTTTTGGGGGTATGTTGATGGACCTGTTCCATGAGGGCCCGACTTTTGGGTCCGGGAATTTCGGTTTTGAGCACGACCGATTTTTTCATGATAGGGCCGCCAGGCGCACCATCACGTGCTTGGCATCGGTGTAGTCGTCCAGCGCGTAGCTGGACATGTCTTTGCCGTAGCCGGATTGTTTGAAGCCGCCGTGGGGCATTTCACTGACCAAAGTGCCGTGGTCGTTGACCCACACGCAACCAAAGTGGAGGTGCTTGGTGGCCCGCATGGCCTTGTCCAGGTCGCGCGTCCACACCGACGAGGACAGGCCGTAGTCCACCCCGTTAGCCCACTCCAGAGCCTGGGCCTCGTCGTGAAAACGAGTCACCGTGATGACCGGTCCAAACACCTCGCGCTGCACCATTTCGTCGTCGTTGCGGGCGCCCGTGACTACCGTAGGAGGCAGGAAAAAACCTTTCCCATTGATCTTTTGGCCGCCGGTAATGAACCCCAGATGCTTGCTGGAGGCCCGGGCTCGGTCCAAAAAGCCCTGCACCCGGTCGCGCTGGCGGGCCGAAATCATGGGGCCCATTTCGCAGCCTTCCAGGTTGGGTTCTCCCACCACCATGGAGTTGATGGCTGCCTGCAGACGCTCCACCAGTTTGTCATGGATACCGGCCTGAGCATAGATGCGGCAGGCCGCGGTGCAGTCCTGACCGGTGTTCATGTAGCCGGCAAACTTGACCGTTTCCACGACCAGATCCAGGTCGGCATCGTCATAAATGATGACCGGCGCTTTGCCGCCTAACTCCAGGTGAACGCGTTTGAGGCCCTGGGAAGCGGCCCGGGCCACCTCCTTGCCGGTGCCCACGTCGCCGGTGAGCGAGACCATATCCACCTCGGGATGCTGGCACAGAGCCGCGCCCACGGTGGCCCCGTAGCCGTTGACCACATTGAACACCCCGGCCGGAAAAAGGTCGGCGGCCAGTTCGGCCAGGCGCAGAGTGGTCAGCGGGGTCAGTTCGGAGGGCTTCAAAACCACCGTGTTACCGGCGGCCAGGGCGGGGCCGATCTTCCAGCCGGCCATCATCAGCGGGTAGTTCCAGGGGGCGATCTGGGCCACCACTCCAATGGGTTCGCGGCGAATCCAACTGGTCCGGCCGGCCGTGTATTCTCCGGCCGAACGGCCTTCCAGGCAGCGCGCGGCTCCCGCGAAGAAGCGCAAATTGTCGGCGATGAACGGGATTTCAAAATCGGCCAAAAATTTGGGCTTGCCGACGTTCTTGGCCTCCAGGTCGGCCAGTTCGGCGGCGTGATCGTCGAGTCGGTCAGCCAGTTTGAGCAGCGCTCGGGCGCGATCCGCCGGTGAAGTGTCGGCCCAACCGGGAAAGGCTTTGCGGGCGGCGCGCACAGCCTGGTCCACCTGCTCGGTGCTGGCCAGGGATACCTCTTGCAGCTTTTCTCCCGTGGATGGGTTGATCACCCACTCGGTGGTGCTGCCCGTCTGTGTCTCTCCATCGATGAATAGCTTCATGATCTTGTCCCCTTTGAATTATGCGTAAGGCGGCCGGATTCGGGAGAGGCCCCGCCCAGTCCTGGCCCCTGGGCGGCGCTCCAGTTGACCACCTGACCGTCGGCCACCTCCACCCAGGCCTGGGGGTCGGTGCGCAGCATGGTGAGCACAGGCCCTTCCAGGCACTTGGGCTCACTCTGGCCCGCGCCCCACTCCACCAGCAGCGGCCAGTGGCGCCATGTCAGGGACTGGCGCTCAATCCGGGAGTGGGGCGAGAGCGGAGGAGGTTGCTGTCCGCGCCGCATAAATCCGCTGCTCAAACGCGTAAATCCCACCTGCGCGTAGAGGGGCTCCAGTTCGGGTCGGCAACCCAGATAGAGGCGCTGCTGGTCGCGTCCTTCCACCGCCTGTTGGAGCAGGGCGCGGGCCAGTCCCTGGCCGCGCCGGGAGGGATCAACGTAGACGTGTCCCAAAATGCCCACCTGCCCTGACAGGCTCACACAGACGTTAGCCCACAGTTGCTCGGGCGACCCAACCAGGTAAAAGTGGCTTTCCAGTCCCGGATGGGTCTGGCTCAGGCACTCCCCGATCTGCCATTGCCAGAGTTCTCCCTTGTGTCGCAGCAATCGCCGCAGCGCCTGGGTCCAGGTGGGCGAAAGGGGAGCTAGCATGGCTGCAGTCGTTCGAGGGCCTCCAGGTAGCGATAAAACTGCAGGGCGCCCAATTCGTACACGTCCTGAACCCCTTCCAGCAAGGCCACATGCTGGGCAATACTGGGGTCCTTGTCGACGGTAGCGGCGGCCAGTTGAGCCGCGGCCGCAATCAGATGGGTGCGCGTCAGCTTTTTCATCAGTCCTCCTTGGTTTTGGGGTCCAGTGCGTCGCGCAGACCGTCTCCCAACAAATTGAAGCCCAGCACCATGGCCAGAATGGCCATACCCGGGCCCACCACCAGCCATGGCGCCTGTTCATAATAGCGATAGGTGTCGGCCAGCATCGTCCCCCATTCCGGGGTGGGGGGCTTGGCTCCCAGACCCAAAAAGGAGAGGCCGGCGGCGTCCAGCACCGAGGTGCCCAGACTTAAAGTGCATTGCACGATCAGAGGGTTGAGGCAGTTGGGCAGGATGTGCACCAGCAGAATGCGCGTCGGTGAGCAGCCGATGGTGGTGGCCGCCTGCACATATTCCATCTCTTTCACGGTCATCACCGACGCTCGCGTAATGCGGGCAAACACGGGGATACCCACCACCCCAACCGCGATCATCGCGTTGGTGAGGTTGTTGCCCAGCACGGTCACGATGGCGATGGCCAGCAAAATGCTGGGAAAGGCCAGCAGCAGGTCCATGCAGCGCATGATCAGCGCGTCCACCCAACGGCCCAGATAGCCGGCCAGCGCCCCCAAGGGCACTCCGATTAGGAGCGAGATGCTGACCGAGAAAACGCCCACCGCCAGCGAGACCCGCGAGCCGTAGATGAGACGGCTCCACAGGTCGCGGCCCAGATTGTCGGTTCCTAATAGATGTCCGCCCTGACCGGGTGCCGTGAGCCGATGGGCCAAGTCCAGCTTTTGGTAGGAATAGGGAGCCAACCAGGGGGCCAACAGGGCCAGCGCCACAAAGGTCAGGCAGAGCAATGCTCCCAGTTGCGAGGAGCGATTGTGGGCCAGTTTGCGCAGCGCCACGGCGGCCGGAGAATCGACGTGAAAGCTCATTCTCGACCCACCCTCGGGTCGAGCCAGGCATACATCAGATCGACGACCACATTGACCAGGCAAAAGGTCACAGAGATCAGCAGAATGCCGCCCTGCACCACCGGATAGTCGCGCTGGCGCACGGCCTCCACCACCAGCTTGCCCAACCCGGGCCATTCAAAGACGCTCTCGGTGAGCACAGCGCCCCCCAGCAGGTAGCCAAACTGCAGGCCGATCACGGTGATCACCGGTATCATGGCGTTGGGCACGGCGTGACGCCACCAGATACGCAGCCAGGGGAGGCCCTTGGCGCGGGCCAGTCGGATGTAGTCTTGAGAGAGCACGTCGATCAGGGCCGAGCGGGTCATGCGGGCGATCATGGCCATGGGCACCGTGCTCAGGGTTAAAGCCGGCAACACCAGATGCTTCCACACGTCCAGCACGTTGTCCAGGCTGCCGCTGAGCAGGCTGTCGAGTAAGTAGAATCCAGTAGGGGTGGGGAAGCTAAGATCGGTGCGCCCGCTGAAGGCAAACCAGCCCAGGTGGACGGGAAAGATCAGGATGAGCATCAGGCCCAGCCAGAAGATGGGAATGGAGATGCCCAGCAGACTGAGCGCCCCGCAGGCGGCATCCCACCAACTGTTGCGCCGTACCGCCGCCAAAGAGCCCAGACCAACCCCCACCACGACTGCGATGGCCATGGCCGCGCAGGCCAGTTCGATGGTGGCTGGAAAAGTGCGAGCCAGGTCTTCGCTGACCTGGGTATTGTGCAAAATGGAACGACCCAGGTCGCCGTGGGCCACGTGCCAGAGATAGCTGGCAAACTGAGCCGGCAGCGAGCGATTGAGCCCCAACTCCAGGCGTAGTTGCTCCACTTCGTGGGGACTGGCTCGCTCGCCCAGCATGATTTTGATCGGGTCGCCTGGAATCAGTCGCAGCATCAAAAAGACCAGCAAACTGACGCCAAAGATCACCGGCACGATTTGGGCCAGGCGTCGCCAGATCAGCTTGCTCACGGGCGCTTCCAGCACACGTATTGGAGCACCATGGTGCCGGTGGGGTGGAGGTGGAAACCCTCCAGTTTGGGGTGATGGGCGCCCACTTGATGGGCGTGGACCAGAGGCAGAGAGGGCGATTGTTGGTGCAAAATCTCTTGAGCCTCGGAATAGAGGGCCGCCCGTTCCTCTTGAGTCACGATCTGACGAGCCCGGATAAGGCGCTTGTGGACCTCGGGATTCTTAAACAGGCAGAGGTTGCTGCCGCCGCGCTGCGTGTCGACATTGTTGTCATCAAGCATGACGTAGAGGTAGTTGTCGGGGTCGCCGGTGTCACCGATCCAGCCGCCCAAGGCCATCTTGTGTTCGCCTTTGCCCACCTTTTCCAAGTAGCTGCCCCAGTCAACGGCCTTGAGGTCGACTTCGATGCCAATGTCGGCCAACATGGCCTGAAGGGCTTCACCCATCACCTTGGGCTCGGGATAGTAGGGGCGGGCCGCGCTCATATACCACAACTCGGTCTTAAAACCGGCCGGGTAGCCGGCCTGGGCTAACAGTTGTCGAGACTGGTCCGGGTTGTAGTCATAGGGCGTTAATTTGGCCTGGCCCCAGATCATGGGGGGGAGGTGACTTTCGGCCACTTCGGCCAGCCCTCGATAGAGCGCCCTGGCGATTTCCTGGCGTTCGATGGCGTGGCAGATGGCCTGACGCACCAAGGGGAGCTTGAAGTGCTCGTCTTGATTGTTCATAGCCAGGTAACCCACGTTCATACCCGGCTGAGTGATTACCTGAACGGCCCGGTTGAGCTTGAGGCGCTCCACGTTTTCCAGCATCACGCCCGTGATCAGGTGCACCTTGCCCGCCTCCAACTGGAGTTGGCGCGAGGTGGGGTCTTTGATGGGCACAATCACGATGCGCTTCATGGCCGGAGCCCCGTCCCAGTATTCGGGATTGGCCTCCAGCACAATGCGTTCGCGGGGTAACCATTCCACAAAGCGGTAGGCACCCGTGCCCACAGGGTGTTTGAACGAGTCGCTGCCGTGCTGTTCGAGGGCCGTAGGACTTACGATGGCAAAGAACGGCATGGCCAGATTTTCTACGAAGGGGGCCACCACCTCGCTCAGTTGAAAGCGAACCGTGTACTCGTCCAGGGCTTCGATCTTCTCGATGACGCTGGGTTTGGTTCCCCAGATGTCGCCCCAATAGGGAAAACGATTGCCAGGGAAGCGCAGCGGATGGTTGACTTGAAACTGGCGACTGTAGTTGTCCACCACCGCCTGAGCATTAAAGGGAGTCTTATCGTGGAAGCGCACTCCCTTGCGCAGGTGAAAGGTCCAGCTTTTGCCTTCAACGCCGTGTTCCCAGGAGACGGCCAGGGCCGGTTCTAACTTCATGGAGTCGACGGAGTGGCGCACCAACGTATCAAAAAGGTTGCGGCACACCTGGCTGGACTCGCCGTCGCTGATCAGGGCCGGATCCAGACCGCTGACGTCATCGGGCTTGGCCACCACCAGGGTGTCCTGGTCGGGGGCCGCTGGGATCTGGCCAAAGGGTTGGGTGGCTGGCGGCCTGGCCGCGCATCCCAAGAATAGCAGTGCCAGCACCAGAGGGGCCAGACGCATTAGAATCGAGTCGGTTCCGCGTCAGGAGTGGCTGGAGCGGTCGTTGCCGCCGGGCTGGGTGTGGAAGACGGCTTGCCGGTGGCTCCCGGGGTGGGGTCGTCGCTGGGCACCTCGGGCAGTCCGGTCAAGGGGCTCTCGCTGGCTCCGGGGGCGCGAGGCTTTGTGGGAATCTGCAAACCCTGGTCTTGCTGGAACAGGGGCGACTTTCGGGGGTGATACTTCTGGATGCGGTTGTTGTTGGTGTCGGCGATGTAAATCGTGCCGTCCTGGCGACTTTCGCAGATTTGCTGCGGATTGTCGAACTCGCGAGCCAGGCTGCCCCGCTTGCCCCATTCGGTAACATAGAGACCCTGAGCGTCGTGTTTCTTGATGCGGTTGTTGCCCGAGTCTACGATAAACAAGGCCCCGTTGCGGTCGATGAGGATGGCGGTCGGTTTGTAGAAATTGTCTTTGCCATCGCCAGCGGTGCCAAAGGAACCGATGTGGGTGCCATCTTTGGCGAAGCGCTGAATGCGGTTGTTCTCGGTGTCGGCTACGTAGACCGTGCTGGTGGCGTCACAGGCCAGCCCCCACGGGGTATTAAATTCCCCCTCCAGGCTGGAGGGCCGGGGGTTTTCGGGGATGATGGCCAGCACGTTCTTCATGCCGGGAGCGAATTTTTGAATGCGGTGGTTGCCGCTGTCGGCCACCCACATATTGCCGCTGGGGTCAAAGGCCATGCCGATAGGCCGGCTAAATTGGCCAGGACCCTGGCCCAGGCTGCCCACCTCGGACTGAAAATGACCGGTGCTGTCAAACGACTGGAGCCGATTGTTGTCGGTATCGGCCACCCAGAGAATGTCTTCCGGGCTGATCAGCACCCGTAAGGGTCCTGAAAAACAGCGGCCTGCGTCGGAGCCGGGATCGCCCCACATTTTGAGTAATTTGCCTTCGGGGTCCAGACGCTGGACCCGAGAATTGTTGGTGTCGAGCACAAACAGGTTGCCGCCGGAGTCCACCGCTACTCCGGCCGGAGAGTCGAACCTGCCAGGCTCCTGGCCGCGCAGTCCGATGGCTGTGACATAATCGGGAGGACCATCGCCTTGAAGCAGAAAGACCACTGCTACCGTTGTGACGCCGGCAATTAGCAGCAACGCCACCATCCAGGTTAGCCATCGTTGACCCATGCCACATACAGTTTGCAGGGCAGGCCATGAAAACCTGCCGCAACTTTGTCTGGAGTGGCCGGTTAGACCCAGGGTAAAGCAAGCGCACCTCGCGTCAGAAGGAGAATCAACCATGCGGAAGAGTTTTTGGGTCGCAGTAGGATGTTGGATGGCACTGAGTTTGACGGGTTGGTCGGAGCCGGTTCTCGGCCCTACCGCCAGCCCCAGTCCCGACACCCAGATGAGCCAGCCCGCCGCCGGCTCGGAGACGCGCCCCGGTTGGTTCACCACTGGTGAAACGCCGGCAGGACGTCAGGGCAAAAGGGGGCAACGCGGCCAGGGGATGCGCAAACGGATGGCCCGGTTTGACACCAACGGCGACGGCCAGTTGGATGACAGTGAGCGCAACACGGCTAAGGCCGAGATAATGAAGCGCTTTGATACCAATGGTGACGGCCAGGTAGACGAGTCGGAACGCAGCGCCGCCAAAGCGCAGTGTATGGAAAAGCACAAGGACAAGTGGGCTCGCTTTGACACCAATGGCGACGGTCAGTTGGACGATAGCGAGCGGAGCGCGGCCAAAGAGCAGTTTATGCAGAAGCACAAGGACAAGTGGGCTCGTTTCGACACCAATGGCGATGGCCAACTCGATGATAACGAGCGCAGCGCGGCCAAAGCCGAGATAATCAAGCGCTTTGACACCGATGGAGACGGTAAGCTCAGTCGCCAGGAGCGCCAGGCCATTCGGGGCAGGCGTGGGGGCGGCCACCGGCGCGACCGAGACGGCGGCGCCCAGCCCTCTGGCAGCGGTGGCCCGTTGGAATAAAAAAAGGAGGGGAAATTCCCACCGGGCTGAGAAGGCGCTCTCATGAGAGTTCTCTTTATCGCCATCTTATTGGCCCTGTCGGGATGGGCTGAACCCGTCCAATGGTCTGTTTCCGTAGGCACTTCGGGTGGAGTCACGGGTGGGGGAAGCGGCAAGATGATTCAGTCCAGCGGTGACATACTGGTGGAAGAATGGGCCGCCGCCGGTCAGGCTCCCGTGCGCGAGGTGACTGGTTACGTGAACCGGGAAGAGTTGGATATTTTGGAGCGGATGCTGGCCGATCCCCAACTCCACAAGGCCCAGGTGTCCAAACCCGGTACAATGAGCCGTTTTCTCAAGTTTAGCTATGGCGAGATCAAGAAGACCTTTACCGTGGACGAGGCGGCCACTTTCCCTGAACCGGTAGAGCGGCTCTGCAAAGAGGTAAATCGCGCTTTGAGCGCGGCCAAGCAGTAGAGGTGCTAAGCGCCGCATTGCGAACGGCCGCCTTCATGAAGAAGCTATTACTACTGGTTGCCCTGAGCACCGCCGGCTGGAGCGATGCCATCATTCGTGTGGGTGGAGCCAAATGGGGCTCCGCGCAAGACAACGGAATTCTGCGAGTGCAGAACGCTCCTGTAGGGGAAATTGAGAAGAACGGCAACATCCGGCGCAACGGCACCAAGATTGGGGAAATCGACAGCAAGGGTCGGGTCCGCTATCAAGGTTCGCTGGTGGGTGAAGTGGAAAACGGCGGTGTTCTCCATTACGAGGGTCAGGTGGTCGGCAGCCTGGAGGCCAACGGCGATATCAAGCGCAAGGGCCAGGTTTGGGGCAAGGTGGAAGGCCTGGACGACAAAAACCGCCGCGGCGTAGCCATCCTGCTCTTCTTCTTCCGCGACGACTTTCTACCCAAGCCCTAAAACCGCCGCCACGGCCTGCTCCCAACGCTCGTCCCAACTCCCCTGCAGTTGGACAAAATGGCGATTTTCCTGGACCAGCAGGTCGTGGCAGCGTTGCCAAAACTGTTTTCGGTTTTCGGGTCGGTAGCGCACGCTGTCACCAACCCAGGGCACATCCACGTCGCAGAGCAGGGTCAAATCATAGGGTCCGATCTGACGGGCCAGTTCGTCGGGGCAGGTGGAGAACAGTTCCTGGCTCCAGAGCAGCGTGGCCGAAGGGTCGGTGTCGCAAAAAAGACGCCGATTGGCCTGCCGGGCCAAGGCCTCCTGGCTGGCTCGCTGACCCTTGGAAATGATGGGCATGTCCTCCAGGCTGACCTGCCCTTGACGCGGCTCCAGCCAGGTTCGGGCATACTCGGGCACCCACAGCGTCTCAAAGTGGGACGCCAGAGCCTGAGCCAGGGTGGACTTGCCGGTGGATTCCGGCCCAAAGATGCTGATTTTGCGCACAAAGTAAGGTCGCACCACGGGCGGGATATGCTGCCAGCAGGCCATCGGATCGTTTCGGATGGCCGTGCCGCTCACTTCGATCAGCTGGCGGCAGCCGTTGACCGGAATATACTGTGCCCCCAGAGTGTGGGCCAGCGGCTGACCGTAGGCTTCCGAGGCGAAGAGCACATCCACCGGACGGGCCACCACGCGTTCTAGCGAGTCTTTCCATATCTCCCAAAAGTCGGGGTGCTCCTCGGGCAGTTGGGGATTTTCGTCGCTCAGGTGAACCACTCGCACTCCGGGAAACATCTCTTGCATCCAGCGCCAGCGCAACTCCCCGGGAATGGGCTCCCGGGCCAGACTGCCCACCACTACGGTCAGTTCGTCGGCGTAGTGGCGGGCAAAATCGACCAGATAGACATGTCCGTTGTGGGGTGGCAGAAACTTTCCCAACACCACTCCGTGCACGCTACACCCCCAGCGCGCGCCGCAGATCGAGGGCGGGAAAGGGCACCTCGCAGGGGCTCAAGGTAAAATCGACTTGAGTGCGCTGAAAAAGGTCCAGACTCCGATTTCGCTGGAAATACTCGGGGTCGGGGTGAAGCCGGCACAGGGCCAACTGGGCTGCCGCCTGATCGGAATTGGCGGCCGGCAAGTCAAAGAATCGCTGCGCCGACAGAGGTGGCAGGTCGAGGGCCTCAGCCAGTTGGCGCAGACTGACGCGCTGGGGGTTGGCGATATGATAGGTGGCCCGGCCGCTGGACTGGCGGGCCAACTGCCAGGTCGCCTCGGCAGCGTAGTCGATAGGGGTCATGTCCAGGTAGATGTCGTGCCCCTCGGGATAAGCGCCCAGACCCACCAGACCCCGCGCGAAAACCCTCAAGTAGTCGCTGTCCGCCAGGAGCAGTCCATAGCGGTAGATAAAAATGGGCCCGTCCAGACCGTGCAGGTAGCGCTCGGCCGCCCACTTGGTCTGGCCGTATCCACCAAAAAGCAGGCCTGGCCTTTCCAGCCTGTCATCGAGTCGGGCCAACCCCTCAAAATCGCTGGACACAAATACCGAAAGCGTGGAGGCGTAGTGAAAGGCTTTGGGCCGTCCATTCTGGCAAAAGCGCAGCAATTGGGGAAGGCAGTCCAGATTGGTGGAGCGCAGGCTGTCCCAGGGCAGTACAGTGTTGACCCGGGCGGCGCAGTGGAAAACCGTATCCACCTCATGGTAAAGCTCTTCGAGTGGCAGGGGCTGAGTCAGGTCACCTTCTATCAGAGTCAGTCCGGGACGAGGTTCTATCTGCCCGTTGCGTACCAATGCAAAAACACGCATGCCAGCAGCCAGAAAGCGTTCCAGCAAGCGCGAACCAAGCTTTCCGCCGGCACCGGTGAGCAATAGCGAGCTCCCCCAGCTCTGAGTTTGTTCCCAGGACGGTACGGGGTCCGGCAATTCGGCCCTGAGCTGAGCCGTACTCATGCCCAGAGGATTGCCCTTGAGGATTTGCACGGCGGTTACCGAGTGGCCCTGGGCCTGGAGTTGGGCCGCCAACTCCAGGCTGGCCAAGGAGTCTAAGCAAGTGTAGCGCGGCAAGGCCGAACGGTCTGGCTTGCCCGAGTTGGTTTCAGGCATTTTCTCCAGCACCGACAATCGCGTGGGCAGCATCCAGGCTGGCAGTCGTAGCGCCAGCAGTTGGCGGATTTCGTGGGGTTGGGCCGGGCCCACATAGTAGAGGGCCAACTCGCCCTGGACGACGTCGGCCAGGCAGCGCTGGACCCCGTCCAACTGGCGGGCGGCGCTTTCTACTTCTTCCAGTTCGATGCGGTGCCCGCGAACCTTGACCTGGCGGTCCAGTCTGCCCAAAAAGAGGCAGTCTCCCCCGGCCAGAGCTTCCACTCGATCGCCTGTGCGGTAGTAGCGGCGCCCATCCAGGTTTAGGCAGGCGGCTTCGGTTAAGTCGGGTCGATTTCGGTAGCCCCGAAAAAGGCCAGCACCGGAGATAAGCAATTCATGGTTGAGCACGCGATGCTCCATTTGAGCCAGGGGCAGCCCCAATCTGGGCGCCTGCCAGTGCTGATCTACCTGGCACATGCTGGTGCAGATGGTGGCTTCGGTGGGTCCGTAGACGTTGATCAGGCGATAGCGTCTGGCCCAGTTGCGCAAACAGGCCGGGTCAGAGGGTTCGCCTCCAGCCACCAGGGTCTCCAAGCCGTCGGGAAACTGTTCTGGCCGGTATACGCTGAGCAGAGCCGGCGGGATGTCCAGGTGGGTAATGGCCAGGCGCTGCAGGGCGGCGGGAAGGTCTTGGGATGGGTCGGCCATGACCAGGGTGGCTCCACTGAGCAAACAGGTGCCCAGGTCAGACAAGGACGCATCAAACTGGATGGAGAGCAGCCACAGCATCCGCTTGCCGGGCCTCAAGTCAAAGGCGGCAATTTGATCGGCCAGCATCGGGACGAGCCCGGCCCAAGGGATCTCGACGGCTTTGGGACTTCCACTCGAACCCGAGGTGCAGTAGACGTAGGCCAGTTCCCCGACCGGTTGAGGTGGGATGGACGGTCCCTCGGGCAGCTGATCCAGGACCAGATCGGGGGCGCTGGCTTGCTGATAGGCCTGCAGGCGCCCTTCCGGCAGGCCGGGATCGAGCGGCACATAAGCCGCCCCTGCCCACCAGCACCCCAACAAGGCCACCACATACTCCATCGACTTTGGGAAGCGCAGGCCTACCAGGGTTTCAGCCCCCGCGCCCATTTGCTGAAGCGCCCCGGCCGCCCGGCTGGCGCGTTCACACAACTGTGCGTAGCTGCACGTCTCCGGCCCGCACTCGAGGGCCGGCCAGTCAGGCGGCTGATTGCGCAGTTGGGTCAGAAAATCTAGCATGGGCGCCGGGCCACCCACACCAGTCGCAGGCTGTCCGGGGCAAAGGGTCGGCCCTCCAGGTCGCCAAACATCTCGACCAACTCAAATCCGCTGGCCGTCAAGGCCTGGCCCACCTCGCGCGGCAGCAGGATTCGAGTCTGGCCGTGGCGTTGCAAAGTAGTGCCGTCGGCCTGACGAAAAATCCACTCTTGCTCCACCATACCCGCACGCAGATTGAGCTGGCTGTGTCGCTGCAGGTGGGTGCCATCGGTAAACCACTCCTCCATCAAGGGACGAAAATGGCTGAGAACCCGAGCAAAGTTGCCGGTTTCCAGCACAAATGGGGCGCCCGGAATCAGCGAGTGATAAGCGCTCTCGAGCATGCGTCGGTTTTGCCCGTCATCGGGGCTGTAGCCAAAGCTGGTGTTTACGTTGAAACCGCCGGCGCAGGCTGGTTGAGCCACATATTCCAGGGCGTCGGCACAGGCAAACGAGCCCCGCGGGCAGAGTTGAGCGGCCCGGTCCACATATTCGGCAATGCAGTCCACCCCTACCGGCATCAGGCCGCGCAACTGGAGGGCCTGACTGAAACGCCCGCAACCGCAGCATTGATCGAAAACTCGGGCACCGACCGGGAGCTGGAGGGTGTCCCACAGGAAATTGACGTGGCTCGGGTTGATGTCGGTCAGGTAGCGCTGGGCATAGTGGGTATCAAAAAACGATTGCCACCAGTTCATAAAGCAAAGTTCTCTTCCAGGTAGTACGAGGTGAGCAGCCAGGTCAACGCCGGGTCCCATTCTCTTTGCTCGGCGGGGGGCAGATCGGCCAGGCGGTCCAGATGGTGGCAGAGTTTGGCGCGATCGACAAAGCAGTGAGCCTGCCCGGATACTTCCCGCAAGCGCTTCTGCAGGTGTCCCTGGTCGAGTAGGGGAGGGGCCATAAAGGGCTGTTTCTGACGGGAAAGCAGAGAAGGGGGCAAGAGCGAGCTACAGGCCTGGCGCAATAGGAATTTCTCCTGACCGTTGCGGATCTTCCAGTCCAGCGGTACCTGCTCCAACCAGGCTGCCAGCCGACCATCCAAAAAGGGCAGGCGTCCTTCCAGGGAATGGGCCATTTCACAACCGTCGCCCAGGGTGTGCAAAATGTAGTTGGCCAGGGCCGACTGATTCCATAGCCTGGAAGACTGTTGGATGGGCGACAGGCCGGCCAGGTCGCCTTCCGGCAGCATATTGAGGAAGGGGTCCTGGTGGGCAAATTCGGCCAGGAAGTCGGTTTTGAGACAGTGGTGAATCTTCAGGCCCAGCGCCGCTTTAGCGCCTAAGAAGGCGGGTACCCGCCCCAACCTGGAGCCAATGGCCTGCAACGAAAGGCCGGCGCTGCGCGTAACCATAATGCCGGCCGCGATCAAATTGGTGTCGACAATCTGCTGGCGCTCGGCGTCGCTGCTGGCCAGATCCTGACGAAAGTGGGGATAGCCCAGCAAGACTTCATCAGCGCCTTCGCCCGTCAGCACCACCTTGAAACCAGCCTGGTGGATGCGCTGACCCAACAGGTATTTGGCGGCCAGATGAGCGTTGACGGCCACTCCCTCGCTGGCGGCCACGGCCAATGGCAGCGTGTCCATCAGCGACTGAGCCGTCATAGGCACGGGCAGCAACGGCACGCCGTGTCGGTCGGCCAGTTGGCGGGCCTGGTCCAGTTCGTCGTGGGCCGTGTCCGGGTAGCTCACCGTAAAGGCGGTCAGGTCCTGGCGATGCTGTGCGGCCAGCGCCACCACCGCGCCCGAGTCGATGCCCCCACTCAGCTGAAGGGCCACCGGCAGATGCTCGGGGAGGCGCTCCACCACGGCCTGCTCCAGTCGCTGGCGAAACTGTTGGGCCCAATCTGGACCCAGCTCAACCTGCGGCTCTTGGGGAAGGGAGAACGAGTGTCGGGTGAGGGTCCCCTTTTCCAGCACCATCATGGTCGAGGGAGGTACCTGGTGGACCTTGTCAAAAAACGTTTGCCCGGGGAGAGGATATTGGGTTGAGGCAGCCTGCCAAAAAGTCTGATCCGACCAGCGGGCCGGCAGTCCGGCCGCAAATAGGGCCCGGGCTTTGGAGGCAAACCACCACTGCCCTTCCCACTGGGCATAGAGCAAGGGCTTTATGCCGAAGTGATCGCGCACGGCCACCAGTCGGCGATTGGGCTGGTCGTAGAGCAGCAAGGCGAATTCGCCGCGCAGGTGGTTTACAAAAGCCAGACCGTGCTGCTCATAGAGGTGGCAGACCACTTCGCTGTCGCAACGGCTACGAAAGCGATGGCCGTTGCTTTCCAGTTGGCGTCGCTGCTGCCGAAAATCGTACAGTTCGCCGTTGACGGTTGCCCACACCGTTTCGTTCTCATTGCTGACCGGTTGGTGGCCACCTTCGGGATCCACAATGGCCAACCGGCGGTGGCCCAGACCTACCGTCTCGTCGCTATTGAGCCAGAGCCTCTGAGCATCCGGGCCACGGCTGCTCAGCGCGAGCGTGGCTGCTTCCAGGCGGCCTCGAGAGACCGGGACAGAGGAACAGTAACTAACGATCCCACACATCAGAGATTCTAAAAAAGCTTTTGGTCGATTCGTCTCGGCGCGCCTCTTCAAAGAGGGACCGCCAGTCTTCCAAGGGGTGGCCGGCACCCAGCAGGTCGCCGTAGTCAAATTTGGGATCGTGGAGCAGGTCCAGGCTGCTTTGAAAATCCCCGTAATTGACGGCGCACAGTTTCAACTCTTTGGGCACCAGAGTTTGCAGGTCCAATTCTAACGGGCGCGGATGGCGGCTCTTCACCACCAGCGTTCCGCCTGGCCGCAGCAGATGCAGCATTGTGGCGACCTCATCGGGTGCCGTCAGAGTCTCGACCACGAAGTCAAAACTGTTCTCCTCGTTGCGCCTTTCAGGGTCGAGCATCTCGACCTGGGTAAAACCGTGCAGTCGCATCAATCGCAAGGTCAATTGGGCGATGCGGTTGCGCCCGTAAATCAGGCCGCGCTGCTGGGATTGCAGGCCGGCCTTGAGCACAGCCAGGCTGGCCGCCACGGGTTCGGCATAAGCCGCTGCCTGAAAGCTGGTGTCGTCGCTGAGTCCATAGACCAGTCCGGCTGGCACCACTATCTCTTCGGCGAAGGCCCCATCGAGATGTACTCCCAGCATCTGGCGCTGGGGACAGGCTGTAGAATGACCCTGCTGACACCAGCGACATTGGCCGCAGCCCAACCAGGGAAACACGGCCACGCGCTGATTTAATTGCAGGTTGCCCACCTGGTCACCCAATTGGGCCACGGTGCCAGCGAATTCGTGGCCCAGCACCAGTTGATTGCGACTGGCCAGAGTGCCTTCGGCCACGTACAGGTCGGTGCGGCACAACCCGGCCGCCGCCACGCGAATGCGCACTTGCAGTGGGTGAACGATTTTGGGTGAGGGGACGTCGCGCAGGCGAACTTCGGCACCGTCCTTGACCAGGGCTTTCATGGGCAGGCAATTTCGGTCTCCCCAATTGGGTTCCTGTGCTACCAGAAGTGAAGCACTTTCCACCAGGCGAAGCCCACGATCAACCAGACCGCCAGATTGGCCCAGGACACAATCAATCCCACCCGCCACCACTCTCGCAGTGAGACAAAGCCGGCCCCAAACAGGATGGGCCCGGTGGTTGTGCCATAGTGGGTCAGACCGGCCGGCAAATTGGCCAGGCAGAGCAGGCTGTAGACGGCTAACTGAGGAGGCACTCCGATCCCTGTCAGCAAGACCACGAAAGGCGGAAAGAGAGCCAGCACGTGGGCGGTAATGCTGGCGAAGAAATAGTGAACGTAAAAGTAGACCAGCAAAATTAGCACCAACACCAGCAGCGGGTGGATGCCGGCGAAGTAGGCCCCCACGCTTTGGGCAAAGACCTTGGTGATACCGGTGGCGTTGAGCATTTCGCTCATGCGCAAAAGCCCTCCATACCAAACGAACACTTCCCAGGCCGAACGCTCCGCGGTGACCACGTCCCACGACATGGTACCGGTGACCAGCAACACAGCCAGCCCCAGCAAAGCCACATAGGTGACATCCAGAGGATGCCAGGCTGAGGTCATCCAGAGCATGCCCACCCCTAAAAAGACGCCCAAGGTGAACCACTCGTTGCGCGAAACGGGACCCATCTTCACCAACTCTTGCGAGGCAAAGCTCAACGCTTCGGGAGTGTGCTTCACGTCGGGAGGAATCAAGCGATGGACCAGCCAGGGAACCAGTGCGCAAGAGATCATCCCGGGCACGATGGCGGCCACCAGCCAACTGGTCCAGGTCACCTCCACGTCCACCAGTTTGGCCGCCAGTTTGGCGCCCAGCACATTGCTGGCCTGACCGGTGAAAAACATGGCGCAGGCCACGGTGGAACCTTGATAGAGCGAGACCACCAGCACCGTGCCCAGGCGCCCAGCCGTGGTCCCTGGAGTGGAACCAAACAGCTCGGCGATACTGCGGGCGATGGGCAATAGCATGCCGGCCGAGCGGGCGGTTACCGAAGGAACCCCGGAGGCCAGCACCACATCAGACATGAGTAAGGCGTAGGATACCCCCAGCGAACTCTTGCCCACCGCCCGGGTGAACAGCAGGGCGATGCGTCTGGCTAAACCGGAGTCCAGCAACGAACGAGCGATCAACATGGCTACTATGACCAGCCAGACCGAAGGCTCAGCATAGCCACCCAGGGCCTCGCGCATGGGCGTGCCGTTGGTCACCATGGCAATGAGACCCAGCAAAACCAGGGCGGCAGAGGGCAACGGTTGCAGGATCATGCCCGCGATTACTGAGGCAAAAATGGCCATGGTCCGCCAGTTTTGCGCATCAATTTCAGCAGGATGAGGCAGCACATGCCCGACCATCAGGTAGATGGCCGCCAGCGCCAGCAGGCCGCGGACCCGGCCAAGAGGGGCAGTCATGGGGAGGCGGCTTCTCCCTTCAACAGAAGCGGCCTCCCGCCGCAAAATGAGTGGATTGCCTAACATTTGTGGCACGTTCTGGTGTTTACAAATCGGCAATAAATGAATATAGTGTTGCCAGTCTGGAGCACAAGTCCCAGACCTACACTAGGGAGGCATTGATCGTGGCATCTGGAGTGAATTTCAACCCCTCTTCCTTTCAAATTCCTGGCAATGCGGGGGTCCAGCGTCACCAGGGCGTGACCCCCCAAGAGCAACCCGTGGCCAACCCCAGCGATGGGTTCCAAGCCAGCGGACAGACCGCCCAGCCCAACGCAAAAGCCGCGGTAAATCCACAGGTTGTCACCCTGTCATGCACGCCTGAACAGCTCGGAACAGCGGCCTTCCAGCAGACCATAGCAACGCTGTCGGCATCCGGTTTTCAGGTCACCCTGGCTCTACAGAGCGCGGGTGGAGCGCAACCGGCTCCCACCCCTCCCAGTCAAGCGGGGTGCAAAGACGAGGTCGCCCAGTTGCGACAAGAGTTGCGCAACATGGAGAGTCAAATCGGCTACATCGCAGATGCTGTGACGAAGCCAGCGCCCTCTCGGCCATCCCCGCCATCCTACGGTGGCGACTAGTCGTCTGACTTCGCAAGAGTTCTGGAACGCCGAGAACGAGCCGTTACTGACGGACTCGGATCGGCGTTTTTTGTTGTCTTTGAAAGAGCACCCTTCGGCTCCTCACTTCAACTACGCTTGTGGCGAGTCGCTCGACGCGGAGGGATTGGAGTGGGTCCGTCGCTTTGAGGAGGTGCTGCGGGCCAGTCCCCCGCGTTGGTTGCCCGGACAGCCTCCCGACTGGGTATCCCTGTTTGCTCAGCGCTGTTTGAGCCAGGTCCCCTTTTATCAGCAGTATGGATTGAGCGACTGGTCGGAGAATCTGCCCGGCTTGGGTCGTTCCTCTCTGCGCGATCGCTATCAGGATTTTATCCCTGTCGACATGCCGCAAGACGATATGGTCCTTTACTGGACGTCCGGGACAACCGGGAACAGTATGCAGATCCCGTCTCATCCGGTTACGGCCGGTTGTTACCTGCCCTTGTTACGCAAGGCGGTGGAAAGCCACGGCGGCCAGTTGCGCGGGGGGGCCGAACGGGTTTCCATCATGCTGGTTTTCTATCAGCAGAATACGCTGACTTATCCCTCCATTTCGCGGGTACTGGAAGGAGCCGCCTTTCTCAAGCTCAACCTGCACGACAGCCAGTGGGCCAGCAGTCAGCACCGTGCCGACTACCTGGTTGCTCATCAGCCAGAGGTGCTGTCGGGTAACCCCCTCTCTTTGGGGGAACTGGCTCGCCTGGACATCCCTCTCCATCCCTCGGCGATTATTTCGACCTCCATGGCGTTGCTACCCGGCGCCCGTCGCGAGTTGGAAGACCGCTTTGCCTGCCCGGTCATCGATCTCTATTCCATGACGGAGTGTCGCTGCGTGGCCGCTCACAGTCAGGGGGAGCGCTATGACTTACTGGCTCACGACGTCTACGTAGAAATTCTCGACCCTCAGGGGCGAGAATGCAGGCCGGGAGAACGAGGGGAGATCACTCTGACGGGGGGTCGCAATCCCTTTCAGCCTTTGCTGCGCTACAGGACGGGAGACTTTGCCGCCATGCAGTGGGACGGCGACGTTCCCTACCTGTGTGGGCTGGGCGGACGTGCCCCCGTGCGTTACTACAGACGCGATCGCAGTTGGGTGAACAACATCGACGTGACTCAAGTTCTTCAGGACTTGCCCCTGCGTCGCTTTGCCATGCATCAGAAAGCCGACTTCAGTTTGCGATTTTTGGTGCAGAATGGTCCTGTTTCAGCCACCGTCATCGAGCAAAGGTTGCACATGCTGCTCGGTTCCGACCTGGACCTGGAAGTGGTGACGGCGGGCCCGACCGACTTGCAGGAAAACAAGTGGATTAACTACACCAGCGATCTGGCGGAATAGCCGAGGTTGAGCGAGGGCTATGCGTCGCAGCCGGAGTCGGATATCGATCTCGACGAGGATATCGATCTGGTCGAGTCACAGCTAAACACGCACAACAGCGTCCATGACCGCACCCAGTTTGAGTCAAAATTTGACTTTGAAATGACCACCGCGCGAGACGATCAAAAGAGTTTCGAAGTGGACATGTATGTCTTCTTCCCCAAGACCATGGGGGTGAGCAGTGAGAGCTATCCTCGCGAGGCCTTTTACGGCGACATCACTCACCTGTTGCGGGTGCGCACCCCCGAAGTGAAGCGGGGTCGAGGAGGGGCCTTTTCTACTCCACGGCTGTCGGCCGTGGAGGAGTATTTCAAGGCTCACCTGGACACTGTCAATCGCCAAAGATTGAGTCAACTGGTCGTTCATGACACCAAACTGTTCGGCTGTCTGGTCTATACGGAACTGAAGCGGGTCCAGTCCGATTTGCGGCGAGTTATCAAGCGGGCGAACAGCACCCAAAATTCAGAACTGGTGGTGCGCTTTCAGACCCGCCTGATGAGTCGCGTGGAAAGCGTTCACGCGGCCATTCGCGAGTATCGGCAAGGCTACGTATGGCGATTGAAGACCGAACCTCTGCTGGTCGACGAGGAAGTTCGTCGGGCCCTGTTGCTGATCGACGAGTATCTGTCCTATCGGCTCGAATCTGCCTTAATCGCTTTGCACCGCCTGGTAGCGCCGTTTGGAAGCGAGACTGAGGACCTGCAACATCAGGTGGAAGCCTTGCTGACGGGCGAAATGGCTTACCGTCTGGACCACGTTCAGGCGGCCGTGGCTCATCAACAGGCACGCGTCGAAAATCACTACTACCGCCTGGGGCTGCTCAAAAAGTATGTGAGCGAAGTTCTCTTTTTGCAGACCAAAAGGATCAACAAGGACTACGTCTACCGAAATTTCATCGCAGCCTTTGGGGCGGCTCTGGCGGCGGCCTTCGCCATTCTCACCAATGTGCAGACCGCTCGCATGGTTTTGGAGCGCGAAGACATCGGTTTGCGCCTGCTTACCGTCACTGTTTTGGGCGTAATCGCCTACGTCTTCAAAGACCGCATCAAAGATGTCACCAAAGACTATTTCAACAGTCGCCTCAAGTCCTGGATGCCCGACTTTGATGTGCAGATGTTCTATACTCATTTTGATTCGGCCGGTCGCAGCGAAAAGGTCTATTTGGGCAGTTCCCAAGAGTTGGTGCGCTATCTTCAGCGCTCGTCGATCCCGCCTGACATCGACTACCTGAGGGAACTTGGGCATCGCACCGAGTTGGAGCCAGAGAGATTGGAGACCGTGCTGCACTACAACAAACGCATGCGTTTTGAGGTTCAGGAAGCGGTCCAGGAACACTTTGGTCAGGCCCAGGTGAAAAGGATTCATGACGTCCTCCGCTTTGACATCAGCCACTTCCTGGCCAAATTGGCCGATCCCCAAAAAAGGCTCAGCTATTTTAGCCCGGATCAGGGCATCGTGACGACGGAAGCCCCACGGGTCTACCACCTGAATCTGGTTTTTCGATACCGGGTGAGCAACTGGCTGGACGGGAAGGTTTGTAAGCGCGTGACCGACTACGAGCGTTTGCGAGTGATTCTCAATAAGCAGGGAATTGTGCGCGTCGAGTCGGTGGTGCCGCGGGGAGAGTTGGGCCACGAAGAGCAGGACGAGTCAGCCATGCGCAGCGAGCTACTCCCCCTTTTGCTGTTACCCCGCCCGGCCCGCCTGATGCCGATTCGGGCCGGCCTGTGACTCACTTGCACCTGTTTAGCGCGCTGGGTGGGCTGGGGCTGTTTCTCTTTTCGCTACGTACGCTGACGCGTGTGTTGCAGCGGATGCTCTCCCGGAGGTTGCGAGGGATTGTGGCCAGAACCCTGGCTCATCCGTTGCAGTGTCTGCTGATGGGCATCGGGTCTACGGTCGTGGTGCAGGCCAGCAGCATCTCGGTCATGTCGGCCATGAGCATGGTCGGGTCCACCCTGATTTCCCTGGAACAGGGCTATTATCTGATGCTTGGGGCCACTCTGGGAACCACCGTCAAGGCCTGGTTTGTGAGCTTTAATGCGCTCTCGCTGGGCCCCTTGCTGGTGGGGGTGGCCAGTCTCAGTCTGTTGCTGGTGCGCCGCAATTCGTGGCGCGACTTTTTTGAGTGCATCCTGGCCGTCGGTCTGGCCCTGTGGGGTATGTGGCTGGTAGGCCAGGGACTGGCTCCGTTGCTGCAATGGCATGGCTTTCAAGAGATGATCCGCGGTAATCCGGGATTAACTCTGGCCGAGCAAGCCGTGGGAGTATTGCTGGGGACGCTCTTTGCCGCCTGCGTTCAGTCCAGCAGTACGGTGGTGGCTTTAGTCATCGGACTGGCCGGTCAGGGGCAACTTGGCTACCCTCAGGCCGCGGCCTTGATTCTTGGAGCCAATGTTGGCACCACTTTGGGTCCACTTTTGGCCTCGGTAGAATATGGCCCCAATTTGAGACGTCTGGCTCTGGCTCATTTTTTTAGCAAGTTCTTCGGTGTGCTGATAACGCTCTTTTTCTTCCCTCAGTTCATCAGCGCGTGGGCCTCCCTGGTGCCCCAGTCCTTGGACCCCTTGAGCAGCATCAGTTACCGACTGGCGGCGGTGCACACCGGCTTTAACCTGATCAACATGATCTGGTGGACGGTTTTTAGCGGGGTCATTTTGCGCCTGGTTTCCTGGTTGGTGCCCTCGCGAACGGAGGTGGAAAGTTCGGCCCTGGCTCCCGTAGTCCGGCGCATTTTGGGTCGTAGCCCCGAGCGTTCGCGCCAGGAGGCGTTGCGCCAAATGCAGCAGTTGCTGGTTTGCGTCAAAACTCTGCTCGACAGCGGCAGTTCTTTGCTGGTAGGGGAGCGCACCCAGGAAACTCGTCTGGAAAGCCGCTTGCTAGAGCAGCGAGAATTTCAGAGCCTCAAGGAAAGCACCTATGAACTGCTGGTGCAGGCCTCTCCCGGCAAGGCCGGCGACCTGCGGGCTTTGTTGACTCGCCTGGCCGACTTGGAAGAACTTTACTTTCAGGCTTTGCGTTTGCGCGACCAGTTGGAACAGGGCCTCCTGCGCGAAAAGCTCAAGCTGCCCGGCCGTCTGGGCAGGCTGGGGGGTGACTATCGGCGATGCGTGGACGAACTCTGGTTACGCATACTTTTTCCCACCGACAGCCCGGCCCCCCGCCTGGATCCTGAGCATCTGAGCATTCAGCTTGAAGACGCCTACTTTGCGGCCCTGCGCGAGGACGAAGAACTGTCCAGCCCGCAGGCGTCATGGGCTTTCGATCTGGTCAGCAACCTGCGCACTGTTCTTTTGCACCTGGTGTCGCTCACCCAACTGCGGCCCTTGGCGGAACCTACCGCTAGGGAGCCTCTACCTTGACCAGTTCAACGTCGAAAATCAGGGTGGCGCCGGGCGGAATCAGACCACCGGCTCCAGCCTCACCGTAGGCAAGATCGGGGGGGATGGTCAGCTTGCGCTTCTCGCCAACTTTCATGCCGGCCACGCCTTCATCCCAACCCTTGATGACAGCACCTGTCCCCAGGATGAAGTCAAACGGTTCACCTCGGTCCAGACTGCTGTCAAACTTGGTTCCATTTTCCAACACGCCTGTATAGTGGACAAAGACCTTCTGGTTGTTTTGGGCGACCTCGCCCTCGCCTTTTTTAAATACCTCGTACTTCAGACCGCTCTTGGTCTTCACCGCCGGGCCCAAAGGCTTGGGCGCTGGGGTGGCGCTGGCCTCAGGAGTGGCGCTGGCGGTAGGCGAGTTGACCGTGTCCACCGGAGCCGGGCTGCTTGACGCAACGGAAACTTGCGTCGTCGTGGAGGTCGCCTCCGAGTTGGGGGGGGGACTGCTGCAGCCGCTCAGCTGCAGCAGGGTTACAATAAGCAAAATACGTCTCATGGATCGCGGGATTCTCCCGGCCAATCGGGGTTCCTTTAGGTCTTTTTGCTTTCGTCCAGGCGAGAAGTGTGGTCGTGAAGGATCAGCCACTGACCTTGCGGGCCCTTGCGCAGCACCAGACTGAAAATACCCTGAGCCTTGGGCTTGTTGCGCTGCCCAAAATCGACAATCCATTTACCCATGGCCAGGGCGTTGTCGGGCCCGAGCGACCAGGTCTCGATCTCTTCAAAACGCAACTGGCCCATTGACTCCTTGTGGTTCCCGTAAGTGCCCAAGTAGCGCTGGTAGAGAGCGTCGGAACCGCGCACCACCCGGCCCCCGGCCGTGTAGGTAAGTTCGCCTCCTTGCACATAACCTTTCATAAAGGCTTCCAGGTCTCCCCGGTTCCAGGCCTCGACGCCGGCTTGCAAAGCCACCTGGATTTCCTGTTGGAGGGGCTGCGCCTGGCTGGAGAGAGGGTTTGTGAGAATGATTCCCACAACGAAACAAAACATAGACAATGACTTTACCATTGAAGGGCCTTCTGGATGTCGACAGCGTTCCTTTCTAGCCTCCCTGAAAACCGTTGTCGGTCGGCCGTGCCTGCCTGATCGTCAGTGACCATTTCCCCTGTTTTTTTCTGCCTCGTATGCAGGCCGCCGTGGCTCCCCGCCTGCCCGTTCGATTGGAAGCAGAAGGATGGCCAGGCTGGCGGTCTAAGCATGCATGAGAATGTTGCGATGGTTCTTGATTTTTTTGCTGGCATTCAATGTTTCCGCGCAGACTCTGCGGCCAGAGCAGATGATGGTGCTGCTCATTGGGCAGAGTGCGGCCAACCCTACGCCAGACCAGGACGCCGTGCTGGCTCGTCTGAAATCTCTTCGTCAGCAGCCGGCTTTTCGTCAGCTCAAAATCGGCATGATGCACTTTGACCGACCGGCCGAGGCCAAGTTTGCCACTCAGGTGCTGGGGGTGGACAGTAGCCAACTACCCTGTCTTTGCCTGGTTCAATTGGACAGCAAATTGAAACGGCCCGTGAAAAAGCTCTACGCCATGCCGCGTATCACTCGCGCGCAACTCGAACAGGTTGAGCAGATGGCTCAAGTTTGGGCCCAGACCGCCTCAAAGCAGTTTCCTCAGGCGGGCAAAGACCGAATCTTGGGCGGCCAAACTCTACCCTTGAATGGCACCCTCACTTCTCACAACGGCCTGTATACCCTTGGGCTTCAGAGTGATGGCAATCTGGTGATCACACGCCGGGACAGCCGAACCCCGGTTTGGAGCAGCGATACCGACAACGACGGCGGCAATGCTCTGACCCTGGGCAACGACGGAATCTTGCGTTTGATGGCTGGAGACGGACGGGTGGTGTGGCAATCGCAAGGCGGGGGGGTGCTGGCTTCCTACTACTTCCAGATGCAAGATGATGGCAACGCCGTGGTCTACCGCCAGGACGCCCATGGTTTCAGTTTCATCTGGGCAACCCAGACCACCATTCGTTAGCAGTGGCTACCATAGCCCCTTTGCAGCCCGACCACGCCGGCCAGATCTGGCGACTGTCGGAGCAGGCGTATCCAGGGTCATTCCACCTCACTCTCCAGGATGTGCACGATACCCTGGCCGACCTCGCTCCCCTGGAGAACTACTGCTTTGGGGCGTTTGAAGATGGGCTCCTGAGTGCTTACCTGATGTGTTGGTTGGATACCAGTCAGGTGGAGGAACGGGCCGACGAAACGGTGCTGTTGCTCGACGACATCGTGGTCACCCAGGCCTCCCGCTCGCAACTCATCGCCCTGCTCCGGGCCCTGCGTAGAGCCATCGTAGCCAGGGGCCAGACCCATCTGGCCATCGAGGGCACCCATCGTCAACAGGCCGAAGCACTTTTCAATACCCATCCGCGGGTGGTCCAGTTACTGGGCTACCGACAGGCGGCAACCCACCATTACTTTGGGGAGCGCGAACAGGAGCCTCTCTGTTGGGCTCGCTACGAACCGACCTAGATAGACCGGGTCAGGGGCTCGATCGACTGCTCCCAACTGAAAGGCCCCACCGTTCCCTCCATCAAGAGAGTTCCGTTTTGAGCCGACTTGATTTTTACGAATATGTTGTCGGGTCCGAGGTTCCCCCACACTGTTTTGCCGCCATCTGGATCGAGAGTCACGCTCTCGGAGATGCCTTTTCAACCAAATTTGCCCTGCATTTCGGAGTGTATCCCGCTTCCCGCTTCTCCGGGAAACAGGTCGTGGCTATATTGCACGGTGCCCGCCAGGCCCTTGATATTGAGTTTGCCCTGGCTTGGGGTTGAAGTGTAGTCCATGGGGCCGGCCGGAGTGTCGCCTCGATAGCGAGCGACCTCGCCCTCCAGAGTGCGGTCGATTTGGAATTCGGTCCCGTTGATGGTCCCGTGAATGCCCTGGGAGTCCTGGACATAGTCCATCTGCTGGCCGTCGCAACGAAAGCTCACCTTGACGGGCTGGTCCTCTCCCACCAGAGCCTTCACGATCATATCCGCTCCTGGAGCAAACATCGCTTCCTCGCAAGTATCGATCTTGGTGAGGTCGAAAGGCCAGGGGTCGGCGCTTGGGGCGTTCTCTCGGCAGGGATTTGGCGACCGAACCGGCCGCTGAGGGGCTGTGGAGATGTTCATCCCCCTCATTATGCTTGTTTGCCAGCGGAGCCGAGTTAAGAATTTGTAGCCATCGCGACAGACTTCAAGACCGTTAGAGTCAGCAATAGGAGTATTTACATCTTCCAGCCGTATTCGGCCACCGACCAGCGGAGGAGGTCGCCAAACGTGTCAAACTTCTTGTGTTCTCCGGTTTTCTTGTGGAACAGATCGTAAGTGCCCACCTGATTGACGTTGTCGGGGCCCCGGTCGACGCCATCGGGTCGACGCCAGTCCTGGCCAGCCAAACTGCCGATCATACGACTCACGGTCTGATCAACTCGGGCCAGTTGATGGGTAGTTAACTCTTCCGCGTCATGAGGGGCTCTGGCCTCTCGCAAAAGCGAACTGGCTTCATCGTGGGAGAGGCCCAATTGACCAAGGACTTCCTCGAGGGTGGTGGTTATGGTTGCATCGATATACAATTTTTCGCTCCAAACGGCTTATTCTAAGGCTGAGACCAGGCGCAGACCGGCCTGACCTTCTGAGATCTGCATGACACAGGCGATTTCCTGGCGAAAACTCAGTTGTACGGCCTGCTCCAGGCTCAATTCTTTGGGCGTCAACTTGACGCCACGCTGTTGCATCTGCTTCAACTGACGCAATACGCTAGGGGGACTGCTGGGCCGACCGGAGCGTAACCGGTCCACCCAATGACGCATTCTTAGAGAGGCCGGTTCTCGCGAGACGTCGGTGGCCTCTTCGAGGTTGGACAAGGCGTCGCTCATTTCGGATTCCGACATGACGGGACGAACGCCCCGGGCCACCATCTGAGAGGCGGGAATCTTCACCAGTGGTGTCCGCTCCGTCTGGGGCTGCAGTTCATAAAACAACTGAGAAGTCCCCAGGATATCCTGTTGGGTAAGGGCGGTGATGGTGCACAGGCCCAAAAAGGGCTCTATGACTACGCTACCCATGGAAAAATTACCAGAATCAGACTGCATGATGAAGCCTCCTTTGGACGAAGCCCGGCTCTTCACACAGCGCACTGGGGGAAGATTTGCTTACTGCTTACACTATTCTGCAAAACCGCTCAGCGTGCCTCTATTGGGGGTCTTTGTTGCCGGCCACTCCGTGGTAAAGGGCACCGCCAGCGGCGCCCAGGGCGCCCACAGTAAAGGAGCCCGCGGCGTATCCGAGCGGCTCGCCGATCTTGTGGCCCAGCATCGCTCCAAAGACCGCTCCGGGAAGCAAAACCGCCGGGTGCGAAATCAATCCCATCAGAGGTATGGCGGCTACGCCGCCCAGAGCCGCGCCCAACAGGGCACCCTGAATTTTGCCCGCGGCAGCCCCGGCCGGCCCGCCCAGACTGGCGCCGGCTCTGAAACCCGACCCGGCCGCTTCCGTCCAGCTTTTGGCCGACTTCAGAGAGGATAAATTTTGGCGCAACTCGGCCGAGCTGACCTGGTATTTGGTGACTCCCTTTTGCTCGTTGCCGCTCTGGGTGATGTCTGGCTTGACGGCGCCCTTGGCCGCTCCGCTGGCCACTTTGGCGCCCACGCAGGCGCCGGCTGCAATAGCCACGGTGGCGCCAATCAGAGAGAGGCCGGCGGCTTGCAACAGGATGCCGGTGGTCCCGGGAGCGATCGATGAAACGGTAGGCATGGTGGCGTTGAGCACACGGCCTAACCCGTTGGCCGCCAATAAGACGCTGGCGCCGCTGGCCACACCGGCAGCAGCACCGGCCAGCGCTCCGCCGGCACCGCACAGGAAGGGTCTGCCGCCCCCAACTTCAACTCCGTCTTGGGGAGGCGTCGGGGTTTGCCCAGGGGTGTCTTGGCCCGGCGTCTTCAATGAGCGCAACGGGGCGTTGTTTGGGCTATACGATTGAACTTTCATGACCAACTCCTAGGTGCGGTTTCCGAGTATAGGATATCCGCGGGCGGAGCCGGAGATGTGGACTAGCTATGAACTTTCATCCACCAGTTGCAGGATTTCGGCCGTGCGCGTCTCCATCAGGGTGCGGTCAGCGCGAGATTCCACATTGAGGCGAATTAGCGGTTCGGTGTTGGACGAGCGCAGATTGAAGCGCCATTGCTCGAAATCAAAGCTCACTCCGTCCAGATCCCAACTTTGCACCACCTGGTCCTGATAGCGTTGGCGAATGGCCTGCAATACTTTGGCCTGGTCTTTGACCGAACGGTTGATCTCACCACTGACCGGATAGCGCTCGGCCCGTTGCTGAATGTACTCGGAGAGCGGTTGCGATTGACGGTTCTGTATCTGCAACCAGAGCAGCCAGGGCAACACGCCGCTGTCGCAGCAGCCAAACTGTTGAAAGTAGTGATGGCCAGACATTTCGCCGCCATATACGGCACCACTGTTGCGCAGATTCTGTTTAAAGAATACGTGTCCGGTGGGGCACAGCAGGGGCTGCCCACCCGCTTCTGTGACCACCTCGATGGTGTTCCAGGTGAGGCGAGGATCATAGCAGATAGGCGCCGGTGCCTGAGCCAGAAAGTGGCGGGCGAAGAGACCCACCAGGTAGTAGCTCTCCAAAAATCGGCCTTGCTCATCGAAGAAGAAGCAGCGGTCAAAGTCGCCGTCCCAGGCGATGCCCAGCTGAGCCTTGTGGTCGAGCACTCCCTGGCTGGTCAAGGCCCGCTTTTCGAGCAGCAACGGGTTGGGAATGCCATTGGGAAAAGTTCCGTCGGGTTCGCCCAGCAGAATATCAACTTGCAGCTCAAATCGTTGCACAATCTGCTCCAACAGCGGACCAATCGATCCGTTGCCGGCGTTGGCCACCGACTTGATCTTGGCCAGACTTTGCGGGGGGAACATGGCCGCCAGAAAGTCGAGGTATTGCTCGCGCCAGGCGCGGTGAAGCTTGACACCCCGTCTTTTGCTGCCACGCTCGTGACCCATGGTTTGGTGAATTTTTCCCAACTGATCGGCCGTCAGGGGGGCTCCGTGGCGCGCCACAAACTTGAGCCCGTTGTATTCGGCGGGGTTGTGGCTGGCCGTGACCATAATGCCCCCGTCCAACTGGCCGGCAAAAGCCGCGTGATAGACTTCCTCGGTGCCGCCCATGCCCAGTTCGTATACGTCCACTCCTTGTCGCAGCAGACCCTCGACCACCGCCCCGGCCAGTTCGGCGCTGCTCAGGCGCACGTCGTAGCCCACCGCTACGCGAGCTGGCTGAAGCACCTCAGCGTAGGCGCTGGCAATGCTCTCGGCGATCTGAGGGTTGAGTTCGTGGGGCACTTTGCCACGCACGTCATAGGTTTTGAAGCAGGGATGTTTCATTGCAATTCCTCAGCCGGCATGGTGGCCAGCAATTGTTTGATGTCTTCGGTCCGACTTTTGGGAACCACCAGAGTTTTCTTGCCCACTCGCACCACTACCAGGTCGGATACTCCCAGCAGAGCCACGGTTTCCTCGGGGTCCTCGCAGACCACCAGGTTGCGCTGCCCTTCGAAGCTGAATACTTTGCCACGACCGTGGTTCTTCTCGGCGTCTTCGTGCAGAAAGGGCTGCAGGGCAAGCCACCCCCCCAGATCGCTCCAGGCGAAGGAGGGGATGACACAGCGCACATCGGGAGCTTTCTCCAGAATGGCAAAATCAATCGAGATCTTTTGCAGTTGCCCAAAGGCTGTAGCCAGTGACACCTGTCCCTGAATGGCCGGCTCCAAGGTGGTCAGGTGGGCTGGCAGATGCTGGCGAAACTGGTCTAGAATGACCTCGTTCTGCCAGGCGAACATGCCGCTGTTCCATAAGTAGTTACCACTGGCGATGTATTCCTCGGCCACCTCGCGGGCTGGTTTCTCGCGAAATTGGACCAACCGGCGATGGGGGAGGGGGCGCTCGGGGTGCAGCGATTCGCCCAGTTGCAGATAGCCGTAGCCGGTGGCCGGGTAGTCGGGTCGAATACCCAGTGTATAGAGGGCGGGGACCTGAGCCGCTCCCCAGGCGACCTCGCCAATGGCCTGCTGGTACTGTTCAACCGTTTGGATCCAGTGGTCGGAGGTGAGCAAAACGGTGACCGGATTGCCGTAACGCTTTTTCACAGCCAGGGCTCCGTAGGCCACAGCCGCGGCTGTATCGCGACGACTGGGCTCGCACAGAATCTGATCGGGGGACAGTTGCGGAAGTTGCTGAGCCACCAGTTCTCGGTAATTGTCGTGGGTCAGCACCAGCACGTTTTCAGGGGGACACAGGGCGCGCGAACGCATATAGGTCTCCTGCAAAAGACTGCGTTCGCCCACAAACTGCAGAAACTGCTTGGGTAAACTATCGGTGCTCCAGGGCCAAAAGCGCGTCCCCGCGCCACCAGCCATAATTAAAAGAACAAGCCCATCACTCATAAGCGACGGGCTTTGCTCTTGGGTATAGCAGTTCCTGGATTAGGTACTAGGGATTTGCGGCCACTTGCTCGGCTCCACCTGAATCAAGGCGATCCGCGTAGAAAATAAAATTGCCTTGGGGGTGGCTGGGGGCATTGTTCATGTTTTGCTTGGTGGTGGTGCGGGTGGTTCCGGTGGCGGGATCGGCAAAGGTCACTTTGTCGCCATCGATTTTGGTGATGGTGACAATGTGTCCTCGACCCGAAACAGAGAACTCGGGACCGTTGAGAGCGACCACGACCGGAGTCTTCTCGTTATTGACTTTGTGCTCGAGCAATTCCCAGCAGTCAGCCTTGATTTCGCCGCCATCTTTCCAGGTGTAGCCGGCTTCGGCCGTTTCGGACTTGAGAGCGGTGAGCAGTTCGTAGCCATACTTGCTGTTGATGTCGTTGTCGTTCAAATTCTTTCCAGTCAGCGCATTGATCGACATGGCCACACTGGTCTGTCCGCACGAGTCGCCTGTGCTTTGTGCGATGGGCGTTACGTTCAGTGCGCCGGCGCGAGCGCTGCCAAAGGAGGAGGGGTCCACGTTGTAGCCGCGCGAGTTAAGGAGGTGGTTCGAGGCGACCTCAGGCGACTTGGCGCCTTTAGCGGCCGGCTTCGGGGTTTCACCCATAAACTGTTGGAAGGCCGCCGAGTCAACCATAGGACCCGAACTGAGTTGGACTTCCAATTGCTGCATCCGAGACGTGATGCGATCTACATTTTCAAGCATTCGATACCTCCGCTTAAACAGCATACAACAGTCCGGTCACCTTGGCGCGGGCCAATTGTAAAATTTCTGTGAACTAGATCGACCGAGGGATCCTCGCCAGCGGCATGGAACGCCGCCTGCATGTCCGCTCGACCCTGGTACCGCCGACCCGACAATGCCCTCAAACGGATATTTGACATCGCCGTGGCTGGCCTGGGTTTGCTATTGACTTCCCCAATATTACTCACGTTGGCGGCATGGATTCGCTACGAAGACGGTGGGCCCATTTTTTACATCCACCCGCGCGTGGGCAAAGATGGGAAGCTCTTTCCTTTCTTTAAGTTTCGCACCATGGCCGTTGGCTCCGACCGGCAGGGCTACGAGATCGACGCCGGCGATCAGCGCATCACTCGAGTGGGCAACGTTCTGCGGCGCTGGTCCATCGACGAAGTTCCCCAATTGCTCAACGTGTTGCGTGGCGAAATGAGTCTGATCGGTCCCCGACCGACCCTGGCCTATCAGGTTGACAGTTACACGCCCCGTCAGCGGGGGCGACTGGTCGTGCGCCCTGGCCTGACGGGCCTGGCCCAGGTCCGAGGTCGCAACTCTCTAACCTGGCCGCAGCGCATCGAACTGGACCTGGAGTATATCGAGAACTACAGTCTGGTTCTGGACCTACAGATCTTGCTGGCCACTTTCCGGGCAGTGGTCACTCCCGATGGGATTTATGGGCACGGTTGGGAAAAAAAGTAATTGAGTCAGTTCGTCTAAGGAAGGTCTTGTGATTAGCAGTCGAGTTCCAGCTCTTTTAGGGGGAGCCCCCACCTTTCAACCGTCGCTCGCGTTCACGCGGCCTGCCGTTCCGCCGTTTGCCGAGTTAGCCCCGGAATTTGAAGAAATCCTCAACAGCGGCGGCCTGACAAAAGGCCCTCGCCTGGCCAAACTGGAAGCGGCGCTGCAGGACCACTTGCGCAGTCCCAATGTGGTTTGCGTCAATTCGTGCACCAGCGGTCTGATACTGGGAATCCAGTCGCTAAAACTAAGCGGCGAGGTGATCGTGCCCAGCTTCTCTTTCATGGCCAGTTTCCACGCCCTGAAATGGAACAACCTCACGCCGGTCTTTGTGGACTGCCTGCCTTACGCTCTCACGGTCGACCTGGCAGCCGTGCGCGCGGCCGTCACTCCGCGCACTTGCGCCATCATGTCGGCCTACGTCTTCGGCAACCCCCCTTACCTGGTAGAACTGGATCAGCTGGCCAAAGAGCTGGGACTGGCTCATTTTTGCGATTCTGCTCACGGCATAGGCACTTTGATCGACGGGGCACCGGCCGGCAACCACGGCGACTTCGAGGTTTTCTCGTGCAGCCCCACCAAGCTGCTGACCGCTGCCGAAGGCGGTGTGGTCAGCACGCGTCGTCCCGAGATCGCTCAGTGGATCCGCTCCGGGCGAGACTACGGCAATCCGGGCAGCTACGATTGCGACTTCGCCGGGCTCAACGCCCGCATGTCCGAATTTCACGCGGCCATTATGTTGGCTGGCCTGCCGCGCCTGGAAAGCTACGTGCAGGCTCGTCAGCGCCTGGTCGATCTCTACCAGGAGCGGCTCAAACATTTGCCAGGCCTGCGATTTCAAGAGGTGCGCCCGGGGGTGCGCAGTTCTCACAAGGATTTTCCCATCTTCATCGAGGCCCAGGCCTTTGGACTGCATCGAAATCAACTGCAAAAGGCGCTGCTGGCCGAGGGCATCCCCACTCGGGCCTACTTTGACCCTCCGGGCCACCAACTGACCTGTTACAAGCAGACACTGGATCTGCCTGTCACCTTGAAAATGTGTGCCGAAGTGTTGTGCCTGCCCATGTCCTCGCTGATGACGGAGCAGGAGGCTGAGCGCGTCTGCCAATGCCTGATCGAACTGCAGCAACAGGCCCCCGCGCTGGCAAAGGCAGCTGCGCTGGAGTAAGGCGTGAAGCCACTCCAAAAACTGGCCCTGGCGGCCACCGACTTTTTCCTGGTGCTGGCGGCGGTGGTTATCGCGCTGGGTTCCCGTCTCGATTTTGACTACGGAGATCCACTGCTGGCCCGCTTTATTGAGGGTCCCCGCCAGCAAGCCTTTATCGTTGCAATCGCCGCTTTTACGGTGGGCTGGTTTTACATCTTCGGTCTTTATGAGAAGGTCTGGCGTTACGCCGGAACCCACGAACTGGTGGGCGTGGTCAAGGCCACCATGGTCAGTCTGCTGCCCTTTCAAGTGATCGTGATGATTTCGGGGGGCACACTTTTTCCCCGCACCGGTCTGGCCCTGACCCTGCTGGTGACGGTCAATATTTGCGGCGGCGTGCGTCTGCTTCTACGACTGGCCAGCGAGACGCTGGGCAAGCCCATGACCAGCACCCGCGTGATTATCGTGGGAGCCAATGACGCGGGCGAGAGCATCGTGCGCGAACTGAGTCGCTCGCGCAAATTCGTGCCGGTCGGTTTTGTAGATGACCGGGCCGACCGGGCCGGCCTGCGCATCCGCGGCATCCCCGTGCAGGGGACTTTGAAGGACCTGCCCGGATTGATCGACTCCTACCTGGTTACCGAAATCGTTTTGGCCGAGCCCACGGCGGCTCAGGTTCGCCAGGTGATGGACCTGGTCAAAGGCCGCGAAGTGCAACTGCGGGTGGTACCCGCCCTGCATGAGATGGTGGCGGGTCGGGTCGAGTTGAATCGACTCCGCGAACTGTCTATCGAAGACCTGCTCGAACGCGAAGCGGTGCGAGTCGACCCGGAGTTGGTCAGGCCCTTGCTGGCCGGTAAGCGAGTATTGATCACCGGCGCGGGCGGATCCATCGGTTCTGAAATCGCCCGCCAGGTCAGCGGCTTCCAGCCCGAGCAGTTAATGCTGGTGGGCCGGGGGGAGAACAGCATCTACGAGATCGGCCTTGAGCTGCCTCAGGCGATACTACGCATTTGCGACGTGTGTCGCGAGCGTATTTTGGAACGCATCTTTGAGGAATTTCGCCCTCACTTTGTCTTTCACGCCGCTGCCCACAAGCACGTTCCCCTGATGGAGTCGGCCGCGGCCGAGGCCGTTTACACCAACGTATTTGGCACCCTGGCCGTGCTCAAGGCTTCGCAAAAATACGGCGTGGACCGCTTTGTGTTGCTCTCGACCGACAAAGCCGTCAATCCAGGCAATGTTATGGGAGCCACCAAGAGGATGGCTGAGAAACTGGTGGCCCAGATGGCCCATCCCGGCTTTGCGGCGGTGCGCTTTGGCAACGTTTTGGGATCGCGCGGCAGCGTGGTTCCCACGATGCAAAAGCAGATCTCTCAGGGGGGGCCGGTGACTGTCACCGACGCCAACATGACCCGTTACTTTATGACGATCCCTGAGGCGGTAACGCTGGTGCTTCAGTCCTCCAGCCTGGCCCAGGGCGGCGAAATCTATTTGCTGGACATGGGCAAGCCCGTCAAGATTCTCGACCTGGCCCACAACCTGATCAGGCTTTGCGGCTACGAGCCCGAAAAAGAGATCGGCATCAAGATCACAGGCTGCCGGCCCGGCGAAAAGCTGACCGAGCAACTGGTGGGGGTGGGGGAGTCGACTCAGCCCACCAGCCTGGCCAAGGTGCAGAAGGTGGTTTCGACCGTGCCCCCCGCTGACTGGCCCGGCGCCCGCCTGGAAGAGTTGCGCCAACACTGCCTGGATGGTCGTCACGAGCGCTGCCGCGAGCTTTTGATGGAACTGCTGGCCGAGGCCGACGGGCAGGGGGAAAGCTCGCCGCAAAGCGAAGCATCTATCACTGTCTAACCTTCAAGGAGTCTCATGAAGCATCATCGTTATCGCTCACTGCTGGCGTCCGGCCTGCTCGCAGCCGGCCTCTTCAGCCTGTGGCAGGGCAGCCACAGCTCCGCCCCCTCTCTGTCGGGAAGCATCCCGCCCGAACCCGAACTCAACCTTACTTACGACGACCCCGACGGCTCCGGGCCACGCCTGGCCGGAGAGCCGCGTATCCGCGGCGAGCTGGTTCTCGACCTTAAAGACGAGACGACCCCGCGGCAACTGGCCCAGTTGCAGCAACGCTACGGCATTGAAAGCCGCCTGAACTCGATTCATTCAGGCACTGCCCAACTGCGCCTGTGTACGGTAGACGAGTCTCGCATGCCCCAATTGTTGGAGCAACTGGCGGCCGATCCGCTGGTAGAGAATGTGGCCCCCAACCTGGTTTACACCTTGCCCGCAGAAGAGCAGATGGCGGCCGCCGCAATGCGGACCGGGCCCAACGACAATTTCCCCGATGACCCTCTGGGCAAGTTCCAATGGCACATGAATCAGATTCGCGTGCAGCAGGCCTGGCCCATCTCCACCGGTCACGGCGTGGTGGTATCGGTTATCGACACCGGCGTGGGGTACCGCGACTACAAGGACTTTAAAGCGCTGGAAGACCTGGAAAAGACCCGTATGGTCGCCGGTTACGACTTTGTCCACGACCGCCCTGAGGCCATTGATGACCACGCCCACGGCAGCCACGTGGCCGGCACGGTTGCCCAGTCCACCAACAACGGCAAGGGTGTCATGGGCGTAGCCTTTGACGCCGCCATTATGCCTATCAAAGTGTTGTCCGCGCGCGGCTCCGGCACGCTCGGCGACATCGCTGACGGCATCTACTTTTCGGCCAACCACGGCGCCCGCGTGATCAACATGAGTCTGGGGGGCGGATTTGCCGAGGCCACTTTGCGCACGGCTGTGGCCAAGGCCCATGCTAAAGGCGTCATCGTGGTTTGTGCCGCGGGCAACTCGGGGGCGGGCAAGCCCGGTTATCCGGCCGCTTACGACGGTGCAGTGGCGGTTTCTGCCACCGACTTCAACGAAGAGCTGACCTTCTACAGCAACCACGGTCCGGCCATCGACATCGCTGCTCCCGGTGGTGACACCCGCAATGACAAGAATGGCGACGGCCAACCCGACGGCGTTCTGCAAAATGCGCCTACCCCGGGTCAGCCCCTCAAGCACGACTATCTCTGGTTTATGGGTACCTCCATGGCCTGCCCCCACGTAGCGGGCGTGTCGGCTCTGGTCGAATCGCTGGGAGTCACTCAACCTGACGCTGTCGAGCGGTTGCTCAAGAGCACCGCTCGTGACAAGGGACCTGAGGGTCGCGAACGCGGCTTCGGAGCAGGCATTGTAGACGCCCAAAGGGCCGTTTGGAAGGCTGGCATTCTGTATGGGGCCTGGCGCCTGGGACTGGGAATGTTGTTTCTGGCTCTGCCGGCCCTGGCCATGCTGCGCCGCGGTTACCTGCTAGGTCTCATTTTTGCCTTCCCGGCGGCCGTGGCCGCCTCGAGTGGACTCTTCTTCCTGCCTCTCCTACTCGGCTCCAACACCCCCCATTGCTGGATGTGGACCACCGGTTTACCCAGTTGGGGACTGCATCTGCTGGGGGCCCACCAACACGGCAACCCGCTTCTATTCAGCGCTTTGCTGCCAGTGATTCTGTCGCTGCTGGCCGTAGACATTCGCCCCTTGCGCTCGCTGGTGGCCGGATTGTCGGCGGGTTGGGCCGCTCACCTTCTCTTCGCAACCTTCACCGGTAGTGTGGCCGTCATGTTTATGCCGGGCCTGCTGGGGACGCTGTGGATGCTGGGGAACGGCCTCTTCCTGATCTTCCTGGCCAGCGTGCTCGGCGAAGAACAGCCCTGAGTCAGACAAAACCGTCGTCCGGGGCCTCTCCTGCCGGGCAGGAGGGGCCTCTTTGCATGGTTGGTGTTCTGTTCACAATTTGGGCACTGGATGTTCACTACCCCTTGGGATAACCTGGAACGGCATCGACCTCAGGTCTTCTTGCAGAGGAGGGGATCCAGCACCGTGTTAAAGGCAGTTCAAAATAGTCCATCGTGGGGATTAGCCCCCGCCAGATCCAAGGGGCCGGCACAACTGCCAACTCCAACCGGCTTACAGGACCGCCTGGATCGCAGCCAGGCTCAGCCGGCACTTTTTTCGCCAGCCCAACTCAAAAATGTGCAGGAACCCCCGGCCCAGCAGCCGTCTCCCTATCCCCGGCCCATGACCGATGAGGAAAAGACCGATTTTAAGAGCTGGTTCCCGGCCCTGGATGTGGATGCCGCGCGCGTGACTCACGAGGCCACCCCACAGTACAATTGCATCTCCTGGACCACGGGCAACACCCAAAGCTGGGATTGGCCGCCCTCGATGTACGATGGCAACCCGGTGGAGTGTTTCACCCAGTACTACACGGAACGCGGCTTCAGCCCCGTCAGCGCTGAGGAAGCGGCCGCCATCGGCAAAGACAAAGAATTGGTGGCCTATTGGGAAGACCCCAACGGTCCCACCCACGGGTCAGTCTCCGGCAATACTCACGGCCAGCGCTGGGAGAGCAAATGTGGGCAGGCGGCTCAGATTCAGCACGGCCGGGATGAACTGGAGTCGGAAGTGTATGGAAAGATCGCCGGCTACTGGGTCAAGACGGGAGAAAGTCAGGTGCCTGTGCGCGAAATTCCTGGAGACGTTCAAAAACGCCTGGACAGCAAGTTGGCTCTCAAAGTGGTGATGGTCGATCCCAAAGTGGCCCACAGCTTTGACGAGGCCTATTCGCAGTGGCAAACGGAGCGCAAGTCGCCCAAGATGGCCATGTCGTCCAATCCCAAGGACTATCTGAGCGGCCAGGGCTACCAAAAGATGGTGGCTTTAGGTCAGGACGCCCTGCCCCTGTGGATTCAGAAAATGCGTTCGGGCGACTTCTTCTGCCAGTATGCCGTGCAGGAATTGACCAAAGGTCAGGATGGCGGTTTCGAATTCAAAGGCGTCAATCCCCAACCCGAACTCCGCGCCCAAGAGAAGCGCGTCAGCGAGCAGGACAAAGCCAATCAAATTATGGTTCAGTGGCTCGACAGTCAGTGGTAGGGTTTTGGGCGGCAAGACTCTTGCCTATCTGAAAAGGAAGTGATATGATTCCGACTTCCTATTGGGAAAGGATTCACAGACATGGAAATCATTCGAACCCTCGAAGCTGAACAGATGAAACAAGGACTCCCTGAGTTTGGACCTGGCGACACTGTGCGCGCCTGGCTCAAGGTAGTCGAAGGCGGCAAAGAGCGCCTGCAAGCCTTTGAGGGCATCTGCATTACCCGCAATCGCCGCGGTGGACTGCGTGAAACCGTTACCCTGCGCAAGATTTCTCATGGCGTAGGGGTGGAGCGCACCGTGCTGATTCACAGCCCGCGCGTGGACAAGCTAGAAGTGGTGCGCCGGGGCGTTGTACGCCGCGCTCGCCTGTTCTACTTGCGCGACAAAATCGGCAAAGACGCCCGCGTCAAAGAGCGTCGCGACAGCCGATAAGCTGCTCGACGCCACAAAAGCCCGTCCTCGGACGGGCTTTTTTGCTATAACTGGGAGCATGCATATGGAGATCATTCAGGACCCGCCTAAAGCCGCCTTTTCCTGGTTTCCCGGGCACATGAAGAGCGCCTGGCGGATGCTCGAAGAGCAACTCAAGGAGATCGACCTGGTGTTGTTTTTGCTGGACGCACGCATACCGCGTAGTTGTCAGCATCCTCAGTTGCTGGCCAGTCTCAGTAAGCGCCCGGTGGAACAGATCTGGATCTTGAACAAGGTGGACCTGGCCAACGCCGACGAGACCCGCCTGTGGGCGGCTCATTTGCGCCAGCAGCACACCGTGGTGGAAATGCAGTCCCAGTCGGGCTCGGGCCTGGGGCCGCTGCGTCAGCCCTTGAGCGCCCTGAAACAACGACTGGACGCCAAGCGCAGCGGACGCTCTTTGCTGGAAAGGCCGGTGCGCCTGATGGTGGTGGGCCTGCCCAACGTGGGCAAATCGTCCTTGCTCAACAAACTGGTAGGGCGGGCCAGCGCCAAAACAGGCAAAAAGCCTGGCCTGACTCGGGGCAAATCCAACTGGGTGAGTGGCCCTGAGGGGTTGCAAATTCGCGACACCCCTGGCATCCTCTATCCCCGCATCGAGACCTGGACCCAACTGGCCCATCTGACCGCCTGCGGCAATGTAAAATCCGACGTGGTGCCGCGCTTCGAAGTGGCCAACCTGTTGCTGGCTCGCCTGGCCCAATTGGGGTTGTCAGAACGCCTGCCGGCCCCCTGCCTGACCCTGGAGGAACTGGGCCAGCGTCTGGGCTTTTTGCTCAAGGGGGGAATCGTGGACCTGGAAAGAGCCGCTGCCTGGCTGTTCAACCAGTGCTTTGACGGCAAGTTGGGCAATATCACCTGGGAGCCCCTCCATGAGCCGACTGAGTAGACTGCAAGCCTATCTGGCCGAGGGGCCCGGAGAAGACGCCTGGTGGACCAAAGAGCGCAGTCGCCTGGAGAAGCTCTGGCAAAACGAACAGGAGGCCTTTCCAGGTTGGGTGGTGGGCACGGACGAGGTGGGCCGAGGCCCCATGGCCGGGCCCATGGTGGCGGCGGCCGCGGCCGCTCAAGAAATGGTTTTCATACCCGGACTCAACGACTCCAAGAAACTCACGGGAGAGGAGCGTGAACTGGTCATGGAACTGATTTTTCGCAGCCCCATTCGGGTCGAATTGGAGATTGTCAGCGTCGACGCCATCAGCCGTGGTAATCTACATCACCTCTCGCTGGGGGCTATGCAGGCCGCCCTCAAGCGACTCAAACTCAAAGAGAAGCCCCGGTTGGTGCTGGTTGACGGCAAGTATCCACTGCCAGAGGCCAAATTGCCCCAGCGACCCCTGATAGGGGGGGACCGCCACAGCGCCTTGATCGCGGCCGCCTCCATTGTGGCCAAGGTTACCCGGGATCGGATCATGCGCGATCTGGCTGCGCAGCACCCGGGCTATGGCTGGGAACAAAACGTGGGCTACTGCACCGAGGATCACCGCCTGGCCTTGGTGCTGCTGGGACCCACCCCTCACCACCGGCGCAACTACGCTCCCGTAAAGGCCCTGCTGCCTACCCAGCTGATGCTTGAAGGTCTTCAGTAACGGCCTGGCGCCGAAAATTGCTCCAGTTGGGCCGCTCCAGACTGGCCGAAGGGAATTCTTCGCTCGATTCCCAGCGCAAGAAAAGCTGCAGGGTGTCGTGTTCGCGCCAGTCCAGACCCAACCTCTGGGCCAGTGTGCGCCGAAAACACTCGGACTCTCGTTCCAGGGTATGCACGCGGCGAGAGGCCTCTTCGAGGTCCTGGTAGGCCTGGCGGAGGGCCTGCAACGCGGTCCGCGTCTCCTGCCAGGCCTGTTCCTGGCTCTGCTGCAACTGGACTACCTGCTGCTGTAGCCAGGCTCGTTGACGCTCGCTGCCTTCCAGATCGCAGCGCAGCGAAATCAGGTCCGGTTGCTGGGGAGCGGGGGCCAGGCGCAACTGCTCCAATTCCTTTTCGGCTCGCTCCTTGGCCTGCCAGGCTTCCTGCAGAGCCTGCTCAGCCTCCTTGATCAGGTCATGAGAAGGGGGTTGGGCAGCAGTAGGGGAGGACTGAGGGCGGTCTACCAACTGTTCCACGGGAATATATCCGGCTGAGGAACGGTCGTCGTTGACCAGGCCGTCGGGCTCCACCATCCATTGCTCGCCAAAGGGGCCCAGCGTCATCTGACTGCGAACTCTACCGCTGCGTATCCAGCGCCGAACGGTAGCGGTAGACACTTTAAAGTGCTCGGCAGCTTCAGGGATCGTCAACATTTTGCTCATGTGAAAATATTTCAACAAGCGAAACGATCACTCCTGCCCAACAATACTCAATCTCTGCTCACCAGGGTTGTGCGAATGGCTGTGCGCAGCGTTGTGCAAGATCTTGATCAGGGGTGGTTGCAGGGTGGCGATTTTGGCTGTGGAAGCCTGCTCACAAATCAGGAAATACGGTTTGGAGGCGGATGATGCCAGATTGCGAAAATTGTCAGGGCCAGGTGCTCCCCGATGCTACCTTTTGCGAAGCCTGCGGCCACAAGTTGGGCACCCCTTCCACCAAGAAGACGGCTGACAGTGGCGAGACCAAGCCCGGTTCTTTGCGTTCCGAACTGGCTTTTCTGTCGGGCTCCATCGACCAGGCCAAGGTACGTCTGGACCAGTGGAAGCAGAAGGGCGACCAGAGCAAGCGAGCTGCTGAGCGCGAGGCCGAGCAAAAGAAGAGCGAGGTGGAGGAGGCCAAAAAAGATCGCAAAAAGCGCTCCCCCTTCAGGGCCGTCATCCAATTTTTGTCCGGTCTGGTGGCCTTGGCAGCCTTCGTCTACCTGTTGATCAAGCTGCCGCGGAACACATCGCCAGCCATGATCATGCATCTGTGGAACAGCATGCAAGAGGAATTTGGCTTCGATCAGGACTGATCTATTGAGCCGTCCAGGCGCCGTCCACGGGGAGTGAGGTGCCGCTCAGGTTAGCGGCACCCGGACCACACAGAAAGACAACCAGGGCGCCCAGTTCTTCCACCTGAGTGAAGCGTCCACTGGGCTGCTTTTCCTGGAGCAGTTCTTGCTGGGCCTGTTCTACGGGGATGGCCTGGGCAACGGCGCGCGCTTCGATCTGTTGTTGGACCAGCGGAGTCAACACCCAGCCAGGGCAGATGGCGTTGCAGGTGATACCGCTGCGAGCCGTTTCCAGGGCCACCACTTTGGTCAGCCCCAGCAAACCGTGCTTGGCCGCCACATAGGCGGCCTTGTGTACGGAGGCCACCAGTCCGTGAACCGAGGCCAGGTTGATAATGCGCCCCCAGCCCCGGGCACGCATGCCGGGCAGACAGCCGTGGATGGTGTAGAAAGCCGCCGACAGGTTGATCTTGAGGACTTTCTCCCACATCTCGGGCGAGAATTCCTCGACCGGGGCCGTGTGCTGGATCCCGGCGTTATTGACCAGAATATCCACTTCGGGTAGAGCGGGGAGAGCTTGACTGAGGTCAGCTTCCCAAAATTGGGCTGCCTGACCCGAGCGTCGTTCCATTTCGGCCAGCAGGTCCTGGCGCTGCTGAGCCTCACCGAAACCGTTGAGGATGATTCGGCAGCCCGTATCGGCCAGGGTCCGGGCGATGCCCAGGCCTATCCCGCTGGTGGAGCCAGTGATCAGGGCTGTGCGTATTTCCTGGCTGGTGATGTGCATACACAGTATATACCACCGGCCCTTAAAAAACTTGTGAAAGAGGAGGCCCCGCCGCCCTGGGCAAAGGCCAAAGTTCACAGGTTGAGCAAAGGATGGATGGACATGAGCAAGGATAACGCCCCTTGGGTACGCATCGAAAAGGTGGGACAACACGCCGGCGAGGTGGTGCAGATTCGGGGTTGGCTAAGCCGCATGCGGTCCTCGGGCAAGATCGGCTTTTTGCAACTGCGCGACGGCTCCGGCAGCATCCAGGGCGTGTTGGCCAAGGCCGATGTGGGCGAGGAGATCTTTGCCAAATCCAAGGGGTTGGGCCAGGAATCTTCTTTGATCGCCTGGGGCAAGGTCAATCCCGACGAGCGCGCCCCCGGCGGTTACGAATTGCACCTGGTAGACGTGCAGGTGATCCAGAACGCCGAGGGCTACCCGATTACGCCCAAAGAGCACGGTACCGACTTTTTGATGGATCATCGCCATCTCTGGCTGCGCTCCAACCGTCAGCACGCCATTTTGCGCATTCGGGCCGAAATCATGAAGGGCATTCTGGACTGGCTCGATGACCATGATTTTTTGCGCGTGGATACTCCCATTCTCACTCCGAGCGCCTGTGAGGGCACCACCACGCTGTTTGAGACCGAGTATTTTGAGTCCAAAGCCTACCTGGCTCAGTCGGGCCAACTCTACAACGAGGCTACGGCCATGGCCTTCGGTCGGGTCTACACCTTTGGACCCACCTTCCGGGCCGAGAAATCCAAAACCCGCCGCCATTTGATGGAATTCTGGATGGTGGAGCCGGAAATCGCCTTCTGCGATTTTGAAGAGAACATGGTCTTCCAGGAGCAGATGCTGGAGTATGTGGTGCAGCGAGTGCTGGAACGACGCGCCCGCGAACTCAAGGTGCTGGAACGAGACACCAGTAAGTTGGAGCAGATCAAGGCTCCCTTTGTGCGCCTTTCCTACGATGATGCCGTCAAGTTGCTCAATGAGAAGGGTGTCGAGTTTCAGTGGGGTGGCGACTTTGGGGGCGGCGACGAGACCATTATCGCCGAGTCCTTTGATCGCCCCGTCTTTGTGCACCGTTTTCCCACCGCCATCAAGGCCTTCTACATGAAGCCCGATCCGGACCGACCCGAGGTGGTGCTGGGCGCCGACCTGCTGGCCCCAGAAGGTTACGGCGAGATTATCGGCGGCGGTCAACGCGTCGACGATCTGGCCCTGCTGGAGGCGCGCATCAAGGAACACAATCTGCCCCCCGAAGCCTACGCCTGGTATGTTGACTTGCGTCGCTACGGTTCCGTTCCCCACTCGGGCTTCGGCTTGGGACTGGAGCGTACCGTATCCTGGCTGTGCGGCCTGGAGCACGTGCGCGAAACCATCGCCTTCCCGCGCATGCTTTCACGCCTATATCCATAGTTGCTGACTGCATTGACGGTGGCACTGGTGGCTTTGTATGATGAAAGTATGAATCCTTAGAAGTGCGGGAATCCTCGTCATGGCTGCTACCCGAGTGACAGTGACTCTGCCTGAAGAATTGATGGTCGAAATGGACCGCTACGCCGAGAATAGAAGTCAATTTGTGACTGAAGCGGTGCGTGCCGAATTAGAGCGACGCCGTAAGGAGCGACTTCTCCAATGTCTTCAGCATCCCCATCCAGAGTCAGTTGATATGGCCGACCTGGGTTTTAGAGAATGGGTATGTTTGGCCACCGAGGAGGATGCAGACCTGATTGATCCTGAGAGCCTGCGAAATGTGCGCTGGGACGCGCAAAAGGGATGGCAAGAGAGTTGACACGAGGCAGAGTGGTGGTGGTGGGACTGGAGCCCACCGTGGGGCACGAGCAGCGCGGTCGGCGGCCCTGCGTAGTGGTCAGTGACGATACGGTCGTAGGAGAACAACGCTATCCCATGCTATGCGTCGTTCCTCTCACCAGCACAGGCATCGAAGGCGCTCTATACCCGTCGGTACAACCGGGTCAGAGCGGGCTGCGCAACTTGTCATACGTTCTGGTTGATCAACTCCGGTCGGTGGATAAACGTCGTATCCTGGGGTCTGCAGGCTCTCTGACTCGCTCCGAACTTGAGTCGGTGGACACGGGTCTGCGACTCTATCTCAGTCTATAGCGTTTGCGCTGACAGCATACGCAATTCCGACGTGAACAGGAGTTGAGTGGGGGGAGCTTGAACGACCCGCCATGGCTGGGCACTCAAAATGGAAAAATATTCGACTCAAGAAGGGCCGTGTAGACGCCCAGAAGGGGAAGATCTTCACCAAACTGTCGCGTGACATTCTTATGGCCTGTCGACAGGGTGGGGGACCCGATCCGGAAGCGAACTTCCGCCTCAAGGATGCGATCCTGCGAGCTCGCGAGGCCAGTATGCCCCGCGAAAACATCGAGCGCGCGCTGGAAAAGGCGCGCGGTGGGGCCGAGGGCGACGAACTCGACGAGGTGGTCTACGAGGGTTACGGCCCGGGTGGCGCTGCCATTATCGTGGAGGCGGCCACCAACAACCGCAATCGCACCGCGGCCGAGATTCGCCTGTTCTTTTCCAAAAATGGTGGCAACTTTGGCGAGAGTGGCTGTGTAGGCTGGCTCTTTGACCGCAAAGGTCAGATCACCGGCCCTATGAACGGCCTGGACGAGGAAAGTCTGATGATGTCGGCCATCGAGGCCGGAGCCGAGGATGTGGAGCACGACGGCGAGACCTTTGTCATCACCTGTGATCCGATGCAGCTTCATGAAGTGCGCGTGGCTTTGACGGCCGCCAAGGTCCCCGTCAAGAACTCGGAGATGACCATGATCGCCAAAACCTCGACGGAGATATCGCTGGCCGATGCCCCTCAGTTGCTCAAGCTGATGGATCTGCTCGAAGAGCACGACGACGTCGTGAACGTTTACGCCAACTTCGAAATCTCCAGCGAGGTTCTTGAGGCTCTGGAAGCGTGAACCCCGGTCGCGTCATCCTGGGAATAGACCCTGGCACCGGTCGCACCGGCTACGGGGCCGTGCGGCAGACCGGCGATGAAGTCGAATTCGTCGAGTGTGGCTGCATTTCCACCGATCCCAAGGGCACGCGTGAAGAACGTCTGCTGGAACTGCACCGTCACTTGAGCGCCCTTTTTGAGAGAATTCGGCCGGAAGTGGCCGCTGTCGAGGAGTTGTTTTTCAGTCGCAACGTCACCACCGCGTTGTCCGTGGGAGAGGCGCGCGGAGTAATTTTGCTGGCGGCGGCCCAAAATCATGTGACCGTTACCAGTTACAATCCGATGACCGTCAAAGAAACTGTGGCCGGCGCCGGCAAGGCGGGCAAACCGGAAATGACCCAGGCTGTCATGTACAGCCTGAATCTGTCCGAAAAACCCCGCCCCGATGACGCCGCCGACGGCTTGGCCCTGGCCCTCTGTCACCTGATCTGGGAAGGCCTGGATTCTTGATCGCCCAACTGCGCGGCCTGGTCGACCAGGTGAGCGTGGACTCGCTGGTACTCAACGTCGGCGGAGTGGGTTTTTTGGTGCGTGTGCCCAGCAGCCTGGCGGCCAGTTGCGCGGTGGGGGAGGAACGGCTCTTTCCCACCGAGTTTATCGTGCGCGAAGACGAGATGTCGCTCTACGGTTTCAGCCACGGTTTCGAACGCGAACTCTTTCGCATGCTGACCACCATCACTGGCGTTGGACCGAAACTGGCCCTGCGCATTTTAGGGTCTTGCAGTCCTTCTGACCTGGCTCAGGCCATCGGCGAGGAAGACCTCACCTTTTTGGTTCGAATCCCCGGGGTAGGACCCAAGACAGGCAAACGCATCGTGGTTGAGCTCTCCGAGAAGATTCATAAACTGGTTGACGCCACCAAGGCCCAGGCCGGCGCCAGCAGCGCCTTTCGGGAAGCCGAAGAGGTACTCTGTGGCCTGGGCTGCACTCCCGACGAAGCGCGCCGTGCCTTGGAAAACTGCCTGCTGGCCTCCGGGGAGTCGGAGTGGGGCGTAGATGCCCTGGTGATCGAGGCCATGAAGCACATGGGCAATAACCTTGACGGATAAGAAGCCCCACTCGCTGTCCCCTCAGCGGGACCGTGAGGATGAGCAAGAGTGGACGTTGCGCCCTCAGCAACTGGACGAGTATATCGGCCAGGAAGAGATTGTGGCCAACTTGCGGGTATTTTTGCAGGCGGCCCGGGAGCGCCAGGAACCAGTCGACCATATTTTGCTGAGCGGTCCGCCGGGGTTGGGAAAAACCACCCTGGCCAGTTTGGTGGCTCGCGAAATGGGCACCCAGTTGCGCACCACTTCAGGCCCGGCCATCGAGCGCCCCATCGACCTGTTGGTGCTGCTCAACAGTTTGCGCCCTAAAGATGTGCTCTTTATCGACGAAATCCACCGACTGTCCAAGGTGGTCGAGGAGATCCTCTACCCGGTGATGGAGGACCTGGCCTTTGACCGGGTCATTTCCAAGGGCATGAAAAAGGGGGCCGTCAAGCACAAGATCGCCCCTTTCAGCCTGGTGGGGGCCACCACCCGAGGCGGCTCCCTGTCGGCCCCGTTGCGGTCGCGCTTTGGCATTCTTTTTCACCTGGACTACTACGATGCGGCTGCCCTGCAGCGCATCGTGGTGCGTTCGGCCGGGCTGATGGGCCTGTCCATCGACGATGGGGGCGCCCATGAGATCGCCTGCCGCTGTCGCGGCACCCCTCGCATTGCCAATCGACTGTTGCGGCGGGTGCGCGATTTTGCCCAGGTGGAGTCGGCCCCTATGATTGTTCAAGAACTGGCCCGAGTAGCCCTGGACAAAATGGGCATTGACCGGGCCGGCCTGGACCGCGTCGATCAGCGCATCCTGGATGCCCTGATCCACAAGTTTGACGGCCGACCGGTGGGCATCGCCACGCTGGCGGCAGCCGTTCACGAAGACGCCGCCAACCTGGAGGAAGTTTACGAGCCCTTCTTGCTGGCCAACGGCTTCTTGATCAAGACGCCGCGCGGTCGCGTGGCCGGCCCGCAGGCTTATAAACACTTGAATATGCCGATTCAGTCAGAACTCTTCTAGGCCCTGGCCGCTTGCCTCCTGGTGCTATAGTGGGGTGATGGACACCGCCAATCCATTGGGATCAGAGCCCCCCGTAGAAGCGGCCAAACCGGGCTGTTTGACTCGACTATCAGTCGTGGGTTTGGCAGCCTCTTGAGCCAGCGGTCGAAGAAGCCCTGAATATCATCGGCACTCAGTTGATCACTTAACGTTTGGAGGCGTGCCGGCTCTGCGACGCTCCGGAAGCCGTTGTCCAATTCCTCGAAGATGACTTCTTCCCGCAATAGCCCACGCTTCACCCACTCGTGACCGTTGAGCCAGAGCCGCAT
>JADMJV010000174.1 GCA_018780265.1 bacterium
CCGATGCGGATGCGGCCGCGATGACCGAGCTGCGACTGAACCTGTCACCCGACGCAATTTCAATCCCGATTCGCGCTTGCCACTCCGGCCCAGAAAGCCGAACTCTTGCGGCGAGACGGCTATCGCCGTAAAACTCCCGGCTGCCCCCACCACCTCCTGTTTCTCGAGGCTCATCACATCACATTTTTCAGCGATGAAGGAAAGACCGTCCCCGAAATCTAGTGATACTATGCGCCGCCTGCCACAAAAACATCCACGAAGGGCGTCCGCAAATTGAAGGTCACGCTCCCCACCATCTGCGCTTCCTCTACGCCACCGGGCGCGATCTGGCCACCCAACTAACGCTGCAACTGGCGCACTGGCTGGACTTCTTCATCGGCTGGCGCGGGGATGAAGACGGTCACGTGGCTCACGCCATGGATGAGTCATAATCCCGCTGGTGCAGGACGGCAAACTCAGGCAATTTGGGTTCCGGGTCAGTTCGTGGCTCCATCGTGCCCACAGCCTTGGGTAGAGGGGGTGGACGGTCACGCCGCATGCGCAATTCCTATCTGTTGGGTGCCGACAAGGACGGGCAATTATGGACGGAAGGCGCCGTCCCTGGAGTTAGACGGGAGGAGGCCACAACGGGAGCCCGTAGACCACCGCCATGCGAAGCCGTCCCCGCTGGCTGATTCTCACCCTCCTGCTGGTGGCGGCGCCTCTATGGACCGAAAACCTGTCCATCAGTCACATCCGCTACCCGGGCCGACTGCTATTTAGCAAGGGCTGCATCTATATCTCCGTCAACGCGATTGCCGACCAGATGGACATGAAGTTGTTGCGCGGCGGCTTCGGTTATTGGGCCGGCTACTCACCTCCCGATGAACTGCCTTCGGTGCCGCGCGGCCAGGTGATGGTTGGCAACATTGTAGTGCCCATGATCAAGCCGCTCGACTCCAAGGAATACTTCGTCTCGGCCGAAGCGTTCTGCGTTGGTCTCGGTGGCAAAGCGGAATGGAACGCCAGCGGAGACCTCTCCCTGCTGCGCCCCCAACGGCCACAGCCCAAACAACGGCCGGTGGAACTGCCTGAGGTAAGCTCGCCCAAAATTCCCGTGGCAGCCACCTCGAAGAACCCCGAAGATTTCTTCGTCACTCAGTACAAGTCAGCGGCTAATCCAGACGGCAATCAGACCAATGGCAACTGCGGTCCCACCACGCTGGCGATGTTGGCTCTGGCCTACCACACTTTGCCAGCGGGCATTCAGGCCTCCAACCGTCAGGGTTTGATCTTGTGGTGCCGCGAAATCATGACGGGCAACAGCCTGGACCAGGAAGCGGGCAGCAACCTGATTCAAATGCGTAAAGCCGCTTTCGAACTCGGTTTGCGCTCCCAGTGGGTGGATGATCTCGACGATTTAGATTGGGAATTACGCAAGGGTCGCCTGGTGGCCGTCTCGGGTGATGTCAACAAAATCGGATTCAAAGTCGACGGCAATGGGGGTCATGCTCTGCTGGCCATCGAAAAACACCCCGACTACTACGTGATCAACGATCCGGGCGGATTCTACCGCACTGCTGGCAGCCACATGTCGGTGCCACAGATGAGACAATTTTTCCGACTGGGCGCATCATTCCAACGCTGGCCACTCTCTACGAGCGACCAGACGCGCCGCGGCCCGAGCACAAATCCAACTCACTCATTACTTCGATCCTCCTGTGAATCAGGTGCGCCTGAAATCGCGTTGCCAGGGTTGTTCAATTCAGTGGTAGCGGGAATAGAGTTCCGGCGCTGAGGCTGGCTCACCCCGGTATGCAGCGCGTATCACCAAATTCCGCGACTTGGGGTGAAGCTTATCCGCCAGCTTGCAAGAAGCCGCTACTGGTCGACCAAGTGGCGAGGGACGTTGGCTTCGAAGTGCTGGCCGTCCCGAAGATCGGAATCGTTCATTACTTTTCGTCGTCCGACCAGGCCCCAAGCCTGGAATGTGTCGCTCAATGGTACACGTAGCCGCCATTAATTCTTCCAACTGTTTCTCCAGGAATGGATTGATGGTCGGCTCATCGAGGAGCTGATCCAGGGTCATCAACACAAATCCTGAGGTGAGCGGCTGGTCCATCAGCTGGTCCAGAGTAAGGTCGAGCAGGTAAGGGTAGCGCAACGGTTCGGGTCCGGCGCCGGGGCTGGGCGGGATTTCCCAGCTCACTCGCCACAGGCCCTTGGGGGCTCCAGGGGTGTTGCCCACGGGCTCAAGCAACAAAATGGGGAAGCTGCCCACGGGAATGAGTCGACGGGAATTCTGACGATCAGGGGCTCAAGCAGGGCGGAGTCGGGGGTTGGGGGAGGCGGCGGCGCGGGCGGGAGGGGAAACTGTTGCACAAAGCCAGGGGTAGTGGTGGCAAACTGATTGCCCAGCGCACCCGAATCGGAACCTCCGAGGATTCCCACCGAACCTGAGGCCACAAAATTGACCGTGGGTGCCCGCACGTCGGCCCGGGTCACCGGATTGACGCCAATGATGTTGCCGTTGAGGGCCGTCAGGTCGATTCGCTGGGCGGCCACTATTGCGAATTGTTGCCCAGCGAGGGCGAGGATAGATCCAGGTCGCCGCTGGTGAGGGTGATATTTACGCTGGTGCCGTTGATGCCGGTCACGTTGCCCAGGCTGATGGAGAGAGGCCGTTGCTTTCCAGAATCGTCACCGAATTGGTGGAACTGATGGCGGCCAGACCGCTGACATCGGTGGATACCTTGATGGCTCCCTGACTCTGGAGGACGGCATTGTTGGCTCGCAGGGGGCCGGTTCCCGTGATAGCAGTGAGGCCCAGGCCAGAGACCCTGAAAACGGCCGGCTCTGATTGGCGAGTGGGCGAATGAAACCATCGAGCCATCCCCTGCGGCGTAGGATCTTTGACCTGAATCAACTGCGCAGAGTGACCCGCAGGCCTCTTAAGCGGCGCCGCCCAGGCGTTCTTTGACGCTATTTAGCCGGTTTTCAACACGCTCAAAGCGGGAGGCAGTCTCGATTTCTCCGGTAAGAAGCGCAGCCTGCACCACATCCAAAGTGCAACCAAAGCGTTTCCCATATTCTCTCCATGAATTTTGAGACGAGTGATGAGCGGCAGCGAACACTTTGAAATTATGATTCCCCTCGCTGATCCGGCGATGGGCGGAAGCCACCGAGGTTTGAGTGACAGCAAGAGCCTCTTGCATGGCGGTCATCGCGTGCTGCATAGACGTCATCGCATGCTGCATGGCGGTCGTCCCGTGCTGTAATGACGTCAAGCCTTGGTTCGTGGCAGACAATTCGTCTTGCACTTGCTCCAGTGAGACCTGGACCTGCGCAATCGCCAAATTTTGAGCGTTGATTCGCTCGCTATGGGTATCGAAGTCTTCATTAAGTTGTTGCCGCAACTTGATCAAGTGTTCCGACTATTGCCCCATAAGGCTCTGTCAGAGCGCCAACAGGGGCTGACCACTCGCTTCGAGGTGAGGCCAGCCGACTTCAGCGAATCCACTCGGCCAGGCCGCGAATGGCGGCCTGCTCGGGGGCGGTCACGGGACGCACGCGCAGACCGCTGATCTGCTCCAGAAAATCCGTCAATCCCGTCAACTGTGCACTGCCCCCGCAGCACCACAGGCCTTCCTCCAGCAAGTCGGCGCTGACTTCGGGCGAAGCCTGGGCCAGCACCCTTAGCAGGGCCTCGCGGAGCCGCGTGAGGAAAGGCTCGATGGCGCCCTGCACGTCTTGCTGGGTGATGCCCAGCGACTGGGGTAGTCCGTCGATGGCTCCAAAGCCGGTGATCTCCATGTGGGGGCCGGATGGGCCGCAGAAGAGGGCCGACAGCATACTTATCTTCAGCTCCTCAGCCTGGCCTGGTGAGAGCAACAGTCCCTGTTGCTGACGCACCCAGCGCTGCACGGCCTGGTCTAGATCGAGACCGCCCAGGGCCAGGCTCTCTCCGGCCAACATTTGGCGCCCGGCCACCAAACCCAGGTCGAGGCTGCCGCCGCCCCAGTCCAGAACGATGCGCCCCAGCGGTCGCGATACGTCGCAGCCGCAGCCGGCGGCCGCGCACAGCGGGGCATCCACCAATTCCGCTTCGGCTGCGCCCGACTCCAGGGCTAACTGTTTCCATGCGCGCTGCTGCACCAGTGTCAGTTGGGCGGGCACCACCAGCGCCACCTTGGGCTTGCTGCGTTTGCGATGCAGTTGTCCCAGGGCCAGTTGCAGCAGACTTCGGGCGCCGGGCCAGTCCAAGATGCGGCCGGCACGCACGGGCCGCACCAGTTGCAAGGCCGAGGGGGCACCGCCCCGCAGTTGGGCAGCCTGATCGCCCAGGGCTAATTCTTTGAGACTGTTGGCATCACGCGCCACCAGGCTGGGCTGGGCGAAGCTGGGCGCCTCACCGCGCCGGGCCCCGCGCAGCCAACTGCTGCCCAGCTCCAGGGCTAACTGAACGGACATACTATAGCGGGCAGGCCCGGCTGGCAGCACGCCAGTCTGCGAAATCGGCGCCTCAAGGTTTGACAGAGCATGGCTTCAGGGTTTGGGTTGGCCGGGCTGCGGCTCGGTGGGGGGCTGAGGTTGAGCAGGGGGGTGAGGTTCGACCGGGGGAGGAGTTGTCTCCGTGGCGGGTTGCGGAGCAGGCGCGCTGGGCATTTCCATCTCAATGGGGACGGAGAAGTTGAGGGTGGTAATACTTCCGCTTAACCGGCCAAAAGAGCTAACGTCGCGAACGTGCTTGAGGGCGATGGAGAGATAGTTGGCTTCGGGGATGGTCACCTTCAGTTCTCCACCGAGGCCAATGCCGTAGTCGCGGACGGGGTCGTAGGGGAGGCGCAGGCCTGCGCCGCTGTCACCACTGGTCTGCCAGCTTCCGTAGCCGACCAGGCCCAGAGTGACGTTGGGATCGAGATTCTTAACCACTCCCCACTCCAGGGTAAAGTAGTTTCCCTTGGTGTAGTCGCGATTCGAATTGTATCCATTGATTTCGTAGGTGCCCAAGGCGCTGACGCTCCAGCTTTTCTCTTCGTCTAAGAATGCCGTGCCGCCGAGCTGCAACTGATGCTCCCAGTATCCCAGGCTGGTTTCGCCCCCCACGGGAGCCCACAGCCCGTAGTTGAACATGACCTGGTGGCGATCGCCGCGCCAGGTCAGGGCCAGGGGCGAGAAATACAGGTCGTAGACTCCAAACGCACTGCTGGATGCGTCGCGCCCCAAAAATCGGCCCACTTCCAGACGAGCTGTCGGGGTGGCTTGCACGATCGTGGGCATCACGGCCACTACGCCATAGTCGGCCCCCAGAAATTTCTCCCCGGTCTGCCAGACAAAGGAGTTCATATCGGCAAAAACCGAGGCATTGATGTTTAAATCCACGGGCACTCGCCCGCGCAGGATCGAGCGTTCGATACTCCCTCCCATGTCCAGATACATCAGCGAATTGCTGTAGTAGACACCGGGAAGTGGGGGCAAGCCCGTCTGGTCGCGGATGGGCGCCGACTCCGGCAAGTAGTGGGATTGCGACCAGCCAGGCAAGGCCAGACACAGCAGTGCTGCCGCCGAAGACAGCAGGGTGGAGATTTTCATAAACACGTCCAGTCTCTCAGGCTATGCAACCTGCGGTGAGGGGGGCTTCTCAGTCAGAAAGGGCCTTCCTGCGGTTGGCCTCGGCCTGGGCCGCCTTCTCTGCCGACAGGAAAGCCGCATCCGGCGTTTTGAGCTGGATGGTGATCTTGTCGATCTTGCCCGTAAATCGATAAGGTGCGGCCATTCCTTTGTAGTGGGTGACGGCCGTTTCGGCATCTTCGCCCACGTCGGCCCCTTCGTCCGCCGAGAAGATATTGAATTGGGTGCGTTGGATTCGCCCCTGGGCCACTTGCTTGCCGTTGACCTGCAAAGTCCCCACTCCGCCCTTGCCCAGGCCGCCGCCGTCGTAGGCGAAATCGTAGCGCAAGGTGACCTTGCCAGCCGGGAGGGGCGACTTGGCGGCCACGCTGTAACTCTCCAGCCCCAGGAAATTGTAGGTGTAGACGGGCACGCCCTGGCGCAAGTAGAGACTCCAGCCCCCGAAACGGCCGGCCTGAGAGAGTACCACTCCGTTGGCTCCCCCTTTCGGGATCCGGATTTCGGCCACGATGCTGTGGGAGCGGTTTTTGGTATTGATAAAAACATTTTCGGACATGCCCGTCATGCCCTCGTAGACGGTGAGCGAGGTTCGGCCGGCCATCAGGTCGGGCCGCCCGGCGGTGGCGGCATTGACGCGCTCAATGCTGCGATCATCAATGGGCAGAACCGAATACTTGGCCGCTTCGCTCAAGAAGAGCTTCTGCATTTCCTTCAGTTTTTCCGGATTCTGAGCGGCCAGATCGCGGGTCAGACTAAAGTCTTGGCGCGTATCGTAGAGTTCCCAAATATCTTCCGCCATGGGTCGGCGCGGTTTCATTTCCCAGGGAGCCCGGTGGATGGTGCCCGCCAGCCAACCGTCGTGATAGATGCCACGGTTTCCGAAAACCTCAAAGTATTGGGTCAGGTGGGTTTCTTTGGCTTTGGCGTCGTTGAAGGTGGCCAGCATACTGACTCCTTCGATGGGGGTCTGGGGTATGCCATCCACCTCTTTGGGCTCGGGCAAACCGGCCGCCTCCAAAACGGTGGGGGCGATGTCGATGACGTGGTGCCACTGGCTGCGAATCTGATTTTTTGCCTTGACCTTCTTAGGCCAGTGCACAACCATTCCGTTGCGGGTTCCGCCATAGCTCGAGGGGATCTGCTTGGTCCAGGTAAAGGGCGTGTCTCCCGCCACGGCCCAACCGGCCGCGTAGTGGCCGTAGGCTGATGGTCCACCCAGTTCGTTGTAGTGCTTCAAGATGTCCTGGACGGTCTCGGTAACCCCATTGAAGTAGGTCATCTCGCTAAACAGACCGCTCATGCCGCCTTCGGCGCTGGCGCCGTTGTCTCCCAGCACATAGAAGATCAAGGTGTTGTCGAGTTGGCCCTGGTCTTTTAAGGCCGAGATCAGACGGCCGATCTCGCTGTCGGCGTACTCGCCGTAGGCGGCGAAGACCTCCATCTGGTGGGCAAACAGTTTCTTTTCGGCGGCTGTCAGCTTGTCCCAATCTTTGATGGCGGTAGGCTTGCGGGCCAGTTTAGTGCCCGGCGGCACCACTCCCAGCTCGATCTGGCGGGCCAGAGTCTGTTCTCGGAGTTTGTCCCAGCCCTGATCAAATTTGCCCTTGTATTTGGCAATCCACGATTTGGGAACGTGGTGGGGGGCGTGGGTGGCCCCGGGGGCAAAGTAGATAAAGAAAGGCTTATCGGGCGTAAGCGACTTGACCGAGCGCACCCAGCGGATGGCCTGAGTGGTCATGTCGGTCATGAAATGATAGTTCGGATTGGTAGGCACTTCGATTTTGGTCAGGCCGTCATAGATCGCCGGCGCCCATTGATTGGCCTCGCCCCCCATGAAACCGTAGAATTTGTCAAAGCCGCTGCGGGTGGGCCAGCGATCGGTGGGACCCGAAGAACTGACCTCCCAGGCGGCCGTCTCGTGGCTCTTGCCGAAGGCGCCGGTCAAGTATCCGTTGTAGCGCAGCATGGTGGCCAGGGGGGCCACACTGTTCGGTCGTTGCCCGGTATTTCCCGGATAGGCGGTGGCCGTTTCGGTAATCGAGCCCATATTGCAGGTGTGGTGGTTGCGCCCCGACAGCAGGGCTGCCCGCGTGGGCGAGCAGAGGGCGGTGGTGTGAAACTGGTTGTAGCGCAATCCCTGGTTGGCCAATTTCTCGACGGTTGGCATGTGAACCGGTCCACCAAAAGCGCTGGACTGGCCAAAACCCATGTCATCTATCAGGATAATCAAGACATTGGGCGCCCCGGCCGGTGCCTTTACCTGAAATCTGGGGGGCGGGGTAGCGTTGCGCACATCCTCCACCGTGCCAGGGGCGTACCTGGGCTCCGCGATGGGAAGCCGGCTGCGATTGAGCTCGGGCTGGGCCAGGGCGAGGTTAGAACAGGCCGCACACAAGGCCACGCTCAAGAGGGTGTTCTTTTTAGTCATACTTCAAATCCTCATTCAGTTTTCAGTAGCTTGCGGTCAGTTGGAAACGACGTAGACAATCTTGCCGTCTTTGTAGGAAGCCGGTATTTGACACCTTTGGCCTGGGGAATTACTGGCTGCCTGTTCGGCAATCGATAGGTCGCCCTTTTCCGCTTAGGCCATTGGAGCGGAAGGCCAGTTCAGTCTTCGAAATCGGCGCGCACGATTTTGGCGCCCAGCACCGCCAGTCGCTTTTCGATCTCCTGGTAGCCCCGGTCGATGAAATTGACTCCGCTGATGGTCGACTCGCCGTGGGCGGCCAGAGCGGCGCACACCAAAGCCCCGCCGGCCCGAATGTCGGGTGCATCTACGGGGGCGCCGTCGAGTTGTTTGACCCCGCGAATGATCACGTCGCGATGGCTGACGCGCACATCCCCGCCCAGGCGCACCAGTTCCATGGCATACATAAAGCGGCCGTTAAAGATGTTTTCGGTGACGGTGGTGGTACCTTTGGCCAGGGTGGCCAGGGCCACCAACTGGGGATGCAGGTCGGTGGGGAAGCCCGGATAGGGCTCGGTAGAAACCGAAATCGGCTTGATGGGGGAACGCCCCCGAATGCGGATGTGGTCGTGACCGATCTCCAGGTCCTGACCCATTTCCTGGAGCAGTTCCAGCAGGCTTTCCAGGTGGCCCGGCACGCAGTTCTCGATGACCACGTCACCCTGGGTGATAGCTCCAGCCACCAGGTAGGTGCCAACCTCAATGCGATCGGCCACCACGCTGTAGTCGCAGCCGTGCAGCTTTTCCACCCCGGTTACCCGCATGGTCTGACGTCCCAGGCCGTCGATCTTGGCCCCCATAGCCACCAGGAAGTTGGCCAGGTCGACAATTTCTGGCTCGCGGGCACAGTTTTCCAGCACCGTTTCGCCTTCAGCCACCGTGGCTGCCATCAGGCAGTTCTTGGTGGCGCCCACGCTGACTTTGGGGAAAAGGATATGGGCGCCCCGCAATTTGTTGGCATTGGCGCGCACAAAACCGCGCTGGCTGGTGACCTCGGCCCCTAATTTGCGAAACCCGGCCAGATGCAGATCGACCGGGCGTGAGCCCAGGTTGCAGCCACCCGGCAGCGACACTTCGCCTTCGCCATAAGCGGCCAGCAAAGGCCCCATAATGTCAAAGGAGGCGTTCATTTTGCGCACCAGATGGTCGGGTGCTTTGGTGGTGGTCAGGGTGGACGTATCCAGCTTCATCAAGCCTTCTCCGTCATACTCGACCAGGCAGCCCATGGACTTGAGAATTCCCGTCAGCGTCCAGACGTCGCTGATGTTGGGAACCCGCCGTAAGGTTACCGGGCCTTTGGCCAGCAAGGCCGCCGCCATGATCGGCAGGGCAGCATTCTTAGCACCATTGGCCTCCAGTCGGCCGTGTAGCGGAATGCCCCCTTGAACCACAAGGCGCGCCATGCTTTGCTAACCTTTCAGCGACAATTGAGCTTGTAGAAAAGCGATCTGAGCGCGCGTACGGGGATTGTCATCGTCCGTCAAGGTGCGCTCCAGGTCGGCTATCCTGGCGGTCACCTTGGCGCTGTCCACCTGACCCGCCTCGACAGCGTCGTCCACCAAACAGACCACCTGGTCATTGGCTATGGTCGCGAAACCCTCGGCTACGGCAAAGATCTTCTTGCCCTCGCGCGAGACAACTTCGACCACGCCCGGCTGCAGCATGCTTACCAACGGAGTGTGCGAAGGCAGCACACCCATCTGACCCATGACGCCCGGAAGTTGGACGCGCAGAGCCTCGCCGGTAAATTGGGTCGCCTCGGGTGTTACCACCTGGACGGTGAGATGAGACATCAGGCCATCGCTCCTACTTCAACACCCATGCTGCGCGCGGATTCGAGCACTTCTTCGAGTCCGCCCACCATGTAGAAGGCCTGCTCGGGAAGGTGGTCGAGCTTGCCCGAGCATACTTCCTTGAAGCCCTTGATGGTGTCGCCCACCTTCACGTATTTGCCGGGACGGCCCGTGAAGATTTCGGCGACGTTGAAGGGTTGCGACAGGAAGCGCTGGATGCGGCGAGCCCGACCCACCACGATGCGGTCTTCCTCAGACAACTCTTCGACGCCCAGAATGGCGATGATGTCCTGCAGGTCTTTGTAGCGCTGCAAGATCTCCTGGGTGCGACGGGCTACTGCGTAGTGCTCGTCGCCCAAGAAGCGGGGCTCCAACAGGCGTGAAGTAGAGGCCAGCGGATCCACGGCCGGATAGATGCCTTGCTCAGAGATGGAGCGGCTCAACACCGTGGTCGCATCAAGATGGGCGAAAGTGGTGGCCACGGCCGGGTCGGTGATGTCGTCGGCGGGCACGTAAATCGCCTGCACCGAAGTAATCGAGCCCTTGCGAGTGGAAGTGATACGCTCTTCCAGTTGGCCCATTTCGGTGGACAGAGTGGGCTGATAACCCACGGCCGAGGGCATACGCCCCAGCAGAGCCGAGACTTCGGCGCCCGCCAACACGAAGCGGAAGATGTTGTCCACGAAGAGCAGCACGTCCTGGCCTTCTTCGTCGCGGAAGAACTCGGCCAGGGTAACTCCGGTGAAGGCCACTCGGAAGCGCACTCCCGGAGGCTCGTCCATCTGACCGAAGACCAGGGCGGTGTTTTTGATGACGCCTGACTCTTTCATTTCCAGCCAGAGGTCGTTGCCTTCACGAGTACGCTCACCCACGCCGGCAAACACGGAGAAACCGCCGTGCTCTTTGGCGATATTGTGAATCAATTCTTGAATCAACACGGTCTTGCCCACGCCAGCGCCGCCGAAGAGGCCGGTCTTGCCACCGCGCGAGTAGGGAGCCAGCAGGTCCACCACTTTGATGCCCGTTTCACGGACCGTGGTGGTGGGTTCTTGCTCGGCCAGCGGGGGCGCGGTGCGCAAAATTGGCATCGTCTTGGTAACTTCGATGGGGCCGCCGCCGTCGATAGGCTCGCCCAACACATTGAACATTCGTCCCAGAGTGGACCGTCCTACCGGCACCGAAATCGGTGCGCCAGTATCATGTACACCCATACCGCGGCGTAGACCGTCGGTTGAGCCCATGGCCAGGCAGCGCACGCGGTTGTTGCCTAACTCGCTCTGCACTTCCATATGCAGATACTTGACGTGCGCAGGCATGTTGCCTTCTTCGTAACCGCGAAACACTTCGCGTTCCACCTTCACGTCGTTATAGAGTTGGGGCAACTCGCCCGCCGGGAACTCGGCGTCGACCACCGAACCCAGAATTTGAACAATTTTGCCTATGCCTGCCATGTTATGCTCCTCCTACTTCGAGGATCGGAGGGCTTCTGCGCCTCCGACGATCTCCAGAATCTCTTTAGTGATGTTGTCTTGACGAATACGATAAAACTGCAGAGTCAATTCGCCGGCCAGTTTGTTGGCGTTGTCGGTGGCCGAAGACATCGACTTGAGCCGGGCCCCTAGTTCCGACACTCTGGACTCGGCCAGAATTCGGTAGATGATATTCTGCAGGTAGCGCGGCAACAAAATGTTCAGTGCTGCCTCAGCCGAAGGTTCGAAGTCAAAGTTGACAGAGGCCGAGGGAAGCCCGGCCACCGCATCTTTGGAAATGGGTAGAATCTGCTCCATGGTTGGCTTCTGGGTGACTGCGCTGATCGACTGACTGTAGAAGACCTGCACCTCGTCTACCGTTCCATCCAGAAACCAGTCCGTCAATTGATTGGCCAGTTCCTGAGCAAGTGCAAAAGTGGCCTGCCACCCCAGCACCGACTTTTCGATGGGGATCTTGCGGCGACGCAAGAACTTGTCACCCTTGCTACCCACCTGAACGAGCTTATAGTTGTCGGCTTTGGCAGCACCAACGGTCCCCCAGACCAGCTTTAGCAAGTTGTTGTTGTAGGCACCGCACAGGCCTTTGTCGGAGGTCACCACCAGATAGGCCGTGCGTTGAACCGGACGATTTTGCATGAGAGGATGAGAAACATCGTCGCTGCTCGTCGTCAGGTCTTGCACCACCTCTTTGAGCAGCTTGGAATAAGGGCGAGCCGCCTTCAGGACGTCCTCTGCCTTCTTAATGCGAGCCGCTGCGACCATTTTCATGGCCTTGGTGATTTGCTCGGTATTCTGCACCGCTTTGATGCGGCGCTTTAGGTCTCGCTCGTTAGCCATCCGTCACCTAGGCCAGACTGGCCTTGAATTGTTTGACATAGGTTGCCAGGGCTTCTTTCAAAGCGGTTTCCACCTCAGGGGTGACGGCTTTTTTCTCCTGGATCCCGCTGCTGATTTGGGGGAACTTTTCAGCTACAAAGGTGTGGAAGCCCTCCTCAAAACGCTCGATGGAGTTCAATGGGAGTTCGTCGAGATAGCCTTTGGTGGCGGCGTAAATAATCGCCACTTGTTTTTCCACCGCCATCGGCACAAATTGCCTTTGTTTGAGCACCGCCGTGATACGTTCACCACGGGTCAACTGGTCACGACTGGCTTTGTCCAACTCGTCCGCCGATAGTTTGGTATAGGCGGCCAGGTTGCGGTATTGGGCCAGGTCGAGACGAAGTGGACCGGCCACGCCTTTCATGGCTTTGATTTGAGCGGCGCCACCTACACGTGAGACCGACAGACCCACATCCACGGCCGGTCGAATACCTTGATAGAACTGGTCGGTATCCAGATAAATCTGACCGTCGGTGATGGAAATCACGTTGGTGGGAATGTAGGCGGACACGTCGCCCAACTGGGTTTCGATGATGGGTAGGGCGGTAAGAGATCCGCCGCCCAGTTCGTTACTGAGTTTTGCCGAGCGCTCCAGCAAACGGGAGTGCAAAAAGAAGACGTCTCCGGGATAGGCTTCGCGGCCGGGGGGGCGGCGCAGTAGAAGCGAAATCTCACGGTAGGCCTTGGCGTGTTTGGTGAGATCGTCATAGACAATCAGCACGTGCTTGCCAGCATACATCATGTGCTCGGCGATGGCGCAACCGGTGTAGGCTGCAAGATACAACATCGCTGGCGGATCGTTGGCGGTGGCGGCCACGATCACGGTGTGCTTGAGGGCATCGTAACGGCGAAGGTCTTCCACGATCGACGAGATGGTGTTGGTCTTCTGGCCGATAGCCACATAGACACACAGCACACCGGTATCTTTTTGATTGATGATGGCGTCGAGCGCGATGGCGGTTTTGCCCGTCTGGCGGTCGCCGATAATCAACTCGCGCTGGCCACGGCCGATCGGGACCAGGGCATCGATGGCTTTTACGCCGGTCTGCAGAGGCTCATGCACGGGCTGCCGTTCAGGCACAATCGGAGCAGTGAACTCCAGGGTGCGGGTGGTTTCCGTTTCCATAGGGCCTTTGCCGTCGATGGCTTCACCCAGAGCGTTGACCACGCGGCCCAGCATCCCGTTGCCCACGGGGACCTCGCTGATGCGGCCGGTGCTCTCGACGCGGTGACCTTCTTTGATGTCACTGTCGTTTCCCAACACAACCACGCCGAGGGTATCCTCTTCCAGGTTCATGGTCAGGCCCATCTGGCCGGTCTCGAACTTGAGCAACTCACCATTGCGAACCGAGCGGAGGCCGTGAACCGTTGCGATATTGTCGCCCACCTTAATGACCGAGCCATACGGCTGCTCCTGGACGTCGGGCTGGTAGCCCTCGATCTCTTTTATGAGGATATCAGAAATTTCTTCGGCACGAATCGCCATCGTATTAACCTCCTATGGCTACGGTGCCCACTTTGGACAGCCGCTCATGAATCTGAGTCAATTGGTGACGGACGCTTCCGTCGATTATGGTGTCTCCGATGCGAATCAGGAGACCTCCGATCAGGGAGGGGTCAACCTCGAACTGAAGCTCAACCTTCTTGCCGGTGTAGCTGAGCATTCGCTCCTCCACCTGGCGCACCAGATTTTCTTCCAGGGGAGCGGCGGACTGAACGATCACTTCAACCGTGCCCCGTTCGTTGCGCAAAAGCTCTTTGTAGGCTTTCACAATCAAGCCCAGATAGATTTCGCGATTCTTGTCTACCAGCACATACATAAAATGCAAGGTGGTAGGCGAAACACGATTTTCTAAGACCTGCTTCAAGATGGATTTCTTGGTCACCGAGGGCACCGTTGGGGATAGCATCGAACGCAACAAATCAGGATGCTCTCGGAGTTCGGCCTTGACTTTGAGCAGCTCGGCTAACTGTTCGTCAAGCTGGTTCTTCTTTTTGGCCATGTCGAAGAGAGACTGAGCGTAACGCCCGGCGATAGCATTAAGAAGCACGTTTGACCGCCTTACTCAACACCAGCTCCGCGCTGGCGGTCTGGGCCTTGGTGTCGAGCACCTTGACCAGAATGCCTTCCACTTTTTGCATCGCCTGATTGGCCAGTTCGCGATTGAGGGCTGCCAGGGCATCGAGTCTGTTCTTTTCACACTCTCGTTGCGTTTTGGCCACCAAGTGTTCGGCGTCTCGCTGGGACCGCTCGGTGAGTTGAGCCTGGACACGAGTGATCTCTCGCTCGGTGGCCTCGCGCATCTCCTGCTTGTCGCTATCGAGTTTGACGTATTGGCTTTTCACTTCGGCTTCCAACTTCTGAGCCTGAGCCATCGTGGCCCGAATCTCATCGAGACGGGCCGTGATTTTCTTTTGACGTAACACGATTGCCTTTTCCATCGGAACAATCACGACGAAATTGAACAACAGGAACATCAGGCCAAAGTTGAGTACCGAAATGAAGAGGCCAAAAGCGTGAAGCTCCAATTCCATGGCTATCCCTTCAACTGCGCCAGGACTCGCTCCTGAGCGTCTTGTGTAAGACTGTTTCGGACGACCTTGCGGGCTACCGCCAGAGCGATGACTCCCGACTGCTCGTCCATACCGGCTTTGAGTTGCTCTTCTTCTGCATTCAGCCTGGCGGTGGCTTCTTCGGTTACCCGACCAGCTTCGTCCCGAGCCGCCTGCATCGTTTCGGCAACCTGTCCCTCGGTCTTGTCGATGGCTTCTTTGAGTTGATGAGCCAGTGCCAACCGCTGAGCTTTGATCTCTTCATCATAACGCTGCTTGATAGCCTTGGCGTTGGCGGCTGAGGCCTCGGCGCTGGCTAAAAGCCCATCGATCCTGGCGTCCCGCTCGTTGCGAGTCTTCAGGAGCGGGTCGTATATGGTAGCCCTCATCGCGTAATGAAAGGCCGTGAAGAGAATCAACTGCAGGGCAAACACCACCGGATGGAAGTGCAGGCTATACAGAAAATCTAGAATCGGTTCCATGCTCTTACCTCAAATAGCCCCGGGCCATCGCCTCGTGGGAAGAAATGCTGACTACAGTCCTTTGAGACCGTTGCTGATCACGAAGACCAGAAGTCCGAGGAACTCGATGAAGGCCAGACCGACCAACATCGTGTTTTGAATTTTCGGTTGAGCTTCGGGGTTGCGCCCGATTGCTTCTACGGCCTTACCGACAGCGGTTCCCAGACCGATGCCAGGGCCGATCATTCCTAAACCGATCGCCAAACCGGCCGCCAAGTGCGCTGCATTCATTGTGATATACCTCCATTGTGACTATCTTGTTGAGTTGTTGGGTTCTTTGACACCGCGAACGGTGCCGAAAATTTAGTGGTCATCGGTGTGGATTGCGTGGCCGATGTAGCTGAGCAACAGCACCGAGAAGATCATCGCCTGCAAAAATCCCGCCAGTGCTCCCAGCACAGCCACGAAGCAGGTGGCGCCAAAGAGCACCAGGGTCAGCACCCAACTGAACAGGTCGCCCTGGTGGACCAGTTGCTCCATGATGTCAACCAGGCTGGCTTTGACTGTGTGCTTGGCTGAGATGTTTCCATAAAGTCGCAGAGAGAGCGAAACGAGGGGCAGAAACCTGTCCACGACATTGAGTAGCAGAAACAAGAAGAAGAGAGGAAAGGCCATGATTTTAAGGGGACCGACCAGATCCCGGAAGATCATCGGGACGGGCTCCCAAAGCCGGGCGATCCAGGCCACCAGTCCGCCAAATCCGCCGGGCCCACCGCTGTGGTGGTCCTGTTCACCGTGGTGGTGGATTTGGGTGTGTCCGTCCTTGTCGAGCTGATAATGCCCGCGCTCCGGGAAGATGAACTTTCGCAGTCCTAACAAATTGAAGGCCAGCACGGCCAGCACGGCCAGCGCCAGAGTGGTGCTGATCGAAATCGTAGGGCTCTCAAAGATCGAATATTCCTGGTGGGAGGCTTTATCGTGCCAGACGGGCCAGGGGATCAGCCCCATCCAGTTGGAGATAAGAATGTAGAGGAAGAAACTGGTTGCCAGGGGCACGTAGTTGCGCCCCTCCTTGCCCATAAAGCTGAATGCGATGCTTTCCAGCCAGTCAAAAATATGTTCATAGATGGCCACCAGGCCTTTGGGGACGAGTCCCGCCTGGGTGCGCGCCACCAGGGCCGTGGTCAGCACTATGCCGATGACGATAGCAGAGGACCAGACCAGGGACCACTCATGTAGTCCCAGCCCCGCTCCGTGAGCTGCTGCGCTTGCAAATATCAAACTTCCCAACATTACTGGGCTCCTATATTTCTTTGCCGCGGTGGCGGAACAACGTTATTGCCCGCGCCACGAAGGAAGCGACCAGAAAACCGGTCATGAATTCTCCCGCTTTTACCTGGGCCCACTGCAGGCTTACCATTCCCAGCAGGAAGGTCAGTCCCCAACGGCGGGCCGCCAGTTTTACTACACGTCCTGCCAGCAGGTGCTCGCCCAGGTTGTTACACAACTGTTCGAATTGCCACCAGTGCAGACAGGCCACCAGTATTCCCAGCAAAAAGCCCGCAGAATCCAACGAGATGCCTCACTTCATATATGGCCGCAGCAGTTGATAGACTGCCAAACCGGCCATCCCGAAACCAAGGACCCACCCTACCAGACTGTATTGCGGATTCCCTGCTTTTTCACTGAGGTAGCGGCCAAAAGTCTCGCCCGCCATCAATGAACCAATTACCGCAAATCCCATCGAAAAAACCAGCCCTGGAGTTGCCTGGGGAGGCTCTCTAGAGACCTTGGTGCTCTCCTTTAGTTGCGCGATCTTGGCTTGCACCAGGTCGAGCTCGGAGGGCCCCTCGGCTTCCGGGTTCATGAGGTTACGGCCAGGTCGGGAGAAAAGTCCCTCGGCCTGTGTGCGTCGTGACCAAATCGATGGCGGATGGCTGCAACAATTCGTTCCGCCGCCCGGCCGTCACCATAAGGACTGGCTACCTGACTCATAGCGCGGTAAGCACCAGGGTCCGACAAGAGTCGGGAGGCTTCCGATACAATGACGCCTTGATCGGTGCCTACCAACTTGGCCACTCCCGCGTGCACCCCCTCGGGTCGCTCTGTGGTCTTGCGCAGCACCAGCACGGGCTTACCCAGCGAGGGGGCCTCTTCCTGAATTCCCCCGGAATCGGTGAGAATCAGAGTGCTGGCGCGCATCAACCGAATCAATGTGGTGTATTCCACAGGTTCGATCAGGTGAACGCGCTCCACCCCTTGCAGCGCTGGGAACACAACTTCACGAACCTTCGGGTTCTTGTGCACGCTAAATACGATTTCACAGTTTGTGAAAACGTTCACAAGCGTTCTCAGGGCCATACAGATCTCCTGCATTGGTTGGCCCAGATTTTCGCGCCGGTGCGTTTCTACTAGAATCATCTTTTTGTCGGGTGCGATGTGGGGAAGATCGGCCGGCAGACCGGCCGGCAAACCGGCGGCAATGCTCAGCAGTGCGTCAGTGACCGTGTTTCCGGTCACCAGAATCCTTTCGCGGCCAAATCCTTCGCGGGTTAGATTGTCACCGGCCGCCTGAGTGGGGGCGAAATGAAGATCGGTTAACTGGCTCAGCAAGCGACGGTTCATCTCCTCGGGAAAGGGATCGTAGATGTCGCCAGTGCGCAGTCCTGCTTCCACGTGTCCCACCGCGATTTTGGAGTAAAAAGCGGCCAGGCCCGACACAAAAGCGGTGGTGGTATCTCCCTGGGCCAGTACAATGTCGGGCTTGTGCTCGGCAAAGACTTTTTCCAGGCCTTCGAGGGCATCGCGCGTAATGCCGTAAAGGGTTTGATTGGCCTTCATGATGTTGAGGTCGACGTGAGGCTTGATTTGAAAAAGCTGCAAGACTTGATCGAGCATCTCGCGATGCTGACCGGTGGCCACATGGACAGGTTCGCAGTGAGGATCTTTTTCCAGTGCCAACAGCACGGGAGCCATTTTGATGGCCTCCGGGCGGGTTCCAAAGATGCTCATCACCCGGATGCGTTTCATGGCCGTCTCCTTAGTGCACTACGTAAGCCAGCGCCAGGCCAGCCAGGCCAAAGAACATGTTGATTCCGTAGATGAGAATCACGGCCTGTCGCTGACTCATCCCCATGCCCAGCAGGCGATGGTGGAGATGCTCTTTGTCAGGGCTGAAAATGGGCCGCCTGGCCAGGCCGCGGCGCACGATGGCGAAGGCGGTGTCGAAAATGGGCACGGCCATCACCAGGATGGGAATCACCAGCGTCAGCGAGAGGGTGGTCTTGAGGGCGCCCACGATCGACCAGCCAGCAAAATTGAGTCCCAGCAGCAGGCTGCCAGTGTCGCCCATAAAGATCGTGGCGGGATTGAAGTTGTAGCGCAGGAAGCCCAGGCAGCAACCGGCGATGGAGGCCATCACAATCATCACCAGCCAGTGGCCCTGGAGCGCCGAGACAAAGCCAAAGACCAGTGAACTGCCCAGGGCCACACCGGCCACCAGGCCGTCGAGTCCATCAAGCAGGTTGATGGCATTGGTGATGCCGACGATCCAGAAGATGGTCAGGACCCACTCCTGCCAGTCGTTGAAGAAGAAGTAGTCGCTGGCAAAACCAGATACGAACTCGATGCGGATGCCGAAGTAGCACATGACGCTGGCGGTAGCGATCTGACAGAGCAGCTTGACTTTGGCCGGCATATTGTAGCGGTCATCCCACATACCGGTAAGCACAATCATGAGACTGCCCAGCAGCATGCCGGTCAGGTGCGACCAGTGCCGGTCTTGCAACAGAGAAGCTTCGGCCGGGAAGAGGGCCAGAGTCAGCAAGACGGCCGCTACCAGCGAACAAAAAACACCCAGTCCGCCCCAAAGCGGAGTAGGGATTTTGTGAACCTTACGCGCGTTGGGCCTGTCGATGGCGCCGGCGAAAGTGGCGATGCGTTTTACCAACGGTGTCGCCGCCAGCGTGCCGAGGCACCCGAGCGTAAACGCTACCAAACTGACTGTGGCGTGCATGTATTCCCTCTCCTTAGCGGAGTGTTCGCTGATCGGCGTGGCTCACCTATTGAGTCGCCGGGAGGATAGCACGCGGGAAGAGTTATTGTCAACCCGACACTCTTATTCCTCGACGGCGACTCGCTTGCCCTCGACCACTTTGTTACCCCCTTCGTTCTTGGCTACTTCGAGCGCCTGTCTGGAGCTTTCGATCAGCACATCGAGGGTGTCGCCGTGTTCAGGAAAGGTCACGAAGCCTACGTTGACGGCAACTCGAACCCGGTCGTCCTGGGTTGTTCCCATGAACCAGTGTTCTTCTACCGTTTTGCGCATTCTTTCGGCGGCCACCAGGGCTCCGGCTACGTCGGTTTCGGGCAGGGCGGCACCAAAAACTTCGCCATCAAAGCGGCCCAGCACGTCAACGTCGCGCAGGCCAGACTTCAGTACGGCGGCAAGTTGCTTGAGCAAACTGTAGCCCATTGACCAGCGCACATCACGCTCCTGGCTGAAATGGTTGTGAGCCAGATCGATCATCAGGAAACCAAAGGGGCGGCGATAACGCACCGACCGCTTCAGTTCTTCGTCAACCTTCGCCAAAAACGCTTTGCGCTCGTATAAGCCACTCAGTTTGTCTAACATCCTGCCTCCTGACCATGTCTTTGCGGCAGCCCTGTCCTATCTTTTGGACATGGGTTCCGGCTTGCCTTTGTCACAGGTGAAAAAAATTCAAAACGCGATTCCCCACCCTTTGGACTCCTCGTAGTCTTGCACATACTGCCCCAGGATCTCCTGTGTGCGCTGGGCGCGGTCGCTAGATTTTGGGTCGACTTCGCCGATCAGGCGAGCGTCCAGGATCCCTTGTTTGGTGCGGAAGGACACCAGGGAGCGGTCTTCGTCTTTGGTGATTTGCAGTTCGAAAGGGGTGGAACTGGCCAGTACAAACTGCAAATAATCGAGATTGGGGGGCAGAAAGCGAGTATGGCATTCATTGCCGTAGCGCAAAATCAACTCTTTCAGCTTGGGGTCAAGTACTTCGCTCTTGTAGCTGTGCACGGCGCCCTCAAAATCCAGGCAATTAGAGGTGGGGATTTCCACGGCGATGTTTTTGAGATTGGTCAGGGACTCGGCCATCAAAGCGGCGCTTTGCACTCGTTCGTCCGACCACGGCTTGAGGGCGGCCACGATGGCCCGATTGAGTTGGGCATCGATCGACAGGTCTTCAAAGTCGAAGTCCCTGGGCTTAATGCCAGAAATCAACTGATGCATGGTGGCGCCCAGGGAATACAGGTCGGAGCGTGGTTCGGGTCGCCCAAATTGCTGTTCCGGCGAGGCGTAACCCGGTGTGCCGATCCACAGTCCTTCGCCGGGGTTGGTAACGCAAGAAATTCCGAAGTCGATCAGATAGATGCGTCCGTTTTCATCGAGCAGCAGATTGGAGGGCTTGATGTCGCGATGAACCACGGGGGGGACTCGCTGATGCAAATAGTCCAGGGCGCTCAGAGTCTGCAAGGCCCAGCCTACCACCTGTCCAACGGGCAGTCCCGGGTCGCCTTCTTCTTTGAGTTTTTGGGATAGGTCGATGCCGCGCACCAATTCCATCACGAAGTAGAAGGAGTTGCCGTGCATAAAGGAGGCGGTCACGCGGGGGATGTTGGGGTGACGCAGCGTCATCATAACCTGGATCTCGCTGATAAAGCGTTCGCGAGCGCCCTGCTGGCCCTCGGTATCCACTCCCGGATTGATCATTTCTTTGAGGGCAAAGGTCTTGCCGCCCAGGCGGTGGTCGACCACCTCGTAGACGGCCCCCATTCCCCCTGCTTTGATCGCCCTTTTGACCTCAAACCGTCCTTGATCCAGTACGGTGCCCAGGACCAGACGTTGCTCCTTGTCCATGCGCCTCTGTTCGCAAGAACAGTCCCAGTCCCTGTTCTATGTGTCCCCCGAGGTAAGTCGCTTGCGCTTTTGGGCGTAGAGGCGCCCGCATAGGCATCGCAGGGCGACTGTCGAACCGGCCCTCATGCAAACCGAAAAACGCCCCCCGGCCGGCACTCTGCCCGGCGAATGGATTCCGCCGGCCGGACTGACCCTCACTTCCACTGTTCCCAGTCCGGTGGTGCAACGGTTGGACATTGACGGGCGTTCGCTGGCCCTGCAGGCCCATCAGGTGCTCACTCCTCAAGACTGCGACCTGCTGGTGAAGGCCATGGCCGAATCGAAAAAAGGCTGTCCGGTCGACGTTTTTGGCTTTTCCGACGGAGACACCCGGGGCATCAAGGCGGCGGTCAGCCAAGAATCCAGGGGTTCGTGGCGGGCCACCGCCTGGTCGCCCGAGCTGGCCGCCCAGCTCTGGAAAAAGCTGGACCCCGCCATCCCCGAACAACGCATCATTGAAGACGACCGGACGGCCACCGATTGGCACAGCCCCAGCCCCCACCGCCACTGGGTCAAAGTGGGGCTGAGTCCGGTTCTGCGCTTTATGCGCTACGAATCGGGAGGCCAGCACTGTTCCCACTACGACGCCAGTTTCGACTATGGAGACGGGCGCCGCACTTTGCTATCGGTGGTCTTTTACCTCACCGAGGCCGAACCAGGGGCAGGCGGCTGCACACGCTTTGTGCGCGACGGACAGGAAGACAAGCCGATTGGACAGCGTTCTTTCGGCGACTGGCCTCGGCTCACCGAACCGCACGAAGTGGTTGTGGCGGTGCGTCCCCAGTTGGGCTCGGTGCTGGCCTTCGATCATCGACTCTGTCACGATGTCGAACAATACCTGGGCCAGGGCCCCCGTGTCATCGTGCGCGGCGATGTGGTCTTCCGCCCTGCCTGACTCAGGCTGCGGGCTCGTCACCACAGTGCCAGTGGTAGACCGCCAGCGACAATTGGGCCAGAGCGTGGTCCACTTCCCAGCTCGGGCCTCCTTTTTGGGTCAGCAAGCAAAGGACGTAGGGACTCTCGGGCACTTCGACCACGGCCACGTCGTGACGAACTCCCTCCAATTCGCCCGTTTTGTGGGCTACCGAAAGTTCTGGCGGCAACATTTGAGGAATCTTCTCGCGAAACTGCTGGCGCCTCATGGTGGCCAGAGCCTGAGCGGTGTGATTGCGATCGAGCAGCTCGCCTCGGTGCAGAGCGGTCAGACACAGGCCCATATCCAGAGCCGTGGTGCGATTGTCGTGACCTGGCCGCGCCGCCTCCATAAAGCGCCGTCCCATGACGGTGCTGGTCATGCCCAAATCTTGAAACAAACGCACCAACGCCCCCTCGGGCAGCAGGTCGAGCAGCAGGTTGGAGGCCACATTGTCGCTGACCACAATCATCAGGCGGTAAAGATCCGAAACCGTAACCTCGACACCGTCGTGAAGTTCGAAGAGCACGCCAGCGCCGCCCACATGGTCTTTCATTTCCACCGGGCGCTGCTGATCCAGGCTCAACTGACCGAGTTGATTCTCTCGCAAAATGGCCAACATAATGGCCACCTTGATCACACTGGCGGCGGGAAAGTCCTCTTCGGCCCGCCAACCCCAACGCTGACCGGTGTGCAGGTTCTCGTAGTAGGCGGCCACCTCGGCTGGCATCTGGCGCAGTTGAGCGAGAATTTGTGCGTTCAAGCTTCCCCGGTCTTGAGCAATTGCAGCACATACTGGCCCAGCGCCCGCACCTGGCCTGCCTTGAGGTCTTCAAAGCGAATACTGGTCAAATGAGGTTCGTTGGGGTTGCCTTGTTTGGAGTGCAAGACGATGCCGGTCAGCCATAACAGGCGCAGGCCCGCGATCGGACCTACCCGCAATTTTACCTTGGTGGAAGGTGCAAAGGCACTGGTCGACTCAAAAAGGGCTCCACCGGCTCCCAGATTGAGCACGGTCCCTTCCAGTTGGCGACCGTCCTCGCTGGCCAACTGTCCGTCTATCGAGGATTCGGCTCGAATCGACTTGCGCTTGGTGTAAATGGCGCGTTCGTCAAAGCCTAACTCTTTGAGCAAGAACTTGACCCACGATCGGCGCATATTGCCCGGCGTGTCAGCATACTGAAGACCGGTCTCCAGTTCTTCGGATTCTCGACGTTTGCGCGACCAGCGCACCAGGCACAACACGTATTCATTCTCGATCCGCTCGCTGCGAGTGGGGTGATAGACAAACACATTGCTGCCCGGCTTCAACTTGTGATTCATGCGCAGCCGCATGCCGTTGAGTCCCATATCGATAATGTGAGCTTCAAATTGTTGTTGCTCTACCACACATTGAACGGTGTAGTCGCAACGCAGGCGGATAAGGCGGCGCCGTTCCTCCGTCTTACTGGTGGCGCGCACCTGAAAAAAAGCCAGGGCCCCTTCCAAGAGCTGTTTGAATTTCTCTATCATTGAGTGGGACTGCTGCGGTAGGGCGACAACTACTCCTCCAATTCGGCCTGGTTGACTTCGAAGACCTGACGCCCCACCTCGTCGCCGTTCAGAAAAACGACAATGGCATACCTTCCGGCCACATCCAACGACAGGTCCATCGAGGAGGCGAATTGCCAGCGTTGACTGCGATTTGGTGCGCTCCCTTGGGGAAGACTCACTTCAAAGTCGGCCTCTAAAGAGGCCAACCATTTGCCCTGGGGACTCTGCACGTCCAGCACAAATTCGTGAGTCTGGCCTAATTCATCGGGACTGAGGGCGATCGATACGGCTACCGCCAGGTGTTGGGCCACGGGAAACTCAGTATGAACGGTGAGTCTGTCCCATCCCCCGCCCATTACGTAGAGCTTATTTCCGATTACTTCGGCGGCGTCGGCCAGTATTAACCACTCTAACTTCATGGAACGCCCTCCTTCCAACGTCGAGCCCTAGAGTCCTGGTTGACCGGGGGCAGGAGCCTGCCCTCCTTTCCTTAAGTGCCGCTCATGGCCACCAAAGTGGCGATGTTCGTATTTAACAATCTCGACCACGACGCCCGCGTGCACCGTCAGGCCCAAACGCTGGCCCAGGCCGGTTACCATGTGCGTATTTTTGCGTTTTTTTCACCGCCTTGTCGCCAACACGAAAGTTATCCCGGCGGCTATGAGGCGGTTCGTCTGGACCATCGCTCCTCCCTCGATCGTTATTGGAGCGAGTGGTTTCCCCGCCGCTCCAAACCCAGGCCAGCCGCGCCCGGGCAGCCCCTGCAACTGCCCCCCAACCGTGTTCCCTGCCGCCCCTGCCCACCTCCACCTGCTCGCCAGTTGCCCCTGCACAGCTCGGCTCAGCGCCGCGGTCACCGCGCCTTTGTGCGCCAGGTCAACTCCCAGTGGTGGCAGGCGGCCACCGCCTGGAAGCCCGACCTGTGCCAGGCCCACGATCTGGATGCCCTCTGGGCAGCCCAGGCCACCGCCCTGAGTTGCGGAGCTGCCTTAATTTATGATTGTCACGAAATCTGGACAGAGCAGCACTTCCTCAACGACCGCGAGGAGGTGACCTTTTGGAATCAGTGGGAAGCACGACTGGCGCCTTCGGTAGACGGATGGCTGACGGTCAACCGCTCACTGGCCCAAATTTTCGCACAACGCTATGGGGTGGAGGTGCAACCCCTGCTCAACTGCCCGCGACGGCAAGAGTTGCAGCCCGCCCAACAAGGCAGCCTGAAACAGCAATTTGAAGGGCGTCCGGTGGCCCTCTTCTCGGGGGGCTTTCAGGCCTCGCGCGGCCTCGAAGAATTGGTGGCCGCGGCCCTGCTCCAAAAGGAGGTGGCTGTGGCTTTGCAGGGGTTTGGTCCTCACGAGGCCGGACTGCGCCAGTTGGCCCAGCAGCATCGCAGCCCGGTGACCTTCCTGCCCAAGGTCCCCCACGCCCAGTTGACCGAAATTTGCAGCCAGGCCGACATCGGCGTGATGCCGGTCCTGCCCGACTGCCTCAACAGCTACTACTGTTCGCCCAACAAGATCTTTGACTATATGATGGCCGGGCTGCCTGTTGTGGCCGCTGACCTCCCCGAAATGGCCGCCCTCCTCGAGCACTGCAATAATGGGCTGCTCTACGATTCTTTCTCGCCCAACGATCTGGCCCAGGCCCTGATCCAGGTGGCCCGGCATCCGCAGCGGGAAGAGATGGCCCGAGCCAGCCGCAGATGGGCCGAGAGCCGCTACAACTGGGAAACAGAGGGCCTCAAGCTGCTGGATCTGTGTGCTCAACTGCTGGAACGGCGTCAGCGCGGCCAGCTAAAGGCAAAGAACTGGGTGGAGCCGCAAAGCCCTCCCCGCTGAGAAAGAGCCGTTTCCACTCCAGCACGCTCAGCACTCGAAACAACTCCCAACTGTGATCCTGGCCCTCTTGGTGCTCACGAAATAGCCGATCCAGTCGATCTTGGGCAAACCAGTCGCCGGCCGCCCGACTGTGGAGCAGATCGGCCACCCACTCTTTGAGCGGCCCCCGATACCAGCCTGCAGCCGGGGTAGGATAGCCTTTCTTGTCACGCCTCAGCACAATCTGAGGCGGAGCCAGGCCGGCCACGGCGCTGCGCAGCACCCGCTTGGTCCAGCCCTGATGAATCTTGAATCGATTGGGCAGGGCGAAAGCGAACTCTACCAGGCGATAGTCCAGAAACGGCGTGCGCGCCTCGATGGAAAAGGCCATACTGTTGCGATCTTCGTAGCGCAAAAGCTGAGGAATGGAAAGATGGGTCACATCGTGAGCCAACCGCCGCGACAGGCGGTCGGGCCAACCGGCCTGGCGCGCATCCCGGCTGCGGTCCACGCTTTGGAGGGCCGTTCTCATCTCCTCGTTCAAAGTTACCGGCGGCGTGTAGGGGTCCGGGCGCAACTTCTCGCGCTTGCGTAAGAAAGCCGGCAGACGGGCCTGCCAGCGCGCCTTCTTGACCACCTGAGCAAAGCTGCGTCCGGCCAACTGCTCGCTGGTCGTCAGTTCGGCCTGTTCCTGACCGGCAAAGGCAAGATCCCAGATGAAGTCTTCCAGGTAGGGCAGATAGCCGGCAAAAAGTTCATCGCCGCCCTGCCCATCCAGCAGCACCGTCACCTGACCGTGGGCCGCCTGCATCACTTTCCATTGCGTAAACAAGGTGGCGCTGCCGGTGGGTTCGTCCTGAGCCCAGCAGATCTTGGCCATGGCCGAGATCAGTTCTTGAGGCTGGGGAACAATGCGGATGGCCTGGGTTTTACAGCCATCGATCACGGCCTGAATATACTCCGACTCGCTGCAGTCGCTTTCGGCATATTCGCTGGAAAAGGTGCGGATAGGGTTAGAATTGAGGGCAGAGGCGATGGACACAATGGAACTGCTGTCCATCCCCCCAGACAGGCAGGTGCCCACCGGCACGTCGGAGCGCAGACGCAGGCGTACCGAGTCTTGCAGCAGGGCGCGCAAGGCCTCTACGGCTGTATAAAAGCGAGGGTCGGGATGAGGGGGCAGGCTGGCCTCTTCAAATTTCAGGCTGGGCACGGCAGGCGTGTTGTGCAGTCGCACCGAGGCCAGTTCCAGACCGGCCTCCAGGCTGAGACTGGGGACCAGTTGCCAGTAACGTTGAACGAGCAGACCGCTGTGGCGCGACACCCACAGGTGGTGGGCGGCCTGCAGAGGTTTCATAGGCCCGAAGAAAGTCTCGTTTTCGTCATCGCAGATCCCCTCCACCAAAAAACGCCCCAGCGCCCGAGGATTCACCTGTCGCAAAGCGGCGTCGTCGCCCAACAGGGCCTTGGGTTCGGAAGCAAAGCGAAACTCGCCGTCTTTCTCCACGTAGTAGAAGGGCTTGACCCCAAAGCGGTCGCGGGCGCACCACAGCCCCTGCTTGTGCTCGTCCCACAGGGCAAAAGCCCACATTCCATTAAAATGCCGCAAACAGTCGCGACCCCATTGCAGATACGCCCGAATCAGCACCTCGCTGTCGCTTTCGGTGCGGAAGCTGTGCCCCAGCGTTTCCAGGTGAGCGCGCAGTTCCAGATAGTTGTAAATCTCGCCGTTGTAAATCAGCAGGCAGTGTTCCACGCGCATAGGCTGTTCGGAGCGGGGGTCCAGGTCGATGATGGAGAGGCGTCGATGAACCAGTCCCAGCCCCCCCTCACAATAGACGCCCTGAGCATCGGGACCTCGATGGGCCAGCAACTGTCCCATCTGGTGCAACCGCTCTATCTCGACAGCCTGCCCCTGAGGGTGAAAGACCCCGGCAATACCACACATCCCACTATCTGCTTGCCCGGGCATCAATCCCCTGCATGTTTATCTTGCCGGCGGAAATGGAAAGCCATCGTCAGTGTTAGATCCAAACGAGCGAGAACAGCTATATCAGGGTGCCTTGCTGAAGAAGAGCGGGGGCCTGGAGTTTGGCGAGCAACTCTGGCAGGCCATTCGGGCCGAACTGGGAGAGCAGCCTCGCCAACCGCCCGAGGGCGACTTTTTGGAGCCGTTGACCCGTCTGCGCCAGAGATTGAGCCAACCTCACTGGCGGCCACTCAGTCGTCAGTTTCTAAGCGGTCTGGGCCTACCCGTGGAAGAGTTTTTCATCGACCGCTTTCGCCTGCGCGGCGTGGCTCCCGGCAGCCATCAGATCGCCGCCGCCGCCGCCGCCTTTTATGCCCACCGCGACACATGGTTTGCCAATCCGCAGGCCCAGATCAATCTGTGGATGCCGCTTCACGACGTCAGTCAACTCGACAGCTTTGGGTTTTACCCCCAATACTTTGCCCAGGCCGTGGCCAACGACTCAGACCGGTTTGACTATGAGCAGTTTGTGAGCCAGGGGGGCTTTCAAAACCCCAACAGTCGCCTCTGCCAACCGCACTGGTTGGAGCCCAGCCGCCCGGCCGCTCAGCCCGTGCACCTGAAATTCGGCCAACTGCTGCTTTTTTCGGCCGCTCATCTGCACGCCACCTTGCCCAATGTGAGCCCGCACATCCGCTTTAGCATCGATGTGCGCCTGGTTCATCGGCGCGACCATGATCAGGGCCTGGGCGCCCCGAATCTGGACAATCACAGCCGGGGCTGCGTCCTGGCCGACTATACCTGGTGATGCTGCAGGCCCACTCCAAGCGGCAAAGCCACCGGGTGGGTGAAATACATATCAAACCAGAGTTGGAAGCAGAGCAACGAGAGCACCTTGTTGGCCAGCGCCGAATTTCCAGCCGCGAAGTCGGCCAGGATGCGACCCACTTCCTGAGGGCGAAACAGTCCGTGTTGGGCCAAGGCACTGGGCGCCAGCGTCTGGCGAGCATAGTCGAGCAACCACCCGGCCAGCCACTGGTTGACGGGCATCACAAAGCCTTCTTTGGGTCGATCGATAGCCTCGCCAGGCAGATAGCGACGAGCGGCCGTCTTGAGCACGCTTTTGATCTCCTGGCCGTGAATTTTGAAACGTCCCGGGATGCGGGCCGCAAACTCCATCACTTCGGTATCTAAGAAGCCGGTGCGTATCTCCAAACTGTGAGCCATGGACAGGCGATCGGCAAAGGCCAACACCTGATCGGGCAGTTGGGTCAAAAACTCCGCTTCCAAAATCCGATTGAGAGGATCCTGAGCGGTCAGGCCGGCAAAAATCCCTCGCATCCAATCGCGGCTGGAGTAGGGTCCCAGCGCTTCGGGCTGATAGAGGGCCTGCTTGTCCTCCTCGGTAAAAACGAAGAGCTTACTGCGCCATTCCCAATCGTGAGGGGAGGCCAACCGCGCCAAGAATTCCGGCTGATCTTGAAAATGCCCCAGATCGTCGGTCTTGCCGCGCGCAAATTCATAGAGAGGGCGAGCCAGGCGGTGGCTGAGGTAGGAACCGAACAGTTCGTCGGCGCCATCCCCGGAAATGGCCACTTTAAGGTGCTTGACGATCAGGCGGGAGAGAAAGTAGGTCGACATCACTCCGCTGAAAGGCTCATCAAAGTGAGTCAGGATGGCCGGTAGCTCATCCTGAAAACGGGAAAAGTCCAGCTCTTCTTCGTAGTGCTCGGTATCGTATTGCCTGGCGATCTGGCGGGCACAGGCCAGATCCAACTCCTTGCCGGGCGTGCTGGAATCGGCTCGGTAGCGCAGCGTGAAAGTCTTAACCTTAGTGTTGCTGGAAGTGGCCGCCAGGGCCGTGGCCAGACTGGAGTCCAACCCTCCCGACAGGAAAAAGCCCACCGGCACGTCGGCCAGCAAACGCCGTTGCACGCCCCGCTGCAGTCGTTGCAGCAACTCGTCGGCCAGGTCCTGTTCGTGCAGTTCACCCTCCAGGGGGGTCCAGTCCAATTTCCAGTAAGGCCGAATTTGCCGGATCTGGCCGTCCTCCCAGAGCAACTGATGAGCCGGTGCCAACTGGTGAATCCCCTCAAAGGCCGAAAGGGGTGAGGGCACATTCTTGAGAGACAGGAAATGATGAACGGCCTCACCGTTGAGGCGTCGCTGAAAACCGGGAATCTGCAGCAAGGCCTTGATCTCCGAGGCAAACCAGAGGGCGCCCTCGTGGATGGTGTAATAGAGGGGCTTCTTGCCACACCGATCGCGCACCAGCAATCCCCGATTGCGCCGCGCGTCCCAGATGGCCACGGCAAACATCCCGTGAATGTGCTCTGCAAAGCCGTCTCCATAGGCCTGGTATAGGTGAGGCAATACTTCGGTGTCACCGCGGGTGGAAAAACGATGACCCTGCTCCAACAGGGTCTGGCGCAACTCGGGAAAGTTGTAGATTTCGCCATTCTGACAGGCCCACACGGCCGGATCCGGGGTGGCCAAAGGCTGGCGCCCGCCTTCTAAGTCGATGATGGAGAGGCGACGTGCCCCCAGCGTAAATCCCGCCCCGGCCACACAGTGTTGATCGTCGGGCCCGCGATGGGCCAACACCCGCAACATCTTGTCCACCACCTCGGCAGCCCGAGCCCCAAAAACACCGGCAATTCCACACATAGTCTGGCCACTATCACGCGCCCGGCCAGAACCCTCTTAAAGGGGTAGCCGATGGAGTGCGCAAACAGGCCCCCCTATGCTATCAGCTCTCGGTTTGGCCACCTATGCTTGACCTGCAGGCCGAGATCGACGCCTTGCCCGAGGGGCACACCTTAGACCTGGCAGCCGGCACCTACGAACTTTCGGCGCCCTTGGTCCTGCGTCGCAGTGTGCATTTGCGCGGGCAGTCCAGCACTCTCAGATTAAGCCAGGGGCGTGAAGCGGTGGTGCGGGCTCAGGGGGCGGGCCCATTTCACCTGAGCAAGCTGCATCTGGTCTATGCCGGGGAGGGTCCCGCCCGGGGAGTCTGGGTGGAATCCGGAGAAATGTGCCTGGAAGAGTGCCATATCAGTGGAGCCCGCTGGGTGGACGACCGTGGTTTGGGCTGCGGCGTTCATTTTAGCCACGAGGCCCGCGGCAGTGTGCTCTTTTGCGAACTGTTCAACAACGACGTGGGCCTGCTGGTCGACCATCAAAGCCAGGTAAGGCTTGAGTCCAACCGCTGTTACGACAATCGCCTTCAAGGAGTGCGTTTGCAAGGCTACAGCCGCAGCCGGGCCAGTCAAAACGAATGCCGTGGCAATGGAGAAGCGGGTATCCTGGTGCTGGGCAACGCCTGGGCCGAGTTGGAGGGAAACCGCTGCCACAACAACGCCACCCATGGCATCTTGCTTTCGGGCCAAAGCCAGAGCCGGGCTGTGGGCAACGAAGTGAGTCAAAATCAGCATCATGGGCTGAGCGTGGAAGAACACGCCTGGGCCAGCCTGGAACAACAAGTGTGCGAAGACAACGGGCTGTGTGGCCTGGATCTGGGGGGCGACAGCAAGGTTTTGGCCTCCTCCAACTACTGCACGCAAAACGCCTGGCACGGCATTCAGGTGCGCGATCAGGCCTGGCCCCTGCTCTCGCAAAACCGCTGTCGCCACAATCAGCACTCGGGACTGGCTTACTACGGGAGCTCGGGGGGCAGCGCCCGGGAACACTGGCTGGAAGAGAATGAGCAATATGCCGTGCAGGTTTCCGACCAGGCGCTCCCGGTATTGTGGGCCAATCGCTGTACCCGCAATGGATTGTCGGGCCTGGCCTACTTTGGTCAGGCCAGCGGCACGGCCCAAAAAAACCAATGCGCCCACAACCCCTACCACGGCATCCAGGTGAGCGACCAGGCCCAACCGGTGCTGGAGCAAAACAGCTGTCAGCACAACCAGCTTTTTGGCCTGGCTTGTTTTGGGAACTCCAAGGCCCTGGTTCGCCAGAATCAATGCCAGCACAACGCTCAGGGCGGCTTTTACGTAGGCGATCAGGCCGAGCCCCAGTTGTGGGAAAACCAGGCCGGCGACAATGGCAACTGTGGACTGCAGGCGGTGGGTCGCAGCGGCGGTATGTTTGTGGAAAATCACCTGGTCAACAACGGCGCCTACGGCCTCCAGATCGGTCCCGAGGCCGCCCCCTGGCTGTCGGCCAATTCGGTCCAGGGGCACAGCCTGAGCGACCTGTCCTGCCTCAGCTCCGAAGTGGTGATGCTGGAAAAGGCTCGCGAACAGGGCAAGCGGCTGACCCAGGGTCACCACCTGCAGTTGCAGGATGGCGAGGGCAAGTCTTTCGCGCTGGTCTTACCCTTTGAGCCCAAGCCGGCCGAACGATTGGTGCTGGAAGCGCTGGCCAAACACGGCAAACTGAGCGAGGGTGAGTTGAGCAAGGTGGCCAGCACTCGTCGCATCGCCGGACTGCTGGAGTCCCTGCAGCAAAAGCTCACTCGGGCCGGTCTGGCCGTTTTGGAAAATCAAGGCCAGGGCAGCGAGGGCGCTATCTACGCCTTTATCAAAGCCCCAATAAAGTAGACACCGCAAACTCCACCCCGGGGGCAAACAAGGGAGCCACGCTCTGTCCGGGAGCAACCACGGTCAGCCGGCTGTAGTCAAAGCCATAGGCTGCTTCGGGGTTTGGGGCCGGAGCCTGGCGCACTTCCAGGCGTTCATGGCGCAGATTGAGGACCCAGTATTCGCCGATTCCGGCCTTGGCGTAGAGGCTGGCTTTCTGGTTTCGATCAAAACTCAAAGAGGAATCCGACAACTCCAGCACCAGATCGGCAAATCCGGGGTGGCGTGGAGCCTGATCTGCCAGGTCCAGGCGCACCAAGGCGAAGTCAGGCTCGGGCTCGCTAGTCTCCCCCAGAGTCAGTGGCAACTGCACGCGCACTTCGTGGGTCTCGCCAAATTTTTGAACCAGCATCGTGGTGAGGCGGGCAATGCGAGAGGCGTGTCGCCGATTCTGTGGACTCACTGGAATAATCTCACCTTCGATCAACTCCACCCGCTCGTCGGGCGCAAAGACCCCGGCTTCCCCCATTTTGGCGTATTCTTCCACCGTAAATCTGCGAGGCCGAACATCGATAGACATAGATTCCAACTTCGACACAAAGGGTTGCTGAGCCTCTGAAAAGGATCTCGCTCCCGCCTTGAAGAATTCTCAAGCCATGACCACTTCCACTCTCTCTCGCGAACAAGCCCTGACCATTATCAACGCGCTGCGCAGCGGCACCGTGCCTCCCGACGGACTGGAACACTACGCAGTGGGCATGGAGGCGCAGATGAAGATTGTGCGCGACCAACGCGCCTATGTGGCCCAAGGGCGGGGCGCTTACAAATTTCTGCGCGGGGCTTACGGCTCGGGCAAAACATTCTTGACCAGCCTGGCTTCGGCCGAGGCCCTGGCCGACAATTTCCTGGTCAGCAAGGTGGTCATTTCGGTGGCCGACACGCCCCTGTACAAGCTGAGCGAAGTCTACAAGCGGCTCTGCCAAAACATGTCCCTGCCCGGCCGCCGGGGTGGAGCTCTGCAAAGCCTGGTAGACCGCTGGCTCTACCGGCTCGAGGATCAGGTGGTCGAGGTCGACGGGGTAGATGAAGATTCCCCTCAATTCGCGGCCGCTGTGTCCCACAAAGTGGAACAACACCTGGTCGGCGTGGGACAGCAGGCCGGGCGCCTGGCTGCCTGCCTGAAAGCCTATCATTGTGCCAAGTTTCAGCAGCGCTACGATGATGCTCGCGGCATTCTGGATTGGATGCAGGGCGAAGCCAAGGTCAGCGCCGACATCAAACGACTGGCCGGCGTCACGGGCCAACTCGAAAACAGCGATGCCCTGATCTTTTTGCGCGGCTGGCTGGAACTGGCCAAATCGGCCGGCCACAGCGGGCTGCTGCTGATCGTGGACGAAGTGGAAACGGTGCTGCGCCTGCGTCGCCCGGAACGCTTGAAGAGCCTGGAAGTGCTGCGCCAGTTGGTGGATGCCGTCGATCAGCAAGAGTTCAGCGGCCTGCATCTGGTGTTCACGGGCACGCCCGACTTTTTTGACAGCCCGGGCGGCGTGCCGCTGCTGCAGCCACTGCACGAGCGCATCTCGGTGCAATTTAGGGACGACGAGCCCGACAATCTGCGTCAGGCCCAGGTGCGTCTCAAGCCCTTCAATGCCGAACGCCTGCTCCAGGTGGCCGAGCGCATTGTAGAACTCTACCCGGCCGACCATCCCGACCGGGTCCGCCAAAAACTCTCTCCCCAACTGCTGCAGGCCTTTGTGGACCGGGTCACGGTGGGCTTTGGCGGGCGTATCGAGGTGGCCCCGCGTATCTTCCTGCGCGAACTCGTTCATGCTATGGACCTGGTCGATCAACACCCTGGCTACGAGCCGGGCCGCGACTACCGCTTCGAGGCCAAACAACTGCAAGAACTGCAACTCCATCCCGAAGAAGAGCGCGCCCTGGGCCAGAGCCAGGCGGCCTTTGAAGTGGAGCTTTGAGCAGCTCCGCCTTTCACCATCTGCACCCCGAACTGAGAAGAGCCATCGCCGAAGGAGCCGGCTGGCGCGAACTGCGCCCCATCCAGGAGCTCTCCATTCCCGCTCTGCTCAGCGGCGACGACTGCTTGATCCTGGCCCCCACCGCCGGCGGCAAGACCGAAGCGGCCCTGATTCCAATCCTGCAAATGCTGCTCAGTCAGCGCCGGGCCGGACTGCAGGTGCTCTATCTGTGCCCCCTCAAGGCGCTGCTCAACAATCAACTGCCCCGCCTGGAACAGTGGGCTCGCTGGGTGGGCATGGGCGTGTTTCTCTGGCACGGCGACATCGGCCCTGCAGCCCGCCAGGCTTTTGTGCGCCAGCCCTGCGAAATCTTGATGACCACCCCGGAGTCTCTGGAGGTGCTGCTCACCGCCAAAGGCCCCGCCGGCCGGGGCGACCTTTGGTCCGGGCTCCGTTTGGTGCTGGTGGACGAAATTCACGCCTTCGCGGGGGAGGAGCGGGGCGACCATCTGCTCTGCATGCTGGAGCGATTGGCCCGGCAGCGACCCTTTCAACGCATCGGTCTGTCGGCAACCATCGGCAATCCCGCAACCCTGTTGAGCTGGATGCAAGGCAGCAACGCACGGGCCGGAAGGGTGGTCGATCCGGGCCGCAAAAAAGGCAAAAAACTGTTGGAAGTCCATCCCTGGGCTGAAGAGCACCACCGCCATCTGCAAGTTGCCCGACTGACGGCCACGGGGAAATCGCTGGTCTTTGTGGATTCCCGGCGCAAGGCCGAAGAACTCAGTCAGGCCCTGGAGAGCGGCGGACAGCAATGCTTTCTGCATCATGCCTCGCTGAGTGTAGACACCCGTCTCAACTCCGAACAGGCCTTCCAGCAAAGCGCCCAGGCCTGCATTGTGTGCACCTCCACCATGGAACTGGGGCTGGATGTAGGTGACCTGGACCGGGTGGTGCAGGTGCACAGCCCATCTACCGTGGCCTCGCTGCTGCAGCGCCTGGGGCGCAGCGGGCGCCGCCTGCAACCGGCCCATATGGCTTTTGTAACCGACGAGCACTGGAGCTTTTTACAGACTTGCGCCTTGCTGCAACTGGCCATCCAAGGCTACGTGGAGCCTCTTGAGCCCAGCCAACGCTCGCTGGCCATCTATGCCCAGCAAGCGCTGGCCCGAGTGGTGGCCGAAGGGGGCGTGCCCGAAGGTCGGCTGCTCGAACCCAGCCAGGCCTACCCCTTTCGCCAACTCAGCGCTGATGAAAAGGGGCAGGTGCTGGAGCACCTCTGTCAGACCGATCTGCTACAGCGGGCCGATGGCCGTCTGGTGCTGGGCCGGCAAAGCGAGCGCAAGTTGGGCGGCAGCGCCTATCGCGAGCTCTACAGCGTGTTCTCCAGTTCGCAGCAGTATCAGGTGGTCACCAGCGGGGGCCGCTCGGTAGGTCAACTGGACGCCTGGTTTGCCTGGAGCTTGCTGCGCCAAAGCCAGGCCAGCTTTGCCCTGGGCGGTTCTCACTGGGTGGTGCTGGACATCGACAAGGCCACCAGCAGCGTCATTGTGGAAGCCGCTGCCGCGGGCGCCTTACCGCAGTGGCACGGCCCCCCCCGGCTGCTCAGTCCCAAGCTGTGCCAGGCCATGCGTGGACTGCTGACAGGAGAGGAGATCCCCCCCTTCCTCGACAGCAAAGGCCAGCGCCTTCTGCAGTCGCTGCGCGACTTGTGGCAACCGGTTTTGCAGCAGGCACCGGTCAATTTGCAGGTGCGATCGCAGGGCTTTCGCCTGTTTACCTTCGCGGGCGGGCGCATCAACCAGACGCTGGCGCTGCTCTGGGAGCAAATTCATGAGCTGCGGCCCACTTTCAACAACTTCTACCTGCATTTCGCCGAGGACTACGGCGACCTGGAAAGTGTGATGCGACGCCTGCAGGACCCCCAGCCCATCGACCTGGGCAAACTGCTGCCTCCTCTGCAGTTGGGCAAATTCCAGCAGTTTCTTCCTCCCCACCTGGAGCAACGCTACCGGGCCGAACGTCTGCTCGACATCGAAGGCTCGCGCCAACTGGTAAACCAGGCCTGGAGCATCGTCGAACTAGCCGAAGCCCGCGCCTGAAACAGGCCCTTATAAATCACTTGTATACTGACGATATCTATTATAAATTGTCAGTATGCTGACACGAAGCCTGGACCTGCTGGCCGGACTCACGCATCAATTGGACTATCCTTTCCTGATCGATCTGCCGTTGTGAATATCCGGGCCAACTCCCATGACTGCATCAAGTCGATGCTGGTTTCTCGAAGGTTGACCGGCAAATAGCGGTAGTGAAGCAAGTGAATGAGCCTGATAAGTTGCGACGTGGTGCCCACGTAAGTGGGGTACCGTGTCGCAATTCTACTGGGCATTGTAAGCCAGCGTTTGAGGTTCTCCCATGGGAACTCGGTCGTGGAGGATCAAGAAAAATCGTGCATTGTCTGTAAAGGTGAACAGATACATGCTGAGGTCGGGGAAGGTCATCCGCCCCAAGTGCCTCGGGTCCCTTCTGTAGTTAGCCACAAAGTTGACTTTCTCGATTTGGCGGCCATCTGGTTGCCCCGAGTTCATCTCCGACATGGACAAGACTCCCCGTCTAATCCGGTGTTGCATTTGCTGCCAAGCAGCCTGTTCATGAAACCGCCCAGTCCGCGCACAGCATCTCCGCCTGCCTCAGCACGGTTTTAACCGCCTCCTCCTGCAGATCAGGTGGGAAGCCATACTTGTTCAAAATCCGTTTCACCATCACGCGAATCTTGGCCCGGGCGCTCTCGCGGAGGGTCCAGTCGAACTTGTAAGTAATCCTTACAGGTTGCCTCCTCCAGTTCCTCTTCGGCAAAGATGGTCTTGAGGCGGTGGTGATGTTTTGCGGGGTGGTCTGGAACAGCTCCGCCATCTGGGCCTGAGTAAGCCACAGGGTGTCGTTCTCAAATCGGCATTGAATGCGTGTGCGGCCATCCTCGGTCTGATAGAGGATGAACTCCGAGCCGCTCTGACAGTGGCCGACTGCCGAACTATTTTACATGAAGACAGGCGGAGAAGCAATCTTCGCGTATGTCTTACCAGTGCTTCGCAGACTTACTGTAGAGGGATTCAAGTCAATCGGCCGCGAGCTGGACATTCAGCTGGGTAAAGTAAACGTTTTTATCGGCGCAAACGGCAGCGGAAAAAGTTGCATCTTGGAGGCCCTGGGTATTTTAAGCGCAGGCGCAGAGGGCCGCATTGACGATGGCCACCTCCTACGAAGGGGCGTTAGGCCAGGTGTCCCTCGGCTCTACAAATCAGCTTTTAAAAAACTAAGGCAGCGCCCTTGCATCACTCTTCGAGCAGAATTCGGCCCCGAGGGGAGGCAGGCGACTTATAAGCTCGCTATTGACAACCCTATGGAGAATCCTTTGGACGCCTGGAGATACAGGAGTGAGAGCCTCGCGGACAAGGACTGGGAGTATAAGAATTACTCAAGGTCCAATCGCTCAAAGAATCTTCCAGTAGACAGCCAGACGGGGTTAACGGGCCGCTGCGCAACCGACCCTGCGATGAATGAGCCTGTAAGGAACTCTATCCAGTCACTGATAGATTACGCTATTTTTTCTCCAAATACGCAAACTCTGAGGGGCCTGGTTCCTGACTTGTACCAGAGGCAGCCTATAGGTTTGTCTGGCGGGAGGCTGCCCGAGGCTTACGGCGAGATGTTGCGCTTTCAGCGTCAAGAGGATGAGGACTGCGAAAATTTGGAAGAGTTCCTGTCTCTAGTCGATTGGATGTCCGGCTTGAGAGTCACAAACCCAAGTCGCCACATTCTTTCCCCCAATGTGCCAGCGCCAGTTCGTGTTCTGGAGTTTAGAGACCGTTATCTCCTCCCGAATAGCAATCGACTTCTCGCGCATGACGTCAGCGAAGGGGCACTATACGTCCTTAGCTTGGCGATCTTCGCCTTGCATCCTCAAACGCCGGCAATACTGGCCATAGATAATTTTGATCAAGCACTGAATCCCCGATTGGCCAGATCGTTGATGACCTTATACTGTCAACAAGTGATGAAGCGGAAAGGGGTGGCGCAGACCTTTTTCACTACACACAATCCGGCAGTCCTGGACGGGCTCGACATTAGTAATGATGAGGTGCGGCTTTTTGCAGTTGACCGCGATAGCAACGGTATGACCACTGCCACGAGAATTCTCCTCTCAGAGGAGCTTATCAGTGAGGCTAAGTCAGGAATGACACTTTCACGACTATGGGTCAGTGGACGGCTGGGGGGAGTGCCCGATCTCTGATACACGTAGGGTTGGGTTTGTGGTCGAAGGCCCAACCGACTTCGAAGTATTGAGTCGCTTGGTCGCGGCTTTTTCGCCCATTCCCACGGTATCATTGGTTTTACAGCCTGAAGCATCCGCTGCCTTTTCTAGTTTTGGCCAAACTGGTGCTGGGTGGAAAGGTGTTCGAGCTTGGTGCAAACAACTCACGGTGCCACTACAGCGATATCTAGACCCCGGGTCTGGGCCCAAGATGGATTTGCTTGTGGTGCATATTGACGCTGATGTGTCTCGCGATGCAGAAATCGCCCAAAGTATGACTTGCCCGCCAGCACGGCACACCGTAAATCGACTTAGACGTGTGATTCAGTCCTGGTTCGACGTCCCCGCGCAATGCAGGCAAAGCGTATTGTGCATCCCATCTGATGCCCTTGAAACCTGGATTGCTGCTGCATACGATTATCCTATCCCCGAATGTACCTATGATCCGGCCAGTTTGCTGACTCGTGGGCCTGGAAAGCTTCTCAAGACCAAGGATGGTAAGGCTAAGAAGAAAGCCTCCGATTACCGGACGTTTGCAGACGAAGTTGTGGAGCGCTGGGGTAGGGTGGCTGAAAGCTGCTTAATGGCAAAGCTTTTCGAGAAACAGTGTCGTAAGGTGCTTTCTTGTTGAATCTGCGAATACAACCTTTGCCGATCATGTTAGTTCACAGAGGGCGCCGCTGAAAAGGGCCGGACATATGCTACGCCTGTACAGCGTGTGCAACACACCCGTGGCCTACCACATCGACGACATAGAAGTGCTTCCCTGGCAACAGTTCCTGGAGGCCCTCTTTGTCGGGCAGACCCTCCTTTGATGATTTAAGGGCCAGCCAGGCTCCTGACGGATGCCTGGTCAGAGAGACGCGTCAAACCTGGCAGATTGTCGAAGTCACTGTCAAAGCTGATGATGGCCGGTATCGCCAGCACCTGGGCCACAATCACCGTCAGAGCGTCGTTGAAATTTCGACCCCCTCGGCTCAGTTGCACATCGGCCAGAACCGACGAGTAGTGCCGCCGAATTTCCTGACCGACCCAGGTGATACTATCCTCAGGAACAAGCGCCGTGAATTTCTCTAACGTCGTCTCCAAAGCCGGCCCGTGCTTGCGTTCCGCACATCTTCTGGCCAGCACACTGATGGACTCACCCATAAGGATGTCTAAGAACACCAATCGAACAGAGTGGTTCTCCAACGCTCCAACCATCTGTGCGGCCTGACTGTGCAGGCTATCCTTGTCGTCAACCAGGGCTACCAAATAGCTCGAATCGACGATGGCACTAAGTGTCATAGAGAGCTTCGCTGTCTTTCAGAGCGTCGCCGCCCAAGGAAACCTTCCCGGAAAGAGAGCGCAGCAAGTGGGGTGGACTCGTTCTTAGAACCGGCGACTCGCTGGCGCAAAGTCGCAGAACCATCGTCTCGCCCCTGGCTTCCAACTCCAAGACATCCCCGGCTTTCAGGCCAAGTTGGCGCCGAACCGACTGCGGGACTGTGACCTGGCCCTTGCTGTTGATTTGAACCAGCATATTTTCCTACTTTCCGATTACGACCTTTTTCACAATTCAGGCTAGCACAGCCCAACCAGCCTAACAAGGCCTGGCAAAGCATTTCAGGGATTTTTCAGAGCGACGATCCATGCTGGCGGTTATGAACGCGCAATATGACATCTCCACCGCTCGGTGATCTTCTAGCCCTTGGACCCCCGCCAAACCATTGAGGACCTGCGCCAGCAGCGTTTTGGCGAAGCCGAGGTGCTGTTTCTGGCCGGCTCGGTCATGCGTGGCCAGGGCACACCTCATTCCGATCTGGATGTGGTGGTGGTCTACAAGTCGCTGCCGGCCGCCTACCGCGAATCGCTCCATCACGAGGGCTGGCCGGTGGAGTTGTTTGTCCACGACCCGGAGACGCTGGCCTACTTCTGTGCCCAAGATCGGCAGCGGGGCGTTCCCTCGTTACCCTCCATGCTGGCCGAGGGCCTGGAACTGCCTCAATCCACTCCCTTCTCGCGCCGCCTCAAGAGCGAGGCCAGGGCACTGCTGAAGAATGGGCCGCCGCCCTGGAGCCTGCACGACATCGATCAGGCTCGCTATGCCCTGAGCGATATTTGCGACGACCTGCGCCAGCCGCGCAACCAGGCCGAGCGCGTGGCCTCGGGCTGTCGCCTCTATCCGGCTGTGGCCGAATTCTTTCTGCGCACCCAACATCAATGGTCGGCTACCGGCAAAAGCATCCCGGGCCGCCTGGCCCAGGCAGATCCTGGTCGGGCGGCTCAGTTTGCGCAAGCCTTTCAACAACTCTTCGAAAACCATGACGCCGGGGGGGTGCTGCAACTGTGTCAGGAAATTGTTCAGCCCCACGGAGGCTTTCTCTTTGCCCAGCCCCCTCTGCTGGCGCCCGCTGACTGGCGCCACCGTCCCGTCCCCCGGTTGTTCAGTCAACGTCTGCTCCTTCGTCCCGGCGAAGAAGCCGATATCCCCGCCATCCTGAACTACTTTGAGCGCAATCACGAGCGACTGGCGCCACTCGAGCCCGACAGACCTCCCGACTTTTTGACCGCCCAGTATTGGCGCGCTTACCTGGGCACCGCCCGCCAAGAACTGTCTGCGGAGAAAGCTGTGCGTCTCTTTGTATTTCCTCGCCAAAGCGATGAAGTCATCGGGATCATCCATTTTTCCCAGTTGCACCGAGGGCCGTTCCAGGCCGGCTATCTCGGCTATTCGCTGGACAGAGCCCGAGAGGGGCAGGGGTTGATGAGCGAGGCGCTGGTGAAAGCCATCGATTACGTCTTCAACACGCTTGGCTTTCATCGCATCATGGCCAACTATCTGCCCGAAAACGAGCGCAGCGCCAGACTACTGCAGCGGCTGGGCTTTCAAATTGAAGGGCGGGCCCCCAACTATCTGCGCATCGGGGGAGAGTGGCGCGACCACGTGCTGACCGCCCTGACGAGGTGCTGACTCCACAAACCAGAAACCATCCTCAAGGTGAACTGGATACACAAACGTTCTTTGCCAACTCGGATCTTGCACGGCCTTTTGCTGGCCCTGCTGGTCTCGCTTGGCGCCTACTTTTGTCCCACTCCCTACAACCTGGAGGCGCCCGGCCCGATTTACTCAGCGCGATCCCTGGTCCACATCGAGGGGGCCCAGACCTACCCTTCCCAAGGTAAATTTCTGCTGATGACGGTGGTGGCCGAGCCGGCCACCCTGCTCTATTGTCTTTACACTCTCTTTGATCCGGCCGCCGAACTCACCCGTAAAACCCGTCCCCAGGCCCAGGACGGCGCGGCCGAGGATGCCTGGCAGATGTCCGTGAGCCAGTCGGTATCCACCGAAATCGCCCTCGACTACATCTTGCAGATGTACCCGGAGCGCGCCAAGGGTTTGCTGGTGATGCAAGCCATCTCAGAGGGCCCCAACGTCAACAAGTTACAGCCCCAGGATATCCTGACCGGACTGGCAGGCCAACCGGTCCACCATCTTCGCGAGTTGGCCAAGATCGTCCAGGGCTCGCCCGGCCAACTCGAAACTCGTAGCCACGGTGGAGCGCCACGGCAGGTCCGTAAATGTGCCCTTGCAGGTATGGCAAAACGGCGCCCGTCGCATGCTGGGTTTTCGCTTCTCCCCGGTGCTCCAGGACAATGGCAAGCCGATCAAAATTCACATCGACTCCGAGCAAGTGGGGGGAGCCTCGGGGGGTCTTGTTTTTTGTTTAGAACTGATCGATCAACTCACCCCCGAAGACCTCACTCAGGGGCGCATTATCGCGGTTACCGGCACGCTCGATCGGCGGGCCCGGGTGGGAGGGATTGAAGGAGCGCGCTTTAAATGCATCGCGGCCGAACGGGCCGGAGCGCAAATCTTTTTATGCCCTCCGGAAAATGTCGACGAACTCAAGGGAGCCGGCCTGCGGGTGGTGGGAGTAAGGTCTTTGGAAGAGGCACTCCAGGTTTTGCAAGCGAAGCCCCGGCCATGAAAAAGTCATACGCCCACGAGGCCATGGCGCGCAGCTACCTGAAATTGCTCAAGAACACGCTGACCAATACCCACTACAAGAAGATCGACGACAGCCCGCTGTCGGAGCGCGAATTGCGCCAGTCCGCCGAGGCCGTGGCCAAAGTGCGGGCCAAATTTGGACCTCTGGCCGAGGCAGGCAACCTGGAAGTGAAAGGCACTCTGGAGCTGTTTACCCCCGAGGTCGGTGCCGGCTGGTTTCGGCGCAACACCTGGGAATCGCACACGCTGTTGGAGTCAACCGGACTGGCCAATGTCGAATATTGCCTGCGCAACATCCTCACTCGCCAGGTGCCAGGCGATCTGATCGAGTGTGGCGTGTGGCGCGGGGGCACCTGCATCTACATGCGCGGACTGCTCAAAGCCCTGGGCGACAGCCAGCGCACCGTGTGGGTGGCCGACTCTTTTCAGGGTCTGCCCGATCCCGACCCCAGCGTCAGTCCCCTCGACGCAATATCGCACGAGTTTCTCAAGGTCATCGGCGCTTTCAGCGTCTCGTTAGAAGCCGTCCAGGCCAATTTTAAAGCCTACGATCTGCTCGACAACCAGGTCCGTTTTCTGCCGGGCTGGTTCAGCGACACGCTGGCCCAGGCCCCTATCGAGCAACTGTCGCTGATTCGCCTCGACGCCGACTACTACGACTCCACCGTGCAGGCCCTGGATGCCCTGTATTCCAAGCTGTCCCCGGGGGGCTATATCATCATCGACGACTACGGCATCCCCACTCTGGGCGCGCGCCGGGCGGTGGACGAATTTCGGGCTCGCCACGACATTCAACAACCGCTGGTGGGCGTGGACCAGTCCGTCGTTTTCTGGGAGAAAGCCTGAACGTCTTGTGCCTCAGCTACCACTATCCGCCCTTTGGGGGAGTGGCCGTGCAGCGCATGCTGCGCTTTACACGCTACCTTCGAGAGCAAGATTTTCACTGCCATGTGGTCTGCGCCGCCCCGCCCAAGGCAACCAGCATCCCTCTCGATCCGCAACTGCTGGAAGCCATCCCCCCAGACGTCAAGGTGACTCGCTTAAGCAGTTTCGAACCCGAGTGCTTTGTCAACTCGTGGTCTCTACCGTGGGACAAGATACGTCGCAATCTGTTCAAGACGTTTGCCGGGGTGCTGATCCCCGACGATCAGGCTCTCTGGATCGAGCGGGCGGCCCGCGCCACGGTTCGACAGGCCCGCGAGCAGGGGGCCCAGGTGTTGCTGGCCACCGGTCCGCCCTTCTCCACCTTGATGGCCGGCATCCGCGCCGGCCAGCAATGCGGACTGCCGGTGGTGGTGGACTATCGAGACGACTGGACGGGAGTTCGGCGCAGCCAAAACCTCTATTCCGCCCAACGCCAACAACACGAGGAAAAACTGGAACAGGAAGTGCTCTCTCAAGCCCGGGCCGTGATTACGGTCACGCCTACCCTGGTCGAGGACCTGAAGGCACGCAGTCCTCATCCCGAGCGAGTACATCTGTTGTTCAACGGTTTTGACCCGGACCACTTTCCCTCGCCCGCCTCGGGCTGGGGCGACGCCACCATCTTCTCCGCCGGCAGCCTCTACAAAAAACGCGAGCCGGACGGCTTTGTGCAGGCCTGGCAGGCCTTTCGTCAGCAATGCCCCCAATCCAGGCTACGCTTCGAACTGGCCGGCCCGGTGGCCGACGACTGCCGCCACTACTTTGAGCCGGTACGGACCGATTTTGCCTGGTTGGGCTTTTTGCCTCATCAAGAAGTGCGCCGACGCCTGCAACAGGCCAGTCTCAATCTGGCCTGGCTGGACCCCACCCTGTCGGGGCAGGCCTACACCGGCAAACTGCTGGAATACCTGGGCGCCCGTCGCCCCGTGCTGATGTTGGGTCCGCCCCAAAGCGCGGCGGCACAGTTGCTGAAAGATTCGGGCTTAGGATTCACTCTCGAATGCGGCGATGTGCCAGGGATTCTGGCCGCCCTGCAGCGCCTGGACGCGGACCAATGGCCCTGCCAGCCCAATTCTCCGATCATCGAGCCTTTCGATGTCCGCCAGCAGGTGGCCCAACTGGCCGCCATTTTACGGGAAGCCACAGGAAGATAGGCGCGGGCAGCGCAGCACCCAGCCTATGTCAACCCCCACTTTTGGGCCCGCTTTGCTGGCCGAACTGGTCCGCGAAATCCAGCAGGCGGGCTATGAATTTGTGCGCTTTGACCGGCCCTGCACCGCCCCCAAGTGCCTCTATCTGCGCTGGGACGTGGACATCTCTCCGGCCGGGGCCCTCCAGGCGGGAGAGCTTCTGCACCAGCACTCGGTGGCCGCCAACTTTTTTTTCCAGTTCAACGCCGAGACCTATTCGGGTCTCTCCAGGCCAGTGCTGGACGGGATCGACAGACTGCGCGGCCTGGGTCATGCGGTGGGACTGCACTTTGACCAGGAACTGCTGGGAGACGACGAAGAAATTCTCTCCTACACATTGGATTGGTTCGACCGTTGCTGTCGCAAAATCGACCGGATGGTCAGCTTTCACCGACCGGCTCCCTCGGTTTTGAGCAGAGACTATCGCCGATTTCTGAGCACCTATTCCAGCCAGTTTTTCGACCCCGAACGCTATCTGTCCGATTCCAGACGTTCGCTGGATTTTCGTCCCCGCCTCAGCCAGTGGTTGGCCCAGGGTCGAACCCCCCTGCAATTGCTACTCCATCCTGAATGGTGGGAGCCCTTCGACAATGCCACGGCCATCTGGAAGCATCTCCAGCAGCGCCGTCAAGCCGAGTTGAAAGCTTATGTGCTCAAAGCCTTCGCCAAGGTGTTCACACCCGTGTTGGAACACCTCAAAGAGGAAGAACCTTGAGCGCGCAAAATTCTGCCCCATGCAAACCGCCAACATCACCAACAACGACAGCCTGAACGTCCGGCTCAACGCCAACCGAAATTTTGGCACCCTGGATTTCCACGCCTGGGTCTTTCACAACTGCGCCTTCGAGAGCGGCATGGACGTGCTCGACGTAGGTTGCGGCAACGGCAAACAGGTGCTGGAAGCGCTCCGTGTGCTGGGATCGACGGGGAGCGTAACCGCCCTGGACATTTCTCAGGATTCGGTCCAGCAACTGCGTGCCGCCACCGCCACCGCCTCCAACCTGGAACTGGTGGTGGCCGATATGCGCGAGGTGGGTCGCTTGATCGTCGACACTTTCCGCGTCAAGAGCTACGATCTGGCCCAGGCCACCTACGCCCTTTTTTATGGCGTCGAGCACGTCAAGATCCTGGAGGCCATGCGCAAATCCCTCAAGCCGCAGGGACGCCTGCTGGTAACCACGCCGCTAGGGCCCAACGGATTACGCCAACTGGTCAATCGGCTGGGCTTCCCCACCCCCGAGCTGGCCCAGATCGACAACTTTGGCTCCAACGTACTGGAACCGTATTTCCGGTCCTTTTTCGACCAGGTCGACATCCAGATCCGCCGCAATCTGCTGCGCCTCCCCAGCGTGGAGGCGGTTCGCGAACTGTATCGCTCGACCGCTTACCATTTCGAGGAGGCCGAACCGGCTCTGCTCCGCTTTGTGGCGGCCGAGATCGAAGCCCGCGGGTTCTTCGCCTTCGAAAAGAACGCCTATATGATTCAAGGATCCAATCCATCGTCGGTTTGACATTCTTCAACCATGTGGCCATAATGGCCTCATGGAAACCGTAGGTGTCCGGGAGCTCAAGAACAACCTCAGTGCCTGCTTGCGTAAAGTTGCGGCCGGAGAGGTCATTCAGGTCACCGATCACGGTCGTATTGTGGCTGAATTACGCCAACCTGCAACCCCTCCAGCGGGCTTTGAAAGCCTGCCTCCTCTTTTTTGGGAAAAGGTGGCTCGAGGAGAGATCACTCTTGCATCCCAGCCTCCAGACAAAAACTTCTGGCGGTCGATTGCTCGTTCCACAGGCTATCCGACCGGCACCGCCCAAGGCCTGATAGATGCAGACCGCAACGAGGAATGAACGTCTACCTGGAGACCAGTGCCTTGCTCAGTTGGGTGCTGGAAGAGCCTGACGGAACCAGGGTCGAAACTGCGCTCGTCCAAGCCAAAAGTTGGTCGACCTCACAGTTAACCCAGGCCGAATGCCTGCGAGCCTTTCGCCGCCTGGGTATTCAGCCCGACCAGCTACCCCAGCGCCGCTTTCAAGCCGTGCAGTCTCGCTGGAATTTGCTTCCGGTCCATGCCAACCTGATCCGGCAAGCGGGCCAGGCATTCCCCGTGGAACCGGTGCGGACACTCGATGCCATCCACCTGGTTAGCGCCCTTGACTTACGCTCCGCGCTCCCTGACTTACAAATGATTTCGCTCGACTACCGAGTGCGTGACAACGCGACAGCTCTGGGTTTTCCCGTGCTGCCCTCTAGCGGGTAACCGGCGTGACCTCGAAAATCGAATCCACGGCCATCACCTGCACTTTGGCGTAGCCTTTGGCCTCCACCTGCCGCTTAAACTCTTGCGGGTCCTCGGACAGCGGCGGGAAAGTGCCGTAGTGAATGGGGATGACCACTTCAGGGCGGATGAATTCCACGGCCTTGACGGCTTCGTAAATATCCATGGTAAAATGTCCGCCCATGGGCAACAAGGCCACGGTGGGCTTATAGAGTTCGGCGATCAATTTCATGTCCGAAAATACGCAGGTGTCCCCGGCATGGTAGATGACCTGCTCGCCAAAGTTGAGAATCAGTCCGGCCGGCATGCCCATATATTTGTCGCCGTGGGAAGAGCTGTGAAAAGCAGGCACCAGCTTGGACCAGCCCCAGGCGTGATTGACACGCCCACCCAGACCGCAGGGAATGGTGGTGGCCCCTAGTTTCTCGAGGTGATTGGCCAGTTCCCAGGCGGCGACCACGGGAGCCTGATGTTGCTTAGAGAGCTCTACGGCGTTGCCCACGTGGTCTTCGTGACCGTGGGTGCAAAAAATGGTAGACAGCTTCAGGTCGGGAGGAACCTTACCGTACAAAGGATTGTCGGTCAGAAAGGGGTCGACGATCACGGTGTGCTCCGCGGTATGAAAAGAAACGGCCGAATGGCCATAGTATCGAATTTTCATGCTGCCTCCAGGCCAGGTATTCAGGTTTGCCGCGCCAGGGCGCTGGCGATGACGGCGATGCCTTCGCGCCGTCCCACAAATCCCATCTTCTCCATGGTAGTAGCTTTGAGGGCCACCGATTCGAGGGGCAATCGAAATGCGTCTGCCAGGTTGGCGCGCATGGCGTCGCGATGAGGACCCACCTTGGGGACCTCAGCCAACACCATTACGTCCAGATTGATCACCTCAAAACCCCGCTGCTGCAGCTGGCGAGTCACCTCGCGGGCCAGCACCAGGCTGTCGGCCCCGCGAAACTCTTCGGAAGTGTTGGGGAAAAAGTGCCCGATGTCGGGCAGGCCGGCAGCACCCAGGCAGGCGTCCATGGCCGCGTGGACCACCACATCGGCGTCGGAGTGGCCTTCCAAGCCGTGGCTGTGGTCGATCTCTACTCCGCCCAAAACCAGTTTTCGGCCTTCCTCAAAGGGGTGCACGTCAAAGCCCAGGCCGGTTCGAAAACGAGTCTCCTGGCGAATCAGTTGGCGAATTTCGGCTTCGGTCATATTCAGATTTTGTCCACATCGTGATGGCGGCTCTCGGTAATGCCGGCCCCCGTGATTCGGGCAAACTCGGCCAGATCTTGCAGTTCGCTCAAGGTGCGCGCACCACTGTAAGTCATGCCCGAGCGCAGCCCGCCCACCAGGAGATGCAAGATATCTTTGACCGGCCCGCGGTGAGGCACTACCGCCTCGACCCCTTCGGGCACCACTTTTTCCCACTCATCATCACTGATCTGGCCCTGATCCATCTCTTTGCGACCTACATTGGCCATCAGCGAAGCCATGCCGCGTACCACTTTGAAGCGCCGTCCATCACGCACCACCGAGGCTCCGGGCGCTTCGTTGGTGCCGGCCAGCGAACTGCCCAACATGGCGCAGTGGGCCCCGGCTGCAATGGCCTTGGTCAAATCGCCCGAGGTGCGAATCCCACCGTCACTGATAATGGTCACGCCGTGCTGGGCGGCCGCTGGCGCGCATTCCATCAGGGCGCTCAACTGTGGATAACCGCTACCGGCCACCAGGCGGGTGGTGCAGATGCTGCCCGAGCCCACCCCCACCTTGATGGAATGGGCTCCCGCCTGAGCCAGGTCGGCCACACCCTCTGGGGTAACCACATTGCCGGCCATAATCTGCACTCCGGCAAAGCGTTTGGCCAATTGCTTGACCATATCGATGGCCAGGTTGGAGTGACCGTGGGCGATGTCCACCACCAACAGATCACAGCCGACGGCCAGCAGCTTTTCGGCCCGATCTAAATCGTCGGAACGCACTCCTAGAGCCGCGCCCACTCGCAAGCGTCCGCGCTGGTCCTTGGAGGCATTGGGGTGCAGACGGTGCTTGAGAATATCTCGGGCGGTGATCAGGCCCACCAACTTGCCTTGCTCGTCCAGCAGCGGCAGTTTCTCGATACGGTGCTTGTGCAGCAGCAGGCGAGCTTCATCGCGCGAGATGCTGGGCACGCCCGTCACCATGCGTTCGAGGGGCGTCATCAAGGAGGCCACCGTGCCGCTAAAATCCTCGGCCAGGTCCAGGTCACGGTGGGTGAGGATCCCGGCCAGTTTGCCCTGGCTGTCCACTACCACCAACCCGCTGCAGTCGCTCTCCTTCATTTGCTGCATCGCCAGCTTTAACGGAGTGTCGGGCAAGGCGGTCACGGGGTCGTCGACCCGGTAGCTTTCGGCCCGCTTGACCCGCGACACTTCGGCCACCTGACGTTCGATGGTCAAAAAGCGATGAATGATACCCACTCCGCCGGCCCGGGCCATGGCGATGGCCATACTGGCCTCGGTGACCGTATCCATATTGGAAGAGACGATGGGGATCTGCAAATGAACTTCCGGCGTGATCTGGGTGGCAGTGGTTACCGCGCCGCGGCTGTTGATCTCGGAATACTTGGGCACCAACAGCACATCGTCAAAAGTTAAGGCCGTCTTTTCACGCAACTTCATCTGGAAATTCCTTCACCTTTTGATGTCTATAAAGCGTTCCAATATATACGAAGAGGGGGGCACTGGCAAGAAGCGAACGGGCTCAGAATTAGTTTGTAAAGCGAGGAGGGGCCCGTGCTGCAGGCGAGCGGAACCGGGCCAAGGAAAATGAAAAAACCGCTATTGCTGGCAGCCTGGCTCACGACGACTGCCTGGAGCCTGCCGCTCGACAATCAGATGCAAGGGGCCTGGGTGTCTCCTGACTGGTTTTTGCCTGGCACTCGCCAATACGACGAAAAGGAAGTGCGAGTGCGCAGTCGGCGCCTGCTGGCTGGCCTGGCCAGCGCCGGCTTCAATGCCGTTTTTTTGGAAACGTTTCTGCGTGGCTACAGCATCGCACCCTCTATCGACAGCGGCCGGCCCAGCAAAGACCTGCCCGTCTATCCCCACCTGCGTTGGAACTATCGCTATGATGGGGCCAAGGTCTACGACACGTTGCAAATTTTTGTGGATGAAGCGCGCGCACATGGCATAGAGGTACACGCCTGGGCCCACATGTTCTACTGGCGCATGGACAATCCAGGGGCCAACCTGGCCTGGCATTCGGGGCCCAGCCTGTGGAGCCAGATGATGGTGGCCTATCTGCGCACCCAGGCCGACCGATTGGCCCAAACCCCCGGGGCCGCCCCCGAGACCGTGACGCTGCTGCGCGAAGCCGCCAACTTATTGACCCTCACGACCGATGCTCAGGAAATGGAAAAATTGCTCACCCGATATCATTTTCCCGCCGAAGGCCGGCCTCTGGGCATTTTGTTGCGCACCGCTGTGCGCGCTGGCGCGGAGCGTCCAGATTTTTTGTTGATGGGCAGCGAAGAGGAGCCTTTTCCGGCGCCCCGCGGCAAGGTGCTCCGTCCTATCTACGTCAATCCGGGTTCGTCGGCAGTGCGGGCCACGCTGGTCAAGACGGTCTCTAATTTGCTCAACAATCACCCCGGCCTGTCCGGCGTTCATCTCGACCACATCCGTTATCCTGTGGATGGACAGGGCCTCTCCGAGGACCTGGAAGTGCAAGACGGCTCCTACAACTACTACAGCCAGTCGAGCGACGTAGAAATGGCCCGCTATCGCCGGGTTCATGAAGAACTGGCCAACCGACGAGATCATCTGCGCCTGCTGGTGGACGAGATGCGCACCGCAGTGGGACCCCACCGGCCGCTCTCGGCAGCCGTGCTGCCCACCTATTACCGTGAGCGCGACAACAGTCGTTATCGGCTGGGAGGCTACGACTTCAGCGCCCAGGACTGGGTGGGTTGGAAAGTCGACTTTGTGGTGCCTATGCTGTATGAAATGAATCCTTACTTTATTCGCAGCCTGCTGAGCCTTTTTCAAGACGAACAACTCAAGCGCCTGGGCCAGAATGACAAAATCGCCGTCTACCCGGGGGTCAGCCAGACCCGCACGGCCCGCAAATCGTTACCCGAAATCGCGGGCTGGGTCTTTTTTGACTTAAACCTGTCCCGAGACGTAAAATTAGAAAAAAAGGAAGTAACCGAGGATCTAAACTTTGGCGCCCAGTGATTCCTTTCGCTTTGGTAATCAGCCCATAGGTCCCGTTACTGAGGCCGAGCAGCACTCCGCTGGCGGTGTAGTCTATAAACGTGAAGGCATGCGCCTCAAGATCTGTTTGGTCAGCAAAAAGAACGGACGCATCTGGGCTCTCCCCAAAGGACGCCTGGACGAGGGGGAAACGACCCAACAGACGGCTCATCGCGAAATTCTCGAAGAAACCGGTCACGAGACGACCGTCGGCGCCATGATCGACGAGATTCACTATTACTTTTTCCTCAACGAGAACCAGACTTACTATCACAAAACGGTCACTTTCTATGTCATGAAAATCATCACCGAAAATGCCCAACCCCGCGATCAAGAGGCCGACGACGTGGCCTGGTTCGAATTTCCCGAGGCCCTGCGCAAACTGTCCTACCTCAACGAGAAGAAGATTTTGAAGAAAGCGCAGCGGATGGTCTAGCCTTGTTTCGTCAAGAGAAAGTCAGCCTGGCCCCTTTTACCTGGGACCAGGCCCAGCAGTATCTGGATTGGGTGAACCAGGAAGAGGTCGCCCACTGGCTGACGCGCGCCCTGCCCGTCACTCCGTTTGAGCACCAGCGCTGGTATGAAAGCCTGATTTTGCGCTCTGATGCCGTGGTTTTCTCGGTGCTCAACAATCAGGACGGAGCCTACCTGGGCAACGTCTGGTTGTGGGGCGTGCATTCGCTCCATCGCAGCGCCGAGTTGCGCATCCTGCTGGGCCCCCAGGCCAAAGGCAAAGGCTTCGGCACTGACGCCGTCCGCGGATTGCTGCGCTTTGCCTTCCAGGACCTCAATCTCAACAAAGTCTACCTCTACGTGCTGGCAAACAACGTAGCCGCCGTCAAGACCTTTGAAAAGGCGGGCTTCGTCAAAGAAGGCACCTTGCGTCAGGAGTTCTTTGTGGCCGGCAAATACCAAGACGCCTATCGCATGGCCGCCCACCGCGGCTAAAAACCCCGTTGCGCCAACCGCACACCAACAGTGAGCAAAACCTTCCGCCTCACCCACGAGGCCGTGAATTCCATGCAAGAATTGGTTCGCGCCGGGCGGGCGCAAACCCAGACGGCTTTACTGGAATCCTGATCGCTCGGGAGAAAGCACGATTGACGATGGAGCGGGAAGAGCGGGAACTGGATGATGCCTGGCAGAAGGCGATGAGCAGCCCTGAATACCGAGCGGAACTGGCCGGGACTGAGGCGGTCTTCGCAGCAGCCGATTCTGAATCAGCGCGGACGATTCATTGACTCTGAGGTGGTCAGTTGTGCGGGGCAACCTCGACCCCACTTCTGGACATGGGCAGGCAGGAGCAAGGCCCTTGCTCGTCGTCTCCAACGAGGTTTTTAATCGGCGCTCGGGCCTGGCGACGGTCCTGCCTCCTATCCTCAAGCGTGAATCGCGACCCACAACGTTGCCTCTAGAATGCCCATTTTTATTCACTTTCTGGCGAAGAAAGGGGGCGTTTTTTCTCCTCTACGATACGGTCGGTCGGTCCGGCCACTACAATGAACGGACAATGGTTCATTCCGTCAGCCACCTATCTACTCTTCTCTAGCCCGCTGGGCCGGGTTCAGGCGCTGGCCAAGAGACTGCAGCAAAGGCTCCCAGATCGATGCGCAACAGTTCGCCCGGCAATTGCCAGCTTTCCCCGCCGACTCCAGCCGAGAGCCCCCCCACACAAGCGAGGGTCGGGCTGGAAGGAGCGCTGGGAGTGACAGTGGTGGCCGGGGCGGCCACGGCCCCCGGTCCAATAGGTCGGCAGTGCCAACTCGCCGGCTCTATCCTCCCGAAATTAATTTACAAAGGAAGGAAATCCCCCCACCACCCCCGGGGGGCGAAGGTTAGACAAAGCCGGGGTGAGTGCCTGCGTATTGCCCGGAGTCAAGCGAGGAATTGTCCATGCCTACCCCGTTTAGCAATTTCACCGATGGCGACATCATCGAATCGAACTATATTTTGGAGCTGCAGACTCCGATAAACAATCTCGAGCGTGGGGCGGCCTACTACGCGGGGCCAAGCGCTGGCACCAGCACAGCCTATACCGCCTCGCTGACTCCTACCCCCGACAACCCCTACCGGGGCGGGATGCTGGTCAATTTCCGGGTGCACCTCGACAATACGGTCGGTTCTCCCGATGTCACCCTGGACGTCGACGGGGTCGGACCGAAGCCGATTTTCAGGAACGGCAACCAATCTCTGGCCGCGGGGGACCTGAAAACCGGGCAGATCGTATCGGTCATTTTGGACCCGACTGGCACTCAGTCATTCCAACTGCTGGGCGCGGGGGGAGGGGGACCGGTGGGTCCCATCACCTGGGATGACCTTCCTTTCGACCAGGGCAATAGGAATACGATATTAGGCAAAGACTCTCTTCTCAACAATACCGGAGGGAGGAACACAGCGGTAGGCTATGAGTCCTTGCGTGACAATAGCTCAGGCATAGGTAACACCGGAGTTGGCACTTCGTCTTTGCAAGACAACATCACCGGTTCTCAAAATACCGCAGTCGGAAGCCTGGCATTGGCCCGCCACACCTCAGGGTCAGATAATACCGCGCTGGGCTTTAACTCCATGCGCGATATTACGACCGGCAGCACGAACATCGCCGTGGGCTCATTTTCGCTTCGTTTCAACCAGGGCTCCAATAACGTCGGCATCGGGGCCGAGGCGCTGGCGTCGAACGCGGGGGATACCAATACCGCGGTGGGAAATCT
>JADMJV010000166.1 GCA_018780265.1 bacterium
CGGTAGCCACGCTCTTGGGGAGTTGTCGGGCATTGAGTGGGTCACCGTAGGCGCTTTCGAGCCGTTGAAGTTGTCGTCCCTGGCAATCGCGAATTTGCAGGCACAGCTTCAAGGGGTCGGCCGGGCTGGAAGCCAGCAGGCTGGCTTCCAGGGACTGTTCTTCAACCAACTTTACGTCGCGTGAGACCATGCCTAGTTTGGCCAGATTGCTTTGCAAGTCGGACAGGCGTTGGTTCAGGCTGCGATTCTCTTCCTGGAGGCGCTTGACTTCCAGTTCCAGGGCCCCGTCTTGAAGTCCCCGTTCGGCGTAGGCCATCAGCTTGGGCTCGGATTTGGGGCCGCTCAAACCGGCTGTTCCGCTGACCTGTTTCTCCATCACGGCCAGGCGTTGCTCCAGTTCCAGGCGGCGGCTTTCCTCGCTGCGGGCTTTTTGCTCAGCAGCCACGCGCAAAGCCGTTTCGCGGTCGAGTTTGGCCTGCAGAATCTCGAGTTGAGCGACATAATTGGCGATGTCGGCCGGCCTCTTCTTGGGGTCTTTTTGGGCGGCGGCGGGGACCTGGGCCAGCACCCACTGGTCGGGACCGGCTCCACCGTAGAAGAGGCGGGGGTTTTGGCTGGTGCCTAACTTTTGGGTGGCTTTGGGAACCTGCTCGTTGACGAAGTTGGACAGGCCCTGCATGGTGACTCGACCCTCGGGGTCAGCGGCTTCGCGTCGCAGCCCGTCGACGAGAAAATAGGTGTAACAGCCGTGCTTGACTTCGTCCCATTCCCAGGAGCGCTCGCCCACTTTGCAGGCGAACATGGTGGCGGTGCGTTCGCGGCCTACGTCGGCGTGGGAAAACGAGCCAGACAGGGTGTCGTCGAGGCGAACCTCGCCTTTGCCAGAGGGGCTGTTGCGGCAGGCGTCGAGAACGACCCAGACGTTGGCAATGGCCGGTTTGCGCAGAGTGCCGATGACATCGGCGCCACTGAGCGCAGAGACTTTGAGGGTGGAACCGCTGCGGTTGTCGGATTCTTCGGTGAGTAGAAAGGGCTGGCCATCTACGGTCATTCCGTGGCCGGCGAAGTAAAAGATAATAGTATCTTCTTTTTGAGCTTTTTCGCTGAGCCAGCCCAATCGGAAGGCGACGTTGGTGAGGCGCGGTTGGGCATTCTCGTCGACGCTGTCCGAGGTCATCAAGAAAATGTTGTCGGTGGGGATTTTCATGGTGTCCTGGAGTGCGCGGGCGAACAGCTTGGCGTCGGCTACGGCGTAACGCAGCTTGGGGATGGCCGGTCGAACATACTCGTCGATGCCGACCACCACCGCCCAGGTTTTGCCTTGAGCAAAGGCGGAGGGGGCCAGCAGCACGAGGGGGAGGAAATATTTAGTCATTCTTTGGGATTCTTGGGGGGCGGTGGGTAACCTTGTTGGGACAGGAGACCTGGCTGTTGGGACTAATTACTCTGGGTGAACAGCCTTCCCATCGATTATTTGCTGCGGACGCGGGCAGTCCGATCCAGACCGGACACTTTTGTGCGCAACACCGTGATGATTGGCCTGGTTGTGTGGCTGGCTCTGTCCGGGTTGAGCGTTCTTGCTTATCAGGAGGCCTATGTGGTCCGGGGGTTTGCCTCTTGTCTACTGTTCCTGGTCACTGTTGTCTTGATGTTGACGCTCCCCATTCGGCAGGTCCAGAAAGATGCTGCTGTGCACACCAGTTTTTATGGGGGGCGTTGCTATCAGGAGATCCTGGGCAGCCTGATCCGGCCTCGGGAGATCCTCGATCAGGTCGCCTGGCATTCGGCGCGCACCTATGTGCGTACGAGCACCCCCTGGGCGCTTCTGATCGTGAGCTTGTGGATGTTGGTGCAGCCCTCACTGACGGTGGAGTTCTTGCGGGGGTTGCTTTTGTGGATTCCTGGCTCGACGCTGTTCGTGTGGGCCACCTCCTACCCGGCTCAGCAGTTTGCCATTTACAATTCGCGAGCCAGGGACGGTCTGGTAGCTTCGCTGGGAGAGAGCCTGGTGAGATTGGTCACCGCCGTCCCCGTGGGCCTGTGCTTGCTGGTTGCTCTCATCGCCATGATGACCGGCAGGTATTGGGTGATGGCCGGTTGTGTGCTGGGTTACCTCGGTTGGACAATGCTGGTGTGCCGCCTGCTGGCAGCCACCGGCATCGAGAGGCTGCCTGACCTGCGCCACAAGGTTGGCGAATTCAGCCGTCGCTGGCTGGGCCGGCGCAATCGTTACGTGCTGGCCTGGTCGGACAACCCCATTGTGGTGCGCGAACGGAAGCGGGATGCAGGTCGTGTGCCTGGCCAACTGCTGGGCGCATTGCTCTGGCAGTTTCCGCTGGCCGGGGCGGTATTGTTGCTGGCCGGGTCAACTTTTCCGGAGATTCGACCGGCTGAGTATGCAAACGCTATCGATGGAATTTTGGTCCTTTGCGGAGGCGTCCAGATGTGTCGGGCCAGCCGTCGCTGCTCAGGTGCCATCGTCGCCGAAGTGGAGAGCCAAACTCTGGAATCCATGCAGAACACTCGTCTGCACGCTCGGGAACTGTTATCTGGGTGGCTCCAGGTGGGGACTTATCCGCGCCTGCTGGAGAGTCTGGTGATCCTGGTCTGCCTGATGTTCTTGTCGGGCGGGTCCATTGCCCCCCTTTCGGCGCTGGCTTTCTTGTTGGCGCCCGGGCTGGGGGCCGCACTGGGATTGGCAGCCAGTTGCGCTGCCAATCGCCAGACCGCCGCGCGGGTTCACTCGGAGTCGATGATGTCGACCGCCTTTGGGTATTTCCTGTTGGTGTTTGTCTATGCGGTGGTGTGGTCCGCGTCGTGGACCATTCCCTGGTCACTGCTCTTGGTGCTGCACATGGTGGCTGTCTTCTTCTTTGCCATGGTCGGGTTGCTGCGGAAAATCGAGATTCGTCCCTAGCGGGTGGCTGCTGGATTGACGCCGAGGGCAAATCGAGGTAGACCTTACAGATGTTAGACTTGGCCCAGCAAATTCAGCAACTTCTTGTCCCTCGCTTTCAAGAGCAGGACCTTGACCCCACTTTGGCCGAGGTGAGGCGCTGCGATCGCCCTGACCTGGGTGATTTTCAGTGCAACGGTGCTATGGCCGGAGCCAAGCAACGCAAGGAAAATCCGCGCGCGCTGGCGGAGAAATTGATGCCCGCGAGTGAGCTGTTTGCCAGCACCAGCATCGCCGGGCCGGGGTTTTTAAACTTTGTGCTCAGCAATGAGGCCCTGAGCCGGCGGGCCCAGGCGATTGCCGGGGACCCGCGCTCGGGGGTGGCCGTGAGCGCCGAGCGGAAGAAGATTTTGATCGATTTTTCGGGTCCCAACGTGGCCAAGCCCATGCATGTGGGCCACTTGCGGGCCACTATTATTGGCGATAGTCTGCAGCGCATCGCTCGCTTTCTGGGCCATCAGGTGACCAGCGACGCCCACTTTGGGGACTGGGGGCTACAGATCGGGTTGTTGATCACGGCCGTCCAGGATGAACAGCCCGATTTGCCTTATTTTCGGCCTGACTATGCGCCCGAGAACAACCTGCCCGAGTCGCCCGTAACCATGGAGGACCTGGACCGCATGTATCCGGCCGCCAGCGCTCGCATGAAAGAAGACGAGGCGTATCGTGACAGGGCCCGCAAGGCCACTGCCGAGTTGCAGAAGGGCCGACCCGGCTACCTGGCTCTGCACCGCCATTTTTGGACGGTCAGCCAGGTGGCCCTCAACCGCGAATTTGAGGCTCTGGACATCCACTTTGACCTGTGGAAAGGCGAGAGCGACGTCAACTACCTGATTGAGGGAGTGGTTGAAGAATGTCGCCGCAAGGGCGTTTCGGTGCCCAGTCAGGGGGCCGAAGTCATTGAAGTGGCCCGGGAAAGCGACGCCAAGAGCGTGCCGCCTTTGATTCTGGTCAGTTCGGAGGGGAGTGCCATGTATGGCACCACCGACCTGGCCACCATCGTGGAACGCTGTAAAGAGGTGGACCCGGACCTGCTTTGGTACGTGGTGGATCAGCGCCAGGCGCTGCACTTTGTGCAGGTGTTTCGGGCCGCCGATCGGGCCGGCTACTGCCCGGAGAATCGCCTGGAGCATTTGGGGTTTGGGACGATGAATGGTCCCGACAAGAAGCCTTTCAAGACACGTGCTGGCGACGTGATTAAGTTGCATGACTTGATCCAGACCTGCCGTGGCAAAGCCTTGCAGAAGATGGACGAGGCCGGCCTGGCCGGCGACCTGAGCCCGGCCGAAAAGGAACGGACCGCGCTGGCCATCGGGGTGGCCGCTCTCAAGTTTGCCGATCTGTGCAACTACCGCATGACCGACTATGTCTTTGACTTCGATCGCTTCACCAGCTTTGAGGGCAAGACCGGCGCTTACCTCCAGTTTCAGGCGGTGCGGGTGAAGTCTTTAATGCGCAACGCCACCCCTCAGGATCTTGAGGGGCAGATTGTGGTTGAGCATGGGGCGGAACGCCAGGTGGTGCTGGCCCTGGATGCCTTTTCCGGAGCGCTGAGGCTGGCCTTTGAGAGGCGCGCGCCGCACTTTGTGGCCGAGCACGTGTATACCCTGGCCCAGGCTTTTTCCAGCCTGTGGACCACCCTGCCCCTGTTAAAGGAAGCCGACCCGGCCAAAAGAGCCAGTCGTTTGCAGTTGTCGCGGGCGGTGCTGGCTCAGCTGGAGATCGGTCTGAGGTTGTTGGGCATTTCGGTGCCCGAGCGAATGTGACGTTGGGCTACTGGTGACAGACGGTTATAGAGGTTTGTTGCTGGGGGTCTGGCCGGGTAGCAGGTTGGAATAGACGCGGTTGAGGCGGCTCTGCACTCCGCGAGCTACTTTGAGGCGGACCTGGAGTTCGACGGCTTCGAGGGGTTTATTGAGGAAGGCGTCGACGCCGGCTTCGAGGGCTTTGGTGGCCTGCATGCGGGCTCCGGGTGGGGTCATCAGGATGAAGTAGGGGTAGCCGCCGCGGCTGTCCTGGCGCAGGCGCTTGCACAGGTCTACGCCGCTGAGGTTGACGGGCTCTTCGCAGCACATGATGGCGTCAAATGGGCTTTCGTGGTAGAGGCGGAGGCCTTCGAGGGCGTCGGCGGTATGAGCGCACTGGTGATGCAGGCTCTCCAGGCGGCTTTTGCCTTCGAAGGCGGCGG
>JADMJV010000159.1 GCA_018780265.1 bacterium
GGTGACCCTCTTTGAAGCCTGCGGTGTGGCCGTGCGCAAGATGGGACGCAGCCTCGAGGCGCTCTGCCCATACCACGCCCTCGCCCGGTGGTGATCCCCTACGTCCATCTGCTGACCTTCCCGGACCAGTGGTTGCGCAGCCGGCGCGACCACGACCGCTTTCTGCACCTGATCGCTGACTTGAGAAAACCCCTGAAGGAGTGCCATCCGCGTGAAAAAGAAGGACCTGGACCGTCCTGAGAGCTGGCCGCTGGAGGCCAAGCGCCACTATCGCCACTATGAAGCTACTTTGTTGTGAGAAAGCGCCCGTCCTCGAAGCTACCTGAGGCTTTTATGGCCCTTCTTCCACTTTCAGGTTCGCCAGGGATTGGCGTTCTTTGAGATTCCCCGATCGGCTTTGGATCTCTACGTGGGGGCGTTAACGGGAGAAATTCCTTTGTGCCCTGGCCAGCTGGCTGCGCTATCTCCAGAAAATAGGTCAGCCGCTGGTGCCCGAATCGCCAGAACTGCCCAGCGGCTCACTTCGTCGCTCCAAGCGGTTGGAGCACCTCCAGCTGGTGCCTCCAGCGAGCTGGCCAGCCCGCGGCCAGGAGCAGTATCGCCAGTATCTTCATCGCCTGCAACAGCACCTGGCCGATCCCAGAGCCTACCTGAGGTATCTGCACCACTTCTTCCACGAACAGCGCAGCCAGGGGTTTGCCTTTCAGGAATTTCCTCAGAGCTTGCTGGACGGCTATTTCGCCACGCTTGGGCCACCTGCGCTGATGGGAATGCTCACCGCCTTGGGGAGTTGGCTGCGCTTTCTCTATGCCCGCAAAGAGATTCTGCTGCCGCTGCACGAGAATCTGTCGCAGTATCGCTTCAACCAGGCCCGGCACGTATTTTCCATGCGGCGGGCCTGGCGCCGTAACGTGCGAGGTGAGCGCGGCTGAACGAGGGCGGAGTCACTGACCGAATCGGCACAGAAATGCCGATGGGCAGAGGCTACCCAGACGGTGGTGGCGGCTTGCCGTGGGCCAACCGTTCCAGGCACGTG